>NZ_JBFTHF010000006.1:0-228500 GCF_056394105.1 Arthrobacter sp. 10T419 | reverse complement strand
CCCATCCCGAACCCGGAAGCTAAGACCCACAGCGCCGATGGTACTGCACCCGGGAGGGTGTGGGAGAGTAGGTCACCGCCGGACAACCATTACAGCCAGGCCCCGACACACAGTGTCGGGGCCTGAGCCTTTTAACACCCCAAACACAGAGCTGAAGGCCTCCATAGCAGCCTGTGGAAGTGAGGGAGCGTGGGGGAGGAACATGACACATCTGCGGGAGTGTTGGGTGGGAGGAACACCTGCCGGCGCTTCAGCGTTGATTACTCTTGAGTAGCTTCAACTAAAAACCAACTCGGGAGATCCCATGACTGCACGGACCATCGTCATCACCGGCGCCAGCGACGGGATCGGCGCGTCCGCCGCCCGGACCCTCGCCGCACGAGGCGAGAACGTCGTCGTCGTCGGACGTTCGGCCGAGAAGACCGAACGGATCGCGAACGAAATCGGCGCGGACTACTTCGTCAGCGACTTCGCCGACCTGGCGCAGGTGCGCCGGCTCGCCGCGCAGCTGCGGGAGAAGTACCCGCGGATCGACGTCCTGGCCAACAACGCTGGCGGCATCATGGGCGCCCGGGAGCTCACCGTCGACGGTCACGAGAAGACCTTCCAGATCAACCACTTGGCACCGTTCCTACTCACCACCGAACTGCTGGACACCCTGACCTCCAGCAAGGCCACCGTCATCAACACTTCCAGCGCCGCCAATTCGCTCTACGGCCGGCTGGACATCGACGACCTGGAGCTCGCGAACAAATACTCCGCCAATCTGGCCTACGGTAACGCGAAGCTGGAGAACATCCTCTTCACGGCCGAGCTGCACAACCGCTACCACGCAGCCGGCATCTCCACGGCGGCGTTCCATCCCGGCGTAGTGGCCACCAACTTTGCCGCGGACACCACCAGCCCGTTCCGCTTTATGTACCGAAGCTTCCTCAACCGGTTCATGCTGTCCCCGGAGCAGGGCGCTGACACCCTCGTGTGGCTTGCCACGGCCGTCCCGGGGCAGGAGTGGGTCCCGGGCGCCTACTACGCCAAGCGGGCGCTGGCGAAGGCCAACAAGCAGGCCTACGACGCGGAACTCTCCAGGGAACTGTGGGAGCGCAGCACCGCCATGGTGGCCCAGGACTCCGACAGGCTCGACCCCCGCGGTTGAGCCTCCTCCCAATGAAGGAAATCGTGGGATAGTCTTTCCCTGCCCCTCGCCGACACGCGGCCGAGGGCTTCATATTGGGGGAGTGCTCGAAGGTGCGCCTGAAGAAACTGATGATTGCCTCGCTGGCTGCCAGCGCCGTCGTGCTGAGCGGCACCGCCGTGCCGGCGTCTGCCGCGCCGGCGCCGAAGTCGTACAAGAACTGCACGGAGCTGAACAAGGTCTACCCGCACGGCGTGGGCCGCAAGGGCGCCAAGGACAAGACTACCGGCAAGCGGGTCACCACCTTCCGCGTGGACAACACCCTCTACGGCTACAACGACGGCGGCGCCGTCCGGCACCGCGGCGAGTACGACCTCGACCGTGACAACGACGGCATCGCCTGCGAAAAGCGCTAACCCGACCTTTGCGCCGGGGCCCCGCCAGGCGGTGGGGGTCCCGCTGCTGACGTTCCTGCCCGGTTCTTAGGTCGGCCACGGGATGACTCCGCGCCAACCCGGGCTACACCGGGCTGCCGGAGTGCTGCCGCAGGTTAGAACTGGGCGGGAACGTCGGCCGCTGTGCTGCGGGAGCGTCACGTGCGCCGCCGGAGCTGCGGGAGCCGGAGGCTAGCCTGCGGCTTCGACCTTGTCGATCGCCGTCAGGGCGCTTTCCATCGTCCCGGCGAGGTCGCTGGCCGGGGCGGGCTTAGCAAACAGGTACCCCTGCAGCGAGTCGCAGCCCAGATCCATCAGGTACTTGGCCTGTGCCGGCGTCTCGATGCCCTCGGCCGTGACCTTCAGCCCGAGGTTTTGCGCGGCGTTGATCATGGTGCGGAAGAACGGCAGGTGTTCCTTGCCCGTCTTGATCATCGCCACGAAGGAACGGTCGATCTTGACCTTGTCCAGCGGCAGTTCCTTAAGCCGGCCCAGCGTTGAGTAACCCGTGCCGAAGTCGTCCATCGCGATCCGGACGCCGGCCTCGCGCAGCTGCGCCAACTGCCGGAGCACGTCCGAATCGGCGTCGAAGAACACGCTCTCGGTCAGTTCGAGCATGAGCTGGCGCGGGTCCACCCCGGTGGAGGCGACAATGCCCAGCACGTCGGTGGCGAAGTCCCGGTGCTGGAACTGCAGGCCGGAGACATTCACGGCCACGCTGTACGCGGCGTCGCCGGCCAGCCAGGGCCGGATCTCGGCACAGGCGCGGCGCATGACCTCGTCGCCGATCTCGCGGATCAGGCCGCTCTGTTCGGCCACCGGCAGGAACTGGTTGGGCGGCACCAGCTTGCCGTGCCGCTCCCAGCGCGCGAAGGCCTCGAACTGCACCACGGCGCCGAGCCCGGGGGACACCACCGGCTGGTAGTGGACCGAGATCTGCCCCAGTTCCACCGCCTGCCGCAGGCCGGTCTCGCCCTGGGCTTTGTTGGCGGCCGTGTTCAGCATCTCCGGCCGGAACTGCAGCCAGGTGTTCTTCCCCGCCGCCTTGGCCGCCGTCATGGCCGAGTCCGCCTGCCGCAGCAGTTCAGCGCCGTCGTGGGTCTCCGGCGTCTTGGCCGCCAGTCCCATGCTGACCGCGGGCCGCACCATCGATCCGCCGATCCGTGCCGGGACGTACAGGGACTCGGAAATCCGTTTCGCCACGGCTCCGGCATTGAGGCACTCGGTCAGCAGCACCACGAATTCGTCGCCGCCCAGCCTGGCCACGGTGTCGTGCGGCCGGACGCAGTTGCGCAGCCGGCTGGCCACCTCCACGAGCAGCTCGTCCGCGGCGGAACGGCCCAGCATGTCGTTGTAGCTCTTGAAATCGTCCACGTTGATCAGCAGCACGTCCACCGGGTCCGGCCGGCGCAGCGCCGCGGCGAGGCGCTCGTTGAACAGGGTCCCGTTCGGCAGCCCGGTCAGCGTGTCCCGCAGCACGGCCGCCTTGAGCTGGTCGTCGTGCTCCGCGGGAGTGAGACGGGGAAGCACGCCGGTGGTGCCGGGCACCAGTTCTGCCTCCAGCGAGCCGAATGTCCGACGGCGGGGAGCGGCTGCCGCCGCGGCGGCACCCGCCGTGGCTCCGCCGTCGTGCGGGGTTGCGGGTGGTGTGGCGCCGGGGCGGGCCGGGACTCCCGGGCGCACGGAGACTGCGACGGTCCCGGCCGTGCCGGGCGCTGCCGGAAGCGCGGCGCAGGTGATTTGGACCGGGAACTCGGAGGCGTCGCCGCGGCGGCCCGCGCCGGTGAAGGGCGTCCGCCCGGCGCCGCCTTCCAGTCCGGCGAGGACCTTGTGGAAGTCCTCCCGTGCCGACTCGGCAAGCAGCATGCTGTAGTCGGCGCCCAGCAGTTGCGCCCGGGAATAGCCGAAGAGCTGCTCCGCGGCAGTGTTCAGGAAAGCGATGGATCCATCCGGGCCAAGCAGCAAGAGGGCGTCGGGGCTGTGCTCCAGCACTGTCTGTGCAAACGCTGCGTCCATGATGTGTACTGCCCCCAAAAGCGATGGATCTGTGAATGGTGCCGCGCACCGCCGGGAACCGGATTGGGTTCGCCGCGGCCGCGCCTGCTGAAATCATATGTGGTCGCTAGCACAGTCTCATGCCGCCCCGACAGTAATCGTGAAAGCGTGCGAATATGTCGTCCGGTCGCCCAGACAAGGGGCCGAACTAGAGCGCCACTGCCGGCTCCTGCAGGGCCGTGATGGCCTCCGCGGACTGTGCGACGGCCGCCGCCCGGCGTGCCCCGGGCACGGGGCGGGAGAAGAGGTAGCCCTGCAGGGCGTCGCACTCGTGTTCCATCAGGTACCGGGCCTGGGTGGGCGTCTCGATGCCCTCCGCCGTCACCCGCAGGCCCAGGCTGTGGGCCATGTGGATCATGGACGTCAGGATGGGAAGCCGCTCCTCGCCGGTGTGCAGCATGGACACGAACGACTTGTCGATCTTGACCGCGTCCACCGGAAGCTCCTGCAGGCGGCCCAGCGAGGAGTAGCCGGTGCCGAAGTCGTCCAGCGCCACCCGGATGCCCGCGGCGCGCAGGGTGATCAGCTGCTGGATGACGTGGGAGTCGGCGTCGAAGAACACGCTTTCGGTGACCTCCAGGACCAGCTGGTGCGGATCAACCCGGCTCCATGCGGCGATGTCCAGCACCCGCTCGGCGAAGTCCTTGTGCTGCAGCTGCACGCCGGAGACGTTGACGGCCAGGGTCCGCCCGGGGTCCTCCGCCAGCCAGGACTGCAGCTCGGTGCAGCTTTGCCGGAGCACCTCGGCCCCGATGTCGCGGATCAGGCCGCTGCGCTCCGCGGTCTGGATGAAGGCGTCCGGCGCCATCAGCACCCCGTCGCGTTCCCAGCGGGCCAGGGCCTCAAACTGGATCACCTCGCGGCGGTTCGTGGAGATTACGGGCTGGTAGAAGACGGTGATCTGGCCGAGTTCGACGGCGCGGCGCAGCCCCGCGGTCAGCTGCGTGCGTTCCAGCAAGGTGGCCAGCATCTCCGGCTGGAAGTGCACGTAGCAGTTCTTGCCTGCCTCCTTGGCGGCGTACATGGCCACATCGGCCTGCCGCAACAGCTCGGAGGAAGACATGTCCTCGGTGCCGCGCGTCGCCACGCCCAGGCTCAGCCCCGGGCGCATCAGGGTGCCCTCGATGGAGACCGGGGCGTTCAGCGTGGCCACGATCCGCTGCGCGACCGCGTCCGAATCGCCGCAGCCGACCAGCAGCACCACGAATTCGTCGCCGCCCAGGCGGGCCACGGTGCCGTGCGGGCCCACGCAGTTTTGCAGCCGGCGGGAAATCTCCACCAGCATCTGGTCCCCGGCGTGGTGGCCCAGGATGTCGTTGACTTCCTTGAAGTCGTCCAGGTCCAGCAGCAGCACCGCCACCGGTCCGGGGGACTCCAACGCGGCGGTGGCGCGTTCGTTGAACAGCATCCGGTTCGCCAGCCCGGTCAGCGGATCCTGGAACGCGAGGGCCTTCAGCTGATCAGCCTGCTGTGCCAGCTCGTCGAGGGCGCGGCGGGCCTGGTCCTGCGCCACGGTGCGGGAGGTGACGTCGCGGAAGTTCCAGATCCGGCCCACCACCTCATCGGCGACCTTCTGCGGGCGGGAATACAGCTCCACGGTGCGGCCGTCCTGGAACTCGAGGACGTCGTGGCTGTGCAGCTCGTGGTTGGCGTAGAGCTCGGCGACCTTGGCCTTGAAGCAGTCCGGGGCAACCAATTTCTGGGCGATGAATTTGACCAGGGCGTAGGCGTCCTCCTCGGCGAGGATCTCCCGCGGCATGTCCCACAGCCGCAGGTACTGTTCGTTGACGCCGGTGATCTGGCCGGTGTTGGACACCACCACGATGGCGTCCGCCGTCGTCTCCAGCGTCGCGTCCAGGAGCGAGACGGCGCTGCGCCGGCCGGCGTCGTGGTCCTGGCGGTGCGTGGTGTCGCGGACTGCGACCGCCACCGACGTTCCGGCCGGCGTGGTCACGAGCGAGCAGGTGATTTCCAACGGCAGTTCGCGGCCGTCGCGGTGCAGCCCGAGGCCGGGGAAAGGCCTCGTCCCCGACGTCCCTGCGCGGCCGAGCCGGCTCAGAACCCGCAGGAAGCCGCCGCGGTCGTCCTCCACCAGCAGCCGGTTGTGCGCGACGCCGATCAGCTCCTCGCCGGAGTAGCCGAACAGGCGCTCCGCCGCGGGATTCAGATAGGAGATGACCCCCTCCGTGGTGAGTTGCAGCAACGCGTCAGGGCCCTGCGTCAGCAGGGTTTCCGCCAATCCTTGTTCCACGTCGATGCCAGCCCCCGGGCGTTCGTCACTCGAATCCACCGGCAGGGCGGTGGTCATTAAACTTCAAGCATCATAGGGCCATGAGACCCAAATCACAGCACCGACTGCGTTTGGGCGGCAGTGTCGTGGCGCAATGCGGTGATGGTCCGGGCCGACGCCGAGAGCGCAGCGGGCAGACCGGTCGCCGGTTGGGGCCGGGAAAACAGGAAGCCCTGGAGGGAATCGCATCCGCGTCGCATCAGGTACTCGGCCTGTTCCCGGGTCTCGACGCCTTCAGCGGTGACGGTCAGGCCCAGGCCGTGGGCCATGTCGATCATGCAGTTCAGGATGGGGAGCTCCTCGGTACCGGCGTGGATCAAGGCGACGAAGGACTGATCGATCTTGAGCGTGTCCACCGGGAGGTCCTGCAGGCGGCCCAGCGAGGAGTAGCCGGTGCCGAAGTCGTCCAGCGCCACCCGCACCCCGGCGCCACGGAGCTGCACCAGCTGGCGCTGGACCTGGCAGTCGTCGTCGAAGAAGACACTCTCGGTGACCTCCACGACCAGCTGGTGCGGATCCACCCCGCAGGAGCCCGCGGTCGCGAACAGCAGCTCCGGGAAGTTGCCGTGCTGGAGCTGCACACCGGAGACGTTGACGGCGAGGGACCGGGTGGGGTCCGCGGAAAGCCAGGGCTCCAGCTCCGTGCAGCCGCGCAGCAGGACCTCGGTGCCGATTTCGACGATCAGGCCGCTGCGCTCCGCGGCGGGAATGAACTGATGCGGCGGGACGAGGGCACCGTCGCGTTCCCAGCGGGCCAGCGCCTCGACCTTGACAACGGTGCCCAGCCGGGCGGAGACGATTGGCTGGTAATGCACCGCGATCTCCCCGCTGTCGACCGCGGTGCGCAGCCCGGCCTCCAGGTCGGTGCGCTCCAGCAGTGCGGTCATCATTTCCGGGCGGAAGCGCAGGTAGCGGTTCTTGCCGGCGGACTTGGCAGCGTACATGGCGATGTCGGCGCGGCGGAGCAGCTCGGAGGCATCGACGGCGTCTTCGCTGATGGACGCCAGCCCCAGGCTCAGGCTGGGCCGCAGCATGGTGCCATCAATCCAGACCGGCAGCTTGAGGGATTCGACGACCCGCGCGGCGGCCGCGTCGGCGTCGAGCGACCCGACCAGCAGGACCACGAATTCGTCGCCGCCCAGCCGTGCTACAACGTCGTTGGGCCGGACGCAGGCGCGCAGCCGGCGGCCGACCTCGATCAGCATCTGGTCCCCGGCATGGTGGCCGTGGATGTCGTTGACTTCCTTGAAGTCGTCCAGGTCCAGCAGCAGGACGTCGACGGCGGTCCCGTAGGGTCCGGCCAAGGCGTGCGCCAGACGGTCGTTGAAGAGCTGGCGGTTGGAGAGCCCGGTCAGCGGATCCTGGAACGCGAGGGTCTTCAGCTGGCTGGCCTGCTGCGCGAGGTCCGCCATGGCCTGGTTGATCTGGTCCTGGGCTCGCCGGGCCGCGGTGACGTCCCGGAAGCTCCAGACGCGGCCCACCACGCGGTCCTCGACCTTCTGCGGGCGGGAATACCGTTCAAAGGTCCGCCCGTCGCGGAAGCGCAGCACGTCGTGGCTCTCGGCTTCCGGATCGGCGTAGAGGGCCGTGACCTTTGCGAGGAACTGCTCGGGGTCCGTGAGCTGGCCCAGGACGAAGCCCATCACGGACTCGTCGTCGCCGGTGTCCACGAGTTCGCGGGGGATGCCCCACATCGAGAGGAACTGGTTGTTGACGGAGGAGATCCGGCCCTCGGCACTGACCACAAGGATGCCGTCCGCGGTGGATTCCAGTGTGGCTGAGAGCAGGGACATGGCTTCGCGGAGCCGGGCGTCCTCCTCGGGGCGCGCTGAAGTGCTCACGCGGCCGTAACCGGACAAATCTGAGACCAACGATGCTGCATTCTGAATCCTCCCCTCAGAAATCATAGGGGGCGAAGCGCGGGCCCAGCGCCACGGCGCGGGCGTCCGGCGGGTTGCCGCGCTCCCGCTGGGGCCGGGCCGCTGGGCCGGGGCGCTGGGTCCGGGCTGGGGCCGGGCCGCTCAGACCGGGCCGCTGGGGCCGGGCCGCTCAGTCGGCGGTGGCCAGTCGGCCGGCGGCGGCCGCGTCCGCGCCAATTCCGGCGTCGGCCCTTCCCAGGCCCCGCACCGTCCACCCCGCCGCGGTCCAGGCGGCGGCGTCGAGGGCGTTCCGGGCGTCCAGCACCGTCCGGCGTCGGACCAGCTCCCCGGCCGCGGTCGGGGAGAGCGCGCGGTAGGCCTCCCACTCGGTCAGCAGCAGCACCAGTTCGGCGCCGTCGAGCGCCTGCTCGACGGCGGCCTCGAAGCGCAGCTGCGGATACCGCAGCCAGGCGTTGTTGATCGCCGCCGGATCGGTGACGGTGACATGCGCCCCCGCTTCGGCCAGTTGCTGGGCCACATCCAGGGCGGGGGAGTCGCGGATGTCGTCGGTGTCCGGTTTGAAGGCCGCCCCGAGCACGGTTACCCGCCGGCCGCCCAGCTGGCCGCCGCACAGCTCCCGGGCAGCCTCCACGGTGCGGGTGCGCTGGCCGCGGTTGATGCCGTCCACCGTGGCCATCCAGGCGTCCACCGAGTCCACGCCCAACGCGGCGGCCTGCACCCGGAGGGAACGGATGTCCTTGGGCAGGCAGCCGCCGCCAAAGCCGAGGCCGGCATGCAGGTACCGGCCGCCGATCCGCGGATCCAGGCCCATCGCCTCGCCGAGCTCCGTCACGTCCGCGCCGGATGCCTCGCAGAGTTCGGCCATCGCGTTGATGAAGCTCAGTTTGGTGGCCAGATAGGCGTTCGACGCCGATTTGATCAGCTCAGCGGTCGCGAAGTTGCAGATGAGCCGGGGGATTCCGGCGCAGAGCAGCGGCCCGTACACCGTGTCCAGGGCGGCGGTGACGGCGGCGCCGGGGCTGTTCGGGTGCCGCGCGGATTCCTTGCCGCCCGGTACGCCGTACACCAGCCGGTCCGGCACCAGGGAATCCTTCACCGCCGTGCCCTGGCGCAGGAACTCGGGGTTCCAGCCGAGGAGCACATCCGGGCGCCCGGCCAGCACACCGCGGAGCATGTCCACCGTTCCCACCGGCACGGTGGACTTGCCGACGACGGCGGCACGCGGCGCCAGGAACGGGAGCAACGCTTCGGTGGCGGAGACCAGGTAGCTCAAGTCGGCGCCGTCGGAGGTCTTGGACTGCGGTGTTCCGACGCAGAGAAAATGCAACTGCGCGCCGGCGGCGTCGGCGAAGCTGGTGGAGAAGGCGAGCCGGCCGTTGGCGCGGCCGTCGCGCAGGAGTTCGTCCAGACCCGGTTCGTAGAACGGGGCGGCGCCGCGGTCCAGCTGGGCCACCTTGGCGGCGTCGACGTCGATCCCCACCACGGTGTGCCCCATCGAGGCCAGGGTGGCGGCGTGCACGGCGCCGAGGTAGCCGCAGCCGATCACAGAAATCTTCACAGGGTTGCTCCTCTGGTGGTTGAACGGGGGCTGGCGGAACCGGTGCTGGCGGAACCGGTGCGGGCGGAACCGGTGCGGACCGCTTCGTAGTGCCGCACGAGCTCCTCGCCCAGCGCGTGCCAGGTCCGGCCCTGCACCGAGGCGTGGGCGGCGGCGGCGAAAGCGCGGCGTTTGGCGTCGTCGCCCGTAAGGTCTGCCACCCGGGACCGGAGCGCTGCGAGATCACCCGGTTCGTAAAGCCAGCCGGTCCGCGAATTCTCCACCAGGTCCAGCGGGCCGCCGCGGCCGGTGGCGACCACCGGGACGCCGGAGGCCATAGCCTCCTGGATGGTCTGGCAGAAGGTCTCGAATTCGCCGGGGTGGACGAACAGATCGAACGAGGCGACGGCCCGGGCCAGTTCCTCGCCGCCGAGGAACCCGGTGAACACGGCGTCCGGGAGCGCGGCTTCGAGGGTTTCGCGCTGCGGCCCGCCGCCGACGATCACCAGCCGGGTGCCGGGAATATCTGCGAGCACGGCCAGGTCCTCCACTTGTTTCTCGACGGCGAGCCGGCCGACGTAGCCGATGATGCGTTCGCCGCCGGGGGCGACCGAGGCCCGCCACGCGTCGTCGCGCTTCTCCGGGCTGAACCGCCGGGTGTCCACGCCGCGGCGCCACATGTGCACCCGGGGAATGCCGCGGCCCAGGAACTGGTTCAGCGCAAAGGTCGACGGGACCAGGGTGCGGGTGGCGAGCAGGTGGATCTGCTCCACCCGGTTCCAGGCCCAGTTTTCCAGGAACGGGACGCCGTAGCGGCCCGCGTAGCCGGGGACCTCGGTCTGGTAGACGGCGACGCTGGGGATCCCAAGCTGGTGCGCGGCTTGGGCTGCCCGCCAGCCGAGCACGAACGGCGAGGCGAGGTGGACGACGTCGGGGGCGTAGTCGGCAAGGATTCGCTTGACCCGGGCCACACCGCCCAACGCCACCCGTACGTTCGTGTAGCCGGCCAGCGGCACGGACGGGAGCCGGTGCACCCGCGCGCCGTGGACCTCGCCGGGGACTTGGGGGTCCTGCGCGGATGGCGCGATCACCAGCACCTCGTCGCCGCGGTCCTGCAGATGCTCCAGAACCCTCAGGATGGAGTGCGTGACCCCATTCATCTGCGGCAGGAATGATTCGGCGACTAGTGCGATCCTCACGCCTCCACCGTGGCCGCGGCGGCTGACGGCGCGGGGTTCCCGGTGTGGCCTGCGGGGGAAGAGTGGGTTAACAGGCGTGGGTGGGCCGCGGGTTCCGGGGCCTGGCGGGCCCTTCGGTGTCCCACTGTGCATGCCCGTCGGCCGGACGCGTGTCCGGACATCATCCCAATACGCGCGCTCGCTGCCGCGCCGAATGACGATTATCCAAAAATGGCCGCAAACCAGCTGCCCAGGCGGCCGCTTCTGGCAAGTGGATGGTGCCGGAGTGCGCTGGTTCCCGTGGTCCTTCCAGTCCAGGGCCGCCCGTTTGCCGGAGATGGCCGCCAAGCCGGGCCTCGGAGCGGCCATCTCCGGCAAAACGGGCGCGGTTCGCGCTCGGGGCCGGAGTGCCCGGCGCCCAGGAGCTCCCCGGAGCTCCCCGGAGTGCCCGGTGCCCCGGAATGCCCGCAGTGCCAGGTGCCGCGCCGGCCAGCGTCAGCGGCGCGGATCGTGCCGCAGCACGTCCGGGAGTTCGTCCACGTAGACCGTCTGGGGCGGCTCGTAGTAGATGACCAGCACCTCGTCCCCGACGGCGAAGACGCTCTCCTTGTCGAACGGGTGGGCATGGAAGGCACTCGTCCCGCCGCGGAAGGGCAGCATGACCTCCCCGATGGTGCCGGGCCCCACCCGCCCCGTCACCCGGCCGATCCGGCCGGTCAGGCTGCGGTCGACTTCCTTATGCATCCGGGGCTTTCGGTGGCTGCTTGGCTGCCTGCCGGCCGTCCTGCCGGCCATCTTTCAATGCCGTCCGCAGCGCGGGAAGGTAGTCGCCGACCTGCGCCAGGATGCCGCCGATCATCCGGTTGATGCCCTCCCCGCCGTTGAGGACGGTGAGCTGCCCGACGTGGGCGAACGGCTCCGCGGCCGCGGCGATGATGGCCGGCATGTTCTCGGCCAGCTGCTGCGAGATGACCGCGTCCTGGTTGGTGCCGAGGGCTTCGCCGCGCGCCTTGATGCCGTCGGCTTCGGCCAGCGCTTTGGCCTTGATCGACGACGCCGTCGCGTCACCGCGGGCCTTCGTGGCGGCGGCCTCGGCTTCACCGGTGACGCGGGTGGCCCCGGCGGCGGCCGCGGCAGCTGTCGCATTGGCCTGCGCCTGGAGCTCGGTGCGCCGGGCGTTGACCTGCGCCTCGAGTTCGGTCCGGCGGGCCAGCGCCTCGGCCGCGCTGATGTCCGCGGATTTCTGCCCCTCGGCCTCGGTGCGCTTGGCGTAAGCCTTGGCGTCGGCGGGCTTGCGGATGGTGGTCTGGAGTTTTTGTTCCTCACGGTCCGCCTCGAGCTTGGCGACCTCGGTTTCCTGCACCACCACCTGCTGCCGCGCGGTGGCCTCGGCCAGCGGTCCGGCCTGGGCGGCGTTGGCCCGGGCCCGTTCGGCGTTGGCCTGCGCCTCCGACTGTTTGATCGCGGAGAGGCTCTGGGCGTCGGCGATTTGCGCGGCCGCCTCCGCCTCCCGCTCGGCCGCCTCACGGTTCCGGGTGGCCTCCGCGATCCGGGCTTCCATCTTTACCTGGGCGATGTGCGGCTTGGCGATGTTCTGGATGTAGCCGGTGGGGTCCTGGAGGTCCTTGATCTGGAGCGAATCCACCACCAGGCCGAGCTTTTCCATCTCCACCCCGCTCGCGCTGCGGACCTGCGAGCCGAGCTTGTCGCGCTCGCGGATGATCTCCTCCACGGTCATGCTGCCAATGATGGAGCGCAAATGTCCCTCGAAGACGTTGTAGACCTGGCTCTGCATCTTGGGCTGCTGGCCGAGGAAGCGGCGCGCAGCGTTCGCGATGAACGGCGGCGCGTCGCCGATCTTGTAGATCACCACGCCCTCGACGATCACCTGGATGCCCTGGGAGGTCACGCAGGAGACCTTGAGCTCCGTCTCGTTCAGGGTCAGGGACAGGGTCCGCACGGTCTGCAGGCCGGGAAACACGAGCGCCCCCTTGCCGGTGACGATCTTGAAGTCCATGCCGTCCCGCGTCTCGAGGGTTCCGCGGGTCAGGCCGGAGATGATCAGGGCCTCGTTCGGTTCGGCCACCTTCCACATCAGCTTGATCGCAATCCAGATCACGGCGACGACGACAAGTGCCCCGGCGAGGACCGCGAGGAACGGGACAAAAGCTGAGAAGTCCGGCATGGAAACTCTTTCAGGTCGTGGGGTCAGGCCAGTCTGGGGTGCTGCCGCCGAATAAGTCCAGCATTTGGCGGAACGGCTGGGGCAAAAGAAAGCTGGTGCGGACACCCATGAAGCTCCAGGCGCCCGCACCAGCAGGTAGTACGAATTTGTTGGATTACTGAGAATCGGTCCTCATTCGCGGCTCCCTTTTCCCGGTGTTCGCTTACCGGGTTTGTGCGTCATCGGCCAGATGCCTCGAGAGCAGCCAGCCGGCGCCAATCATTGCCACGCCCAGCACCATGTGGGTCCAGTTGTCCATGGTGTTGAACGCCAGGAAATTGGCCGCCGACCCCACGCCGACGATCAGCCCGTAAACGCTAAAGACGATGTACAGCAGGCCGAAGCCCATGAGGAAGTTCCGGGCTCCCATGCCGTTGCGGGACATGGTCAAGCCCGCGGCGCCAATGGCCAGCTGAACGATGTTCAGCAGCATGGACACCTGGAACAGGCCAAGGAACATGGCCCTGGAATCTGGCCCGAAGAACCTCAGCTCGCTGTACTGCGTGGTGATGCCCGGGATGAACCCCAGGACACCCACGACAAGAAGGACAATACCCACACCCATGCCGACGTTTTGGACATCAGTCCGTCCGAAATGTACGCCGTGTGCATGTGGGGATGCGGTAGTCATTTTCTGCCTCCAACCACTGATTGCGGACACCTTAAATTTTACGGCGGGGTAGCGGAAAAAGCGCCGCCGCAGGGCCACCTGCGGTGGTGCGCTCGGGGCGCGGCGGGCGGCGATGGCAACGTTTCCGGCCGGCTGAAATCGGGGGCCCAAGAGCCTGTCGGAACCCGGCGGAAGGCCCCGCACGTGGCACCATGGAAGACGATGAAACTGCGCGCTGATCAGACCGGGAACCGTGGCCTTCCGATGCCTCTATGGCTGCAGGGGGCGCTGGAGTCCGCGCAGGCCGCCGTGATCTCCGCACTCGTCGTGATCGCACCAATTATCGCGGTCTGGGCCACGGCCGGATTCCGCGAGGGCGGCTTTGAATTCCTCGCCCGGCTGGCCGGCCAGGCCTGGCTGCTGATCCACGGCGTCCCCTTGCTGCTCGAAACCGTCGGCGCCGGAACCGCGGGACGGCCCGAATCCGGCACCCTGTCGCTGATCCCGCTGGGCCTCACGCTCCTCCCGTTCCTGCTCGCCTGGCGCGCGGGGCGGCGGCTGGCCCGCGCCTCCTACACTGACCAGCTCTGGCAGGCGCTGCTCGGCTCCTGGATGATGTACGGCGCCTTCGGATTCGCCACCGGTTTCGTCTGCCGCACCTCCGAGGTCGGTGTCAGCCTGTGGTACGCCTCCATCGTCCCGTTGATCCCCTTCGCGCTCGGCATGGTGATTGGTGCCCGCCGGGAAGCGGGCTCCTGGAGCCGGCTGATCGGCGTCGACGCCGTCGCCTGGCTCTCGCGCACCAGCCAGCACTCGCGCTGGGCAGGCTCCTACCTTGGCTCCGCCGTCAAGGCCGGCTTCGTGGCCGTGATGGCCAGCCTGGCCATGGCTGCCGCCCTCCTCACCGTGGACCTCATCATCCACTGGAACCTCATCATTGCCGTCTACGAGGCGCTCGACGCCGGCCCGGTGGGCGGCGCGGCGCTCACCATCGCGCAGTTGGGCTACCTGCCCAACCTGGCCGTGTTCGCGCTGGCCTGGACTTCCGGCTCCGGGTTCGCGCTCGGCGTCGGATCGCAGGCCGGGCCGCTGGCCACCGCCGTCGGGCCGCTGCCCTCCATCCCGGTGTTCGCCGCGCTGCCCGCCGGTGCGCTGGAGTACGGCTTCGTGGCCCTCGTGGTTCCTGCGCTCGCCGGGCTCCTGGCGGGCTGGTGGTTCCTGCGCGAAGGCGAAAACCACTTCGACGAATGGCTCTCCATCAAGGTCAAGGCGCGCTGGTTCACGGCCACCGTCTCCACGCTGGTCCTGGGCGCCATGATCGGCGCCGTGGCAGGTCTGCTCGCGGCGGCGCTGGCTTGGTTGGCCCGCGGTTCCGCCGGCATCGGACGGCTCACGGAGATCGGCCCGGACCCCCTGACAACGGCGTTGTTCGTGGCAGCTGAAACGGGCATCGGCGTCGTGATCGGCTACGCGGCCGGGCCGTGGCTGGAACGACGGCAGAAACTGCACGAAGCGGATCTGGAACTGGCCGCCGAAGCCGATTAAACGGCGACGTTCCGGGCCTGGCGGGTGGCCGGCGCTAGCGCAGCTGCGTGGGCAGCGAATTCTCCAGCTGGGTCCGGCACGCCGAGGCAGCCTGCTGGGTCAGGGCATGGCGGGCGCACTGCTGGTAGTCCCGGATCTGGTTGAAGAACACCGCGGAGGCCAGCACCATCAGCACCATGACCGCGGAGACCACCAAACCGGAGATGGTGCCGAACAGCACCAGGCGGGATTCCTTGAGCTTCGCCGCACGCACGAGCAGTACGATGCCGAGCACCAGTGCGGCCGCGGTAAGGATTGCGGTGGGCCAGAGGTAGCTGACGTCCAGCTGGAAGACGAAGAACGCCCCAAGCACCGTGACGATAAACGCGCGGAACAGGTTGTGCGTCCGGAGCAGCGATGCCTTGGCCGCTTCGCTCCGGGGATTCTGTCCCCGCTGGGCTCCGCCGGGGTCCTGGGGGGAATTCATATTTTCCAGCGTACGCGAGTGGCCCCATAAGCTAAGTCAATGCGCATAGTTGTCCTCGTCTCAGGCACCGGCTCCAATCTCCAGGCAGTCATCGACGCCGTCAGGGCCGGCGAGCTGGACGTGGAACTCGCCGCCGTTGGCGCCGACCGGCCCGGAACGTACGGGGTGGAGCGCTCCGCGGCCGCTGGGATCCCGACCTTCGTGGTGGATTTCAAGGCCTACCCGGACCGGGCCGCGTGGAATGCCGCGCTTATCGAAGCCGTTGCCGCCTACCGGCCCGACGTCGTCGTGTCCTCCGGGTTCATGCGGATTGTCAGTGCCGACTTCATCGACGCGTTCGGCGGCAAGTACCTGAACACCCATCCGGCGCTGCTGCCGGCCTTCCCCGGCGCGCACGGCGTCCGCGACGCCCTGGCCTACGGCGTGAAGGTCACCGGGTGCACGGTGCACTGGGCGGACGCGGGCGTCGACACCGGCCCGATCATCGCCCAGGAAGCCGTGAGCGTGGACGACGGCGACACCGAGGACACCCTGCACGAGCGCATCAAGACGGTAGAGCGGCGGTTGCTGGTGTCGACGCTGAAGTCGCTCGCCGCGGGAGCTAAGACCCCCAACTAGCCCGCAGTTGTTGTCGTTTTGAGCCCWCAAAACGACAACAACTGCGAGGCAGTTGGGCCCTCCCGGGGCGGCGCCGACGGCCGTTTTTCGACGGGGAAATACCCAACCAAGTAGTCGGCTCGACAAAAGCGAGTACTCCGCGAATAAGTCGGGTAGTGACTGGCGAAAATCGGGTATCTCGCCGCCGGTTGAGGGGCCGTCCGGGGCCATAGTCTGACGCAGTCTCATTCGTCTCTTGCGTCCCTGGGGGTCCATCGTGTCACAGTTCAGCTTTGCCAAAACCAGCCCGAAGGTTCTCTGCCTTACTGCGGCGCTCGTCCTCGGAACGGGCGCCGTTTCTGCCGCCTATGCCGCTTCGACGACGTCCGGCACCGGCGAAATCAGCGGCTGCTACAACATCAACAACGGCGGCCAGCTCCGGGTGCTGGCAGCCGGCCAAACGTGCGATTTGAAGAAGGAAACCGCCATCTCTTGGAACATGCAGGGGATCCAGGGCATTGCCGGCCCGCAGGGGATCCCAGGGATCGCCGGCCCGCAGGGGATCCAGGGGCTCGTAGGCGAGGCCGGCGCCACTGGCGCCATGGGAGCCACCGGAGCCCAGGGTGAGAAGGGCGACAAGGGTGATACCGGCGAGGCCGGCGCCATGGGAGCCACCGGAGCCCAGGGTGAGAAGGGCGACAAGGGTGATACCGGCGAGGCCGGCGCCATGGGAGCCACCGGAGCCCAGGGCGAGAAGGGCGACACCGGCGAGACCGGTGCCCAGGGCATCCAGGGCGAGAAGGGCGAGCCCGGAGCTACCGGTGCCGTCGGTGCAACAGGCGCCACCGGGCTGCAAGGCGAAAAGGGCGACACCGGAGCCATCGGCCCCGTTGGACCGGCCGGTGCCAGGGGGGCCACAGGTGCGACCGGAGCCACCGGAGCCACCGGGGCCACCGGAGCCACCGGGGCGGCCGCGTCGACCAGCGTGACTGTCGAGTCGAACAGCGGCTCAACGCTCGTGGTTCAGGTCAACTGCCCAGCCGGCAGGACCGCCGTCTCGGGCGGCTACTCGCTGGGCTCCACCACCGGCAACAACGGCGCCGTTGTCAGCCAGCCCGTCATGACCGGCGGGACGCCTACCGGCTGGACCGTAACGCAGCGGACAACTACGGCCATGACGGTGTACGCGACCTGCATCCAGTAGCCACCCCCCGAATGCCCTATCACTTGTGGTGCTTCTGAGACCCTCAGGGCAACCAAAAGGGATAGGGCATTTCGGCGTCCCGGGCCGGCGGGGGAGCGGCGGCGGGAAAGCTACTCCAGACGGCGCTGCTTGGTCTCCGGGGCAAAGAACGCCATCCACAGCACCGAGATCAACACCAGACCGCCGGCCAGGGCGAAGGACGTGGCCAGCCCCAGTTCAGGCCACAGGAACGTGGCGAAGATCAACGGCCCGAACCCGGCGCCGAGCCGGGAGAACGTCGAGGCCCAGCCGAAGCCCGAGCCGCGCAGCTCGGTCGGGTAGAGCTCCGACACGTAGGCGTACAGCACCGGGATCGCCACCTGCACCACGAAGCCGAACACCAGCAGCCAGAACACGGCCGCCGTCGGGATGTCCACGACGACGGCGACAATCACCAGCGTCAGCGCCGACAGCGGGCCGGTGATGGCAAGGATCCACTTGCGGCCCGTCCGCTCCACCAGCAGCGCGGCGACCACCACGCCCAGCAGGCCGACAGCGGCCATCGACGCCGTCGTCAGGAACGCCTTGTACTCCTCGAAGCCGGCGCCGATCAGGATCCGGGGCATCCAGGTCAACGACAGGTAATAGACCAGCAGGATGCTGAAGAACAAAGCCCAGGCCGCCGTCGTAATCTTCCAATTGAACTGCCAGAGCGCGCGCAACTGGGTCCAGGCGCTGCCGGCGGAAAGCCGGGGCGCGTCCTGGGGTTCGGGCAGGCTGTAGACCCGGGCCTCGGCGCCGGTGGCCGCGACCAGGTGGTCGATCACCCTGGCGGCTTCCTCGCGGCGGCCCTTGCGGATCAGGAACAGCGGCGACTCCGGGACGCTGCGCCGGATCCAGAACACCAGCAGCGCGGGCAGCACCATGATCAGCATGGTCAGCCGCCAGTCGGCGAAGGCGGCGATCAGCCCGGCCGAGACGAACCCGCACAGCGCCGCACCGATCGGCCACCAGCCATCCATCGCGGTGAGGACCCGGCCGCGCTGCTTGCGGGGCGTGAACTCGCCCACCAGTGCGTAGTCCACCGGGATGCAACCGCCCAGGCCGAAGCCCGCCATGAACCGGAACGCCACGAACCAGAGGAAGCCGGGGGAGAACGCGCCCAGCACCGTGAACACCGAGAAGATCAACAAGGTGGCGGTGAAAGCCTTCTTGCGCCCGATCGTGTCCGCGATGGTGCCCCAGACAAAGGCGCCCACAGCCATACCGATCAGGTTGGAGGTGCCGATCCAGGCCGCGTCGCCAGCGGTCAGGGACCAGTGCTTTGACAGCAACGGAATGAGGATCCCGTTCAGCGTGACGTCCCAGGCATCGAACATGAAGCCCAGGCCGCCGATCAGGAAAATCCGGCCCTGGACCTTCCACCGCCACGGCAGTTCCTGGACCACCTGTTCGCCGCTGGGCACAGTGGTGTAAGTATTCATCTCGCCTCCTGGGAAAACTCTACGTCCCGGCGCGCGCCAGCGGTGAAGCTTCACACTCGGGCGCGCTGGCTCCCGGCGGGGATGCAGAGAGCCGTGACGCGATAAACTGGCCGCATCCCCACCACCCGCGGCCGCGCCGCGATATAAGACGGAGACTTTTGTGAGCTTTACGCAGCTTGAGCGTGTATCCATCGACCGTGTTCCCATCCGCCGGGCCCTCATCTCGGTCTACGACAAGACCGGTCTGGAGGAGCTCGCCAAGGGCCTGCACGAAGCCGGCGTCAAGATCGTCTCCACCGGTTCCACCGCCAAGAAGATCGCCGCCGCCGGAATCCCGGTGCAGGAAGTCGAAGAAGTCACCGGCTCCCCGGAAATGCTGGACGGCCGCGTCAAGACCCTGCACCCGCGCGTGCACGGCGGCATCCTCGCCGACCGCCGCGTCCCGGCGCACATGAAGACGCTCGAGGACATGTCGATCGAGCCGTTCGACCTCGTCGTCGTGAACCTCTACCCCTTCGTGGAGACCGTAAAGTCCGGCGCCGCGCAGGACGACGTCGTCGAGCAGATCGACATCGGCGGCCCCGCGATGGTGCGGTCGGCCGCGAAGAACCACGCCGCCGTCGCGATCGTGGTGGACCCGGCCTCCTACGGTTCCGTCGTGGAGGCGGCCTCCTCGGGCGGCTTTGACCTGAAGACCCGACGCCGGCTCGCCGCCAAGGCGTTCGCGCACACCGCGTCCTACGACACCGCCGTGGCCACCTGGACCGCCAGCCAGTTCCTGGATGAAGACGGCGACGGCGTGATCGACTGGCCCGCCTACGCCGGCCTGGCCCTGGAACGCTCCGAGGTCCTCCGCTACGGCGAAAACCCGCACCAGCAGGCCGCGCTGTATGTGGACAAGGCTGCCCCGGCCGGTATCGCCCAGGCCGACCAGCTGCACGGCAAGGCGATGAGCTACAACAACTTCGTCGACGCCGACGCCGCCCTGCGCGCCGCGTTCGACTTTGCCGAGCCCGCCGTTGCGATCATCAAGCACGCCAACCCCTGCGGCGTTGCCGTGGGTTCCGCCGCCGCGGCGGACCCGATCGCCGACGCCCACGCCAAGGCCCACGCCTGCGATCCGGTGTCCGCGTTCGGCGGCGTGATCGCGGCCAACCGCACCGTCACCGCCGGCATGGCCCGGACCGTGGCCGGGATCTTCACCGAGGTCGTCATCGCGCCGGGCTTTGAGGACGAGGCCGTGGAGATCCTTGCCAAGAAGAAGAACATCCGCCTCCTGACCCTGCCCGAGGGCTACGGCCGCTACCCGACCGAGTTCCGCCAGGTCTCCGGCGGCATGCTGGTCCAGGCCACGGACAAGGTCGACGCCGAGGGCGACAACCCGGCCAACTGGACGCTCGCTGCGGGAGAGGCCGCCGACGCCGCCACCCTGGCCGACCTTGCCTTCGCCTGGACGGCCTGCCGTGCGGCCAAGTCCAACGCGATCCTGCTCGCCGCCGACGGTGCCGCCGTCGGGATCGGCATGGGCCAGGTCAACCGGCTCGACTCCTGCCGTCTCGCCGTCGAGCGGGCCAACACCCTGGGTGTCACAGTGGAGTCCGACGTGGAAGGTGCCGGCGGGGCATCTAACACCGATGCCGCCGGCGCTCCGGAACGGGCCCGCGGCGCCGTTGCAGCCTCGGACGCGTTCTTCCCGTTCGCCGACGGCCTGCAGATCCTGATCGACGCCGGCGTCCGCGCCGTCGTGCAGCCCGGCGGATCCGTCCGCGACGAGGAAGTCATCGCCGCAGCCAACGCCGCCGGCATCACCATGTACTTCACCGGAGCTCGGCACTTCTTCCACTAGGGGACATGCTCAACTGCTGCCACCAAGAATGGACATGCCCTTCCTTTCCGGGAGGGCATGTCCATTTTTGTGCTGTCTTTGGTGTGCTTCGGGGTCCAGGGAGCTGAGGCCGCGGGACATGCTCATTCGTCGGGGCCAGGAGTGGGCGCGGGCGGAAAACTCGGCGGGACATGCTCATCGTGCGCGCCAAGGAGTGGGCGCGGGCGGAAAACTCTGCGGGACATGCTCATCGTGCGCGCCAAGGAGCGGGCATATGCGGATTATGTCCACTGGCCGGCGCGTGCGGCGGGCATGTCCACTCGGAGCGCCAAGGAGCATCGCCGACGGGCATGTCCATCCTTTGCAGTTCGGACCGGGCAAGACCTCCAGGCCTGACGGACATGCCCATCCTTGGAACCCACGAATGGATATATGGGGGTTATGTCCGGCGGGTGGTCTGAGCGATGGTTATGTCCGGCGGGTGGTCTGAGCGATGGGCATGTCCGGTGGGGGGCCAGGCTCAGGAACCAGCACACAGCAACGCGGGGTCACTTGCCGCCCTGTCGAGGGGGAGGGTGGCAAGTGACCCCGCGTTGCCCTATTCCTTTCCTAGGGTGTGGGCGTATTGGGGGTGGGGTTCTTAGGCGGCTGCGGCGGTGCTGTAGGCCTGCTGGATCACCGAGCCCCAGTACGGGCCGTACATCACGGTGGAGCGGCTGCCGTAGCCGTAGCTGTTGATGGAGTTCTGGTAGCCGGAGGAGCTGGTACCGATGAACCAGGGGCCGCCGGACGATCCACCGGTCATGTCGCAAGGGATGCCCTGGGCGTTGAACTGGGGATTGTTGGGATCATCGGAGGCCGGGCCGGTGCAGCTCTTCAACGACTGGCCGTCGAAGGGCGCCGCGGCCGGGTAGCCGTAGGACTTGTAGGTGAGGCCGCGCGCTGCGTTGAACTGGACGCCGGAGGCGCCGACGACGTCGGACAGGTTCTGTCCGTTCAGCGGGGACACGACGGCGAATCCGGTGTCGTACTGCATGTCGCCGGCCGAGCTCCACTGGGTCGTGGTGTAGAGGGCCTTGGCAGCCCACTTGCCGTACGGGGCGGCGCCGTTGAGGTACGCGGGGACGAAGACGAAGTTGGTGGCGAAGGCCCCCGGACCCTCGTTGACGCAGTGTCCGGCGGTGGAGACGGTGCTCTTGTTGGTGGAGGTTACCGAGTTGCCGGAGCAGACGTAGTTGCTGCCGCCCATCGTGAAGAACACTTTGCCGATGTTGGAGATCGGCGACTCGTCGGCGTGCAGGGTGGTCTTGCCCTTGGCGGCCTTGCCGGAGATCTGCGTGCTGGCACCCTTCTCCACGGTGGCGGCGGAGGACTTGTTCCCGCGGGCCAGAGCCTTGTCCGCCAGCACGTCGCCCGGAATGGCCGACTTCATACGCTCGGGCGTCCAGTAGTCGGCGGCCCGCGAGCCGTCGACGGACTGGCTGGCCACCTGGGGAGCCTTCTTGTCCTGCGCCGCAACGGTCGAGGCGGTGGCGCCGCCGGCCGCGCAGATGGCCAGGAGGGCCGCGGCGGAGAGGCTGAAGAGGCTGGTGGCCAGAGTCTTGGGTGTTCTCATGGGTGTCCTAACCGGGAGGAATGCGGGGCGGCCTGCGGGTGCGGGCCGCTGTGATGGGTTAGAAACTACGTCAACTTGACGAACATGTAAAGAACTTTGTCAACAACTGTCACAGCAGATTCGCGCAGGGTTAGGCCGGCTGCACGAGTCACGGGGGCGCCGGAGCCCGTCCCGGATAGGCGCCAATGGGGCCACCTCGGGTAAGTTAGAGCCGTTGAGATAACACAAGATTTCCGGATATCCGCAGACTTTCAGGGAGACGCCCGAGCAATGGCCAAGATTATCTATACCCACACCGACGAAGCGCCGATGCTGGCCACCTATTCGTTCTTGCCGATTGTCGAGGCATTCGCGTCGACGGCCGGTGTGGAAGTGGAGACCCGCGACATTTCGCTAGCCGGCCGCATCATCGCCGTCTTCGGCGACTACCTCACCGAAGAGCAGCGCGTCAGCGACGCCCTGGCTGAACTGGGCGCGCTCGCCAAAAAGCCCGAGGCCAACATCATTAAGCTGCCCAACATCAGCGCCTCCGTGCCGCAGCTGAAGGCCGCCATCGCCGAGCTCCAGGGCCAGGGCTACGCCCTGCCGGACTACCCGGACAACCCGGCCTCGGACGAGGAGACGGACATCCGCTCCCGCTACGACAAGATCAAGGGCTCCGCCGTGAACCCGGTCCTGCGCGAAGGCAACTCCGACCGCCGTGCGCCGCTCTCGGTCAAGAACTACGCCCGGAAGAACCCGCACAGCATGGGCGCCTGGACCCCGGAGTCCAAGACCAACGTCGCCCACATGGATGCCGACGACTTCCGCTCTAACGAGAAGTCCGTGGTCATTGAGGCGGATACCAACCTCAAGGTCCAGCTGGTCAAGGAAGACGGCACGGTCAAGGTCCTGAAGCGGGCGTTCCCCGTGCTGGCCGGCGAAGTCATCGACGGCACCGTGATGCGGGCCGCCGCCCTGGACACCTTCCTCGCCGCCCAGGTTGCCCGGGCCAAGGAAGAGGGCGTGCTCTTCTCCGCACACCTGAAGGCCACCATGATGAAGGTCTCCGACCCGATCATCTTCGGCCACGTCGTCAAGGCCTACTTCTCGGACCTCTTTGCCACCTACGGCGATCAGATCGCCGCGGCCGGCCTGAGCCCCAACAATGGCCTCGCCTCCATCCTCAACGGCCTCGAGGACCTCCCGGAAGAGATCCGCGGCGACGTCGAAGCCGCCATCCAGAAGGGCCTCAACGACGGCCCCGAGCTGGCGATGGTCGACTCGGACAAGGGCATCACCAACCTGCACGTTCCCTCCGACGTCATCGTCGATGCCTCGATGCCGGCCATGATCCGCAGCTCCGGCCACATGTGGGGCCGCGATGGCCAGGAGGCCGACACCCTCGCCGTCCTCCCGGACAGCAGCTACGCCGGGATCTACCAGGTCGTCATCGACGACTGCCGCGCCAACGGCGCCTTCGACCCGACCACCATGGGTACGGTCCCGAACGTCGGGCTGATGGCCCAGGCCGCCGAGGAATACGGCAGCCACGACAAGACCTTCGAGATCCAGGTCGCCGGCACCGTCCAGGTGGTCGACGACGCCGGCACCGTCCTGATCGAACACCAGGTTGCCCCCGGTGACATCTGGCGCGCCTGCCAGACCAAGGACGTGCCGATCCGCGACTGGGTCAAGCTCGCCGTCACCCGCGCCCGCGCCTCCGCCACCCCGGCCGTGTTCTGGCTGGACAAGGGCCGCGCGCACGACGCCCGGATGATCGCCAAGGTCGAGGAATACCTCAAGGACCACGACACCGAGGGCCTGCAGCTCGAAATCATGTCCCCGGACGAGGCCACGGCCTTCACCCTGGCCCGACTGCGCAAGGGCGAGGACACGATCTCGGTCACCGGCAACGTGCTCCGCGACTACCTCACGGACCTGTTCCCGATCCTTGAGCTCGGCACCAGCGCCAAGATGCTCTCGATCGTTCCGCTGATCAACGGCGGCGGCCTGTTCGAGACCGGCGCCGGCGGCTCGGCCCCGAAGCACGTCCAGCAGCTGCTCAAGGAAAACCACCTGCGCTGGGACAGCCTGGGCGAGTTCCTTGCCCTCGCCGTGAGCTTCGAGCACCTGGCAACCTCCACGGGCAACGCCCGCGCGCAGGTCCTCGCGGACACCCTGGACCGCGCCACCGGCACGTTCCTGCTGGAGGACAAGTCCCCGAAGCGCAAGGCCGGCGAGCTGGACAACCGCGGCAGCCACTTCTACCTGGCCAAGTTCTGGGCCGACGAGCTGGCACGCCAGAGCGACGACACCGAGCTGGCCGCGGCCTTCGCCGCCGTCTCGGACGCCCTGGCCGCCAACGAGGAAACCATCGTTGGCGAACTGCTTTCGGTCCAGGGATCCCCGGTGGACATCGGCGGCTACTACCGTCCGGACGAAGCCAAGGTCTCCGCCGTGATGCGGCCCTCGGCCAAGTTCAGCGAAGTGCTGTCCCTGCTGGGCTAGCCCGCACAACGCGAACGGCGCACCGGGAGTTCCCGGTGCGCCGTTCGGCGTTTAAGCAACCGGCCGGTCCATGTCCGGCCGACGACGGCGGTGCGTCCCGCCGTCGTCGGACCGTGGCGGCCGGCGAGTGCCTAGCGGTCGGAGATCCTCCGGTCGCCGCCGGCCTCGCTGGCCGGTTCGGTTGCCAGATCCGGGTCCGCGTCCAGCGGCGCTCCGGTCCCCAGCACGTCGTACTCCGGGTCGGTCACCGGCGTCAGCCCGCCCGCTTCCCCGCTGTTGACCCGTTCGCGCCACGCGCCGGTCTCAAAGTCGCGGCCCTCAATGAACTTCTTGAACCGCTGCAGGTCCGCCCCCACCTGCCGGGAGTCCAGCCCGACCGCAGCGCCGATTTTCTCGGCTGCAGTGCCGGGCTCCCAACTGAGTTCGACGTCGACCCGGGTCTCCGCCGGTCCCAGCTCCGCGAAGCGCACGGTGCCGGCGTTTCGGGGGCTGTCCAGGCTTTCCCAGGACACCTGCCGGTCGGGGTCCTGGCTGGTGATCCTGGCGTCGTAGTCGCGCTTGACCCCGCCGATGCTGGTCTGGAAGTGGACGGTGGTGTCATCGAGCTGCTGGACGGCGTCGACGCCGCTCATAAACTGCGGGAAGTCTTCGAACTGGGTCCACTGGTTGTAGGCCTGGCTCAGGGGGACGTTGACGGCGATGGATTCCTGGACTGTTGCCATGCTTGCTTTCACTCCTTCGGCTGGCAGGCTGCGGCCTGCGCGTCGTTGCAAGGGACGGATACAAGGTTGGTACAAGTGCTCGGACAGCGGTTGGGTCAGTCAGGCCGTTTCCGGCCTGACTGACCAAGCTAGCCGGATCCGGCTAATTGTGAAAGTCCGCGCGCCGTCAGTGGCCGCCCTTGCCCTTGCCCTTGGGCTTGCTCTTCACTACGGGGACAGGCGCCACGGGAGCCGGCGCTGCCGCTGCCTGGGCCGCGGCTGCCGCCTTCGCGGCTGCTGCTGCCGCCGCGGCCGTGGCTGCCGCCGCAGCCTTATCGGCTGCTGCCTTCTTGGCCGCCGCCGCATCCCGGGCGGCTTTGTCGGCCGCCGCCTGCTTGGCCGTGAGGTCGGCGCGCACGGCATCGATGGCCGCCTTGATGCTTTGGTGGCGTTTGAAGGACACTTGTCCGTCCGCCGCCGCCGCGTCGAGCCTGGCCGTCAGTTCGTCCAGCAGTTTCAATGCGCCGGCGGAGTCGTTGGTGGCTGCGGCCTCGGTCACTGCCAGGACCTGGGACTGGAGCTGACGTGCAGCCGTGCCGTCCAGCTCGGGCGGAGCGCCGCATCCGGTGAGTGACCCTGCGATCAGGGCAGCGGTGAGCAGCGGACCGGCTATGGCCAGGTTCCACCGCGGTTTGCCAGTGGCATTCATGGTTGCACGCTCTTCTGCAGTTGCTTCAGGTGCTCGCCCAAATCGCCGGAGACGGCCGGATAGGGCACGACGGCGGGCGGCTGGGGGACAGTGAGGGAGACGGCGACGGCGGCTGCCGCTAGGAGCGCCACCAAGGCGAGGACGACGGCGATCCTCGTGCGGAGTCGGGCCCGCCGGAAGCGTGCGAGCGGGCGGGCCAGCACGCCTGCGCGGCGCGCCGGGGCGTCGTCCGGGGTCAGTGCGTGGTGCCGGCGGGTTCCGGGCCTGATGCCCGGGGCGTGGCCGGCCGAGCCCGCCGCTGTGTTTTGGACAGGGTCCTGAGCTGTGTCCTGGACAACGTCCCGAACTCCCGTCGCCGAGCGCGGCGGCCTGGCGGGCGGTGCGGGCAGTACCCTGGTCCGTTCTTCGGCCAGCAGGCCCGGCAAGGAGTCGGGGGAGACCAGGGCCTGGCGCAACGCAGCCTCCAGGTCGGCCGCCGCGGGCCGGTCCAGGGGGTCCAGTGCGGTCATGGCCCGGATCAGCTGGGCCCACTCGGCCGGCACCGCGTCAGGAATAACGGGGGCGCGGTGCAACCGGGCCACTGCCGACTCGACGGCGCTTCCCGGGTACTCCACGGAGCCCTTGATGCACTCCAGCAGGACCAGTCCCAGCGAGTAGATGTCGCTGGCCGGGCCCATGTCGGCGCCGCGGGCCTGCTCCGGACTCAGGTAGGCGGCCGTTCCCACCATCGTTCCGGTGGCGGTGAGCCTGGTCCCGTCGATGATCCTGGCAATGCCAAAATCGGTCAGCTTTGGCCGCAGCGGTTCTCCGGGTCGGACCTGCACCAGCAGGACGTTGGCCGGCTTGATGTCGCGGTGGATGATTCCGAGGGAGTGGACGTAGGCGAGGGCATCCGCGAGTCCCGCGCCGATCACGGCAAGCTCGTCGAAAGGGACCGGGCTGTGCCGGATCCGGCTCCGGAGGTCCTGGCCCTCCACCAGTTCCATGGTCAGGAAGGGCCTGGGCTCGTCCGGGATCCGGGTGTCCGTGCCGGCGTCGAAGAGCGTTACGAGGCTCGGATGGTTCAGTGTGGCCAGGAGTTCGATCTCGGCCTGCTGGCGCTTGAGCTCATCGGCCTCCGCGGATTGCGGGGCGAAGAGCTTGAGCGCGACGTCCCGGCCCAGGTTCTCGTCCCGGGCAGAGTACACGGACGCCATGCCGCCCCGGCCGATCACTTCGCCCAGACGGTAGCGGCCGCTCAGGATCTCGGTCGTGACCTCACTGGGTAAAGCGTCCACGATGTTCCCCGTCTTTCGTCCTGGCGCCGCGGTGGCGTCCCTAAAGAATAATACGGGTGCGGGTATCGGGTTCCGGCACGGGCCGCATCGTTCATCTGTCGTCTGTGGTGGCGGTTTCACCTTTCTCGCGAAGGGAGGGGGTGCCGCCGGAGCCTGCGAGGCCGTTGAATCCCCCAGCGGACCCAACGACTTCGCTCCGGCGGCAATAGACCTGGACGGGAGCGGCCACGCGTTACGGTGGCCGTCCCGCGGGCGGAGCTTGCGCCGGCGTCGGGCGCAGCAGCCGGCGTGGGCATTGCCGCAGGGATGCGCGTTGGGTGGGGGCCGGACCGGACGCGAGGAGCGCTGAGACGGCGCGCCTAGGCGAAGCGTTGGTGCCGGGTATCCGGTCGCGGACGGTGGTGTCCATGGGGAAATCTCCTGAATGACTGGTGGCGGGCGTGCGTGGCAGCCCGAAGGACCGTGCTCTGCGCAGGAAAGTGGCAGAGGACGGCCCTACTAGTCAGGAGAAGATCCGGGATCGGCGGCGACAGCAGGATGGACGTGCTGTAGCGGGCCGCTGATGGGGTCGGTGCCCATTGGTGGGATGAGGAAGAACGCGCTTGGCGTCCACGCAGCAGCGCCGGAAGGCCCGCTGGACGTGGAACCGCTGCCGGACCCCGACCCTGGGGTCGGCGGGAGCGCAGCGGGGGCAGGCAGCCCGGTGTCGCCGCCACGGGGCCGGGGCGCGTCATTGCCGCCCGTGGGCGCCGCGGGTGCACCGTCTCCGGTCGACCGGGGGCCCGCAGGAGTTCGGTTTCCTGCCGCCAAGGCGCCCGGCAGGCTGCCGCGGGCCGGGACGTCCGGCAGGGTCAGGGAGGGAACGTAGCCGTAGCCCGCCGCAGGGTAAACGGCCCGAAGGCCGCGCGGCCGGTCCACAGCCGCCGGGCTTTGCTTCAGCAAAGGATCAGCGCTTGCCGGGGTAACTGCGGCGGTCTTCCGTGGCGGGACAAGCGGTGCAGGGCCGGCCCCGACCTGGCCCGGGACGACCACGGGGACGACTACCGGCACCGGTACCACCGCAGGCGGGGGCGGGGTGGCCGGGGGTACCGTGCCGGGGACGGATCCGCTCACTGGGGGCGCTGGCTCGGGCGCGGACGGGACAGCCGGGAGGTCTCCGGCGCCGGTGTCGGGAGCGGTGACCGGAACAGCCGGGTCCGTGACGGGTGCCGGATCACTGGAAGGGGCGGGGGCGGGCTCTCCGGGCGGGACCGGCGCGGGAGCCGGGGCGGGCTCGGCCGGGGGACTGGCGACCGGCTCACTGACCGGTGGGACGGGGGCCGGAGTCTCGGTAACCTGGGAGGCCGGTTCGGGCTGGGCAACCGGCAACACCGGTTGCGGGACGACAGGAGGCGAGGACTCCGCAAGCGGCACAACGGGTTGCACGACGGCGGGCTCCGCGACAACTGGCGCCGGGACAGCCGGCACAGGTACAGCCGGAGGCGAAACCTGAGCCGGGGTGACGGCAGGCGCAGTCGGGGCTGGAGCCGACGGTGCCGGGCTTACGGGTGCTATCGGGTCATCGGCCTTCGGGAATTGGATCATGGTCACGACGGCCGAACCGGGGGCGGGTGGAACTGCGCTGGAGACCTTGAGTTCGTCGGCGTTGGCCGTGGCGGCGGAGAGCGCCAGCCAGGACAGTCCGGCTCCCAAGGCCAGCAGCCCCCGTCGCAGGAAGCGGCGCGCACGGGGACGGCTGGCTGCAGATTCCATGCGCAACACACCTCCCCGAAATCCATCGACGATTGGCCTACAGAGTAAGTCCGGGGGCCGGGGCGAGTCCATAGTCCACGGCAAACTTGGGCCCGCAAAGCCCGGAAATCCAGGGTCAGCGCACGTCGTTCGGGTAGCTCACTCCCAGCTGGGCGCGGACGCCGTCGAACAGCCGCATCGTGTTGAGGGAGTCCTCCACGGGCATCACCGGACTCTCGGTGAGGCCCTGCTGGATGCATCGGGTGACCTCGCGGAGTTCGTAGCTGTAGCCGCGCCCCACAACGCTGAACTGTTCGGTGCGAGGCTCCTCGAAGCCGACCCGCACGACGAGTTCCGTGGGGTTGTTGACCGAGCCCAGGCTCTGCAGGAACCCCTGGCTCCCGGCCACCGTGGCGGCGCGCGGCCCATGGGCCAGAAGCGAGGAGGTCAGCTGCGCCTGGGCCCCGTGGTGATAGCCCAGAGTCAGCGCGTTTTGGGCGTCCACGCCGTCGTCATTGATCCAGCCGGTGGCACTGACCGTCTGAGGGAAACCCAGCGTGCCCAGCGCCCACAGCAGCGGATAGATGGTGATGTCCAGCAGGGCTCCGCCGCCGTCCCTGGGAGCCCACAGCCGGGAGGTGGGGGAGTAGGGGGCCGGGAAGCCCAGGTCCGCGCCGACCCACTTGACCTCGCCGATCTCACCCGAAGCAGCGATCTCGAAGGCCCGCTGCATGCTGGGCAGGAACCGGCTCCACATTGCTTCCATCAAGAACAGCCCCTTGTCCCGCGCCAGCTCCACCAGCTCGGCCGCCTCCCGGGCGTTGACGGTAAGGGCCTTCTCGCACAGCACATGCTTGCCGGCCCGCAGGGCCGCCAATGCGATTTCGTGGTGGTGGGCGTGCGGCGTGGCGACATAGACGACGTCGACGGCGTCATTGGCCAGCAGCCGGTCGTAGCCGGCCACGCCGTCGTGGTCCCCGTAAGCCCGGGCAAAGCCATAGTCGGCCGCGAACGCGTCGGCCGCTGCCTGGCTGCGCGAGCTCACCGCGTAGAGCTCCGCGTCCGGGAGGAGTTCGAGGTCCCGGGTGACGGCGGCGGCGATCCCGCCGGTGGCGACCACACCCCACCGCAGCCGGGCGCCGGTGGCCGTCCGCGGGTCCTGGTCGGGTTGGTTGGACAGCCACGGCTTCGCGATAGGGGCAGACATGCTGCCATCTTCTCACCCGGTTGCGGGAGGGGCGCGTCTTTGGCGGCGCGAGCTGCGGGAGGGGCGCGGTTTTGGGGTACAAAAAGGCCCCGGCCCTCCCGCGGTGAACTGGTCACTGCGGGAGAACCGGGGCCCGGTTTTAGAGCGTCAGACTACTTGGTGATCGGTCCGAGTACCGGATCGTCGACGTAAGCGGTCTTAACGTTTTCCTTGGTCACGATGACCGGCTCCAGCAGGTAGGCCGGGACGGTCTTGACCTTGTTGTTGTAGGACTTGTCATCGTTGATCTCAGGCGTCTTGCCGGCCTGGATGTCCTTGACCATGGTGATCGCGTGCTCGACGAGCTTGCGGGTGTCCTTGTTGATGGTGGAGTACTGCTCACCGGCCATGATGGACTTCACGGACTCAACTTCGGAGTCCTGCCCGGTGACGACCGGCAACGGCTTGCCTGCGGCCTTGACCGAGGTCAGGATGGCGCGGGCCAGCGTGTCGTTCGGGGACAGCACGCCGTCCACGGAGGCGCTGCCGTAGGTGCCGGCGAGCAGGGTGTCCATACGGCGCTGGGCGTTCTCAGCCTTCCAGCCCTGGGTAACGGCCTGTTCGAAGGTCTTCTGGCCCGACTTGACCACGAGGGTGCCGTCGTCGATCTTCGGCTGGAGCACCTTCATGGCGCCGTCGAAGAAGACCTTCGCGTTGGCGTCATCGGGGGATCCGGCGAACAGTTCGATGTTGTACGGGCCCGAGGGCTTCTTGGCCTTCATGCCGTCCAGCAGGGCCTGGCCCTGCAGCTCGCCAACCTTGAAGTTGTCGTATGCCACGTAGTAGTCCACGTTGGGGGTGTTCAGGAGCAGACGGTCGTACGCGATGATGGTGGCGCCGGCGTCCTTGGCCTGCTTGAGCTGGGTACCCAGCTGGGCGCCGTCGATGGCACCCACGATGATGACCTTGGCACCCTTGGTGACCATGGCGCTGATCTGGTTCTGCTGTTCCGAGACGCCGCCGTTGGCGAACTGCACATCTGCCTTGAAACCGGCACCCTTGAGGCCGTCGTTGAACAGCTTCTCCGCCAGCACCCAGTTTTCACTGGTCTTCTGGGGGAGTGCGACGCCGATCGAGGAGTCCTTGGGGAACGCCTCGGCGCCGCTGCTCGCGCCACCGGACGTTCCGCTGTCGGAACGGCCGCAGGCTGTCAGCGCCAGTGCCGCAATAGCAGCGATCGCTGCTGCCTTTCCTGCTTTACCAATCATTTGCATTGCTTGGTTCACTTTCTATAGATGGTGTTCGGAGAATCAGGGGTATCGGGGCCAAGAAACCGGTCAGGCTTCCTTGGCAATGACCTCTTTGGTGGAGGTGGTTTCGTCGGGCTTGATCTCGTTGCCGCGGCCGAAGTTCTTCATCATCATGCCGATGATCGACCGCTTGCCCTGGGACTTGTTGTAGACGTCGAAGGCGACGGCGATCAGGAGCACGAGGCCCTTGATGATCTGGGTGAGGTCGGCGCCGACGCCGAGCAGCTGCAGGCCGTTGTTCAGCACGGCCATCACGAGGCCACCGACGATCGAGCCGATCACGGTGCCGACGCCGCCGGTGACCGCGGCGCCGCCGATGAAGACGGCAGCGATCGCGTCAAGTTCCCAGCCGACGCCGTCGAACGGGCCCGAGGCGGTGGAGCGGCCGACGAAGATCATGCCGGCGAGGCCGGCCAGGATGGACATGTTCATCATGACCAGGAAGTTGATCTTCTTGGACTGCACGCCGGACAGCTCGGCCGCGTGCCGGTTGCCGCCGACGGCGTAGACGTGGCGGCCCACGATGGTCTTGGAGGAGATGAAGCCATAGACCAGGACCAGTACGGCGAGGATCAGGCCAGGGATCGGGAACGAGGTGCCCGGACGGCCGGTCGCGAACAGGTACGTGGCGTAGAGGATGGCGCCGCAGATCAGGACGAGTTTGGTGACTGTCACCCAGGCTTCGGGTACCTCGGCGCCCAGGGCCTTGGCCTTCCGGCGGGAGCGGATCTCGCTGACGATGACGAACGCCACACCGGCCAGCCCCAGCAGCAGGGTCAGGTTGTTGTACCCGGTGACCGGCCCGAATTCAGGCAGGTAGCCGGAACCGATGTACTGGAAGTCGGCGGGGACGGGGATGGTGTTGGACTTGCCGACGAACTGGTTGAAGCCGCGGAAGAGCAGCATGCCGGCCAGGGTGACGATGAAGGCCGGGATGCCGACATAGGCGGTCCAGAAGCCCTGCCAGGCGCCGATCAGGACGCCGAGCAGCAAGCCGAACAGGATGCCGAGGTACCACGGGATGCCCCAGTCCTGGATCATCAGGGCGACGCTGACGCCGACGAATGCCGCGACCGACCCTACGGAGAGGTCGATGTGGCCGGCGATGATCACCAGCACCATGCCGATCGCGAGGATCAGGATGTAGGAGTTGCCGTTGAAGAGGTTGATCACGTTGCCCGGGGTGAGGGTGTTGCCCCCGGTGGCGATCTGGAAGAAGACGATCAGTGCAACCAGGGCGAAGATCATGCCGAATTGGCGGGTATTGCCGCCAAAGAGCTTCTTGAGCGCGTTCATTTTGTCAGTCCTTGTTGTCCGGAATGTTCTGGATGGTCCAGAGGGTCAGGCAGTCTTGCGGGCGGAAGTCATGAGTTTCATGAGGCTTTCCTGGCTGGCTTCCTCTTTGTTCAGCACGCCGGTGATGGCGCCTTCGAAGATGGTGTAGATGCGGTCGGAGAGCCCCAACAGTTCAGGAAGCTCCGAGGAGATCACGATGACGCCCTTGCCCTGGTTGGCCAGTTGCTGGATGATCCCGTAAATCTCGTACTTGGCGCCGACGTCGATCCCTCGGGTCGGCTCGTCCAGGATCAGCAGGTCCGGGTCGGTGAACATCCACTTCGCCAGCACCACCTTCTGCTGGTTGCCGCCGGACAACTTGGCGACGCCTTCCTCCACGGACGGCGTCTTGGTGCGCAGCGACTTGCGGTACTGCTCGGCGACGGTGAATTCCTTGTCGGCGTCGACGACGTTGTGCTTGCTGATCTTCTTCAACGCCGCCGAAACCGTGGTGGCCTTGATGTCGTCCAGCAGGTTCAGCCCGAGGGACTTGCGGTCCTCCGTGACGTAGCCGAGGCCCGCGTCGATCGCCTGCTTGACGGTCTTGAGGTGCAGTTCCTTGCCGTCCTTGTAGACCTGGCCGGAGATGAAGCGGCCGTAGGAGCGGCCGAAGAGGGAGCGGGCGAGTTCGGTGCGCCCGGCGCCCATCAGGCCGGCGAAGCCGACGATCTCGCCGCGGCGCACGAAGAAGTTGGAGTTCTTGCAGACCAGGCGGTCCTGGATCTGCGGGTGCCCCACGTTCCAGTTCTTGACCTCGAAGAACGTCTCGCCGATCTTGGGTTCGTGCTCCGGGAACCGGGATTCCAGGGTCCGGCCCACCATGCCCTTGATGATGCGGTCCTCGTCGACGCCGTCAGCCTTGACGTCGAGGGTCTCGATCGACTTGCCGTCGCGGATGATCGTGATGGAGTCGGCGATCTGCTCGATCTCGTTGAGCTTGTGCGAAATGATGATCGAGGTGATGCCCCGGCCCTTCAGGCCCAGGATCAGATCCAGCAGGTGCTGGGAGTCCGATTCGTTGAGGGCCGCGGTGGGCTCGTCGAGGATGAGGAGCTTGACCTTCTTGTTCAGCGCCTTGGCGATCTCCACCAGCTGCTGCTTGCCGACGCCGATTTCCTTGACCGGGGTGTCCGGGTCCTCGCGGAGCCCGACCCGGGCGAGCAGTTCGGTGGAGCGGATCCGTGCCTCGGCCCAGTCGATCACCCCGCGCCTGGTCGGCTCGTTGCCCAGGAAGATGTTCTCCATGATGGACAGCTCCGGGATGAGGGCAAGTTCCTGGTGGATGATCACGATGCCGGCGTGCTCGCTGGCCCGGATGTCCTTGAACTGCTGGACTTCGCTCTGGTAGACGATGTCGCCGGTGTAGCTGCCGTAGGGGTAAACGCCCGAGAGCACCTTCATGAGGGTGGATTTTCCGGCGCCGTTTTCGCCGCAGATGGCGTGGATTTCGCCGGCCTTCACCCGCAGGTTCACCTCGGCCAATGCTTTAACGCCGGGGAACTCTTTGGTGATGGAGCGCATCTCGAGAATTATCGGATCGCTGTGCGTGTTGAGGGACGTCATCTGCCCTTACGCCTCCAATGCATGACTTCGTTGTCCGCCCCTGCAAACCGCAGGGCCGTCTGATGGAAAAGTAAACTGGATCACGCCGTTGTCGTCAAGTCTTTAACGCAACGGCTAGGTAACGGCTGCTTTAGTTTCGCCGTATTCCGGCATGTTGGAAGACCAGCGCGGTGGCGCCAAGGGCCTCGGCACGGTCGCCAAGCGAGGACATCGTCAGGGTGGTGGTTTCGCCGATGACGGGGACCGCGTGGCGCACCAGGCCGCGCCGGATCGGGTCCAGCAGCAGCTCGCCGAGCCCCGCCAGCGGGCCTCCCACCACGATCACCTCCGGGTTGATGAGGTTCGCGACGTTGCCCAGCGCGCGGCCGACGGCGAGCCCGGCGTCGTCCACCACCCGGAGCGTTGCCGAGTCCCGGGCGCGCGCCTTGCGCACGATGTCCTCCGGGGTCAGCGGTGCGTCCTCGCCCCGGCCCAGCAGCTCGATCATGGTGGTGGTGGAGGCGATGGTTTCCAGGCAGCCGCGGTTCCCGCAGCGGCAGACGAGGCCGTGCTCGTGGATGGTGGCATGGCCGATTTCGCCGGTGATCCCGACGTTCCCGTAGTACGGCATTCCGTTCAGGATCAGCCCGGCGCCGATGCCCGAGCCGATCTTCAGGAAGAGCAGGTTGCTGATGCCGGTGTGCGGGCCCCACGTCACCTCGGAGAGCGCGCCCAGATTCGCGTCGTTGTCGACGAATACCGGCAGATCCAGCGCTTCCTCAAGGCGTTTGAGGATGTTGATGCCCACCCACTCGGGCAGGATGGCGCCCTGCGCCACGGTGCCGGTACGGCGGTCGATAGGGCCCGGGATGCCGACGCCGGCCCCCACCAGGGCGCTGCGTTCCACGCCGCTATTGGCCAGCAGCCGGTCGAGCACCCCGACGGCGGCGGTGATGCCCTCCTCGGCGTGGTGGCCCAGCGGCAACAGGACCGATTCCTCCGCCACCACGTGGTAGCTGAGCGAGGCCAGGACCACCCGCAGGTGGCGGCGGCCGAAGTCGATGCCGACTGCGACGGCACCGTTGCTGTTGAGCCGGACGTTCAGGGCGCGGCGCCCGGAGCTGGTGATCGGTTCGGTGGACGCCAGCCCCGCGTCCTGCATGATCTTGACGATGTTGGAGACCGTGGCGGTGGAGAGTCCGGTCTGCCGGGCCAGTTCCGCCTGGGTGGAAGGGCCGGCCAGCAGGCATTCAATGATCCGCTGCTGGTTCAGATGTCGAAGCGCGGACTGCGACCCGGGGTTTTTAGTGCGGCTCCTCGTTGAGCGCGTTGGTGAGGGCATGCAATGAAGAGTGCCGCATCCGGGGCTTGTAGTCAAGAAGTTAACGCATGGAGTGCGGCGCTACGGGATTCCGGCGGCGCCGCGGGGTGCCACCCGGCCTGCGCCCCGCCGCAGGGACGTTCCGCCCTGACCGCCCTCCGACCGGGCGGATTTGCACCAGCCCGGCCTTACCGGGCCGAGGCTAGGCTGGAATAGAGTCCGCGGCAGGCCTGCGGAAAGTCCGGAGAATCTCGAGGTGGTAATGGTGCTGCTGGCCCTGATGCAAGCGAACTCGGCCGTGCTCGACGTGGCGGCGAACGTGGCGGCGGTCGAGGAGGCTGCGCGTGCAGCATCCGCCGAGGGCGCGCAGCTGCTGCTGACGCCGGAACTCTTTCCGGTCGGGTACGCGCCGATCCGGCTGCGTGCGGCCTTTGATCCCGCCACGCTGCCGGCGCTCCGCGCGGCCCTGGCCGGGGTGGCCCGGCGGCACCGGATCGCGCTGGTGTACAGCCTGCCCGCGGTGACGCCGGCAGGGGAGTGGCGGATCTCCGCCACCTTGGTGGATGAATCCGGCGAGGAGTTGCTCCGCTACGAAAAGGTGCACTTGTTCGGCCCCGATGAACGGGAAGCGTTTGCTGCCGCCAGCGAGGCCCCGGATGTCGTGGAGTTCCACGGGTTCAAGACCTCGCTGGTCATTTGCTACGACATCGAGTTTCCCGAGTCCGCCCGGGCCGCCGCCCTGCGCGGCGCTGAACTGCTGCTGGTGCCCACGGCCCTCGCCGGCGGATTCGACGCCGTGCCGGAGGTGCTGGTCCGGGCCCGGGCGCTGGAGAACCAGCTGACCGTGGCCTACGCCAACCACACCGGCGTGGAGGCGGGCTGCGAGTTCCGGGGCGGCAGCATCGTCGCCGGCCCGGACGGTTCCGTCCTGGCCGCGGCCGGACCCGGCGTGGAGCTGCTGTTCGCCGACGTCGGTGTGCCGGCGGACGCCGCCGAGGACGCCGCGGAGCACGGTGCCGACGCCGCGGTGGCCTATCTGCGCGATCGCCGCCCGGAGCTCTACCGCGCCTGGGGGATCTGAGCGGCGGACGTCCGTCCGGCGGACGTTGAGGCTGCCGGGGAGTCGGTAGCGGCGGCCGCGAAGACAGCCGGGACGGTGGCGCCGGCGCCGGCGTCGGCCAGCTCCGGGCCGCCCAGGTACTGCAGCGCGACCCAGAGCTCCGCGCGGGCTTGGGCCTGGTTGAGATCCAGGCCCAGCAGGTCAGCGATGACGCCGAGCTGCCGGCGGACGCTGTTACGGTGCAGTCCCGTGGCCTTCGCGGTGGCGTCCCAGCTGCCGTTCTCGCCAAGCCACGCGCGCAGGATGCCAAGCAGGCTGTCGCGGCGCTCCGGTTCGAGGGCGAGTACGGGTGCCAGCAGGCGCCCGGCCAGCAGGGTGCCGGCCTCGGGGCCGAGCAGGCCCGTCACGGACCAGGTGACGTCGTCCTCCCGCACGCTCCGGCGGCCGGTGAGGACCTGGTTTCGCAGCGAGGAGGCGCGCTGGTGGGCGCCGGCCAGGCCCTCGAAGTCGGTGCCCCCGCCGATCACCAGGCGCCAGCCGAGACGTTCCACCTCGGCGAGCAGCGCGTCGTCGACCCTGAGCCGGGTAATGGCGGCAAAGCCGTAGTCGGTGAGCTCCACGAGTTTGGTGTCGAAGAGCCGGCGCCATTCGAGCAGCTCCCGCACCGGGGCTTCGCCTGTGCGGCGCGGACCGTCCGCCGGCCGGGTGCCCCCGGCGGCGGCGCCGACCCGGACTCCCTGGACGACGCGCAAATGCCCGGACCGGGTGGAGGAAATGCTCTGCGCCAGCAGGTCCTTCAAGCCGGTGACGTGCCGTGCCGTTCCGGAGGCCACGGTCTCCGGATGCAACAGCAACGCCGTGGCCAGCTGGCTCGGGGCCAGGGAACCGCTTGTGCGCTGGCGGACCAGCAGTTCCAGCAGCCCGACGGCGGTGGAGACGACACTGTTCTGGGCCGGGGTCAGCGGTGCGTCCGTGCCGAGGACAAGCGCGCCGAGGGTGGCGTCCCGGGTGCTGCGCAACGGATACCCGAAGACAAGCGAGGAGCCTGCGGCGTCGAATGAATCCATTTCCACCCGGGGACCGCTGCCGGCGAGCAGCCGGGTCAGCAACGGCTGCAAAGCGGCGGAATCGACTCCCGCTGCGGCGCCGGCGCCGGCCTGGAGCCCGGCGGAACCGGCCGCGCCGCGGGCCCGGACTCGTCCGTCCGCGCCGAACAACACGGCCCAGACCGGGACGCGCTGCACGAGGGCCGCGAGGAGTTCATGTTCGGGACGCGCAGACAGGACCGCGCGCATCAGTTGCCGGTTGGTGTCGGCCAGTTGGCGGAAAGTCTTGGCGTTGTCGGATTCGAGGAGCCGGGAGAATTCGAGTCCCAGGGCGGCGAAGGGGAGGCTGCCCGGGATGGACACCAGGGTCAGCCCGTGCCGCCGGCAGGCCGCGACCACAGCGTCCGGCACGGCCTCGAAATAAGGTTCCAGGCCGAAGCCGAGCGCCCCGACCCGGGCCCGGACCAGGCGCTGCACGTAGGCATCCACCGCCGCCTCGCTGCCGCCGACGCCCTCGAAGGGAAGGCCGGCGGTAAGCAGGAACTCGCCGTCGAGCAGGTAGGGGGTCGGGTCGGCCAGCTCGCTCGGCTCGACCCAGCGTAAGCGCTCGTCCCCGTTGCCGGCGTCGTGCAGGACCTCCAGCGCCGGGAGCTGGCGCAGGAACTGCGCCAGCGTGACGAAGCCGAAGCGCTCGGCGTCCTCAGCAGCCACGGCCGGGGCCTTTCCGGCGGCGGCCCGGCGCGCCGTGTCCCGGTGCAATATGTCTCATGACTGAAGACTATAGGTCATTTTGCACAACGGTGAGAGGTGGCTCACAGCCCTAGGGTTGGTCTGGGGAAACCGACCACTACTGAAGATAAGGACGTCAACGATGACTGTGCCAACTCTGCTCGGGGAACGCCCACCGGCCGCCGCCAGCCGCCCCGGGCTCGCCGCCCAGCTCCTGCGCCGCAAGCCGATCGGACAACTGGTCCGCGAGGCCGAAACCGGGCACGGCGGCACGCGGCTGGTCCGCAGCTTCGGTGTGTTGCAGCTGACCATGATCAGCGTCGGCGCCACGCTCGGCACGGGCATCCTGGTGATCCTGGGCGAATCGGTCCCGCTGGCCGGCCCGGCCATCTGGATCTCCTTTGCCATCGCCGGCTTGGCGGCCTTGCTCTCGGCCGTGTCGTACGCGGAGATGGCCGGCCTGGTGCCCGCCGCCGGGTCAAGCTACTCCTACACGTACGCCACGATGGGCGAGGGCATGGCCTGGATCTGCGGCTGGTGCCTGGTGCTCGAATACGCTGTCTCCGTGGCCGCCGTCGCGGTCGGTGCGGGCCAGTACGTCAACGAGGCCCTGGCTGTCTTCGGCCTGACGCTTCCGGACACTGTTTCGCAGCCGCCGGGAGCAGGCGGCGTGCTGAACCTGCCCGCGATCGTCATAGTCGTCCTGGCCATGGTGCTCCTGGTCCGCGGCGCCAAGGAAAGCGCCTGGATCAACACCGCGATCGTCCTGGTCAAGGTCGGCATCCTGCTGTTCTTCTGCGCCGTGGCCTTCACCGCCTTCAACGGCGGGCACTTCGAACCCCTGATGCCAATGGGCGCCGCCGGAGTGTCGGCCGCTGCCTCCCGGGTCTTCTTCTCCTACATCGGCTTCGACGCCGCCTCCACGGCCGGCGAGGAGGCCCGCGATCCCAAGCGCGACCTTCCGCGGGCCATCCTGCTCTCCATGCTGATCGTCACCAGCATCTACGTGCTGGTGGCCGTCGCCGCGATCGGCGCCCGGCCCTGGGGCTGGTTCGACGGCACCGAAGCGGCGCTCGTGAAAATCCTGGAGGAAATCACCGGCCAGCCGTGGGTCGGTGTGCTGTTCGCCGTCGGCGCCGTGCTCGCCATCGCCAGCATCGTGCTGACCGTCCTCTACGGACAGACCCGGATCCTGCTGTCCATGTCCCGCGACGGCCTCGTTCCCAAGGTCTTCGGCCGGGTCTCGGCCCGGACCGGCACCCCGGTTGCCGGAACCCTGATCGTGGGCACCGCCGTCGCGCTGACCGCCGGCCTGGTACCGCTCGGCGCCCTCGCGGACGCCACCAGCATCGGCACCCTCTTCGCGTTCGCGCTGGTCAACGTGGCCGTCATCCACCTGCGGCGCAGCCGGCCGGAACTCACCCGCAGTTTCCGCGTCCCGCTCTTTCCGCTGACACCGGTCCTCGGCGCCATCATGTGCGCCTACCTGATGGCCAACCTCGGTGCCGAGACCTGGGCGGTCTTCGCTGCCTGGATGCTCGTGGGCCTTGCCGCCTACTTCGGCTACGGCCGGAAGAATTCCAGGGTGGCAGCCCTGAGCCACGAGGAATACCGTGAACTATCCGGCCGCCAACCCGCAAACACCACCCCAACCCAGGAAGTGAAGGCAGAGATCTCATGACCACCGCCACCGAACTGCCGCCCGGTCCGGCTTCCACCCCGGCTCATGTCCCGGCCGGGGACGGAACGCCCGCGGCGCCCATCACCATGCTGAATCCGGATTTCCCGTTCAGCTACGACCACTACCTGGCCCACCCGGACGGCTTGGGATCCGTGCCGCCCGAACTGTATGGGACCGAAGTCGCCGTCGTCGGGGCCGGCCTGTCCGGGTTGGTGACCGCCTACGAGCTGATGAAGCTGGGCCTGCGGCCGGTGGTCTATGAGGCCGACCGGATCGGCGGCCGGCTGAGGACCGCCAGTTTCCCGTCCGCCCCCGGCGTCGTGGCGGACCTCGGCGGCATGCGTTTCCCGGTCTCGGGCAAGGCTTTCTACCACTACGTCGACCTCCTCGGCCTGCAGACCCAGGAATTCCCGAATCCGCTGGCGCCGGCGACCTCCAGCACCGTGATCGAGCTCGCAGGCCAGAAGTACTACGCCGAGACCGCCGCGGACCTGCCGCCGTTCTTCCTTGAGGTGGCGGACGCCTGGAAGGCGGCCGTGAACGACGGCGCCGCGTTCGTCGAGATGCAGGAGGCCATCCGGGCCCGGGACACGGCCCGGATCAAGGAGCTGTGGAACGCGCTGCTCCCCGAACTGGACGAGCAGACGTTCTACGGCTTCATCGCCGGCAGCGACGCTTTCAAGCAGGCCGGCTTCGCCCACCGCGAGGCGTTCGGCCAGGTGGGCTTCGGTACCGGCGGCTGGGACACCGACTTCCCCAACTCCATCCTCGAAATCCTTCGGGTGGTCTACACCGACGCCGATGACCAGCACCGGCTCATCGCCGGCGGCGCGCAGCGGCTCCCCGAGGCGCTGTGGGAGCACGCGCCGTCGGGCATGGCCCACTGGCCGGACGGCACCTCCCTGGCTTCCCTGCACGCCGGCGCCCCGCGGGGCGCCGTGGACCGCATCGCGCGGGACGGCGACGGGGACTTCCGGGTCCGGGAACGCTGGGGACGCGAGGCGGCGTACCCGGCTGTGGTGACCACGTGCCAGTCGTGGCTGCTGTCGACGCGCATCCACACGGACGAGTCCCTGTTTCCGGCGCAGCTGTGGACCGCGATCGAGCGCTCGCACTACATGCAGTCCTCCAAGACCTTCGTCATGGTCGACCGGCCGTTCTGGAAGGACATCGACGCCGAGAGCGGCCGTGAGGTCCTGTCCATGACGCTGACCGACCGGCTGAACCGGGCCACGTACCTGCTGGACAACGGCCCGGACCAGCCGGCCGTGATCCTGCTGTCCTACACCTGGAACGACGACGCGCTGAAGTGGCTGGCACTCGATGCCGAAGAACGCGTGAAGCTCATGCTGCACTCGCTCGAGCAGATCTACCCGGGCGTCGACATTGCCAGCCACATCGTTGGCCAGCCGATCACGGTCTCATGGGAGGCCGACCCCAACTTCATGGGCGCGTTCAAAGCCAACCTGCCGGGGCACTACCGCTACCAGCAGCGGCTCTTCACCCACTTCAAGCAGGATGACCTGGCCGCCGAGCAGCGCGGCATCTTCCTCGCCGGCGACGACATTTCCTTCACCGCCGGCTGGGCGGAGGGTGCCGTCACCACCGGTTTGAACGCGGTCTGGGGCGTGGTCAACCATCTCGGCGGCCGGAGCGCCCCGGGGAACCCGGGACCGGGAGAGCTGCTCTCCGAACTGGGCCCGATCGCCCTGGACTGAACGGACTGGACGGAGTGGGTCCGGACTGAACGGACTGAACGGCCCGGGTCCAGCCCCCGCGCTGGCACCCGGGCGGTCAGGCGTGCAGTTCGCGGTGGGCGCGGGCGAGCTCCTGGTAGTGGGCGGCGTTGTGCTTGACGCCCTCGAACTCCTCATCGCTCAGTTCGCGGCGGACCTTCGCCGGCACCCCTGCGACGAGTGACCGGGGCGGCACCACGGTGCCTTCCAGGACCACCGCGCCGGCGGCCACGAGCGAGCCGGCGCCGATCACCGCGCCGTTCAGGATGGTGGCGCTCATGCCGATCAGGCAGTCGTCCTCGACCGTGCAGCCGTGCACCACGGCGCTGTGGCCGACACTGACCCGGGCGCCAATGGTGCAGGGGAAGTCCGGGTCCGCGTGCAGCACGACGTTGTCCTGCAGGTTGGTGCCGGCACCCACGGTGATCGCGGCGGTGTCGGCCCGGACCGAGACGCCGTAGAAGGCGCTGGAGTTCTCTGCCAGCGTGGCCCTGCCAATCACCGAGGCGCTCGGGGCAACGAAGGCGGATTCGTGGACGGCCGGGGTGTCACCGGCGAAAGCGTAAACGGGACTCATGCCTCCAGCCTAGGACACCGGCCTCTTGCGGGCAGGGCGGCGCTGAGTAGTATCGGGGCCATTCCAAAGCACACCCCTGGAGGTGGCCGAGATGTTCCTGCAGTTGATGAAACGTTTGGAAGGCGCCGATGTGCTCGACCCGGCCGTCCGGGCCGCGGAGCCGCTGGCCTCCCGCCTGATCGCCGACGCCCGGCTCCGGCGCTTCTTCCGCGGCGACGCCACCGGCATCCCGCCGCACGTGATCCTCACCGATTTACCCTTCGGGGCGTGGTTCATGGCGATCTTCCTGGACCTCTTTCCGGACGAGGGCAGCCGACGCGCCGCCCGCCGGCTGGTGGGCCTCGGCCTCCTCGCAGCGGCGCCGACCGGACTCAGCGGCTGGGCGGAATGGGCGCGGGCCGACCCAGCCACGCGGCGCGTCGGCGTCGTCCATGCCGCCTCCAACCTCGCTGCGACGCTGCTCTTCCTGGCGTCTTGGCGCGCGCGGCGCAAGGACCGCCACCGGCTGGGCGTGCGCCTGGCACGGGTGGGCGCCGTCCTGCTGGTTGCGGGCGGCTTCCTGGGCGGCTACATGCGCAGCGTCCGACGCCCCTGACAGACAGACGCTCCCGCGGATCCGGCGGAAATCGGCGGAACGCTCCCGCCACACGTGCGGGAGCGTGTGCTGGAGACGCCGGGGGCGCTGCTCAGGCGGGGGAGCGGAGGACCGTGAAGCCGCGTCCGAGGCCGGGGTGCCCGGGTTCGGGCACGACGACGGCGACCGGCGCCCCGGGTTCCGCCACCCGCCGCAGCTCACGGACGACGTCGTCCCACTCCGACGGCGGCGATCCCGCCAGCGCGTCCACCGCCCAGACGGCGGGGAAGGCTGCATCGGCAAAGGGCAGCGCACGGCCGGTCGCGACGGAGGCGGAGAGCCCCCTGGCCCGGGCGGCATGGATGTTCTCCTCGGAGGCGTCCACGCCGGTGAAGTGGATCCCGGCGCGGACAAAGAGCAGCCCGTCCGCGCCGGAGCCGCAGTCCAGGCCCAGCACGCCCCGCCGGCCCTCGGCCTTGAGGAGGGCGAGAAAACCGGAGAGATTGTCCTGCCGCGTTGATGCCATGGCTCCAGTTAAGGGCGGAGCCGGAGTGAAGACAAGCCCTGGCTGAACGCCCTTAGCTGGACGGCCCTAGCTGAAAACAACGGTTCGGTTGCCGTCCAGCAGCACCCGGTGCTCGGCGTGCCACTGGACGGCCTGGGCGAGCGTGCGGCCCTCGACGTCGCGGCCCATCTGGACAAACTGCTCGGCGGTGCGCCGGTGGTCCACCCGGATGACTTCCTGCTCGATGATCGGCCCCTCGTCCAGGGCTGCGGTGACGTAGTGGGCTGTGGCGCCAATAAGCTTCACGCCGCGGGCATGGGCCTGGTGGTACGGCTTGGCGCCCTTGAAGGAGGGCAGGAAGGAATGGTGGATGTTGATGGCCTTGCCGGTGAGCTCCGTGCACAGCTCGTCGGAGAGGATCTGCATGTACCGGGCCAGCACCGTGAGCTCGATGTCGTGCTCGGCCATGAGCTTGCGCAGCGCGTCCTCGGCCTCGACCTTGGTGTCCCGGGTGACGGGGATGTGGTGGAACGGGATGCCGTAGAACTCGGCCAGGCCCGCGAGATCCCGGTGGTTTGAGACGATAGCCGGGATCTCGATCGGCAGGGTGCCGGAACGCTGCAGGAACAGCAGGTCATTGAGGCAGTGCGCCGAGGTGCTCGCCATCAGCAGGGTGCGGACCTTCCGTCCGGCCGGGTTGAGGCTCCATTGCATGCCGAAGGCCTGGGCCACCGGTTCAAGCGCGGCGTGCAGCTCGGCCGGCGCGGCCGCCGTCGTCGCCTCGACCCGCATGAAGAACGTTCCGGTGCCCTGGCTGCCGTACTGCTGCGAGTCCGTAATATTGCAGCCGGCCACGAGGAGGGCGCCGGCCACGGCGTGCACGATCCCGGGGCGGTCCGGGCAGGAGAGGGTCAGAACGTAGGAGGCAGTCAGCTGGTCTTCAGTCACGAAAGACAGCCTACCCGCGGCTGGGATAGTCTGGAGCCGTCGCAACTGGCGTTGGGTGGCTAACCACCAGGGAGCGGCACGCACGCAGACCACGGATCGTACGCCTGGGCCGAGGGTCATGTTTTTCCGGACGGCAGCCACGCTGCCGTCCCGCCGACGGCATCCCCTCAGGGTGCTGCGCCTGCAGTATGGGCCCCGTTTCGGGTGCCCGTAATTTAGCGGCGCCGCGGCGGGCCAGCCGGTAACCTGACCTTAAAGCAGTGACCGTTGCCAAGCCAGGAGTTCTTCGTGACTACTTCCCTTAGCCTTTCCTCAGCAGCCGTGAGCAACCAGCCGCTCGCTGAACTCGACCCCGAAATTGCCGCCGTCCTGGCCCAGGAGCTCGGCCGCCAGCGCGGCACCCTGGAAATGATCGCCTCCGAGAACTTCGCGCCGCGCGCCGTGATGGAGGCACAGGGTTCCGTCCTGACCAACAAGTACGCCGAGGGCTACCCGGGACGCCGCTACTACGGCGGCTGCGAGTACGTCGACATCGCCGAGCAGCTCGCGATCGACCGCGTCAAGGAGCTTTTTGGCGCCGAGTTCGCCAACGTCCAGCCGCACTCCGGTGCGCAGGCCAACGCCGCAGCGCTGTCCGCCATGATCACCCCGGGAGATAAGATCCTGGGCCTCTCGCTGGCCCACGGCGGCCACCTCACCCACGGAATGAAGCTGAACTTCTCCGGCAAGCTGTACGAGGTCGCCGCCTACCAGGTCGAGGAAGACAACTTCCGGATCGACATGGACAAGCTCCGCGCGCAGGCCATCGCCGAGAAGCCCAAGGTCATTATCGCCGGCTGGTCGGCCTACCCCCGCCACCTCGACTTCGCGGCCTTCCGCTCGATCGCCGACGAGGTCGGCGCGCTGCTCTGGACCGACATGGCGCACTTCGCCGGCCTGGTGGCCGCGGGACTGCACCCGAGCCCGGTCCCGCACTCCGACGTCGTCACCTCCACCGTGCACAAGACCCTCGCCGGTCCCCGCTCCGGCGTGATCCTGGCCAAGCAGGAGTGGGCGAAGAAGATCAACTCCAACGTCTTCCCGGGCCAGCAGGGCGGACCGCTGATGCACGTCATCGCCGCGAAGGCCGTCGCCTTCAAGATCGCCGGCACGGAAGAATTCAAGGAGCGCCAGGAGCGTGTGCTGGAGGGCGCCCGGATCATCGCCGACCGCCTGAACCAGTCCGATCTCTCCGACGCCGGAGTCTCCGTGCTGACCGGCGGCACCGACGTGCACCTGGTCCTCGTGGACCTGCGCAACTCCCAGCTGGACGGACAGCAGGCTGAGGACCTCCTGCACTCGGTCGGCATCACGGTCAACCGAAACGCCGTTCCCTTCGACCCGCGCCCGCCGATGGTCACCTCGGGCCTGCGCATCGGCACTCCGGCCCTGGCCACCCGAGGCTTCGGCGCCAAGGAATTCACCGAGGTCGCGGAGATCATCGCCACCGCGCTCAAGGCGGGTTCCGCGACCGACGTCGAAGCGCTCCAAACCCGCGTGGACAAGCTTGCCGAGGACTTCCCGCTGTACCCGCAGCACGAGCAGTGGTGATCCGATGACCGCCACTGACTCTGTCCCCGCAGACTCCGCACCGACGCAGGCGAACACCGCCCGGGTCCTGGACGGCAAGGCGACCGCGGCCGCGATCAAGGCCGAGCTTACCGAACGCGTCGCCGCGCTGAAGACGCATGGGATCGTTCCGGGCCTCGGCACCATCCTGGTCGGCTCCGACCCGGGCAGCACCTGGTACGTGGGCGGCAAACACAAGGACTGCGCCGAGGTGGGGATCACCTCGATCCGCCGCGACCTGCCGGAAGAGACCAGCCAGGAGGAGCTGCTGGCCGTGGTGCGGGAGCTCAATGAGAACCCGGAATGCACGGGCTACATCGTCCAGCTGCCGCTGCCGGCGCACATTGACCAGGACGTCATCCTGGAGGCCATGGATCCGGAGAAAGACGCCGACGGCCTGCACCCGATGAATCTGGGCCGGCTCGTGGCAAATGTCAGCGGGCCCATGAAGTCCCCGCTGCCCTGCACGCCCAAGGGCTGCGTGGAACTCCTGACCCGGCACGGCATCGACCTCAACGGCAAACGCGTCCTCGTGGTGGGCCGCGGTGTCACGATCGGCCGCCCGGTGGGCCTCCTGCTCACCCGCAAAGACGTCAACGCCACCGTCATCCTGGCCCACACCGGCACCGTGGACCTGCCCGCCGAACTCCGGCAGGCCGACGTCGTGATCGCTGCGGCCGGCCAGCCGCACATGATCAAGGCAGAGGACCTCAAGCCCGGCGCCATCGTGCTCGACGTCGGCGTCAGCCGCGTCGACGACGGCACCGGCAAGGCCGTGGTGACCGGGGATGTCGAGCCTGCCGCGGCCGACGTCGCCGCCTGGCTGTCGCCGAACCCCGGGGGAGTGGGGCCGATGACCCGCGCCATGCTGCTGGCCAACGTGGTGGAAACCGCGGAACGCCAGCTGGCAAGCGGGCCCGCCGCCTAGGTGTACTGAGCGCGCAGGGCGCCCCCTCCTTCGGGAGCGGGCGCCCTGGCCGTTTAAGCCGGACATCACGAATTGGCAAACGTCTGGAATATTTTACGAAGAGACTCTTTCATAGTTTGCCGGGATCGACTACCGTGTTTCGGGTGTCTGAACTTGTCTCGAAAGAATCCCCTGTGAGCAGCCCCGAAGGATCCGGCTCTCCCCAGTACGTCATTACCGCCGAAAACCTCACCAAGAAGTACGGTGACATCACCGCCGTCGACGGCATCTCCTTCCGCGTGCCCGCCGGCGAAGCCTTCGGACTGCTCGGGCCCAACGGCGCCGGCAAGTCCACCACCATGAAGATGATCGGCGGCGTTTCGCAGCGCACCTCCGGCAGCCTCAGCATCATGGGCCTGGACCCGGAGCAGCACGGCCCCGAAGTCCGCGCCCACCTCGGCGTGGTGCCGCAGCAGGACAACCTGGATGAGGAACTGAAGGTCCGGGACAATCTGCTGGTCTACGGCCGCTACTTCGGCCTGCCGATGAGCTACCTCAAACCCAAGGCGGACGAGCTGCTTGAGTTCGCGCAGCTGACGGACAAGGCCAAGTCCAAGGTCGACGCGCTCTCCGGCGGCATGAAGCGCCGCCTCACGATCGCCCGTTCCCTGATCAACGAACCGCGGATCCTGCTCCTGGACGAGCCCACCACCGGGCTTGACCCGCAGGCCCGGCACATCCTCTGGGACCGGCTGTTCCGGCTCAAGGAACAGGGCGTCACCCTGATCCTCACCACCCACTACATGGACGAGGCCGAGCAGCTCTGCGACCGCCTGATCGTGGTGGACAAGGGCAAGATCATGGCCGAAGGGTCCCCGGCGAGCCTGATCCGCGAATACTCCACCCGCGAAGTCCTGGAGCTGCGCTTCGGCTCCGAGCGCAACGCCACGGTCGGCTCCGAGCTCGAAGGCATCGGCGAACGGATCGAGACCCTGCCGGACCGCGTGCTCATTTACGCCCACGACGGCGAGGCCGCCCTGGAGCAGGTGTCCGCCCGGGGACTGCACCCGGTCACCTCGCTGGTCCGCCGTTCCTCGCTGGAAGACGTCTTCCTGCGCCTGACCGGCCGGAGCCTCGTTGACTAATTCAATTAACGCCGCGGCGGGGACGACGGCACCGCCCGCCCTGCGCGCTCATTCGCCGGCCGTCTCGGCAGCCCGCGCCCGCCGCTGGGGCGCCTTCTACTACGCCGAGCAGGTCCTGCGGGTCATGAAGGGCTACGGCTGGACCATCGTCATGTACGGCGTCGGCCAGCCGGTGGCCTACCTCTTCGCCATGGGCGTGGGCCTGGCCACGCTGGTGGACACGAACTCCACGGCGGCCTTCGGCGGCGTCAGCTACCTGGCCTTCATCGCCCCCGCCCTGCTAATCTCCGCCGCCGTGATGACCGCCGCTAACGAGTTCACCTTCCCGGTGTTGGACGGCTTCAAATGGCGCCGGGTCTACTACGGTCCGCACGCCTCGCCGCTGACCCCGGAGCAGATCGCGGCCGGGCAGATCATTGCCGTCACGGTGCGGTTCGTGCTGCAGTCCGCCATCTACTTCGGCGTCGTCGCACTCTTCGGTGCGTCCCCGGGCGCCTGGGGCTGGGTCTCGATCCTGGTGGCCACGCTGGCCGGGCTGTCCTTCGGTCTGCCGCTGATGGCCTACGCGGCCACCATCAAGAACGACAGGGGCCAGTTCGCCATGGTCATGCGCTTCATTGTGATGCCACTGTTCCTTTTCTCCGGGACCTTCTTCCCACTGGACACCCTGCCCCTGGCGGTCCGCTGGATCGGCTGGATCTCGCCGATCTGGCACGGCACCGAACTGGGCCGCGTCTTCAGCTACGGCTATCAGGAAGCGCCACTGCTCACCGTGGTCCACGTCGTCTTCCTGCTCGGCCTCGCCGTTCTCGGCTGGGTCCTGACCCGGCGCCAGTTCGCCAAAAGGATGGCATCATGAGCGTGCTCGCCGGACACCGCGATCCGGGAAACCAGGCGGGCGGCCAGAGCGTCACCGACGCCGCCCGCAACCGCCGCTTCGGGCCGCTTTACTCGCGCAACGTGCGCGCCGTCGTCGCCCGCGGGCTGATGGCCACCAAGAGCAGCAACTGGATGGTCATGGTCTCCGGATTCTTCGAACCGGTGCTGTACCTGATCTCGATGGGCGTGGGGCTGGGCGCGATCGTCGGCGCGGTGCAGGGTCCCGGCGGGCAGCAGATCTCGTACGCGGCCTACATCGCCCCGGCCCTGCTGGCGGTTTCGGCGATGAACGGCGCCGTCTACGACTCCACCTGGAACGTCTTCTTCAAGATGAACTTCGCGAAGCTGTACCAGGGCATGCTCTACACCTCCCTGGGACCGATCGACGTCGCGATGGGCGAAATTTTCCTCGCCCTGCTCCGCGGACTCATGTACGCCACCGGCTTCACCGCCGTGATGGGCGTGATGGGCCTGATCACCACGCCGTGGGCCATCCTGATGATCCCGGCGTCGGTGCTGATCGCGTTCGGTTTCGCGAGCTTCGGCATGGGCATCACCAGCTTCATGAAGACCTTCCAGCAGATGGACTGGATCAACTTCGTGATGCTGCCGATGTTCCTCTTCAGCGCCACCTTCTACCCGTTGAGCGTGTACCCGCAGTGGATCCAGTGGCTGATCCAGGCGATGCCGCTGTGGCACGGGGTGGAGCTGCTGCGCCAGATCAGCGTCGGCGTGTTCACCCCCGCCACCGCGGTGCACATCGGTTACTACCTCGCCATGATCGTGCTCGGCGTGGCGTTGACCACCGGCCGGCTCCGCAAACTGTTCCTGAAGTGACACAACCGGTCGTCACAGGCCCGGCGCAAAGGAGAACCCCATGATCGGCAAATGGCACGCCCTCGTCATCGACTGCGAGCAGCCGGACACGGCCGCGACCTTCTACCAGCAGCTGCTCGGCATGGTCCGGGTGGACGAGGATGCGGACTGGATCACGATCGGCGACGCGGCCGACCGCCCCGCGCTCGCTTTCCAGCGGGTCGAGCGGCTGGTCCGGCCGCAGTGGCCGGACGCGGACCACCCGCAGCAGATGCACGTGGACGTGATGGTGGGGGACCTCGACGCCGCGGAGGACGAGGTGCTGAAGCTCGGCGCCACGAACCTGTTCGCCGGCGGAGAGTCCTTCCGGGTCTACTCGGACCCCAGCGGGCACCCGTTTTGCCTGGTGCTGTCCTGACGACGAAGTGACGGCGTAGTTCCCCCCGCGCCGTTCGCCCGGGGTGGAAGCGCAACCCCGGGTCTGGCCGGTTTGCGATAATAGGCACATGCGATCTCTGGACAACCCTTCTGCCAAGCCGTCCGCGTTCAACGCGGCCACCGGAAAATTCTCGATGTTCCGCATCGGCGGTCTCGGGATGACGGTCTTCATCATCGCGTTCCTGGTGGCCGTCATCTTCGCGGCGAACCAGAACGACGTCGTGGGCTGGGTTGTCGCGGTCATCGCCGCCTTTTGGCTCGCTCTGGCATCTTTCGTGGTGTTCAGCATCCAGCGGGCTGCCAAGAAAGCCGGCGCCAAGCTGAACGAGGCGCAGAACGCGTTCAACTCCGCGGTGGGCCGGGCGCCGTCGTCCGGCAGCGCCGACCACGGCGGCACCCGCCTTGTCGGCGACCGCCGCGGAGCGGACGAGGTCCGCGACATGAAGCTGGACCACTCCTTCAAGATTGTCCAGGTGCAGGTCCGCGTGGTGGAGCAGGAACAGGCCAAGGGCGGCGCCGCAGACCAGGACACCATCCGCCGGGCGCTGGAAACCATCGAGATCACGGCCACCAATGCACGGGACATGATCAAGTCCGCGGACGGCACCGACCAGCCGGTCCACGGAACCATCATCGACTAGAGTGGAACGGGTGAGCTCGGCATTGAAGAAGGACCACCTTCGCATCGCATCGGTTAACGTCAACGGCCTCCGCGCCGCCTACAAAAAAGGCATGGCGGAATGGCTGGCGCCGCGTGAGGTCGATATCCTCTGCCTCCAGGAAGTGCGCGCGCCTGATGCGATCGTCCACGAGCTCCTCGGCGAGGGCTGGCACATCCTGCACGCCGAGGCCGAGGCCAAAGGCCGGGCCGGCGTCGCCATTGCTTCCCGCACCGAGCCCGTCGCCACCCGTTCCGGCATCGGCGACGACTACTTCGCGACGGCTGGCCGCTGGGTGGAAGCCGACTACATTGTCCGCGACGCCGCGGGCCAGGCCTCGCAGCTGACCGTGGCCAGCGCCTACGTGCACTCCGGCGAGGCCGGCACCCCGAAGCAGGATGACAAGTTCCGTTTCCTGGACGTGCTGGCAAACCGGCTGCCGGAGCTGGCCAAGCACAGCGACCATGCCCTGGTGGTGGGCGACCTCAACGTCGGCCACACCGAGCTGGACATCAAGAACTGGAAGGGCAACGTCAAACGTGCCGGCTTCCTGCCCGAGGAGCGTGCCTACTTCGACCGCTTCTTCGGCGAGGAAATCGGCTGGAAGGATGTTCACAGGGGCCTGGCGGGTAGCGTCGACGGCCCCTACACTTGGTGGTCGCAGAGGGGACAGGCCTTCGACAACGACACCGGCTGGCGCATTGATTACCACATGGCCACGCCCGCTCTCGCCGCCGCGGCGGTGTCAGCAGTTGTTGACCGGGCGCCGTCCTGGGACACACGCTTCTCCGACCACGCCCCGCTGGTAGTGGACTACCGGCTCTAGTCTTAAGGTTCCTCCCATGACCTCTCCTTCAAACGCGTCGACTCTGGCCGGCGTCGACGCCGGCGTCGCACTGGACGCCGTCGTCTCACCCGCCGGACAGGCTCCGGCGGTTCCCGGTGCCAGGCACCGCATTCTCTCCGGCATGCAGCCCTCCGCCGACTCGTTGCACCTCGGCAACTACCTCGGTGCCCTCGTCAACTGGGTCAGGATGCAGGACGAATACGACGCCGTCTTCTTCATCCCCGACCTGCACGCCATCACGGTGCCGCAGGATCCTGCCGAGCTGGCCCACCGGACCCGCGTCACCGCCGCGCAGTACATTGCCGGCGGGGTCGACGTGGACAAGTGCACGCTCTTCGTCCAGTCCCAGGTCCCGGAACACGCCCAGCTGGCCTGGGTGCTCAACTGCATCACCGGCTTCGGCGAGGCCTCCCGGATGACCCAGTTCAAGGACAAGGCCCTGAAACAGGGCTCGGACCAGGCCAGCGTCGGACTCTTCACCTACCCGATCCTGCAGGCCGCGGACATCCTGCTCTACCAGCCGCACGGCGTGCCGGTGGGGGAGGACCAGCGCCAGCACGTGGAGCTGAGCCGCGACCTCGCGCAGCGCTTCAACTCCCGCTTCGGTGAGACCTTCACGGTGCCCCAGCCCTTCATCCAGAAGGAGTCGGCCAAGATCTACGACCTGCAGCACCCGACGGCGAAGATGTCGAAGTCCGCGGAGTCGCCGGCCGGCCTGATCAACCTGCTGGACGACCCCAAGGTGATCGCCAAGCGGATCAAATCCGCCGTGACGGACGCGGAAACCGAAATCCGCTTCGACCGCGAGAACAAGCCCGGCGTCTCCAACCTGCTGACGATCTACTCGGCCATCAGCGGGCAGAGCGTGGAGCAACTCGTCGCCGCGTATGAGGGCAAGATGTACGGCCACCTCAAGGTGGACCTCGCCGAGGTGGTCACGGAACACCTGAGCCCGATCCGGGACCGGGCGAACCAGCTGCTGGACGATCCTGCGGAGCTGGACCGGCTGCTCGCCCTGGGCGCGGACAAAGCCCGGGAGATCGCCTCGGTCACCCTCCGGGACGTCTACGCCAAGGTCGGCTTCCTGCCCTACGCCGGAGCACGGGGAGTCCACTAGCGCAATGTCCTCTGCCAGCAAAGTCACCGCCAACGACACCGGGCGCGCCGTCCACCACAGCGCACGCAAGGGTTCAGGCGCCGCACCCCACCAAAGTGCGGCGGCCGGCAACGGACAGACCCCGGATGAGGGCATCAGCATCGGCGTCATCCTCGGTTTCCCGCGGGAGATCGCCGAGGAACTGCAGCGTTGGCGGGCCTCCTTCGGGGACCCGATGGCCGCGTCCATACCGGCGCACATAACCCTGGTCACCACCACCATGACGCAGGACTGGGAAGCAACCCGCAACCACGTCCGCGAGGTGGCGCGGGGGCAGGAGCCGTTCACCGTGACGATCGCCGGCACCGGGTCCTTCCGCCCGGTATCGCCGGTGGTCTACCTGAACGTCGAGGCCGGTTTCGGCGAGTGCGTCAGGCTGCACCAGCAGCTCCAGACCGGGCCGCTGGAGCGCGAACTGCCGTTTGCCTACCACCCGCACGTCACCGTGGCCCACGACGTGGCCCCGGAAAGCCTCGACGAGGCCGAGACGGCGCTGAAGAATTACAGGGCCAGCTTCCCGGTGGCTAGCATGGGACTTTACGAGCACGACGACAACGGCATCTGGCAGCTACGGGAAGAGCTTGACTTTGGCACCGAACCTGACGACCACCGAGGCGCGGCCGGCGCAACAGGCGCCCGCTGAACCTCCGCTTCCCACCGACCTCGCCCAGCTGAGGCTGGAAGTCATCCGGAAAAGGGTGGACTGGGGCAAGGCTCGGCGCTCCGCCGGCGGAGGCCTGGCCGCGCCGCTGGCCATGGTCCAGTGGCTGCTCGCCCGGCTCAACGTGTTCCGGCCGATGCGGGCCTTCCGGCATTACAACCTGCAGCACGGCCCGCTGATGAGCGCCGGCATCGGCTTCAACATGTTCTTCTCCATCACCGGCCTGCTGGCCACCGGCTTTTCGATCGCCGGGCTGTTGCTGCGCGGCCAGCCGGCGCTGCTGGACAAGGTCGTCGGCAGCGTCGCCACCAGTGCCCCCGGACTGCTCAAGGTCGGCGGCCGGGAGGGGCTGGTGGACCCGCAGGAGCTGCTGAACCCCAGCGGCCTCGGCTGGACGGCGGTGATCGCCGCCGTCGTCACCGTGGTGACCTCGCTGGGCTGGATTGCCGGCCTGCGTGACGGCCTGCGCGGCGTGCTGCGGCTTCCCCCGCTCAAGGTCAACCCGGTCCTGTTGAAACTGCGCGACACCGGCACCCTCCTGCTGCTCGGCGTCGCCCTGGTGATCAGCGCCGGTGCCTCGCTCGTGTTCGGCACCGCCGCCGGCTGGGTGGCCGAACAGCTCCACCTGGACCCGCTGGTGGCCGGCCCGCTGACTACGTCCATCAAGATCGCGGTGCCGCTGGTTCTGGGCTGGGTGACCGCGCTGATCATGTTCCGGCTCGCCGGCGGGCTCAAACTGCAGCGCCGGGCCCTGCTGGAAGGCACCATCCTGGCCGCGGTGGGCACCAGCGTCCTGCAGATCTTCAGCGCCGAACTCCTCGCCAGCGCCGGCCGGAACCCTATCCTCGCGCCCTTCGCCATCATCATCGGCCTGCTCATCTGGTTCAACCTGGTCAGCCAGGTCTACCTCGTCTCGGCCGCGTGGTCAGCGATCCGCGAAGAGGACGTCACAACAGCCCCGTCCGCCAGGACTGCCGGCTGGGGAGCGCGCCAGGTCCAGCCCGGGAAGACGCCGGCCGAGCAGCGGGAGCGACGCCGCCCGGCGGCTAGCTTCCGGCGTCGAGGTACTGATCGGCCCACGCCGAAATAATCCTGGCGGCGCGGGCTGCCTGGCCCTTGCCGGTGAGCAGGTGATCGGAGCCCTCGAGCGAGACGAAGCTGCGCGGGTGCCGCGCGGTCTGGAAGATGCTGCTGGCATTGTCGATGCCCACCGTGTTGTCGGTGGGGGAGTGCAGCACCATCAGGGGCTTGTGCAGCCGCCGAATGCAATCGGTCAGGTCCGCGTTTTCCAGGTCCTCGACGAAATGCCGGCGGATCTCCACCCGCTTGCCGCCGAGGTCCACCTCGGCGCTGCCCTCGCTCAGGATGCGGTCCAGCGCGGCGTCAAAGACATGCGCGACGTGCTTGGGCGAGAACGGTGCCCCTACCGTGGCGACGGCGTCGAGTTCCGGGATGCTCCCGGCGGCCGCCAGCACCGCGGCCCCGCCGAACGAGTGACCCACGAGCAGCGAGACGGCGCGGCCGGAGTCGCGCATGAACTCGGCCGCCCGGACGGTGTCCGCCACCTTGTGGCTGAAGGACCCCTCGGACCAGAGCCCAGCGGACTCGCCCAGGCCGAGATTGTCGAAGCGGAGCATGCCCACCCCGTTGTCCGCCAGCGCCTTGCACATCCGTGAGGCCGAGGGGCTGTCCTTGCCCAGCGTGAAGCCGTGGGAGAACACGCCCCAGCCTTTTACCGGACCCTCGGGGAGGTCGATGACGCCGGAGAGCAGCTCGCCGGTGGAACCTTCGAAGGACACTTTTTCGGAGCGGGACACGGGGGCCCTTTCATTTAGGGGGCTTACGACGGCGGCGCCCCCACCGGAGGGTGGGAGGCGCCGTCGTCGTTGGAGCTGGTGGCAGGCGTGCGCTAGATCTTGCGGGCCAGGATGGCCTGCTTGACCTCGGCGATTGCCTGCGTGACCTGGATGCCGCGCGGGCAGGCCTCGGTGCAGTTGAAGGTGGTGCGGCAGCGCCACACGCCTTCCTTGTCGTTGAGGATCTCCAGGCGCATGTCGCCGGCGTCATCACGGGAATCGAAGATGAAGCGGTGCGCGTTGACGATCGCGGCCGGGCCGAAGTACTGGCCGTCGGTCCAGAACACCGGGCAGGACGAGGTGCACGCGGCGCACAGGATGCACTTGGTGGTGTCGTCGAACCGTTCGCGGTCCTCGGCGGACTGCAGGCGTTCCTTGGTCGGCTCGTGGCCGCGGTTGATCAGGAAGGGCATGACTTCGCGGAAGGACTGGAAGAACGGCTCCATGTCCACGATCAGGTCCTTTTCCACCGGCAAGCCCTTGATCGGCTCGACCGTGATGGGCTTGGAGGTGTCCAGGTCCTTGAGCAGGGTCTTGCAGGCGAGGCGGTTGCGGCCGTTGATGCGCATGGCATCGGAACCGCAGACGCCGTGGGCGCAGGACCGGCGGAAGGAGACGCTGCCGTCAATCTCCCACTTGACCTTGTGCAGGGCGTCCAGGACACGGTCCGTGCCGTACATGGTGACGTGGAAGTCGTCCCAGGTGGACTCGTCGGAGACCTCCGGGTTGTAGCGGCGCACCTGCAGGTGGACGTCGAAGGACGGGATGTCCCCGCCGCCGCCGACGCCGGCGGGCAGTTCGATCTTGGAGGCTGGCTCAGCGAGTTCAGCGGTCATCTTAGTACTTCCTCACCATCGGCTCGTAGCGCGTAAAGACCACCGGTTTGGTGGCAAGCCGGATGCCGGCAATCGACTCGGCGGAACCGTCCGCCGGTGCGTGGTCATCCTTGTACGCCATGGAGTGCTTCATGAATTTTTCGTCGTCGCGCTCGGGGAAGTCCTCGCGGAAGTGTCCGCCGCGGGATTCCTCGCGGTGCAGGGCCGCCACGGTCATGACCTTGGCGAGCTCCAGCAGGAAGCCCAGTTCCACGGCCTCGAGCAGGTCCAGGTTGAAGCGCTTGCCCTTGTCCTGGACGCTGATGCGCTGGTACCGCTCCTCGAAGGACGCGATGTCCTTCAGGACCTGGTTGAGCGTCTCGGCGGTGCGGAACACCTGCATGTTGGCGTCCATGGTGTCCTGCAGTTCCTTGCGGATCTGGGCCACCTTCTCGGTGCCGTCAGAGGTGCGGACGTGCTCCAGCAGGTTCAGCGTGTAGGCCTCGGGATCCGCGGGCAGTTCCACGAAGTCCGCGGTCTTGGCGTATTCGGCGGCGGCGATGCCCGCGCGCTTGCCGAAGACGTTGATGTCCAGCAGCGAGTTGGTGCCCAGCCGGTTGGAACCGTGCACCGAGACGCAGGCAACCTCGCCCGCCGCGTAGAGACCCGGGACGACGGTGTCGTTGTCCTGCAGGACCTCGGCGCTGATGTTGGTGGGGATGCCGCCCATGGCGTAGTGCGCCGTCGGGAAGACCGGAACCGGCTCCGTGTACGGCTCCACACCCAGGTAGGTGCGGGCAAACTCGGTGATGTCCGGGAGCTTGGCGTCGATGTGCGCCGGCTCGAGGTGCGTCAGGTCGAGCAGGACGTAGTCCTTGTTCGGGCCGCAGCCGCGGCCTTCACGGACTTCGTTGGCCATGGAGCGGGCCACGATGTCGCGCGGGGCGAGGTCCTTGATGGTGGGTGCATAGCGCTCCATGAAGCGCTCACCCTCGGAGTTGCGCAGGATCGCGCCTTCGCCGCGGGCGGCCTCGGAGAGCAGGATGCCCAGGCCGGCCAGGCCGGTTGGGTGGAACTGGAAGAACTCCATGTCCTCCAGCGGGATGCCGCGGCGGAACGCGATGCCCATGCCGTCACCGGTGAGGGTGTGGGCGTTGGAGGTGGTCTTGAAGACCTTGCCGGCGCCGCCGGAGGCGAACACCACGGACTTGGCCTGGAAGACGTGCAGTTCGCCGGAGGCGAGGTCGTAGGACACGACGCCGGCAACGCGCTTCTGCTTGTACGCCGTGCCGTCCTCGCGGACTGCGTCTTCCTCGACGGTGAGCAGGTCGAGGACGTAGTACTCGTTGTAGAACTCGACGTTGTGCTTGACGCAGTTTTGGTACAGCGTCTGCAGGATCATGTGGCCGGTGCGGTCCGCGGCGTAGCAGGCACGGCGGACCGGAGCCTTGCCGTGGTCGCGGGTGTGGCCGCCGAAGCGGCGCTGGTCGATCCGGCCCTCGGGCGTGCGGTTGAACGGCAGGCCCATCTTCTCAAGGTCCAGGACGGCGTCGATCGCTTCCTTCGCCATGACCTCGGCGGCGTCCTGGTCCACCAGGTAGTCGCCGCCCTTGATGGTGTCGAAGGTGTGCCACTCCCAGTTGTCTTCCTCGACATTGGCCAGGGCTGCACACATGCCGCCTTGTGCCGCGCCGGTGTGGGAGCGCGTGGGGTAAAGCTTGGTCAGTACTGCTGTTCGCGCACGCTGACCGGATTCGATCGCGGCGCGCATGCCAGCGCCACCGGCACCGACAATGACGACGTCGTACTTATGGACCTGCATACCAGATGCTCTTTCTCTCAAAATTCGCTGTAAAACACCGCCGGCGGAGCCTGCGCAGTGAAGTCTCGTGATCCCTGTGTCCCGCGCGGGCAGGCAAGGATCAGCGCCCGGAGGCCCGGGCCGCTACGGAGCGGGGCAGAACCCGCCGGGCAGCTGCACGCCGTCGACCACTGGGCACGGGTTGAAGGTGAAGATCACCAGCGTGCCGAGGATGATGATGGCTGCGGCCGCGGCGTAGAGCACGATCTTCAGCCAGAGACGCGTCGCGTCCTTTTCGGCGTAGTCGTTGATGATGGTGCGCACGCCGTTGGTGCCGTGCAGCATGGCGAGCCACAGCATGGCCAGGTCCCAGACCTGCCAGAACGGGTCGGCCCACTTGCCGGCCACGAAGCCGAAGTCGATCGCGTGGATGCCTTCGCCCACCAGCAGGTTGACGGTCAGGTGGCCGAAGATGAGGACCACGAGGACGACGCCGGAAAGCCGCATGAAGAGCCATGCCAGCATTTCGAAGTTGCCCTTGGACGAACCGCTGCGGCGGTACTGCGGCGCAATCTTGCCGCTGCGCGGACTCTGAATGGTTGCACTCATGGCTTAGTGACCTCCGAGGGCGAGGGACAGGTGGCGGATGGAGAAGCCCACCATGACGACGACCCAGAGGGCCAGGACCGTCCACAGCATCTGGCGCTGGTACTTCGCGCCCTTCTTCCAGAAGTCGACGGCGATGATCCGCAGGCCGTTGAAGGCGTGGAATACGATCGCTGCGACGAGGCCCGTTTCACCCAGGGCCATAAGGGGGTTCTTGTAGGCACCGATCACGGCGGTGTAGGCCTCGGGGGACACACGCACCAATGAGGTGTCCAGCACGTGGACCAACAAGAAGAAAAAGATCACTACACCGGTAACGCGGTGTCCAACCCAGGACCACATGCCTTCACGGCCGCGGTACAAGGTGCCAGCTGGTTTTGTCGGCACTGAATAAACCTCCCTGCAACACAGCGGCGCTGGCATGGGATCCACGCGGGGGGAACGCCTGCTGCGAGAGCACTCGTAAGCTCAAGCCTAAATCTAGGCTTCGCCCTCAGCTTATTCAATTCAGCGGATCGATGGTGACGGCGCTCGGCGCGGTTTTTGACCGCTTTTGAGACGAACGCCACATTCGCTTGCGCCGCCGTCGACTCCGTTTGCGTGCGTTGCGTGCCAACTCCGGGGTGTGCGGGCGGCGTTCCGCTAAAGTAGCCGTGATGACTACAGACAATATGGCCAGCCATGACTCACCCCAGGACGCTGCGGCGGACTCCCCGCTGCGGCGTTTCATCGCGGTGATTCCGGCAGGCGGTGTGGGGACCCGGCTCTGGCCGCTGTCCCGGGCCGCCGCCCCCAAATTCCTGCACGATCTCACCGGATCCGGCAGCACGTTGCTGCGCGCCACCTACGACCGGCTGGAACCCCTCGCCGGCAGCCGCGTACTGGTCGTCACCGGAACGGCGCACCGCGAGGCCGTGTGCCGCCAACTGCCCGAGGTGCGCGAGGCGGACCTGGTGCTGGAGAGCGAGCCCAAGGACTCGGGTGCGGCCATCGGCCTCGCCGCGGCGATCCTGTTCGAGCGCGATCCGGAAACGATCATGGGTTCCTTCGCCGCGGATCAGGTCATCAGCCCCGACGCACTGTTCCAGGACGCGGTCCGTGAGGCCATCCACACGGCGGCCGCCGGCAAGATCGTCACCATTGGCATCAAGCCCACGCACCCGTCCACCGGCTTTGGCTACATCCGCGCCGGCGACAAGTTGAGTGTGCCCGGCGCCCCGAGCGCCCACACAGTCGTCGAATTCGTCGAGAAGCCCAGCGAGGAAGTCGCCCAGCAGTACGTGGACAGCGGCGAGTACGTCTGGAACGCGGGCATGTTCGTCGCGCCGGTCTCGCTCATGCTCAAGCACCTGGAGGCCAACCAGCCGGAACTCTTCGCGGGCCTGCAGGAGATTGCCAAGGCCTGGGACACCCCGCTGCGCGACGAGGTCACCTCCCGCGTCTGGCCAACCCTGCCCAAGATCGCCATCGACTACGCGGTCGCCGAGCCCGCCGCGGCAGCCGGGGACGTCGCCGTCGTGCCCGGCACCTTCCGCTGGGACGACGTCGGGGACTTCGCCTCCGTGGGCCGGCTCAACAGTGCCAAGGAGGTCGACGACGTCACCGTGATCGGCGAGGGTGCCCGGGTCTTCACTGAGAACTCGAGCGGCGTGGTGGTCTCCGACACCAAGCGTGTGATCGCCCTGATCGGCATCGAGGATGTGGTGATCGTGGACACCCCCGATGCCCTGCTCGTGATGACGAAGGCGCATTCGCAGCGGGTCAAGGCCGCCGTGGACGCGCTCAAGGCCAGCGGCGACACGGACGTCCTCTAGTCTTCTTCAGCTAAGCGGGACTGTCCTGCCGTAACCGTCCGACAGCGATGCCGCTATTTTTCTGACTCTCGCTAGAGTGATTGTGTGCGCAATTACACTACTGAAGCTGAGCCAACCACCCTGGTGGGGCCGTGGCTGGAGCCACTCCTGCCGGAGCTGATCGCCTTCCGCCGCGACCTGCATGCGCACCCCGAGCTGTCCTTCAAGGAGTTCCGCACCACGGATAAGCTGGCCAAGCGGCTTGAGGCTGCCGGCCTGACCCCGCGCCGGCTCGAGGGTACCGGGCTGACCGTGGATGTCGGCGAGGGCCCCATCGCCACCGCGCTCCGCGGCGACATTGACGCCCTGCCCATCATCGAGGAGACCGGACTGCCGTTCGCGTCCAAGAACCACGGCGTGACGCACGCCTGCGGCCACGACGTCCACACCACCACGATGCTGGGCATCGCCCTGATCCTGCAGCGGATGCACGACTCCTCGCCGCTGGGCGGCACGGTGCGGATCATCTTCCAGCCGGCCGAGGAGACCATGCCCGGCGGGGCGCACGCGTGCATCGAACAAGGTGTGCTGGAGGGGGTGCCGCGGATCCTGGCGCTGCACTGCGACCCCCGGATCGAGGTCGGCAAGATCGGCACCCGGATCGGCGCCATCACCTCGGCGTCGGACACCATCAAGATTGAACTGAGCGGCCGAGGCGGCCACACCTCGCGCCCGCACCTGACCGAGGAACTCGTCTTCGCCCTCGCGCAGATCGCCATCAACGTCCCGGCCGTGCTCTCCCGGCGCGTCGACGTCCGCAGCGGGGTGTCCGTGGTCTGGGGACACATCTCGGCTGGCTCCGCACCGAACGCCATCCCGGCGAGCGGCTACATGGCCGGCACCATGCGCTGCCTGGACCGGGATGCCTGGCACAGCGCGGGGGAGATCCTCGACGAGGTGGTGCAGCAGATCGCGGCGCCCTACGGCGTCGACGTGCACCTGGAGCACACCCGCGGCGTGCCGCCCGTGGTGAACTCCGAACACGAGACCGCGCTGATCGAGGCTTCGGCCCGGGCCGAAATCGGCGAGAGCTCCGTGGTGCTGACGCCGCAGTCGATGGGCGGCGAGGACTTCGCCTGGTTCCTCGCGGACCTGCCCGGCGCGATGATGCGGCTGGGCACGAAAACTCCCGGCGGCGAGGAGTACGACCTGCACCGCGGCGATTACATCCTGGACGAACGCGCCCTGGGCCTCGGCATCCGGGTGCTCACGGCGGCGGCCCTCCGCACCCTCCGCGACCTCTAGGGCAGGCGCCGGCCGACGCTCCGGAGCCGCACCTTCGCCTGCTCAAGGGCGGGCGTGCCCGCGGAAATTCCCCACCTTTCCCTTCGCGGGGCCGGGACGCGCCAGCGCTGCCTGCGGACACGCCGTCGGCGCCCCTTGAGTTGGGGAAATCCGGCGGGCGGCTGCACCGGTAAATGCGTTGTGCACAACTCAGTTGTGCGCAACTTAGTTGTGCGCTAAGGTTTTTAGGTGAGCAAAACTGATTCCCCTGCGTCCGCCGGGACCGACGCCCCCCGCCTGGACAGGCAGGTGTGCTTCGCCATGTACTCGGCTTCGCGGGCCGCTACCGCCGTCTACCGGCCCATACTCGAGGAACTCGGACTGACGTACCCGCAGTACCTCGTGATGATGGTGCTCTGGGAGGACCAGCCCCGCAGCGTCCGCGAGCTGGGCGAGGAACTCGGGCTGGACTCCGGAACCCTCTCGCCGCTGCTCAAGCGCCTCGAGTACCTGGGATACGTGGAACGACGGCGGTCCGCGGCGGACGAACGGCGCGTCGAGGTCTTCCTCACTGAGTCCGGCGCCGCCCTCAGCGCCCGTGCCACCGGAATTCCGCAGCGGCTCGCCGATGCCGCCGGACTCTCCGCTAACGAGCTCGACCAGCTCCGCGAGACCCTGGGCCGGCTCACCGCCGCGCTGCAGTCCGGCCGCTGACCGGCCCCGCCAATTGCGGGCTGCGGCCGCGCGGCAACCCCACAAGCTTCCCTTCCCCCAACAGATTGGAATCCCCATGAAGACCCTCTATACGGCCGAAGCACTGGCCTCCGGCGAAGGCCGCGACGGCAACGCGCAGACGTCCGACGGCAAACTCAATGTCACCCTGGCCAGCCCGGTTGAGCTCGGCGGCAACGGCGAAGGCACCAACCCCGAGCAGCTCTTCGCCGCCGGGTACGCCGCCTGCTTCCACTCTGCCCTGCGCCTGGTGGGCCGCCAGCAGAAGGCGGACCTGACCGACTCCGCCGTCGCCGCGAAGATCCACCTCGGCGCCCTCGACGGCGGCTCCGGCTACGGCATCGCCGCCGAACTCGAGATCGCGCTGCCGGCCGTGGACCGCGAAACCGCCGAAGCGCTCGTCGCCAAGGCCCACGAGGTCTGCCCCTACTCCAACGCCACCCGTGGCAACATCACCGTAGACATCACCATCCTGGAGCTCGCCGCATGAGCACCGAGAACAGCACCCTTCCCGCCACCACCCGAGAGATCCAGCTGGCCTCCCGCCCGCACGGCCGCCCCGTGCCGGAGAACTTCCGGCTGGCCGAATCCCCGCTGCCGGAGCTCCAGGACGGCCAGGTCCTGGTTCGCAACCTGTTCATCTCCGTGGACCCCTACATGCGCGGCCGGATGAACGACGTGAAGTCCTACTCCGCGCCGTTCGCCCTGGACGCCGCCATGGAGGGCGGCGCCGTCGGCGAGGTCATCGCCTCCCGCTCGGCCGACCGCGCGGTTGGGGACACTGTGGTGCACAGCCTCGGCTGGCGCGAGTACGCCGTCCTGGACGCCGCCGCGACGACGCCGGCCCGCACCGACCTGGCCCCGGCGTCGGCCTTCCTGGGTGCCCTCGGCATGACCGGCCTGACCGCCTACGCCGGACTGCTCAAGGTCGCCGAGTTCAAGCCGGGCGAGGCCGTCTTCGTCTCCGGCGCAGCCGGCGCCGTCGGCTCGCTGGTGGGGCAGATTGCCAAGGCCATGGGCGCCTCCCGGGTGATCGGCAGCGCCGGCACCCCGGAGAAGGTGGCCCGCCTGCTGGAGCTCGGCTTCGACGCCGCCTTCAACTACCATGACGGCCCGGTCCGGGACCTGCTGAAGGAGGCCGCGGGGGAGAAGGGCATCGACGTCTACTTCGACAACGTCGGCGGCGAGCACCTCGAGGCCGCGCTGTCCGTGCTCAACGTCGGCGGCCGCGTCGCCATGTGCGGCGCCATCTCTCAGTACAACTCCACCGAGCCGACGCCGGCCCCGCGGAACCTCATGCTGGCCATCGGCAAGCAGCTGACCCTCAAGGGCTTCCTGGTGGGCGGTTACTGGCAGTACATGGGCGAGTTCGTCGAGAAGCTCTCCGGCTGGCTGGCCGACGGCACCGTCCGTTACGACGAGACCGTGGTGGACGGGCTGGAGAACGCACCGCAGGCCTTCATGGACCTGCTGGAGGGCGCCAACACCGGCAAGATGCTGGTCCGCCTCTAAGCTAACTCCGCCTCCAGCGCAGGCGCGAACGTTGCCCCTGGGGCCCCGATTTCCACGATTTCGGGGCCTCACGCGTACGGTCGCGCGGGAACGGCGCAGCGCTTGGTAACAAGTTCTCAACAATCTGTGAAATGGCTGTGAAGTGTGTTACTCGACGTGTTCCATGACACTAAAGTAACTTGCATCAGTGCGCCTCGGCGCAGTGCTGCGAATCCGTCAGTGACAACAGTGTTTCGGGGGAAAACCGGAAGCAGACACTCATTGAACTCCCGTCGTAGCGCCTATCTCTTTCTTCCTGGAGGAACTTTGACGAACTCACTGCGCGCAACTTTCAAGCGCGGTTCAATGGCCGGCGTCGCCACCGCAGGTGCGGCCGCTTTGCTGCTCACCGGTTGCGGGGCTGCCCCGACCGCCAGCAGCACCGCCAGCGCAAGCGCCAGCAACTACACCGGCTGCATCGTGTCCGACTCCGGCGGATTCGACGACCAGTCGTTCAACCAGTCCTCCTACGAGGGCCTGAAGAAGACCGAGAAGGATCTCGGCATCAAGGTCAACCAGGTTGAGTCGAAGACCAACAACGACTTCGAGCCGAACCTGCGCGCCATGGTCACTGCCGGCTGCAACCTGACCATCACGGTCGGCTTCCTGCTCGGCGACGCCACCAAGGCCCAGGCCACGGCGAACCCGGACAAGCACTTCGCGATCATCGACTTCGGCTACGACAAGCCGATCGCCAACGTCAAGCCGATCATCTATGACACGGCCCAGGCTGCTTTCCTGGCCGGCTACCTCGCCGCGGGCACCACCAAGACCGGTACCGTCGCGACCTTCGGCGGCATCAAGATCCCCACCGTCACCATCTTCATGGACGGCTACGCCGACGGCGTGAAGTACTACAACGAGAAGAAGGGCAAGAACGTCAAGGTTCTTGGCTGGGACAAGGCCAAGCAGGACGGCTCCTTCACCGGCGACTTCGAGAAGCAGGACAAGGGCAAGCAGTTCACCCAGAACTTCCTGGACCAGGGTGCGGACATTGTCATGCCCGTCGCCGGTCCGGTCGGCAAGGGTGCAGGCGCAGCGCTGAAGGAAGCCAAGGCAGCAGGCAAGGACGTCAAGCTCATCTGGGTTGACTCCGACGGCTTCCTGACCGCCCCGGATTACAAGGACATCATGCTCTCCTCCGTGATGAAGCAGATGGGCGAGGCCGTTGAGACCGTCGTGAAGGAAGACACGGAAGGCAAGTTCACCAACACGCCTTACGTCGGCACCCTCGCGAACGACGGCGTCCAGCTGGCTCCGTTCCACGACCTGGACTCCCAGGTTCCGGCCGAACTGAAGTCCGAGCTGGACCAGATCAAGAAGGACATCGCCGACGGCAAGCTGAAGGTTGAGTCCGCAGCCAGCCCGAAGGCGTAACTTCCGCCGCTAAGCGCCACGGCCCGGACGGTCCCAGACCGCACGGGCTGTGGCGCTTTTCGTTGCGGCTACTCTTGGCCGCAGCGCTGGCGGCAGGCACTAGGCTGGTTCTGCAGCCCCATCACCCCGTCCGGTCGTGACCCGGACACACTTCGAGATTGGTCAGAGTTTTGAAACTTGAACTCAAGGGGATCACCAAACGCTTCGGCTCCCTGGTAGCCAACGACCACATTGACGTGGTCGTTGAACCCGGGCAGATCCACTGTCTGCTCGGCGAGAACGGCGCCGGCAAGTCCACACTGATGAACGTCCTCTACGGGCTCTACGAACCCACCGAGGGCGAAATCCTCATCGACGACAAACCCGTCAGCTTCCGCGGCCCGGGGGACGCGATGGCGGCAGGCATCGGCATGGTGCACCAACACTTCATGCTGGTCCCGGTCTTCACGGTCGCCGAAAACGTGGCCCTCGGGGCGGAAACCACCAAGGCCGGCGGCTTCCTCAATCTCGATGACACCCGCCGGAAGATCCAGGAGATCTCCGACCGGTACGGCTTCGACGTCGACCCCGACGCCCTGATCGAGGACCTGCCGGTCGGCGTCCAGCAGCGCGTGGAGATCATCAAGGCCCTGGTCCGCGACGCCAAGGTGCTCATCCTCGACGAGCCCACCGCCGTGCTGACCCCGCAGGACACCGACGAGCTGCTGGACATCATGCGCCAGCTCAAGAGCCACGGCACCTCGATCGTCTTCATCTCGCACAAGCTGCGCGAGGTCAAGGCCGTCTCGGACACCATCACGGTGATCCGGCGCGGCAAGGTCGTCGGCACGGCCAGCCCCACGGCCTCGACGACGGAACTCGCCTCCATGATGGTGGGCCGGGCAGTCAACCTGACCCTGGACAAGGCCCCGGCCCGGCCGCAGGAGACCACGTTCCAGGTCAAGGACCTCACCGTGATCGCACCGAGCGGCCAGCACGTCGTGGACGGGATCAGCTTCGACATTGCCCGCGGCGAGATCCTGGCCGTCGCCGGCGTGCAGGGCAACGGGCAGACCGAGCTGACCGAGGCGATCCTCGGCCTGCAGGACCGGGTCCACGGCTCCATCCTGCTCGACGGCGAGGAGTTGGTGGGCCGCAGCGTCAAGGACGTGCTGAAGGCCGGCGTCGGCTTCGTGCCCGAGGACCGCTCGGTGGACGGTCTGATCGGAACGTTCTCGATCGCCGAGAACCTGATCCTGGACCGCTACGACCAGGAACCGTTCGCGAAGGGCATCAGCATGAGCCCGGCGAAGGTGCTGGAAAACGCGAAGACCCGGATCGACGAGTTCGACGTGCGCACCCCGTCCGGCTCGCTCGCCGCGGGCACCCTGTCCGGCGGCAACCAGCAGAAGGTGGTCATGGCTCGCGAGCTGTCGCGCCCGCTGCGCCTCTTTATCGCGTCCCAGCCGACCCGCGGCGTCGACGTCGGCTCCATCGAGTTCCTGCACAAGCGGATCGTAGCGGAACGCGACCACGGCACCCCCGTGATGATCGTCTCCACCGAACTCGACGAAGTGATCGAGCTGGCGGACCGGATCGCCGTGCTTTACAAGGGCAGGCTGGTGGGCATCGTCCCGGCCGGCACCGGACGTGACGTCCTGGGCCTCATGATGGCCGGCCTGTCGCCCGACGAGGCCCACGCCGACAGCACCAAGACCCCGGCAACCGCAGCCGCCGCCCCGGCCGCCGCCGCCCAGCCCGCACAGGAGTCCACCTCCGGCGCCGTAGGAGAGCACCATGACTGAAACCAACCGGCCACGCCACGCGGCTGAATCCGATCCGGCGAAAACCGCGGGAACCGCAGCCCAGCCAACCGCGACGCCGAACACCCCCGACGTCGAAACCGCCGAAACCCCCGACGCCACGGACGCCACCACCGCCACCTCGCTGGACACCGCTGGCGGGGCAATGCGCCCCTCGGCCGTCCCGGTCTCGGGCCAGAGCGGCATCGTCCCCGGCGGCCCCGACTCGCTCATGCGCAAAATCTTCACCGGAAGCGGCATGGTCTCCGTGCTGGCCGTGCTGCTCGCGCTGATCCTCGGCGGCCTGCTGATCGCCAGCACGGACAAGGCCGTCAGCGCGAGCGCGGGCTACCTCTTCGCCCGGCCCAGCGACTTCTTCTCCGCCGTCTGGTCTGCCGCCACCCGCTCCTACGTGGCGCTCTTCCAGGGCTCCGTGTTCAACCCCCGCGGCACCGGCGCGGCCGGGCAGTTCGCCCCGCTGATGGAAACCCTCACCATCGCCACCCCGCTGATCACCGCCGGCCTCGGCGTCGCCCTGGCCTTCCGCGCCGGACTCTTCAACATCGGTGCTCAGGGCCAGATCATCATGGCCGGCATCCTCGCCTCGTGGGTCGGCTTCGCCCTGCACCTGCCGATGGGCCTGCACCTGCTGCTGGTCCTCGTGGCCGGCATCCTCGGCGGCGCCCTCTGGGCCGGCCTGGTCGGCTTCCTCAAGGCCCGCACCGGCGCCCACGAGGTGATCCTGACGATCATGTTCAACTACATCGCGCTGTACTTCCTGCGCTACCTGCTCAACACCCCCGCGTTCCAGCGGCCGGGCGAGACCAACCCGATTTCCCCGATCCTGGACCCCAGTGCCGTCTACCCGCAGATTTTGGGCACCCAGTACCGGCTGCACCTGGGCTTCATCCTGGCCATCGCGGCGACCGTCTTCGTCTGGTGGGTGCTGAACCGCTCCACGATCGGCTTCGAATTCCGGGCCGTCGGCGCCAACCCGAAGGCCGCCCTGACCGCCGGCATCAACGTCCCGCGCGCCACCATCCTGGTGATGGCCATCGCGGGCGCCCTCGCCGGCATGTCCGGCGTCGCCCAGGTGGCCGGCACCGAAAAGGTCCTCACCGACGGCGTCGCGGCCACCTACGGCTTTGACGCCATCACGGTTGCGCTGCTGGGACGCTCGACGCCGTGGGGCACCTTCGCCGCAGGCCTGCTCTTCGGCGCCTTCCGCGCCGGGGCCGTCCAGATGCAGATCCAGACCGGAACCCCGATCGACATCGTGCTGGTGGTCCAGTCGCTGATCGTGCTCTTCATCGCCGCCCCGCCGCTGGTGCGGGCGGTGTTCGGCCTGAACCCGCGCAAGAAGAAGGCCGTCAAGGCCAACAAGTCCAAGACGGCAGCAACCACCGGAGTAGCAGCATGAGCACAACAGCAACGTCGCCCCAGCCGGGGAAGCCGCAGCCTGCACCCCTGGACGGGGGAGCTCCCGCGGCCAAGCACCACCACACGGCCGTGACCGCCAAGCCCGTGACCTGGAAGCTCCCGGTCACCCTGCTGGTGCTGGCCATCGTGGCGTTCGTCTTCTTCGGACTGATGGGGCCGCACCAGACCGCCAAGTTCGGAATCTCCACCGGGAGCGACTTCTTCCAGCTGCCGGCCCTGGAGGTTCAGGCCTTCCTCGGCGGCATCGTTCTCTCGGTGATCATGCTGGCGCTGGCCGGCTATGCCGTGTTCCTCAAGACCCGGAACCGCAAGGTCCCGGCCTGGGTCACGATCGCCTTCATCGCGCTGTTTGTCGCCGCGTTCCTGATCTGGGTGGTCGGCGGGGCCCGCACCACCAGCATTTCCCTCGCCGGGCTGATCGCAGGGTCCGTGACCCTGGCCGTGCCGCTGGTCTTCGGCTCCCTGTCCGGCGTGCTCTGCGAACGCGTCGGCGTCGTGAACATCGCGATCGAAGGCCAGCTCCTGGGCGGCGCCTTCACGGCCGCGATCATCGCCACCCTGACGCACAACCCCTTCCTGGGCCTGCTCGCGGCGGCCATCGCCGGGGCCCTCGTCTCCATGATCCTGGCCCTGTTCAGCATCAAGTACGTGGTCAACCAGATCATCGTCGGCGTCGTGCTCAACGTCCTCGTCTCCGGCGTCACCGGCTTCCTGTTCAGCACGGTCATGCAGGCGGACAAGGACAAGTTCAACTCTCCCGCGCACCTGGACCCGATCACCATCCCGGTCCTGGGCGACATCCCGCTGATCGGCCCGATCCTGTTCAAGCAGTCCTTGATCGGCTACCTGATGTACATCGCCGTGATCGTGGTCTGGGTAGGGCTGTTCAAGACCAAGTGGGGCCTGCGCGTCCGCGCCGTCGGCGAACACCCGCAGGCAGCCGACACCATGGGCATCAAGGTCAACGCCACCCGCTTCTGGAACGTCACCCTCGGCGGCGCCATCGCCGGCATCGGCGGTTCCTTCTTCACCCTCGTGGCGATCGACAGCTTCACCAAGGAAATCTCCGGCGGACGCGGCTTCATCGCCCTGGCCGCACTGATCTTCGGCCGTTGGAACCCGATCGGCGCATTCTTCGCGGCGCTGCTGTTCGGCTTCGCCGACAACCTGCAAAGCATCGTGACGATCATCGGCACCCCGGTTCCGAGCCAGTTCATGGCGATGCTGCCGTACCTCGTGACGGTGCTCGCCGTGGCCGGGCTCGTCGGACGCTCCCGGCCGCCGGCGGCCAGCGGCATCCCGTACGTGAAGGGCTGACCATGGCTGATCACATTAGCGGGAACGGCAACCCGGCAGCGGTCCCGGCCGCCGGCGTGGACTGGGCAGCCCTCGAGGCCGCCGCGGTCGCGGCGATGAAGAACGCCTATGCGCCGTATTCGAAGTTCGCGGTGGGGGCAGCGGCCCTCACCGCGGACGGCCGGATCGTCAGCGGCTGCAACGTCGAAAACGCCAGCTACGGGCTCACGCTGTGCGCCGAGTGCGCGCTGGTCGGCAGCCTGCACATGACCGGCGGCGGCCTGCTGCGCGCCTTCTACTGCGTGGACGCGGACGGCAACGTGCTGATGCCGTGCGGGCGCTGCCGGCAGCTGCTCTACGAATTCCGGGCCCCGGACATGGAACTCATGACCACACAGGGCATCAAGACGATGGACCAGGTGCTTCCCGACGCATTTGGCCCCCAACACCTGGAGGAAACCCGGTGACACAGACCACCAGCACCACTGCCAGCGGCACTGAAGCCTTCGACGCCGTCGACATCATCCGCATCAAGCGCGACAAGGGCGTGCTCAGCGCCGCCCAGATCGACTGGACGATCGACGCCTACACGCGCGGCGCCATCGCCGATGAGCAGATGGCCGCGCTGAACATGGCCATCCTGCTCAACGGAATGGACCGCGCGGAGATCTCCCGCTGGACCGCGGCGATGATCGCCTCCGGCGAGCGGATGGACTTCTCCAGCCTGCGCCGGCCCGACGGCGGCGTGAAAGCCACCTCGGACAAGCACTCCACCGGCGGGGTGGGGGACAAGATCACCCTTCCGCTGGCACCCCTCGTGGCCGTGTTCGGCGTCGCCGTTCCGCAGCTCTCCGGCCGCGGCCTCGGCCACACCGGCGGCACCCTGGACAAGCTCGAGTCCATCCCCGGCTGGCGCGCGGCGTTGAGCAACGAGGAGATGCTGGCCCAGCTGCAGGACGTGGGGGCCGTCATCTGCGCCGCCGGCGCCGGCCTGGCCCCGGCGGACAAGAAGCTCTACGCCCTGCGTGACGTCACCGGCACGGTCGAGGCCATCCCGCTGATCGCCTCCTCGATCATGAGCAAGAAGATCGCCGAAGGCACCGGATCGCTGGTCCTGGACGTCAAGGTGGGCAGCGGCGCGTTCATGAAGGACGAGGCGCGTGCCCGCGAGCTGGCCGAGACCATGGTGGCGCTGGGCAAGGACGCCGGGGTCAACACGGTGGCGCTGCTGACCAACATGAACACGCCCCTGGGCCTCACCGCGGGCAACGCGATCGAGGTCGAGGAATCCGTGGAGGTCCTCGCCGGCGGAGGCCCCGAAGACGTCGTCGAACTCACCGTCCGGCTGGCCGAGGAGATGCTGGCCTGCGCCGGCGTCCACGATGCCGATCCGCGCGCCGCGCTTCGGGACGGCCGCGCCATGGACGTCTGGAACCGGATGATCGAGGCCCAGGGCGGCGATCCGCGCGCCAAACTGCCGGTGGCCAAGGAATCCGAGACCATCTACGCGCCGGCCGACGGCGTGCTGGTGGAACTCGACGCCATGGCCGTTGGCGTCGCAGCCTGGCGCCTCGGCGCCGGCCGCGCCCGCAAGGAGGACCAGGTCCAGGCCGGCGCCGGGGTGCGGATGCACGCCAAGCCGGGCGCCACGGTCCGCGCCGGCGAGCCGCTGATGACCCTGCTGACGGACACCCCGGAGAAGTTCGAACGTGCCAAGGAAGCGCTCGAGCACGCCGCCGTGATCGCCCCCGAGGGCTCCCGCCCGGCCCAGCAACTCATCATCGACCGCATCGCCTGAGGCTCCGGCTGCCGCCTTGCCCTATCACTCCTGGTCCCCAACCCCGGGGGGTTGGCAGCCCCAAATGATAGGGCAACGGCGCCGGGTCCGGCAGTACACTGGCACCACAGTATTCCGGGAGAAACCGGGCACCGCCGTGCGTTAGGAAACCGTGCAGGCAATCAACGACTTCATCCTGGCCGCCGCAGGCCAACCCTGGGTCCTGTTCCTCGTGTTCGCGTGCTGCCTGATCGACGGGTTCTTTCCCCCGGTTCCCAGCGAATCGGTGGTGGTGGGCCTGGCCGCCGTCGCCGCGGCGGCCGAGGTGCCCAACCCGCTTCTGCTGGTGGCCGTGGCAGCCGCCGGGGCGTTCTCCGGGGACAACATCGCCTACCTTATCGGGCGGGCCACCGGGACCGGACGCTGGGCGTGGATGCGCGGATACCGGGCGCAGCGGGCCTTCCTCTGGGCCGGCGGCGAGCTCCGGAAGCGGCCCGCGTCGCTGATCATGGTCGCCCGGTTTGTCCCGATCGGCCGGGTGGCCGTCAACCTGACCGCCGGCGCCACCAACTATGCGCAATCCCGTTTTGTCGCCCTGACGGTGCTTTCCGCGATGCTGTGGTCCGGCTATTCGGTGGGAATCGGCCTTTTCTTCGGGCAATGGTTCGAAGACAACCACCTGCTCGGCGCCACCATCGCGATCATCTGCGCGATCATCCTCGGCATCGCCGTCGACCTCACCCTGAGCAGGCTTCGCGGCCGTGCGCCGGGGGAGCTGGTCCCGGACGACCCGGACCGGCCCGCGCCGCCGGCCGGTTAGGACCGTGCCGGGAACGCCCGCGCCACGGCCGGAAACATCGCTGCGGTGCGTAGCGCAGGACGCCCGGCCCGTGGGACACTTAGGTGCGATTCACGTCACGTCCGTGCCGTGTGCGCCCAGCCGTAACTCATGTCCGTCCCGGGTACGTCCCACCCCTTCAGTTTTCTAGGAGCACAGCCCGCGTGGAGTTCATTAATGAGGCAGTGCTCCATGCAGCAGGCCAGTGGTGGATCTACCCCCTCCTGCTGGTGTTCTTCTTCGTCGACGGCTTCGCCATGGTGGTCCCCAGCGAGACCCTGATTGTCGCCCTCGCCGCGTACTCCCGGCACAGCGGACAGCCCAATCTGTGGATTCTCGGCCTCACGGCGCTCATCGGCGCCATCGCCGGCGACAACATGGCCTACCTGCTGGGGCGCAAAATCGGCATCGAACGGTTCCGCTGGATGCGCAAGCCCAAGGTCCAGCGGGTCTTCGCCTGGGCCCGCTACGAACTGGAAAAGCGCGGCGCGGTGCTGATCTTCACCGCCCGGTACATCCCGTGGGGCCGCGTGGCCGTCAACTACGTCGCCGGCACCACCGGGTTCCCGCACCGCAGGTTCTTCCTCCTGGACGCCTTCGCCTGCGTCACCTGGGTGATCTACTCGCTCGGGATCGGCATTCTGGCCAGTTCCTTCCCCTGGCTACACCACAACCCGCTCCTGAGCGCCGGGATCGCCGTCGTCTTCGCTATTGTCCTCGGAGTGGCCGTTGACCACCTGCTGCGCTGGTGGCACAAGCGCCTGGGCCGGCACGACGAGCCGGAAGCCGCGGAGGCCGACGCGGCGGACGATGCCGCGGCTTCCGGGTCCGAGCCGGCGCTGACCGCCTGGTCGAAGGAGACCGACGCTTCCCGCAAGTAGCGCGGGGAGCCGTCCGACCCTATGGTTGGAACGTGACTGAGACTATTCTTGACGCTGCCCCTGACCTCGAATTCGACCTGAAGGGCCTTCCCAAGGTTTCCCTTCACGACCACCTGGACGGCGGACTGCGTCCGGCCACCATCATTGAACTTGCCGAAGCGGTCGGCCACACGCTGCCCTCCGCCGACCCGGTCGCGCTGGGGGAGTGGTTCCGCGAATCCGCCGACTCCGGTTCGCTGGTCCGCTACCTCGAGACGTTCGACCACACCATCGCCGTCATGCAGACCAAGGAAGGCCTGTTCCGCGTCGCCAAGGAGTTCGTTGAAGACCTCGCGGACGACGGCGTCGTGTACGGCGAAGTGCGCTGGGCCCCGGAACAGCACCTGCAGCAGGGCCTGTCGCTGGACGACGTCGTTGAGGCCGTCCAGGCGGGCCTCGATGCAGGCGTCGACGCCGTCGCCGAGACCGGCCGCGAGATCCAGGTCGGCCAGCTGATCACCGCCATGCGCCACGCCGACCGCGGCCAGGAAATCGCCGAACTGGCCGTCCGGCACCGCTACAAGGGTGCGGTCGGCTTCGACATCGCCGGCGCCGAGGACGGCTTCCTGCCTTCCCGCTTCAAGGACGCCTTCACCTACCTTGCCCAGCACAACTTCCCGGCCACGATCCACGCCGGCGAGGCCGCCGGCCTGGAGAGCATCCAGTCCGCACTCGTTGACGGCCGGGCCCTGCGCCTGGGCCACGGCGTTCGGATCGCCGAGGACGTCACCGTCGAGTTCGAAGAGGCCGACGCCGCCGACGCCGACGATGTCTCCGATATCAACGCCGACAGCGACGAGGTCGACGACAACATCGGCCTGGTAACCCTCGGCGAGCTCGCCAGCTGGGTCCGGGACCGCGGCATCGCACTGGAGATCTGCCCGTCCTCCAACCTGCAGACCGGCGCCATTGCCGGCTTCGGCGAGGGCATCGAAAGCCACCCGGTGGACATGCTCTACCAGCTGGGCTTCAACGTCACGATCAACACGGACAACCGGCTGATGAGCGGCGTGACCCTCACCGACGAGTTCGAACTGCTCGTGGAGACGTTCGACTACGACCTGGACGACCTGCTCGAGCTGACCCTGAACGCAGCCGAAGCCGCGTTCCTGCCGCTGGAGGAGAAGGAAGCCCTGGTCGAATACATCAACGAGGCCTACGCCGACCTTGGCTAAGGACTCCAACCCGGTGGACGCGCCGCTCAGGGATTTGTTGCGAACCATCGCCGAGCTGCGCGTCCACTGCCCCTGGATGGGCGCCCTCAGCCACGAATCCCTCGTGGAATACCTCCTCGAGGAGGCCTATGAGGTGGCTGAAACCATCGAGTCAGACGGCGGCGACGCCGAGCTGCGGGCGGAACTAGGCGATGTCCTGCTGCAGGTGGTGCTGCATGCCCGGCTCGCCGAGGAGCGCGGCGCCTTCGACTTCGACGACGTCGCCCGCGGCCTGCGGGACAAGATGGTCCGGCGCAATCCGCACGTCTTCCGCGCCGACGGCTCCCTGCAGGACTCCTTCCCGGCCACGGTCCAGGAGATCGTGCTGAAGTGGGATGCGGTCAAGAAAGCCGAAAAGCCCGGCCGGGGCCACGCCTTCGACGGCGTCCCGGCCGCGCTGCCGGCGCTGGCCCGGGCGCAGAAGCTTCTGGACCGGGCCGAACGGGCCGGACTGCCGACTGCGTTGGAGCCGGCGCCCGCGACGGTGGCCGCCGCCTCCGCACCCGCCGCGGGACCACCCGCCCCGGCGACCGAGCGGGAGCTTGGCGAGCTGCTGTTCGGCATAGTCGCGGCCGCCCGGCGCAACGGCCTGGACGCCGAACGCGCCCTGCGCGCGGTCAACCGCCATTTCCAGGAGAGCCAGCCCGGCAGCGAGCCCGGCGGCACCGGCGCGGGAGCACCGCGTCCGGGGACTGGATAGCTTTCCGTAACTTATCCCACTCTCGACTAGGCTAGGGGCGACGAGGACGTCGGTTTCCAGCTTGATCCACCGCTAGATTTCCAGCAGTCAGATTCCCAGCAGATCGCTTCACCCAAAGGAGCATATTCATGGCGCTTATCGATGCCATCCACGCCCGCGAGATCCTCGATTCCCGCGGCAACCCGACCGTAGAAGTTGAAGTCCTGCTCTCCGACGGCCAGATCGGCCGCGCAGCAGTTCCCTCCGGCGCCTCCACCGGCGAACACGAGGCCGTGGAACTCCGCGACGGCGACAAGGGCCGTTACCTCGGCAAGGGCGTCCAGAAGGCCGTCGACGCCGTCATCGACCAGATCGCCCCGGCCCTCATCGGCTTCGACGCGACCGACCAGCGCAGCATCGACCAGGCCATGATCGACCTGGACGGCACGGCCAACAAGGGCAAGCTCGGTGCCAACGCGATCCTGGGCGTGTCCCTCGCCGTTGCCAACGCCGCGGCCGCCTCGGCCGACCTGCCGCTTTACAAGTACCTGGGCGGGCCCAACGCGCACGTCCTGCCGGTGCCGCTGATGAACATCCTCAACGGCGGCTCGCACGCCGACTCCGACGTCGACATCCAGGAGTTCATGGTTGTCCCGCTCGGCGCCGAGACCTTCTCCGAGGGCCTGCGCTGGGGCGTCGAGGTTTACCACGCGCTCAAGGCGGTGCTGCAGTCCAAGGGCCTGGCCACCGGCCTGGGTGACGAGGGCGGCTTCGCCCCGAACCTGCCGTCCAACCGCGCGGCCCTGGACCTGATCCAGGAAGCCATCAAGAACGCCGGCTACACCCCGGGCAAGGACATCGCGCTGGCCCTCGACGTCGCCTCCTCCGAGTTCTTCAAGGACGGCGCGTACCAGTTCGAAGGCAAGGCCCTCAGCTCCGCCGAGATGAGCGCCTACTACGCCGAGCTGGTGGCGGACTACCCGCTGGTCTCCATCGAGGACCCGCTGGACGAGAACGACTGGGAAGGCTGGAAGGCCCTCACCGACTCGATCGGCGACAAGGTCCAGATCGTGGGCGATGACCTGTTCGTCACGAACCCGGAGCGCCTCCAGACCGGCATCGATTCGAAGACCGCCAACTCGCTGCTGGTCAAGGTCAACCAGATCGGTTCGCTGACCGAGACGCTCGACGCCGTATCCCTCGCCCAGCGCGCGGGTTACACGACCATCACCTCGCACCGCTCCGGCGAAACCGAGGACACCACCATCGCTGACATCGCCGTTGCCACCAACGCGGGCCAGATCAAGACCGGTGCCCCGGCCCGCTCCGAGCGCGTCGCCAAGTACAACCAGCTGCTGCGCATCGAAGAGGAACTCGACGACGCCGCACGCTACGCCGGACGCAGCGCCTTCCCGCGTTTCAAGGGCTAGTACCCGCAAGAATCAGGTACCGGTGGCTATGGTGGAAAGACCATGGCCACCGGTTCTGTTTTGGCCCGTTCTTTTTTGGCGGCCTGTTTTGGCCGGTTCGTTTGGCCTGTTTGAAGGAGTGACATGGCAACCCGCCGTCCCAAGGTTCCCCGGGCCGCTGCTGCGGCCCCGAAGTCTCCGGCCTCCGGCCGGGGGGAAGCCGACGGCGGCGACGTCATCAGGGCTGATTTCGGCAGTCCGCGGCACGGCATCGAACCCGCCGGCCGGCCAGCCGGCCACGACGCCGGACGGCCGGCGTCTGAAGCGCCGGGAACCGGCAAACCCGGCCCCGTCGGCGGAGCCGCTGCGCCCGCCCGGACGGGAGCTGCAAAGACCGGAGCTGCAAAGGCCGGCGCACGCGAGACCGGGCCAGCCACGCCGGCTGCGGGCAGCGGAGCCGGCACGAAGTCCGGACAGCCCGGGCAAACCGACGGGCTCGATCCCGTCCCGGCCAAGGCCTTCTCCGGACGACTGCTGGCACTCGGCGTCGTGATGATCGCCATCACGATCATGCTGGCGCCCACGGTCAGGATCTTCCTTGAAAAGCGCGCCGAAATAGCTGACCTGGAGGCCGAAATTTCGGCCCAGCAGGCGAAGCAGACGGACCTCAAACGTGAGGTCTCGCGCTGGCAGGACCCGAACTACGTGAAACAACAAGCCCGTGACCGCATTAACATGGTTATGCCCGGCGAAACCGGCTACTGGGTTTACGGCAGCGATCTTCCTGCCGCAACGTCCGGTTCCGGCGCCGCAGCAGGAACAGCCACAGACCCGGCCAATCTGCCGTGGGTGGATTCCCTTTGGGACTCCATCAGGCGGTCGGCAACAGACTAGGAGCGGCGCCCGCCGCCGGATTACCGCAACCCGGTAATTCCAACAGGGCAGGAAGGTGCCGCGCCAGTGGACGAGAACCGAGCGGACGATCCCCGGACCGGGAACCCCATCGACGCGACCCCCATGGAAGGGACCCCAGCGACGGGGGATTCCCGCCAGCCGTCGGCCCGCGACCTTGACGTGCTCAGCCGGCAATTGGGGCGGCCGGTGCGCGACGTCGTCGAGATCCCTGCCCGCTGCGTCTGCGGCAACCCGCTGGTGGCGGCCACCTCGCCGCGGCTGAGCAACGGGACGCCGTTCCCCACCACCTTCTACCTGACCCATCCGGTCATCACCTCGGCCGTGTCCAGGCTGGAGGCGGCCGGGTTGATGAATGAGATGAACGAACGGCTCGGTGCCGACGAGGCGCTGGCGGCGGACTACCGTGCCGCGCATGAGGCGTACCTGCAGTCCCGCGCCGAGATCGGCGCCCGGTCCGGCATCGGGGCCGTCCCGGAGATCGACGGGATCTCCGCAGGCGGCATGCCCACCCGCGTGAAGTGCCTGCATGTCCTGGTGGGCCACTCGCTCGCTGCCGGTCCCGGAGTCAACCCGCTCGGCGACGAGGCCGTAGCCGGCATCAGCGAGTGGTGGACCCCGGACCGTTGCCACTGCGACGGCGCGTGGGACACCGGCGGAGAGGCCCCTTCCCAGGACCTGAGCCGGCACGGTCCGCAGGGTCTGCCCGAAATCGTCGGCCGGCCGGCCCCGGTGCGGAAGTCCCGAACCGGGCATGACGAGAACGGCGCGGATACCGCCGCCGGAGCCGGGCAGTGAGCCGCGTGGCCGCGATCGACTGCGGCACCAACTCCATCCGCCTGCTCATCGCAGATGTCGCCGCGGGCGGCGATACCCTGCCGAAGCTGACCGACGTCGTGCGCGAGATGCGCGTCGTCAGGCTCGGCCAAGGCGTCGACGCCACCGGCGAATTCGCCCAGGACGCGCTGGACCGCACCCTCGAGGCCACCCGTGACTACGCCGAGCTGATCCGCCGCCACGGCGCCGGGAAGGTCCGTTTCGTGGCAACATCCGCAACCCGGGACGCCCGGAACCGCCAGGTCTTCATCGGCGGGGTCCGGGAACTGCTCGGCGTCGAACCCGAGGTGATCAGCGGCGACGAAGAAGCCGCCCTGTCCTTCGCCGGCGCCAGCAGCGTGCTGCCCTCGCGGGGCAAGGACCCGGTGCTGGTGGTGGATCTGGGCGGCGGCAGCACGGAGTTCGTGCTGGGCGACGCCGACGGCGTCATCGCCGCCAAATCGGTCGATGTGGGCTGCGTCCGGATGACCGAACGGCACTTGCAGGACGACCCGCCCACGGCGGAACAGATCGCCGCGGCGGAAGCCGACGTCGACGCCGCCATCAGCCACGCGGCGCTGACGGTGCCGCTGGAGCGCGCCACCGCCGTGGTCGGCGTCGCGGGGTCAGTGACCACAATCACCGCCCACGCCTTGAAGCTCACCGAGTACTCGCCGGCCGCCATCCACGGCACCGAACTTGGCCTGGACACTGCCCGGGAGGCCTGCACCTCGCTGCTCGAAATGACGCGGGACGCCCGGGCCGCCCTGCCCTACATGCACCCGGGCCGGGTGGACGTGATCGGCGCCGGCGGCCTGGTCTGGCGGCGCGTGCTCGAACGCATGGCGGACGTCACAGAGGGCCGCATCACGTCGGCCGTGACGAGCGAACACGATATTCTGGACGGTATTGCCCTGAGCATCAGCTAGCTCCGCGCCGGCACCAACCCACTCCCGGCCCTGTCCGGCAGCGCCGGCAGGAGCAGCCGCCACCCCTGCCGCGCGCCCGGAACGGTCGCGGCCGCAGCCACACCGCCGATTGGACCCGAATGACCAGAGCAACAGCCCGGCGCCGCCGGACCGCCTCCGCGTTGATGGCCCTGGCCCTTGCCGGCGGCAGCGTCGCGGGAGCGCTGTCGGCTGCCCCCGCTGCACACGCGGACAGCACCCGCGACAAGGAGTACTGGCTCGCCGAGTCCGGCATCAAGAAGGCCTGGGCCGTCTCGAAGGGCGCCAACGTTAAGATCGCCGTCATCGACAGCGGCGTGGACGGCAAACATCCGGACCTCAAGGGCGTGCTGACCGGCGGCACGGACGTGTCCGGGGCCGGAGCCGCGGACGGCAGGAAAAGCATCGGCGCCAAACCCGAGCACGGCACTCTGGTGGCGACCATGCTCGCCGGCCGCGGACACCAGCCGGCAAAGTCGACAAAATCCACGGCCCGGCCCTCAGCCACAGCCGGAGTAGGCCCCGACGGGATCGTCGGCGTCGCCCCCGAAGCCGAGATCCTCTCCGTCTCCACCTGGCTCGGATCCGCTAACCCGGGCGGAAAGAGCGACCAGGACCAGATCCCCGCCGCGGTCCGCTGGGCCGTCGACAATGGCGCCCGGGTCATCAACATCTCGCTCGGCAGCACCTCCCCGGAGTGGCCGCAAAGCTGGGACGCGGCGTTCCTTTACGCCGAGCAGAAGGACGTCGTCATTGTCGCCGCCGCCGGCAACCGGGTGGGCGGCAACATCCAGGTGGGCGCCCCGGCGACCATCCCCGGCGTGCTGACGGTGGCCGGCCTGAACCGCAAGGGCGTCGCCAGCATTGACTCCTCGTCCCAGGGCATCAGCATCGGCGTGGCGGCACCAGCCGAGGACCTGGTCGGCGGCCTGCCCGGCGGCGGCTACGCCGAGTGGGCGGGCACTTCGGGCGCAACCCCGATCGTTGCCGGCGTCGCTGCCCTGATCCGCTCGAAATGGCCGGAGATGTCCGCCAGCCAGGTTATTAACCGGATTGTCAGCACCGCGAAGGATGCCGGGCTGCCGGGCAAGGACCCGCTGTACGGCTTCGGCGTGCTGAACGCCGAGGCTGCACTGAAGGCCGATGTGCCGGAAACCACCCTCAATCCGCTGGGTTCGATCTCCGATTGGATCCGTGTGCACCGGCGGGGAAACCCGGTGAGTCCCGCCCCGGCAGCCGAACCCAGCCCCTCGAGTGCGGCGCCGACCCTGCCCGAAGCCACCCTTCCCGTCGCGGAGGCCCCGTCGCCGGCCGACAGCGCCGTCCCGGCAATGGTGGTCCTCGGCTTCGGCGGGCTCTTCGTCTGCATCATCGCCGGGGCCGCCATCCAGCTGCGCCGTGCCCTCCGCGGGCCCGGCACCGCACCCGTGCCGGGCACCGACCCAGGCACCGCCGCGGGCCCCCGCGGCCCGGGGGCAGCGGCGCCGGATTCGGTGCAAGACTAGGCCCCGCAGTAGTTAGTGAAGTTTTTCACAAACTACGGTATTCTTGATCCATGGCATCCACCCCTCAGCTCCAGGACCGTCCCAGGGTACTCGTCGTCGGCGGCGGGTACGTCGGCCTGTACGTAGCCCTCAAACTGCAGAAAAAGATCGCGAATGCCGGTGGCATCGTCACCGTCGTGGATCCGCTGCCCTACATGACTTACCAGCCCTTCCTGCCGGAAGTGGCCGGCGGAAACATCGAGGCGCGTCACGCCGTCGTCTCGCACCGCAAGCACCTCAAGCAGACCGAACTGATCCAGGGCCGCGTCACCTCGATCGACCACGCCAACCGTACGGCCGTGGTGGCGCCGGCTGACGGCGGCGAGAACTTCGAGATCCCCTACTTCGACGTCGTGCTGGCCGCCGGCGCGATCACCCGCACGTTCCCGATCAAGGGCCTCGCGGACAAGGGCATCGGCCTGAAGACGATCGAGGAAGCCGTCGCCCTGCGCAACGGTGTCCTGGAGCGCATCGAAACCGGCTCGCTGATGACCGACCCGGCCGAGCGCGCCCGCGCCCTGACGTTCGTCGTCGTCGGCGGCGGCTTCGCCGGCATCGAGTGCATCACCGAAATGGAAGACCTGGCCCGCGCCGCGGTCAAGAAGAACCCGCGCATCAAGCAGGAGGAAGTCCGCTTCGTCCTGGTCGAGGCCATGGGCCGCATCATGCCCGAGGTCACGGCCAAGCAGGCCGAGTGGGTCGTCGAGCACCTGCGCAGCCGCGGCATCGAGGTGCTGCTCAACACCTCGCTGGACAACGCCGAGGGCTCCCTGAAGCTCATCAACCTGCCGGACAAGACCCCTGCCCAGGAATTCGAATCCGACACCCTGGTCTGGACTGCCGGCGTGCAGGCCAACCCGATGGTCCGCTCCACCGACTTCCCGCTGGAACCCCGCGGCCGTGTCCGTGTCCTCCCGGACCTGCGCGTCTCCGGCGACGAAGGCATCATCGAAAATGCCTGGGCCGCCGGCGACATCGCGGCCGTGCCGGACCTCACCGGCAGCGGCCTGCCGGACGGCACCTGCGTCCCGAACGCCCAGCACGCGCTGCGCCAGGCCAAGCGGCTTGCCAAGAACCTGTGGGCCTCCCGCTGGGACAAGGAGCTCAAGGACTACAAGCACAAGAACCTGGGCGCCGTCGCCGGCTTCGGCGAATGGAAGGGCGTTGCCAACATCAACCTCGTCGGCCGCATCGGCCTCAAGGGCCCGCTGGCCTGGCTCGCACACCGCGGCTACCACGGCCTGGCCATGCCGACGGTCGAGCGCAAGATCCGCGTGATCTCCGGTTGGTTCTGGCAGCTCTTCCTGGGCCGCGACACCACCCAGCTGATGGACCTGGACAACCCGCGCGGGGCCTTCGTGGCCGCGGCGACGCCGGCTCCGAAGCCGGCGGCTGCTCCGGCTCCGGCCGCCGATAAGCCGGCCGAAGCGCCTGCGAAGGAAGCTGCCCCGGCCAACTCCAAGTAGCCGGCAGCAAGCCGACGACGGCGGCCGTTCCCCTTCGGGGGAGCGGCCGCCGTCGTCGTTGGTGCCGCCGCCGGCACCGCCTGGATTGCCGGTCGGATTGGCCGTGGGACGGGCCGACCTGCCTAGACTGGGCCCATGACTCCCGCTGAGAAGGACCTGAACACCTTGCTGGCGACCATGCGGCCGGTGGTGCGCGAAGGCGAGTACGTCTATGCGCTGTGGCCGCACGGCAAACCGCTGGCCGGCCACATTGCGGCCGCGGTCCGGGAGGCCGAGGGTTTGACCGTGGTGCTGCCGCGGGCCGACGCCGATGCCCTGGGCCTCAAGTACGACTTCGTGGCGGCCTGGATCACCCTGCAGGTGCATTCCTCGCTCGAAGCGATCGGACTTACTGCTGCCGTCAGTGCCGCCCTGACCGAGGCCAAGATCAGCTGCAACGTGCTGGCCGGATTCCACCACGACCACCTGCTCGTTCCGGTGGCCGATGCCGAACGCGCCCTCGAGGTGCTCCACGAGCTCTCCGCGGACAGCCGCAGCGCGAACGGCGGCGGGCAGTTGCCGGTGCCGAAGCTGGTCCTGCGCGGCGAACAGCCCGAGGACCGGCCGGCGCTCCTGGCCCTCACCGCAGCGGCCTTCTCCATCTCGCCGGTCACGGGCCTGCCGGTTGAAGGGGAGCCGGAGGAAGTGGACCTGCTGCGGCGGCTCTTCGATTGCGGGGAGTACCTGCCGGATTTCAGCATTGTCGCCGAGCTGGATGGTGAGATCGTGGGCCATGTCATCAGCACCCGGGGCAGGGCGGGGGAGCTGGAGCTGCTGGGGCTGGGCCCGATCGGGGTGGTGCCGCGGCTGCAGCGGCACGGAATCGGATCGGCGCTGATGAAGGAAACCATCGACCGTGCGAATGCCGCGGGGGAGCGGGGCATTGCGTTGCTCGGCAGCCCGGAGTATTACGCCAGGTTTGGCTTCGTGCCTTCCACCTCGCTCGGCGTGCAGGCGCCGGATCCGTCCTGGGGCGACCATTTCCAGCTGCTGCCGCTGGCGCTTTGGCCCGGCGGGGTCAGCGGGACGTTCCGCTACGCCGAGCCCTTCGACGGGGTGCCGGCGGCGTCGTAGGGAGCCGTGGCCGGGATACCATTGACCGGGCGCCCCAGTAGCCCAATTGGCAGAGGCAGCGGACTTAAAATCCGCGTGTTGTGGGTTCGAGTCCCACCTGGGGCACTTCATAATTGCCGCACTGCGCGCCACAATTGCTGCTCGCGGCCCCGGCAGGCGCCTTGGGGCGCCGGGGGTGGTGGGCCTGGCGTGGCCTCCCGGGCCGCACCCAAGCCAATCACCGCGCTTTTCCCGCACGCTGATTTCCTCTATGCAACGAGTGTTATAAGGATGTGACCGTAGTCACTTATTTTCGGGCGGAAATTGCATTAGCTTGAATCTAAATCAGGAACACCTGATCTTTCGCATCAAAGGCCGTTCGCACCTTTAGATCGAGGAGATTTCTCTATGACTTCACTCCCCCAGGTGGCGCCGCGCATCGCTAAGCTCACAGTGCTTAGCCTCGGCGTCGCCCTTCTGGCTACGGCTTGTGGCGGTACGTCCACCGCGCCGGCGTCAAGCGGCTCGGCATCCGCCCAGGCCGCCGGCATCGCTTGCCCGGCCCCGAGCGCAACCGGAGGCTCCACCAGCTCGGCCAGCGCGGCAGGCTCCGTGCCCGCGTCCTCGACCACCACGGATACCCCGCTCAAGATCGGCTCGCTCCTGCCGACCACCGGTTCCCTTGCCTTCCTCGGCCCGCCCGAAATCGCAGGCGTGAACCTTGGCATCAAGGAAATCAACGACGCCGGCGGCGTCCTCGGCAAGCCGGTCCAGGTCATCCACCGCGACTCGGGCGACACCAAGACGGACATCGCCACCCAGTCCACCACCGCGTTGCTGGGCCAGGGTGTCAGCGCCATTGTCGGTGCCGCCTCCTCGGGTGTTTCCAAGACCGTGATCAACCAGATCACCGGCGCCGGAGTCATCCAGTTCTCGCCGGCCAACACCTCGCCGGACTTCACCACGTGGGACGACAAGGGCCTCTACTGGCGCACCGCTCCGTCGGACGTCCTGCAGGGCAAGGTCCTCGGCAACTACATGGCCACCTGTGGCGCCCAGACCGTTGGCATGATCGTATTGAACGACGCTTACGGCACGGGTCTGGCAAAGAACGTCAAGTCGGCCGTTGAATCTGCCGGCGGCAAGGTTGTCGCGGAAGAGCTCTTCAACGAAGGCGATTCCCAGTTCAGCAGCCAGGTGGACAAGGTCCTCGCGGCCAAGCCGGATGCCATCGCCCTGATCACCTTCGACCAGGCCAAGAGCATCGTCCCGCTGATGACGGGCAAGGGCATCAAGCCCACCCAGATCTTCATGGTGGACGGCAACATGTCCGACTACAGCAAGGATTTCAAGGCAGGCACCCTGAAGGGCGCCCAGGGCACCATCCCGGGCACCTTCGCCAAGGATGACTTCAAGAAGAAGCTCCTCGCCATCGATCCGGCGCTCAAGGACTACAGCTACGCAGGCGAGTCCTACGACGCCGTGAACCTGATCGCACTGGCTTCTGAAGCCGCCAAGAGCACCAAGGGCGTGGATATCGCCAAGCAGCTCAAGGCGGTCTCTGAAGGCGGCGAGAAGTGCAACAACTTCGCCTCCTGCGTCACCCTGCTCCGTAACGGCAAGGACATCGACTACGACGGCCAGTCCGGCCCCGTAACGTTCTCCGACGCCGGTGACCCGACGGAAGCCTACATCGGCATCTACGAGTTCCAGGATGACAACAGCTACAAGCCCGTCAAGGAAGAATTCGGCAAGCTGTAAAGCCGCTCTCCAAGACAAACAAGAGACCCCCGTCCCCTCCGGACGGGGGTTTCTTGCGTGCCGGGAGCAGGGAGGGGAGCGGGGGCGAAGGACGCGACCGGGCCTAGGCGTCACGCAGGTCAGTCCTTCGGGCCGCCCGTTCAGTTCGACCCCGCAGAACCAGCCCAACCCGCCGGGTGGAGGCCCAAGACTCTGCTGCGCGTGACGCCGTCGCATAGCCGGGGAGGGGTTCCGACGGCGCGCTGTGGCCGCCGGGGCTAAAGCAACGGATGGAGGCTACGGAATCGGACAAAGGCTGCTCGGATCCGGGCTGCGTCTGTCCGGAACCGCCGCGGAAACCTGGCTTGGGTGCCGCAGAGCGTTCGGCGAGAGTCACGCAGAGGGTGACGGGGGCAGGCGCCGAGCAAGTGGCTGTCGCCGGAGCCCTGCGGGGACCCTGGGCGCCCGGGACGGCACCCACGGGAACCGGACACGCGCCGGGCATGCAGAAGGGCCGCCACCGGCTGGTGACGGCCCTTCTGGACAGCGATGGCCGGACTAGTCGACCGTGTCCGCCAAGGTGCCCAGGTACAGCTGGATGACCTTGGGATCCTTCATGAGTTCCCGGCCGGTTCCCGTGTACGCGTCCTTGCCCTGGTCCAGGACGTAGCCGCGGTCGCAGATCTGCAGGCAGCGGCGCGCGTTCTGCTCCACCATGATCACGGAGACGCCGGCCCGGTTGATCTCGTGCACCCGCAGGAAGGTTTCGTCCTGCTTGACGGGGGAGAGGCCTGCCGAGGGCTCGTCGAGCAGCAGCACGGCCGGGTCCATCATCAGGGCCCGTCCCATGGCGACCATCTGGCGCTCACCGCCGGAGAGCGAGCCGGCGCGCTGGGCCCGGCGCTTGGCCAGCTCCGGGAACAGCTCCGCGACGAAGTCGAACCGCTTGGCGAAGTCCTTAGGGCGCTGGAACATGCCCATCTGGAGGTTCTCTTCGATGGTCAGGGCCGCGAACACGTTGTTAGTCTGCGGGACAAACCCAACGCCCCGGCTGACCAGCTTGTTGGCCTTCAGCCCGGTGATGTCCTGGCCGCGGACCACCACGGAGCCGGAGTGGACCTTGACGAGGCCGAACATGGCCTTCAGCAGGGTCGACTTGCCGGCGCCGTTGGGACCGATGATGCCAATCAACTCACCCTTGCGGGCCTCGATGCTGCAGCCGTTGAGGATGTTGACGCCCGGGATGTAACCGGCCACCAGGTCGGTGACCTTGACGACCGAATCGCCCTCGTATGCGTTAGTCGCGGCGGTGGCCGCACTCGTGGCGCTCATTCTGTGTCCTTCTCTGTCCGGTTCGGCTCAACGCGGTTCGGCTCTGTCCGGTTCGGCTCGCCGAGGCCCGGTTCCTCGGCGCTGCGCCGGCCGTGCGCCGCACCGCTGGCGGTGTCGTGCCCGGGCGCCTCCGTCACGAGCACGTCGGCGGAGATGATGCCCGCGTTCTCGGTGCCGACGATTGATTCCTCGTCCGCCTCGAGTTCGGCTGCCAGCACCTTGATGCCTTCCGAATCGCCAAGATCCACGTCGTGGTGGGCGCCCAGGTAGGCGTCAATCACGGCGGGGTTCTTCATGACCTCAGCGGGCGGCCCCTCGGCCACGATCTTCCCCTCGGCCATCACCACGACCCAGTCGGCGATGTGGCGGACCATGTGCATGTCGTGCTCGACAAACAACACGGTCATGCCCTCGGCCTTGAGGTTCTTGATGTGGTCCAGCAGGGACTGGGTGAGCGCCGGGTTGACGCCTGCCATCGGTTCGTCCAGCATCACGAGCTTCGGACGAACCATCAGCGAACGGGCCATTTCGAGGAGCTTGCGCTGGCCGCCGGAGAGGGACGCCGCGTAGTCGTCCTTCTTGGCGTCGAGTTTGAACTTCTCCAGCAGCACGTTGGCTTCTTCGGTGATCTTCTTTTCCTGGCCGCCCCAGATCCCCTTGAACAGGGCCTTTGAGAGCTTCTCACCGGATTGGTGTGAAGCGCCCAGCCGCATGTTCTCCATGACGGTGAGCTTGCCCATGACCTTGGTCAGCTGGAAGGTGCGGACCATGCCCATGCGGGCCACCTTGTAGGAGGAGACGCCGGCCAGGCTGTTTCCTTCGAACTGCCATTTGCCCGTGTTCGGCGTATCGAAGCCCGTCAACAGGTTGAACAGGGTGGTCTTGCCGGCACCGTTGGGGCCGATCAGGGCCGTGATCTTGTGCCGCGGGATCTCGAGGTATTCGACGTCGACGGCGTCGATGCCGCCGAAGCTGCGGGTGACGTTTTCCGCCACCACAATCGGGTCCCGCTTCTTGCAGCCGGGAGCAATCTCGCCGGCCGCAATCGGACGCGTGTCCGTCATGTAGTCGATGCCCTCCGCGGTCTCGGTGGACCCGAGGCCGGGCTTTGGTTCTTCGCTGTGCATGCTCATGCGAACGCCAGCTCCTTCTTATTGCCGAAGACGCCCTGAGGCCTGAAGATCATCAGCAGCATCAGCGCGATGCCGACCAGGATGTAACGCAGCTGGCCGGCCTGGACCGTGTTCAGCCACGTGACCGCGCCCGATTCGATCAAGCCGTACAGCACGCCCTGGGTGAGCGACAGCACGACCCAGAAGATCATCGCCCCGACGACGGGTCCCAGCACGGTGCCGAGGCCGCCGAGCAGCAGGCAGGTGTAGAGGAAGAACGTCAGCTCGGTGCCGTAGTTGGCCGGCTGCACCGCACCGCGGGGGAGGGTGAAGACCATGCCCGCGAGGGCTCCGAGCACGCCGCCGATGACGAGGGCCTGCATCTTGTAGGAGTAGACGTTCTTGCCGAGCGAGCGGACGGCATTCTCGTCTTCACGGATGCCCTTGAGGACGCGGCCCCAGGGGCTGCGCATGAGCAGCCAGACCAGCAGGCAGCAGACGATCACCAAGGCCCAGCCGACGACGCGGATGAAGAAGTCGCGGTTGTTCATCCCGAAGTAGGACCCTTCGGGGAACGGGTTCATGGCGTAGAAGTCGCCTTCGAAGGCGGCCAGGCCGTTGGCGGAACCGGTCAGCGAGGTGAGCTGGTTCGTGGTGACGATGTAGCGGACGATTTCCGCGGCCGCGATCGTCACGATGGCGAGGTAGTCGGCCCGCAGCCGAAGTGTGGGGATGCCGAGCAGCAAGGCGAAGATCGCCGAGCAGACGACGGCGATCAGCAGGCCCACGAAGAACGGCACGTGGAACGTCAGGGTGGAGATGGCGAAGCCGTAGGCTCCCACCGCCATGAAGCCGGCCTGGCCGAAGTTCAGCAGGCCCGAGTAGCCGAAGTGGACGGCCAGGCCGAGCGCGGCAAGCGCGTAAGCCGCCGTCGTCGGGCTGAACAGTTCACCGGCAGCGCTGGAAAGAATAAATCCGAAGTCCATGTCTGTCTCCTAACCCACGCGCTCGCGGCGGCCCAGGATGCCCTGAGGCCGGAACAAGAGGACAACGATCATGATGAACAGTGCTCCCACGTATTTGAGGTCGGCGGCGAGGCCGAACACGGTGGTCAGCTCCACGAAGATGCCGACGATGATGGAACCGAAGAGGGCGCCCCAGACTGTTCCGAGGCCGCCGAGGGTCACGCCGGCGAAGATGAGCAGCAGGATCTGCGAACCCATGTCGAAGGTGACGCCGGGACGGTAGTACGCCCAGAGAATGCCGCCGAGGGAGGCCAGCATGCCGCCGGTGACCCAGACAATCCGGATGACGCCGTCGACGTCGATGCCGGAGGCCGCCGCCAGTGCCGGGTTGTCGGCCACTGCGCGGGTGGCCTTGCCCAGCCGGGTCTTGAGCAGTACGACGCCGAGGACGGCGATGACAACGACGCTGATGAGCAGGGACCAGAGGTTGTTCGGCGAGATGGAGACCGGCCCGATCTGGATTTCCGCGCTCTGGGCGAAGGGCAGCTGCTGGGTGGCGCCGCCGAAGTAGAACTGGATCACGTAGCGGACGGCGAGGGCGAGGCCGATGCTGACAATCATCATCGGGACCAGGCCGGTGCCGCGGCGCCGCAGCGGCTTCCACAGCCCGGCGTCCTGGACGTAGCCGAACAGACCGCCGCCGAGGAGCGCGAGGATGATGGAGAGCCAGAACGGCAGGTTCATGGCATTGAAGCCGAACACCAGCACGGCGCCGAGCGTGACCATCTCGCCGTGCGCGAAGTTGGTCAGGCCGGTGGTACCGAAGATCAGCGACAGTCCGACCGACGCGAGCGCGAGCAGCAGGCCGAAGCTCAGGCCCGCCACGAGCCGGTTCAGCAGGTTCTGGCCGAAGTCCTGCTCCTGGACGACGATGCCCTTGCCGAAGGCGAAGATCACCGAGAGGTTGGAGGTCTGGCTGAAGCTGACCTTGCGGGGGTTTTCCTGGCCCTCGGCGAGCTTGATGCCCTGGGGCAGGGTTTTCACGTCCAGTTCGACCTCGTAGGTCCCTTGGGTGGGGACGCCGATGGTCCAGGAACCGTTGGGACCCGATTTGGTTGTTCCGGTAAAGTCGCCGCTCTTAGCGGTGATGCTGACACCGGCGAGCGGGGCGCGGTCATCACCGCGGAGGAAGCCGCTGATGCTGTTTTGGAACGAGGTGCTCGACGGGGATGGTGTCGGCGAGGGGGTCGCGGCCTGGGATGCCGGGGCGACGACGAGCAGAAGGGCGGCCACGGCGGCGAAAAGGGCCCCCACAGCTTTCAGCATTCTGCCGCGCCGTCTCTGCGACAGGCCTCTCGGTGTGCTTCTCAAATTGAAAACCTCCACATGGGGGTGGTCTGGGTTGCGCCATTGCAACCGCTGCGAACGGTCAGGGGACGAGGGTAGAGCGGATACTTCGATGCGATGGAGCGGTCCTTGCTTGTGATGTTCGTCACCCTGTTGGGCCAATGTTACAGGCCGGGCGGGTCAACTAATGCCGCTGCGAGCAGGCAGAACGTCGCGATCGCGTAACAACCGTGAAGCCGGCGTCCCAGCAGGATTTAGTCAAGCTAAAGAAAACTTTTGTTGTTCCCGAGGATTCCTAAACATTCGGAGAAGAAGCGCTTCACCGGGGCGGAAGCAGGGCGGGGGCGGGCCGCACCAGATCACGGTTTTGTTGCGGCGGGAACCCGAAGGGAACTATCCCTGCCTGCCGGGCGTGGGAATTGGTAGCGTGAGTCATAACGATCCTCACCACCGATCATCACCTACCCCCTTAATTTGGAGGACACCAGCAATGGCACTTGGCGGAAACCCGATCTTCAACGGAAAGAACTTCCGTGGAGCCACCCAGGCACCGCCTGCCCCGCAAGCGCCGTACGGGCAGGGCTACGGCCAGAACCAGTACGGCCAGAACCCGTATGGCCAGGGCCAGTTCGGCCAGGCACAGGCCGGCTGGAACCCGTCGCAGCAGGCGATGAGCAGCGACCAGCTGCAGGACATGTACAACCGCCCGGCGGCCGGACCGGCCGACAGCGGCCGCATGACCTTCGATGACGTCATCATGAAGACGGCGGCCTGCCTCGCCGCCGTGATCGCCGGCGCGGCCGTCACCCTTGTGGTGGCGCAGGGCCTCGCCTCGATGCTGATGATTGTCGGCGCGCTGGGCGGCTTTGTCCTGGCCCTCGTCAACACCTTCAAGAAGCAGCCCTCGCCGGCGCTGATCCTGGCCTACGCAGCCCTTGAGGGCCTGTTCCTCGGCGGCCTGACCCGGATCCTCGACGGGATGTTCCCCGGCGTCGGCCTCCAGGCCGTGATCGGGACGCTCTCCGTCTTCGCCGTGACCCTGGTGTTGTTCAAGAGCGGCAAGGTCCGCGCGACGCCCCGGGCCATGCGCTTCTTCATGATCGCGATGATCGGCTACGCCGTCTTCGCGCTCGTCAACATGGTCATGATGTGGACCGGCGCCGTGCAGACCCCGTTCGGCCTGCGTACCCAGGTGGAGCTCTTCGGTATCCCGCTGGGTGTCTTCATCGGCCTGCTCGCGATCGGCCTCGCCGCGTTCTCCCTGATCATGGACTTCACCAGCATCGAAGCCGGCGTCCGCAGCGGCGCCCCGCAGCGCTTCTCCTGGACCGCGGCGTTCGGCCTCACGGTCACCCTCGTCTGGCTCTACGTCGAGATCATCCGCCTGCTGGCCATCCTGCGCGGCGACGACTAGCCGGCAGCCGCACAACAGCACGACTTACGAAGCGGGCCCCGCCGGATGGCGGGGCCCGCTTCGTGCCTTCCCCCTCGGGCCAGCCTCAGGCCGGCTTCAGTCCAGCTTGCGGGCTCCCGCCGCGGGGCGGACGCGGAAGACGTCCGGGGCGGCGTAGCCGGCGCGCGCGAAGGCCCGCCCGACGTCGGAACGCACCCGCTGCTCCGCGCCTGCCGGGCTAAGGGCGATCGCGGCTCCGCCGAAGCCGCCGCCGGTCATCCGGGCGCCGATGGCGCCGCCGGCGCGGGCTGTGTCCACCGCGAGGTCCAATTCGGGGCAGGAAATTTCGAAATCGTCCCGCATCGAGGCGTGCGAGGCGTCCAGCAGCGCGCCGATGGCCTGCGGCCCTTCGCCCTCGAGGCGTTCCACCGTCTGCAGCACGCGGTCGTTCTCGGTGACGACGTGGCGGACCCGGTGGAACGTTTCCGTGTCCAGCAGCCCGGCAGCCTCCTCGAGATCCCCGACCCCGACGTCGCGCAGCGCCCGGACGCCGAGCACATCGGCGGCCAGCTCGCAGGACGCGCGCCGGGCCGCGTAGCCACCGCCGGCATGCGAGTGCGAGACCTTCGTGTCGATCACCAGCAGCACCAGGCCGGCTGCCTCGGCGTCGAACGGCACCAGCCGGACGCTCTGGTCCCGGCAGTCGAGGAACACTGCACGGCCCGCGGCGCCCCGGAGCGAGGCCGACTGGTCCATGATCCCGGTGGGGGCTCCGACAAAGTCGTTCTCCGCGCGCTGGGTGGCCAGGACCATGTCCTCCACGCTGAGCCCTGCGCCGGTCAGCTCGTTGACGGCCAGGATGATGGCGCATTCGATGGCATGCGAGGAGGACAGCCCGGCTCCCCGCGGCACGTCGGAGTCCAGGAGCAGGTCCAGTCCGGGGACGGCGAGACCGCGCTGCTCGAGGGCCCAGAGCACGCCGAGCGGATACTTGGTCCAGCCCCTGGCCGTGGCCGGGTCCAGGACGCAAGCGTCCGCCGTCGTCAGCCCTTGGTTTCCGAACGTGGACAGCATCCGCAGCGTGGAGTCGGGCCGGAGCCGGACGGCCACCCGGGCGGTCCGGTCGATGGCGAACGGCAGCACGAACCCCTCGTTGTAATCCGTGTGTTCGCCGATCAGGTTGACCCGCCCCGGGGCCTGCCAAACGCCGTCCGGGGCGGCCCCGAAGACCTCCTTGAACCGCGACCGAAGTTCCTTGGTGCCCGGCGGGGGGTTCATAGGGTGCTGCTTTCCGTGGGGACTGGGTAACTCGTGGCGGCTGCGTCGCGCAGCCGGGCCGCGACGGCCTCCGGCGTGGTGTCGTTGATGAATGCCCCCATCGCTGCCTCCGAGCCGGCCAGGTACTTGAGCTTGTCCGCGGCGCGGCGGGGCGAGGTCAGTTGCAGGTGCAGGTAGCCGGCGGGGCGTAGCACACTGTCCAGCGGCGCCTGCTGCCACGCGGCGATGTACGGGGTGGGGGTGGGGTAGAGGGCATCCAGGCGCCGCAGTAGGTCCAGGTACAGCTGTGCGAGTTCGTCCCTCTCGTCGCCGTCGAGGGCGGCGAGGTCGGGGACCTGCCGATGCGGGACGAGGTGGACTTCCAGCGGCCAGCGGGCGGCGAAGGGCACGTAGGCGCTGAAATGCCGGCCCTCGAGGACCATCCGGCTGCCGTCCGTGCGCTCGGCGCGCAGCAGCGATCCGGTGAGCGTGTCCCGGCCCCCGGCGTCGTCGTAATGTTTCCGCGCGGCGACGGCCAGCACGGCCGCGCGCGGCGGCAGGTAGGGGTAGGCGTAGATCTGGCCGTGCGGGTGGTGCAGCGTGACACCGATTTCCGCGCCGCGGTTCTCGAACGGGAACACCTGCCGGATCCCGGGCAGCGCGCTGAGCGCCGCAGTGCGGACGGCCCAGGCCTCCACCACGGTACGGGCACGCACCTCGCCGAGGCCGCCGAAGGAACCGGTATGGTCCGGGGTGAAGGAGACCACCTCGCAGCGCCCGTACGCCGGCACGCTGGTTCCCCATGCCGGCTGCGCCGGGAGCTGGCCGAGGTCGGGGCCCAGCGAGGGGAAGCGGTTTTCGAAGACGACGACGTCGTAGTCCGGCGCCGGGATTTCCGAGGGGTTGGCCGAGGTGCTCGGACACAGCGGGCACTCATCGGCCGGCGGAAGGTGCGTCCGGGACTGGCGGTGCGCGGCGATCGCCACCCATTCGCCGGTCAGCGCGTCGAAGCGCAGCTCGCCGGCGGCGGCCCGTCCGTCCAGCTCCCGGCGGTCGTCGTGGGCCCGCGGCCGACGCCGCCGCGTGCCTGAATCGGCGGCTGCCTCCCCGGCGGCATCATCGAAGTAATAGAGCTCCCGGCCGTCGGCGAGGGTGCCTTGGGTGATGCTGTTGGCGCGCATTCCATCATTCGATCAGACTTCACGACTTTCCGGCAAAGCCCCGCCGTGTACGGGCGGGCGCACGGTTCGGTACCGTGGTGCCCATGGACCTCCCTGCTTCCCCGGCCTCCCCACACCCTTCCGCCGCCGCAGTTTCCGCTGCCGCAATTTCCGCCGCAGGCGGACCGGGCTCCTCCACCCGGCGCTACGCGAGCGGCAGGCAATACGAACTGCGCCGGGGCGACGCCCTGGCCGTGGTGACCGAACTCGCGGCCGGCCTGCGGCTCTACAGCCGTGCGGGCACCCAACTGACCGAGAGCTACGGCGACGCCGACATCCCGCCCGGCGCCACCGGGATCACGCTGGCGCCGTGGGCAAACCGCGTGGAAGACGGCATCTGGTACCTCAACGGGAAGAAACAGCAGCTCGATATCACCGAGGTGGCCAGAAACAACGCCAGCCACGGGCTGCTGCGGAACGCCTCCTACGAGTTGGTGGAGGAATCGGAATTCTCCGTGACCCTTGAGGCGGCTGTGTTTCCGCAGCACGGCTACCCGTTCCTGCTGCGGCACCGGGTGCGCTACGAACTGGAGGAGGACCTGGGGCTCACCGTCCGCCAGACGCTGATCAACGATTCGCAGGAGCCGGCCCCCTTCGTCCTCGGCGCGCACCCGTACCTGCGGCTGGGGGAGGTGCCGAGCGAAGAACTCACCGTGACCGTCAGCGGCCGCACCCGGCTGGTGACCGACGAGCGCCTGATTCCGCGCAGCACCGAGCCGGTCGCCGGCGACTTCGACCTCCGGGCAGGCCGGCTCGCCGGGGACCTCGACCTGGACTGCGCGTACACGGACCTGGACTTCGACGGCGGCCTGGCACGCAGCACACTGCGCGCCGCCGACGGCCGCAGCGTAAGCCTCTGGCAGGACGAGCACTGCCGCTACGTCCACGTCTTCGTCACCGGCAAGTTCCCGGGCCGGACCACGGCCGTGGCGCTTGAGCCCATGACCGGACCGGCCAACGCCTTCAACAGCGGCGACGGCCTGGGCTGGCTGCCTGCGGGGGAGTCCTTCACGATGAGCTGGGGAATTACTGCCTCCCTCGGCAGCTAGCCGGCCAAAGCCCCGCTGCCGTACCCTTGCCTGAACACCCCGGCTCGTTCCGCGCCGTTTCCTTTGCGCGCCGCACTAGGGAATTATGGGGCTATGACGCCAGCTGAGGACGCCACCCAACGACCCGACTCCGAGCTCCCCGGATATGCCGCGCCCGGGCTTTCCGCCCCTCCTGCCGGCCCCGCCGCCGGCGTAGCTGCCGGAGTGCCTGCCGGCCCGGTGCCGGGCGCCGCCCCGACGGCACCGCGGGCCCGCAGCGACCGGGAACTGGACGAGGACATCCCCTACGGCGTGCGGATTGCGGCGTCGTGGGCGTGGCGGATCGGCCTGATCCTGCTTGTCACCGGCGTGCTCGTCTGGCTGCTCAGCAAAATCAGCTTCCTCATCATCCCGGTGATGGTCGCCGCCCTGCTGGCCGGACTGCTCAGCCCGGTCACCCGCTGGCTGCGCAGGCGCCGGGTGCCCAACGGCGCCGCCGTCGCCATCACCCTGCTCGGCTTCATCGGGGTTATCGCCGGCGCGCTCGCCCTCGTCGGCCGCCAGCTCACCGCCGGCTTCGGCGAGCTCTGGAGCCAGGCGCTTACGGGCCTGCAACAGGTCCAGACCTGGCTGGCCGACGGCCCGCTGCACCTGACGGCCGCGCAGATCGACACCTACGTCAAGGAAGGAGCCGACGCGCTGCAGAAGAACAGCAGCAGCATCCTCAGCGGCGCGCTGACCTTCGGCAGCACCGCCGGGCATTTCGCCGCCGGGCTCCTGATTGCCTTGTTCGTCACGATCTTCTTCCTGCTCGAAGGCGAACGGATCTGGGGGTTCCTGGTCCGGCTGATGCCGCGGAAGGCCCGCCCGGCCGTCAACGGCGCCGGCCGGCGCGGCTGGACCTCAATGGTCAGCTACACCCGGATCCAGATGTTCGTGGCCTTCGTGGATGCCTTGGGGATCGGTGTCGGAGCAGCGATCATCGGCGTCCCGCTGGCCCTGCCGCTTGGCGTGCTGGTGTTCATCGGTTCGTTCATCCCGCTGGTCGGCGCACTCGTCACCGGCGCCGTCGCCGTGCTGCTGGCCCTTGTGGCCAACGGCCTGGTCAACGCCCTCATCATGGTCGGTATTGTGCTGCTGGTCCAGCAGCTGGAAGGCCATATCCTGCAGCCCCTGGTCATGGGCAAGGCCGTCTCGCTCCACCCGGTCGCCGTCATCCTGTCCGTCGCCGCGGGTTCCTACCTCGCCGGCATCCCGGGCGCCCTGTTCTCTGTGCCGATCCTCGCCGTAGCAAACTCGGCCATTCGGTACATTGCGGCCAGAACGTGGGAACATGATGGAGAGCTGGCAGCCGCAAGCCCGCAGGGAGCCCCTGCCCTTGCCGGCGCCGGCCAGGACCCGGCTTCAGGGAGGTCCACCGCCCTGGCGCCGACGCCGGAACCCCTAAAGGAGACTAGTTCGTGAATACCCTCGAGAGCCTGCCCGTCACGTTGGACGATGTCCTGGAGGCGCAGAAGCTGCTCGACGGGATTATAACGCGGACCCCGGTGGAGTCCTCCCGGGCGCTGGGCAGCATCGCCGGCGGCGACGTCTACTTCAAGTGCGAGAACCTGCAGCGCGCCGGTTCCTTCAAGGTGCGCGGCGCCTACGTCCGGATGGCCAAGCTCTCCGCCGAGGAGAAGAAACGCGGCGTCGTCGCGGCCTCGGCCGGCAACCACGCCCAGGGCGTGGCCGTCGCGGCGAAGTCCCTCGGCATCAAGGCCCGCATCTACATGCCGCTCGGCGTCGCCCTGCCCAAGCTTGCCGCGACGCGCAGCCACGGCGCCGAGGTGGTGCTGCACGGCCACAACGTCGACGAGGCGCTGGCCGAGGCCAAGCGCTACGCGGACGAATCGGGCGCCGTCTTTGTCCACCCCTTCGACGACGTCGACGTCGTGGCCGGCCAGGGCACCGTGGGACTGGAAATCCTCGAACAGATCCCGAACGTGGACACCATCCTGATGGGCGTCGGCGGCGGCGGCCTGCTGGCGGGCGTCGCGGTGGCCGTGAAGGCAAGGGCCAAGGAACTCGGCCGGGAGATCCGGATCATTGGCGTGCAGGCCGAAAACGCCGCCGCCTACCCGCCCTCACTCGCCGCCGACGCCCTCGTCCCGCTCAAGCGCGTCTCCACCATGGCGGACGGCATCGCCGTCGGCCGGCCGGGGCAGCTGCCCTTCAGCATCATCCGCGAGCTCGTCGACGACGTCGTCACCGTCAGCGAGGACGCGCTGGCCCGGGCGCTGATCTTCCTGCTGGAACGGGCCAAGATGGTGGTCGAACCGGCCGGCGCCGTGGGCGTGGCCGCCCTGATGGAAGGCAAGATCGAAAACCCCGGGACCACCGCCGTCGTGCTCTCCGGCGGCAACATCGATCCGATGCTCATGCTCAAGGTCATCCAGCGCGGCCTCTCCGCCGCCGGCCGCTACATGACCGTGCGGATGATGCTGGACGACCGGCCCGGCTCGCTCGCGACCATCGCCCGGATCATCGCCGAAAACGACGCGAACGTGACCGGGCTGGACCACACCCGGGTGGGCGGCTCGATCAGCATGGGCGACGTCTCCATCACCGTCAACCTGGAAACCAAGGGCCACGAGCACTGCGAGCAGGTCCTTGGCGCGCTCCGGGCCGAAGGATTCCAGCCGATCGTGGTGCACTAGGCGGCCGCCGTGCTAGAAGCGTCCAAGGCCGAGCGGCGGGATACCCCCGCTGCCCGGGCCCGGCTGGGCCTGCTGGTGGTGGGCTCCTTCGTGCTGTTGCTCTACGCGATCGAGATCGTCAACTCCCTGACGATGCATTCGTTGAACGCCACCTTCGGACTGCGCCCGCGCTCCGCCGACGGGCTGCTGGACATCCTGACCTTCCCGCTGCTGCACGCCAACCTGGCCCACCTGCTCTCCAACACCCTGCCGCTGATCATTTTCGGGTTCCTGGTGTTCCTGTCCGGCGTGCGGGTCTTCGCCACGGCGCTGGCCTCCAGCTGGCTCGGCTCGGGAGCGGCGGTGTGGCTGATCGGCGGGTTCAACATCACGGTGGGAGCGTCCGGGCTGGTCTTCGGGCTCTTCGCATTCCTGCTGGTACGGGGCTTCTTCAACCGCCACTGGGGCCAGATCCTGCTCTCGCTGGTGCTCTTCTTGGCCTACGGCGGCATCCTCTTCGGCATGCTGCCCATCGTGGCGGGCTACGTCTCCTGGCAGGCGCACCTGGGCGGGGCCGCCGGCGGCGTCGTCGCGGCCCTGCTGCTGAGCCGGCGCCGGTAGTTAGAGCCGATACGGTAATTAAACGGCGACCCCGGCCCTCCCGTTGCAGGGGAGGGCCGGCGTCGAGCACTGGTGCTGTTAGCCGACGTACGGCTTGGCGGAGATGATCTCCACCGTGATGTCCTTGCCGTTCGGGGCGGTGTAGCTGAGCTTGTCGCCTTCCTTGTGGCCGACGATGGCGGAACCCAGCGGGGACTTCTCGCTGAAGACGTCCAGCTCGGAGTCGCCGGCGATCTCGCGGGAGCCCAGCAGGAAGGTCTCTTCGTCCCCGGCGATCTTCGCCACGACGATCATGCCGGCCTCGACAATGCCGTCGTCGGCAGCGGCCTCGCCCACGTGCGCATCGCGGAGCAGCACGGTCAGCTGGCGGATGCGGGCCTCGATCTTGCCCTGCTCTTCCTTGGCCGCGTGGTAGCCGCCGTTCTCCTTGAGGTCGCCTTCCTGGCGGGCGGCTTCGATCTTCTGAACGATGTCTGCACGCCCGGCGCCGGAGAGGTGGTCCAGCTCTGCCTTCAGGCGGTCAAAAGCTTCCTGGGTAAGCCAAGCTGCAGTTGCGCTGTTGGTGGTCGACACGGACTTCTCCTTTTGATGGTCAAACAAGCTGGTCAAACAAGCAAAGACCCCGCCACGGTGGCCACTTATGGATCTCAGTAACCAGCTCAGCGGGGCAGGGGTATTGATCCATTGTAGTCAATGCTGTGGATAAACCCAAGAACCGCTGCGGCGCAGATCACACTGTGTTACGCCTTGAGCCCTGCCCGTGCCCGGGTTCCGGGCCCGATTCCTTCGGGATGCGGCTACTTCGAGGCGTCCGGAATCCAGCAGTTGTCCACGACGGCGGACACGGCCTGCGATTCGGTGCGGATGGTCACCCGGTGCACGGTGGTGCGGCCGCCGTCGGCGCCGGCATCGACGGCGTTGGGACCGACGTCGACGACCTTCCAGCCGACGACGGCGAACTTGGCATCCAGGGCCTTGACGGCGCAGTTGGCGGCCGTGGCCGGATTCTTGGTGACCTGGAAATCCGCCTCGGCCACGGTGGCGTCGGGCGTGCTGTAGCCGATGTCCTTGAAGCTGACGGATTCGGTGGAGGCCGACGTCGAAACCCACGCCATGAAGCCGATTCCGGCCGCGAGGGCAGCGATCAGGATGTTGCGCTTGGTCCTGCCGCCCAGTGTGCGCTTTTGGCCGCCGTAGCGATTGGCTAGGCTGGTAGGTGCCGGCGCGGGCGCGGCAGGCTGCTCCTCGGAAGTCACCAGTCCAGTTTAGTGTGGATCGGGCAGGGGAATTTCCGCACCGCCGTTCCGCCCGCGCAGCACCGACCCCGCAGAAGAAAGAGGAGCCGTCCAACGATGACAGCGTCCCCCAGCCCGTCAGCCAAGCTTCGGCTGCTCGCCGTCCACGCGCACCCCGACGACGAGTCCAGCAAGGGCGCCGCGACGATGGCCATGTACGCCGCCTCCGGCGTCGAAGTCATGGTGGCCACCTGCACCGACGGCTCCCGCGGCGACATCCAGAACCCGGCGATGGAGAGTGCGCCGCACCCCAAACGGGACATGGCGGGCGCCCGCCGGCTGGAGATGGACAACGCGGCCAAGGTCCTCGGAATCCGCCAGCGCTGGCTGGGCTTCGTCGACTCCGGCCTGCCCGAAGGCGACCCGCTGCCTCCGCTTCCGGTCGGCTCGTTCGCCACGCTGCCGCTGGAGCGGGCCGCCGCCCCGCTGGTCCGGCTGGTCCGCCACTTCAAGCCGCAGGTCATCCTTAGCTACGACGAGAACGGCGGCTATCCGCACCCGGACCACATCATGGCGCACCGGGTCGCCGTCGAGGCCTTCGAAGCCGCCGGCGACCCGGCACGCTACCCCGGAACCGGCGAAGCCTGGGCACCCAGCAAGCTCTACTACGACCGTGCGTTCAGTCCCGAACGCTTCCGCGCCCTGCACTACGCCCTCGAGGAAGCCGGCCTGCAGTCGCCGTACGCCGAGCGGCTCGCGGCCTGGCTTGAGGCGGACGCGGAAGGGCACACCCCGCCCGCGCCCACGCACCCCACCACCACCCAGATCGCGTGCGGGGACTTCTTCGAGGCCCGCGACGACGCCCTGCGCTCGCACCGCACCCAGATCGATCCGGAGGGCTTCTTCTTCGCGGTGACGCCGGCAATGCAGCGGCAGACCTGGCCGTGGGAGGACTACTCGCTGATCCAGTCCCGGGTCCCCACCGACGTGCCCGAGACGGACTTCTTTGCCGGGCTAAGATAGTTCCAGCAGGGACTTCTATGCCGCGTAGAAGAGTGGTACCGGAAGACCCGCAAAAGACGTTCCCCACAGAAGGTTCCCACCGTGCATTCCTTGTTCATCGCCCTGGCGGCTTCCCCGGCACCGACACCGACGCCGTCGCTGCGCCCGGGACTCGACCAGGACCAGGTCACCCCGGGCCTGCTGGGTTTCTTGCTGACCGCGTTCATCGTGGTGCTAACGGCGCTGCTGATTGTGGACATGGTGCGCCGGATCCGTCGGGTCCGTTACCGGGCGCAGGTGGAGGAAGAGCGGGCCGCCGCCGAGGAAGCCGGACAGGTCCAGGCCGGGCAGCCCGGGGGCGGCAGCCTGGGGGGCTACCCGCAAACCGGCGACGGCGCGGACATCCGGCCGGAAGCCAACGGTGATGCAGGGTCCGGGAACCGCTGACCGCGGCGCCTCCGATGCCTCACCCTGGGCGGCCAACGCCCTGGGCGGGGAACCCTCCGCCTATCTCCGCCAGCACGCCGGCAACCCCGTGCACTGGCAACCCTTCGGCGACGAAGCGTTCACGTTCGCCGCGGCCCGGGACGTTCCGGTGTTCCTGTCGATCGGCTACGCCGCCTGCCACTGGTGCCATGTCATGGCCGGCGAGTCCTTCGAAGACCAGGACACCGCCGACTTCCTGAACGCCAACTTCGTCCCCGTGAAGGTGGACCGGGAGGAACGCCCCGACGTCGACGCCGTCTACATGGCCGCCACGCAGGCCATCAGCGGCGAGGGCGGCTGGCCGATGTCAGTCTTCCTGCTGCCTGACGGCCGGGCCTTCCACGCCGGCACCTACTACCCGCCGCGGCCGATGCCCGGCAGGCCCTCCTTCCGCCAGGTGCTGGAAGCCGTCCGCGAGGCCTGGCTGGAACGCCGCGACGCCGTCGAGCAGAACGCCGCCACGCTGGCGCGCGGCATCGCCGCCGCGCAGTCCGCGTCCGCCGTCCGCTTGGACGCGCCCGCGGCCGTCCTCGACCCGGCCCTGCTTTCCGCGGCGGTGCGCGCCCTGGCCCGCTCCGAAGATGCCGCGGGAGGCTTCGGCGCCGCGCCCAAATTCCCGCCGTCGGCCGTCCTGGAGTTCCTGATCCGGCACGCAGCCACGGCCTCCGACACTGCGGAGGCGGCCCGGGACGTGGCGGGCCGCACGCTCGCCGCGATGGCGCGTTCGGCACTGTTCGACCAACTCGACGGCGGCTTTGCCCGCTACTCCGTGACGCGCGACTGGTCCGTGCCGCACTTCGAGAAGATGCTCTACGACAACGCCCAGTTACTTCGCGTCTACGTCCACTGGGCCCGTCTCGGCGGCACGGACGGGTACCCGGCCGCGGAGGCCGCCGCCGTCGCGGGCAGCACCGCGGACTGGATGCTCGACTCGCTGGGCCTGGCCGGTGCGGCGGCGCAAGATAGCCAAGGCGGCGCCGAAGGCCCGGCGGCGCTTGCGTCGTCCCTCGATGCGGACACCGTGGTGGACGGGGTGCACTCCGAGGGCGCCAGCTATCTGTGGACCCCCGGAGAACTGGCGGAGCTGCTGGGGCCCGCGGACGGCGCCGCCGTGGCCCGGCTGATGCATGTCTCCGATGCCGGCACCGTGTCCGAAGCCGGGTCGCCGCTGCATCCCGGCCACGCGCTGGACGGCCCGGAAGGCGCGTTGTGGCAGCGGGTCCGGCCCGTGCTGCGGCTGGCCCGCGCGGCGCGGCCGCAGCCTGCCCGGGATGACAAGGTGGTGGCCGGCTGGAACGGGCTGGCCCTCGCGGCGTTGGCCGAGGCCAGTGCCGTGCTGGACCGCCCCGAATTGCTTGGCGCGGCCGAGCGGATCGCCGGCTACCTGGAACGGGTGCACTGGACCCCGGGTCAGGGCGGGGAGCCCGGCCGGCTGCTCCGGGTGTCCCACGACGGGTCTGCCCGCGGGATCGGCGGCCTGCTGGAGGACTACGCCTTTTGCGTGGAGGGCCTGTTCGCGCTTTACGCCGTCTCCGGGCGGACGCGATGGTATGCCCTGGCCGAGGCCATCCTGGCGTCCGCCTGCACCCGGTTCGCGGCCGGTGGGGCGCTGCGAGACGCCGCCGGGGAATCAGCACAGGTCCTCAACGCCCAGGGGGGCCGGGCCGGAATGGATCCCTTCGACAACGCCACCCCCAGCGGTGCGGCCGCATTTGCCGGGGTCCTGCTGTCCTCTGCCGCGCTGTCCGGATCCTCGGAGCGCCGCGCCATGGCCGGAAACATCCTGTCCCTGCTGCCGCCGCTAGCCACCAACGCACCCCGGGTGGCCGGGTGGCTGCTGGCCACGGCGCAGGCCGCGCTGGCGGGCCCGGTGGAAGCCGCCGTCGTCGGGGCCGACACGCCGGAGCGGACGGCGCTGCACCGCGCGCTGCTGCTCTCGCCCAGCCCGGGACTCGTGATTGCGCTCCAGGACCCGGCAGGGGACGCCGGGGGCGGCCAGGTCCCCCTGCTCCGCGGCCGCACTGCGGGGCCGGGCGGGTCGCCGCAGGTCTACCTGTGCCGCGGCATGGTTTGCGACCTTCCGGCGGGTTCTGTCGCCGCGCTCCGTGCCCGGCTGGCTACCATGGCGGAATGACTTTTGCCTTGGGGGACCCGGCTCCCTTTGACCTGGTGGTCTTTGACTGCGACGGCGTCCTGGTGGACTCGGAGGTGATCTCGGTCCAGGTGGACCAGCGGGTCCTGGCCGACCTTGGCTGGGAGCTGGAGATCGAGGAAATCGTGCGGCGCTTCGTCGGCCGGAGCGAGGCCAACTTCATCGCCACCGTCGAACGGGAACTGGGCATCGAACTGGCCGAAGGCTGGGACAGGACCTACCAGACGTGGTACCACGATGCCTTCGAACGCGAGCTCACCACCGTCGACGGCGTGGAGGAGGCCCTGGACCGGCTCCGGCTTCCGCACTGTGTTGCCTCCAGCGGCAGCCACGCGAAGATGCGGCGGACACTGGGCCGGACCGGGCTGCTAGACCGTTTTGCCGGCCGGATCTTCAGCGCCACGGAGGTGGCCAACGGCAAGCCGGCCCCGGATCTTTTCCTGCATGCGGCCGGGACGCTCCGGACCGCGCCGGAGCGCTGTGCCGTCGTCGAAGACAGTGCCTACGGGGTGCAGGCGGCGCGGGCCGCGGGGATGCACGCGTTCGCCTATGCGGGCGGAGTGACCCCCGCGGAATGGCTCGCCGGCCCCGGCACCACGGTCTTCCACGACATGCGCCAGCTCCCGGAGTTGATTGCCGCGGGCCGGCCGGGCTGAGGGTGGCGCCGGCGCTGGATTTCCCCAACTTTGGAGTGGGCGCCCGGTGTGTCGGGCCGGAACCCCGGCGGTTCCCGGCGTCTGGAATTCAAAGGTGGGGAGAACCCAGTCGGCCCGGCGGCCCGGCCGGGCTCAGCGGTCAGCCCAGGACGGCGATCGCGATCGCGATGTAGTGCGCGGCGAAGGCAAAGACCGTGAAGGCATGGAATAGCTCGTGGAAGCCGAAGTGCTCGTAGCTGAAATTCGGCTTCTTCAGCGCGTAGAACACGGCGCCGGCAATGTAGAGGGCTCCGCCCACGCAGATCAGCACGGCGGCGGGGGCGCTGGCGGCGAAGAAATCGGGCAGGTAGAACAAGGCCCCGCAACCCAGGGCGATGTAGATCGGCACGTAGAGCCAGCGCGGGGCGTGGGTCCAGAACAAGCGGAAGAGCACCCCGAGCACCGCGCCGGACCAAATCACCCACAGCAGCAGCACGGCCTTGGGTCGGTCCAGGAGCGCCCAAGCCAGCGGTGTGTAGCTGCCGGCGATCACCAGCATGATGTTCGTGTGGTCCAGCCGCTTCAGCACGATCTTGACCCCGGGGGACCAGTTCCCGCGGTGGTAGACAGCGCTGACGCCGAAGAGCAGCACCCCTGTGAAGGCATAGACCGCCGAGGCGGTCTTCAGCTCGGCGGTCGGGGCCAGAAGTACCAGCACCAGGCCTGCAGCAAAGGCCAGTGGCGCCGTGACGGTGTGGATCCAGCCGCGCCATTTCGGCTTGATCATCAGGAGCTCGGCGATCCTGACGGCGGCGTCGTCCACCGGGCTGCTTTCCCGGCCCTTGGGGCTGTTTTCGCTGTGCGCGGACCGCTCGGATCCGGGCTCCGGACTGGTGCTCTCCATGCCGCAATAATAACCTACGGTCCGGTAAGTTACCCGCGGGTAACAAGGTCCGCGGAGGAAAATCGCGACCGCGGTGTGCGTGGTACCTGCCCTCCGGCGGGTAGCCTAGGAATGCACTGACGTCAGACCTCAAGGAAGCCAGGTGAATCTCCGGATGGAACTGCCCGGGTTCCTGTATGGCTTCTACGAGCGCAGCCTCCAACGGTCCCTTGACCCGGAGCGCGTCCCCAAGCACATCGGCGTCATGGTCGACGGCAACAGGCGCTGGGCCCGGCAGTTCAATGCCCCCACCAGCCAGGGCCACCAGGCCGGCGCGGACAAGATCCACGAATTCCTCGGCTGGTGCCAGGAGCTGGGGATCAAAGTCGTCACGCTCTACATGCTCTCCACGGACAACATGAACCGCTCCGGCGAAGAGCTGGACCTGCTGATGGGCATCATCGCCAACACCCTGGACCGCCTCGACGAAGACGCCGACATCTCGGTGCACGCCATGGGCGCCCCGGAACTGCTGCCGGACTACCTCGCCGAGCGGCTCAACAAGCTCACGGCCCGCACCCCCGTGCACGAAAAGATCCACGTCAATGTCGCCGTCGGCTACGGCGGCCGCCGGGAGATCGTCGACGCCGTCCGCGAACTGCTGCACGACGCCGTCGCCCGCGGCGCCGACATCGGCAAGCTGGCCGACGAACTCAGCGTCGACGACATCTCGCGTTTCCTCTACACCCGCGGCCAGCCCGACCCCGACCTCGTGATCCGCACCTCCGGGGAGCAGCGGCTGTCCGGCTTCCTGATGTGGCAAAGCGCCTACAGCGAGTTCTACTTCTGCGAGGCCCTGTGGCCGGCGTTCCGCAAGGTGGACTTCCTCCGCGCGCTGCGCGACTACGCCGGCCGGCAGCGCCGCTTCGGTTCCTGACACGGTTCATCCGGGCTTCACCTGATGTATTCAAGAATCGCCGAAAAATGGATCGGCAATGCGCGGGCCGTGGACGTACGTTAATCCCATCAGCGGGCAAACCGCCGGCTGATCGGGGAGGCCAGTACATGGAGCGGAAGTTCGCACCGGATGTATGGGAGGCCGCGTCCGGCCTCGAGGCCGAGCCGCCTCACCAATAACAATTCCGGGCCAGCGGCCCGGGGCTGGAGTCGATGTGGCTATTTCTGCAGAACTGCCCGGCGTCATTTCCGACCAGGGCAAGAAAGCTACCTCTCGCGCCAAGCGAGCCACTTCCAAGACCGGTGCAGCGCATTCCGACGCTGCGGCCGGTCTTGCTGTTTCCGGGGAAGGAACAGCAAGCCGGGAGGCCGCCCGAAGCTACGTGATCGACACCTCCGTGCTGCTTTCGGACCCGCGGGCGCTGCTGCGCTTCGCCGAGCATGAGGTGATCCTGCCGATCGTTGTCATCACCGAGCTTGAAGGCAAGCGGCACGACCCGGAACTGGGCTACTTCGCCCGCAAGGCGCTGCGCCTGCTCGACGACCTCCGGGTGGAGCACGGCGGCCTGGACCGCGCGATCCCGCTGGGCAACGACGGCGGCACCCTGATGGTCGAGATGAACCACATCTCTGCCGAGGTGCTCCCGGCCGGATTCCGCGGCGGCGACAACGACAGCCGGATCCTCGCCGTCGCCAAGAGCCTCGCCAACGAGGGCCGCGACGTGACCGTGGTGTCCAAGGACCTGCCGATGCGGGTCAAGGCCTCCGCGATGGGACTGCTCGCCGACGAATACCGCAACGAGCTCGTCAAGGACTCCGGCTGGACCGGCATCGCCGAGATCGACGCCGCCGAGGACGAGCTGGCCACGCTCTACGGCCACGAACCGGTCTTCATCCCGGCCGCGGCCGAACTTCCGGTGAACACCGGCCTGGTGCTTCTCTCCAACCGCGGCTCCGCCCTGGGCCGGGTCGGAGCCGACAAGCAGGTCCGCCTGGTCAAGGGGGACCGGGACGTCTTTGGCCTGCACGGACGCTCGGCCGAGCAGCGGCTCGCGATCGACCTGCTGATGGACCCGTCCGTGGGCATCGTGTCCCTCGGCGGGCGGGCCGGCACCGGCAAGTCCGCGCTGGCCCTGTGCGCCGGCCTGGAAGCCGTCCTGGAACGGCGGGAGCACCGCAAGGTAATCGTGTTCCGGCCGCTCTACGCCGTCGGCGGCCAGGAACTCGGCTACCTGCCCGGCTCCGAGTCCGAGAAGATGAACCCCTGGGCGCAGGCCGTCTTCGACACCCTGGGCGCGTTGGTCAGCGAGGAAGTGGTGGAGGAGGTCATGGACCGCGGCATGCTCGAAGTCATGCCGCTCACGCACATCCGCGGGCGTTCACTCCACGACGCGTTCGTGATCGTGGACGAGGCGCAATCCCTCGAGAAGAACGTCCTGCTCACCGTGATGAGCCGGATCGGCCAGAACTCCAAAATCGTGCTGACCCACGACGTCGCCCAGCGCGACAACCTCCGGGTGGGGCGGCACGACGGCGTGGCAGCCGTCGTTGAAACCCTCAAGGGCCACCCGCTCTTCGGCCACATCACCCTTACCCGTTCCGAGCGCTCGCCGATCGCCGCGTTGGTGACGGACATGCTCGAGGGGGCGGAGATCTAGGCTCTGTCGACTTCAGCTCGCCTGGGTTTGGGGCCGTGGTCGGGTTCGCCCGCCACGGCCCTCTGGCCGTCGCTTAGACACGTCCCATCGGCCCCGAGGGTCGCGGGCGACCTCTGGGGGCCGATGCGCCGCGATGCGCGACTACGCGAAAGGCCCGCGGCGCGGCTGGCGAGCTTCCCATCTGCGCGGGGCTGCAAATTCGCCTCGGGTTATCCGATCCCCAGGAACTTCGCGGTGGGGTCGTGGCCTTGGACTTCCAGGGTCCAGGCGGGGCGTTTGAAGGTGGCGGGGGTGAGGCGGACCCGTTGGGAGTCCTGGAGTTCGCCGCCCCAGTTGGCGCGGGTGATGCCGTTGAGCTCGTAGCCGAGGGAGCGGGAGACGCCGAGCGACCGCTGGTTCCAGGCCGCCGCCTCGGATTCGGCGACTTCGGCGCCGAGCCAGTCAAAGGCGTAGAGGGCGACGGCGGCCCGCATTTCCTTGCCCAGTCCGCGGCCCTGGACGCTTTGTCGGAGCCAGGAGCCGGTGCTGACCGTCTTCAGGGTGGCGAAGTCCTTGGCTTCGACGTCCTGGCAGCCGACGAACTCGCCGTCGTGCCAGACGCCCAGCAGCAGGGTCCATTCCTGCGGGGACATATTCCCGCGGCAGCGCCAGTACCACTGCGCCATGTTCGGGCCGAGCTCCCGGGCCGGCATTTCCGCCCAAGGCCGGCTGAACGGGCTGCGGCCTGGTTCGTGGACGCCGCTCAGGGCTGCCCGCACCGCGGCCGGGATGTCCTCGTCGCGGATGGGCCGGAGCGTGAGGCGGGGCGTGGCCAGCGAGAGGGCGAACGGGGGCCAGTAGGAGTCGGGCGCGGTCATCCCGGAAGCCTAACGGCGGGGCGCGGTGGCCGCCAGTCACACGCCGACCCTGGCGGGGAGCGGCACGGACACGGCAAAATCCAGTAGCATCCGAGGGTGATCCATCGACTCGGCGAACTTGGGGGAGCCGCCCCGCTGGCCTTCTGGCTGGCGCTGCTGGCGTGCGCGTACTTCGCCGGCATGGCTGCCCGGCTGACGGTCATCGACGTGCGGCACCACTTGCTGCCCAACCGGATCATCTTTCCCTCCTACGCGGTCGCGGGCGTGCTCCTGCTCGGCGCAGCCGCGGCGCAGGCGGTGGCGGGGGTCCCGGCCGCAGCGTCAGCGTCAGCGCAGGACGGCGGGGCCGGGCTGTTCGGCGTGCCGGGGCTCCGGGTCGTGGCCGGCGGGGCCGTCCTCTGGCTGTTCTATTTCATCCTGCGGGCCGTCTATCCGCCGGGGATGGGCTTTGGCGACGTCAAGCTCGCCGGCGTACTGGGCATGTACCTCGGGTTCCTCGGCTGGGGGCAGGTCTTTGCCGGAACGTTTGCGGCGTTCCTGTTCGGCGGACTCTGGAGTATGGCGTTGCTCGTTTCGCGGCGCGGAACGCTGAAGTCGGACATTCCGTTCGGCCCCTTCATGCTGGCCGGGACTGCGGCCGCGATGCTGCTGCCCGGAGGTTAGGCTGGCGGGATGGCCACCCCTGAATTCATCCTGAAACTGCGTGAGAAGATCGGCCAGGAACCCCTCTGGATTCCCGGCGCCTGCGCCGTGGTCTTCGACGACGCCGGCCGGGTCCTGCTCGGCCAGCGCGCCGACAACGGCCGGTGGGGTCTGATCACCGGGATCCTGGAACCGGGCGAGGAGCCCGCGCCGGGCCTGCTGCGCGAAGTCCTGGAGGAAACCGGCGTGGTGGCCGTTGCCGAAAGGCTGGTCTCGGTGGACGCCGTTGGTCCCACCACCTACCCGAATGGCGACGTCTGCCACTTCCTGACGCTGGTGTTCCGCTGCCGTTATGTCTCCGGGGAGGCGCGCGTCAACGACGACGAATCCCTCGCCGTGGGCTGGTTCCGGCCCGAAGAATTCCCCGAGCTGATGCCCGGGCATCTGGAATCGATCGAACAAGCCCGGGATCCGGACGGCGCGGCGCACTTCCGGAGCTGACGTAGGCCGGTCCGCCCGGCCGGACCGCGGACATGATTGTCAGAGCCCGGCCATAGCCTGATTCCATCCAGCTCTCCCAGCTGGCGACAGTGGCCCGGGCACGCCCGGGCCGGAAACGGGGAAGCATGACAGATTCAGCACTGACGCACGTGTATGTCCTCCTGGACCGCTCCGGTTCCATGAGCTCGATCGCCGATGACACCGTGGGAGGCTTCGCGGCTTTCGTCCGCGAGCAGCAGGCGGTGGCGGGCCGATGCAAGCTTTCGCTGGCGCAGTTCGACGACGTCTACGAGCGGGTCTACGCCGCGGTGGACATCCGGGACGTTCCGCCGCTGGTGCTCCAGCCGCGCGGCAGCACGGCCCTGCACGACGCCATGGTCCGGCTGATCGGGGAGGCCGGCGCTGAGCTGGCGGCGCTGCCCGAACCGGAGCGTCCGGGCACCGTGCTCGTGGCGGTGCTCACCGACGGCCACGAAAATGCCTCACGCGAGGCCAGCGGTGCCATGGTCAAGGCCCTGGTCGAACGCCAGCAGCACCAGTGGGGCTGGCAGTTCACCTACCTTGGAGCCAACCAGGACGCCGTCCTGACGGCGCACGGGCTGGGCATCCGGGCCGAGGACGCCCTGACGTACGCGGCCGGCAACGTGGACGCCGCCTTCTCCGGCCAGTCCGCCAAGACCCGGCGGCTCCGGGAAGCCCGCATGGCGGGTGCCAGCCTGGACGAAGCCGCTGCCTACTCTGCTTACACCGCGGAGGAACGCCGCGCCGCGGGAGGAGAGGTGCCGTTGGAGTAGCACCGCCCGCCTTTCGGATGAGCGCCGTGCCGGCTAAACGCACGACGGCGGCCGGCGCCTTCCGCTGGGAAGGTGCCGGCCGCCGTCGGACGCTACGGGCCGCGGAGCCTGGCGACTAGGCCTTGTGCGGCGGACGCGTCATGGACATGACGTCCAGGGCGGTGTCGAGCTGCTCTTCGGTCAGCTCGCCGCGCTCCAGGAAGCCCATGGCCACGACGGTCTCGCGGATGGTCAGGCCCTCGGCGACTGCCTTCTTGGCGATCTTGGCGGCGTTCTCGTAGCCGATGAACTTGTTCAGCGGCGTGACGATGGACGGCGAGGCTTCGGCGAGGAAGCGGGCGCGCTCCACGTTGGCGGTGATGCCATCGATCATCTTGTCCGCCATGACGCGGCTGGTGTTGGCCAGCAGGCGCACGGATTCGAGCAGGTTGGCGGCCATCACGGGGATGCCGACGTTCAGTTCGAAGGCGCCGTTGGTGCCGGACCAGGCGATGGCGGTGTCATTGCCGATGACCTGGGCGCAGACCATGATGGAGGCCTCGCAGATGACCGGGTTGACCTTGCCGGGCATGATCGAGGAGCCGGGCTGCAGGTCCGGGATCGCGATTTCGCCGAGGCCGGTGTTGGGGCCGGAGCCCATCCAGCGGAGGTCGTTGTTGATCTTCATGAAGGAGATCGCGATGTTGCGCAGCTGGCTGGACGCTTCGATCAGGCCGTCGCGGTTTGCCTGGGCCTCGAAGTGGTCGCGGGCCTCGGTCAGCGGCAGTCCGGTGTCGGCGGCGAGGAGTTCGATGACGCGCTCCGGGAAGCCTGCCGGGGTGTTGATGCCGGTGCCGACGGCGGTGCCGCCCAGCGGGACCTCGGCGACGCGGGGGAGGGAGGCGTTGATGCGTTCGATGCCGTAGCGGACCTGCGCGGCGTAGCCGCCGAACTCCTGGCCGAGGGTGACGGGGGTAGCGTCCATGAGGTGCGTGCGGCCGGACTTCACCACGTCCTTGAACTCGATGGCCTTGCGGTCCAGCGAGTCGGCGAGGTAGCCCAGCGCCGGGATCAGGTCGTTGATCAGCGCCGAGGTGGCAGCCACGTGGACCGAGGTCGGGAAGACATCGTTGGAGGACTGCGAGGCGTTGACGTGGTCGTTCGGGTGAACCACCTTGTCGCTGCCGGCTGCCTTGAGCGCGCGGGACGCGAGCTCGGCGATGACCTCGTTGGTGTTCATGTTCGAGGAGGTTCCGGAACCGGTCTGGAAGACGTCGATCGGGAAGTCGCCGTCGTACTTGCCGGCGGCAACCTCATCGGCGGCGTCCGCAATCGCCTGGGCAAGCTCGCCGTCGAGCACTCCCAGCTCTGCGTTCGCCTGGGCTGCAGCCTTCTTGACACGGGCGAGGGCCTCGATGTGGGCGCGCTCCAAGGTCTTGCCGGAGATCGGGAAGTTCTCGACCGCGCGCTGCGTCTGTGCCCGGTACAGGGCGTTCACGGGAACGCGGACTTCGCCCATCGTGTCGTGTTCAATGCGGAATTCTTCAGTGTTCAAGTCTGCTGTGGAAGTCATGGGCCTAGCTTATTCCGCCCAAGCGTCGCACCGAAAACCATGAACCGGCACTGAAACGAGGCTCCTAGAGCTCACCGATCCCGGAGACGAGGTCTGCCCGGCCCTCGGCGAGGCTGTACGCAAGCCCGATCACGGCGGCACGGCCGCTTCCGACGGCGTCGGAAATCACCCGGGAACTGTCCACCAGGCGCTGCGAGGTCTGCTTGACGTTCTCCACCACCATGTCGTTGACCTCGTGCTGGTCGTTGCGCAGCGAGGTCAGCACCGACGGCGTGATCCGTTCGACCAGGCTCCGCATGAAACCAACCGGCATCTGGCCGGTCTCCACGGCGTCCTTGGTGGCGATGACGGCACCGCAGCTGTCGTGGCCAAGGACCACGATCAGCGGCACACCGAGCACGCTGATGCTGTATTCGAGCGAGCCGAGCACGGCGTCGTCGATCACCTGGCCCGCGGTCCGGACGACGAACGCGTCGCCGAGGCCCAGGTCGAAGATGATTTCGGCGGCCAGGCGCGAGTCGGCGCAGCCGAAGATGACGGCGAACGGATGCTGGTTCTCCACCAGGGAGGACCGCCGCGAGGCGTCCTGGTTCGGGTGCGAGGATTCGCCGGCGACGAAACGGTCATTTCCTTCGCGCAGGCGGCGCCAGGCGAGGGCGGGAGTCAGGTAAGTAGCCACGGCCCTACCTTACGACGCCGGGGTGGCCGAGGGGGAAACCGTGGCTGCCGCGTTACCTTCCAGCGACTTAACAACCGCCGCGGCGAGCACCGAGAATTCTTCCAGCTGCGCGGGTCCGGTCAGGATCACTGTGGTCCCGCGGTAATCGAGCACCATGGACTTCTCGCCCTTGCCGGTGTCGCGCAGCTGCCAGTCGCGGCCGCCGGCGGTCCGCGTCCCGGTCACCGGCGCGTTTTTCGTCTGCTGCAGCAGCCAGGTCGGGTTGGCCTGCCGGGTCTGAACCAGCCCGATGAAGGACTCCTTGGGCGTCAGGTAGCCGACCTCCCAGGTGGCCACGCCACTGCCGGAACCGGACTCCCAGCGGGCGTAGTTCGAGCGGAATGTGTCGCCGGTTTCCGGGGTTACCGGTGTGAATCCCGCCACACCCGCGGCGTTTTGCGCGATGGCGCTGACGTTGATGTCCGGACGGTACCCATCGCTCTTGGGCGAAGGGTTCATCAAGACCACCGGCAGGAACGCGCCAATGCTCAGGGCCAGCGCGATGATCATACCGATCACCGAGGCGTTGGCCCGCTTTGCCGCTGCGGCGCGGATGACGGGCTTGACGGGCTGTTCGCCGGCGGCGCTTTCGCCGTCCGGCGTTGCACCAACGGAGGGCGATCCGGGGGCCTCGGGCGACGTGTCCTGCAATTCATTCACCCCTCTATAGTCGCCCATTCCGGACCGATCTCACATTCGGCGGGAGGGCGCCTGCCGAATTCGGGCAGGTTCACGGTTTGGTCATTCCATGACCGATGGAGGCCGCCGCGACTATGATCAGTACCAGACGAATCACCGCGGTGGCCGGAGACCCGATGCCGCGGGTTCAATGATCGCCACTCGAAGAAGAGGTTCACGTGTCACCAGCGTCCATGACCCAGAAGTACTCCACGCTTTCCCCGTCGCTCGCCGTCGGCATCGACGAGCCTGACCGCAACCTTGCCTTGGAGCTGGTCCGCGTCACGGAGGCCGCGGCCATCGCCGGCGGCCACTGGGTCGGTTTTGGCGACAAGAACAAGGCCGACGGCGCCGCCGTCGACGCCATGCGCTCCTTCCTGCAGACCGTCCACTTCAACGGCGTCGTGGTCATCGGTGAGGGCGAAAAAGACGAAGCCCCGATGCTGTTCAACGGCGAGCGTGTCGGCGACGGCACCGGCCCCGAGTGCGACGTCGCCGTCGACCCGATCGACGGAACCCGGCTGACCGCCCTCGGCATCAACAACGCCCTGGCCGTCCTGGCCGTGGCCGAGCGCGGCTCCATGTTCGACCCCTCCGCCGTGTTCTACATGGAGAAGCTCGTCACCGGTCCGGAAGCCGCCGACATGGTGGACCTGCGCCTGCCGGTGAAGCAGAACCTGCATCTGATCGCCAAGGCCAAGGGCGTCAAGGTCAACCAGCTCAACGTGATGATCCTGGACCGGGACCGGCACCGCCCGCTGGTCGAGGAAATCCGCGAGGCCGGCGCCCGCACGAAGTTCATCATGGACGGCGACGTCGCCGGCGCCATCGCCGCGGCCCGTGCCGGTACCGGCGTCGACGCCCTGATGGGCATCGGCGGAACGCCGGAAGGCATCGTCGCCGCCTGCGCCATCAAGTCCCTCGGCGGCGTCATCCAGGGCCGGCTCTGGCCCACCAGCGACGAAGAGAAGCAAAAGGCCATCGACGCCGGACATGACCTGGACCGGGTGCTCTCCACCAACGACCTGGTCTCCAGCGACAACTGCTACTTCGCGGCTACCGGAATCACCGACGGCGACCTGCTCAAGGGTGTCCGCTACTCCAAGGACAAGGTCCTCACCCAGTCCATCGTGATGCGCTCCAAGTCGGGCACCATCCGCTTCGTGGACGGCGAGCACCAGGCCAGCAAGTGGGAAGGCTACGCCCGCAAGAGCTAGCACCAGCGGCACTCAAGAGATCCCGGGACGCGCCCTGCGTCCCGGGATTTCTTATTTGTGCGGCAGTCCGACGTCGGCTTGCCGGGCTCTCGCCGGCATTGGATAGGGTGGAGCCATGACTTGGCTTGTTACTGGCGGCGCAGGATATATCGGTTCCCATGTGGTCGCGGCTTTGCGCGCGGCGTCGATGCCATCGGTGGTGGTGGATTCACTGTCCAGCGGGCACCGGGAATTCGTCCCGGACGGCGTGCCCTTTGTGCACGGGAACATCCTCGATGCCGAGCTGATGGCCCGCACCATGCTCGATCACGGCGTGACAGGGGTGATCCACCTTGCCGGCTTCAAGTACGCCGGTGTCTCCGTGCAGGAGCCGCTGCTCACTTATGAGCAAAACGTCACCGGAACGGCGGAACTGCTCAAGGCGATGGAGCTCGCCGGAGTCGACAAACTGGTGTTCTCTTCCTCCGCAGCCACGTACGGCACCCCGTCCGGGGACATCGTCACCGAGGACACGCCCACCCGGCCGGAATCCCCGTACGGCGAGAGCAAGCTCATCGGCGAGTGGCTCATCCGGGACCAGGGACGGGCCCGGGGACTGCAGCACACCTCGCTGCGTTACTTTAACGTCGTCGGCTCCGGATCACCCGAGCTTTACGACACGAGCCCGCACAACCTTTTCCCGATCGTGCTGCGGGCGCTGACGTCGGGGAAGACCCCGAAGATCTACGGCACCGACTACAACACCGAGGACGGCACCTGCGTGCGCGACTACGTCCACGTCGCCGACCTCGCGTCGTCCCACGTGGCCGCGGCCCAGGCCCTCGCAGCGGGCCGGACACTGGAGCGTGTCTACAACCTCGGATCCGGCGACGGCCTGTCGGTCCGGCAGATCATGACGGCCATGGCTCAAGTGACCGGCATCGACTTCGAGCCGGAGATCGGGCCGCGCCGGCCCGGGGATCCCGACCGGATCGTCGCCGACGGGACCCTGGCCGGCCGAGACCTTGACTGGAAGATGCGCCACTCTGTCGAGGAGATGGTCGCCAGCGCCTACGAGGCGCAGAAACGCGCGGTTTCGGCCGGAAGCTAGCGCTACTTACCGAGCCTGGCGCGCAGGCCCTTGAGGAGCTGGGCGGCCTTGCGGGCGAGCTGGTACGCGCCGTAGCGGACCTTCTTCACCGGCAGGTCCCAGGTTCCGGGGTACGCAATTTCACGGCCGCCAAAGGATTTCTTGAACGCCGTGAATCCGGCCCACTTATGGTCGGGCTGGTCCGCGGGGGCCACGCCCCAGAGGTCCACGTGCGCCAGGCCCTTGTCCTTGGCATCGGCCATCAGCGTGACCAGCAGCGGAATACCCGCGCTGAGCTTCCGGTGCGTGTCATCCAGGGCGGCGTGCGCATAGGTGCGGGTGTCCGCGGAGTCGTAGGCCAGGGCCGCAGCGATCGGCTTGCCCTCGAGTTCGGCGATGAAGAGCGTGGCGGCGCCGGCCGGCATCAGCGAACGTGCAACCTGGGTCAGGTACTCGTCACTTTGCGGCTTGAAGCCGTTGCGTGCCGCGGTCAGGTGCAGGAACTCCAGCAGCACGGAAATCTCCGCGGGATCCTGGCTGGACCGGAAGGTCACACCCTTCTTATGGATGTTGCGGTACAGGTTGCGGTTGACCGGCTTCATGTCCGCCAGGACGCCCTTGAAGTCGCGGTCCAGGTCCACGATCCAGCTCAGTTCGGGCTGCAGGTTCGCCGGCGCGGGCCGCAGGCCGCGGCTGCGCAGCACGGTGCCGGCGTCGGCGGCCGCGAACCCGGCGCTGACCGGTTCCAGCCGGATGCACACCGCCCCGCACCGTTGCGCCAGCGCCGTCAGGGACTCCAGCGCGGCGTCGAAGGCGGCTAGGGACTCGGCCAGCGGCCCGTACGGCACGTACAGCACCTTCCCGGCAGGGTTGCGTTCCTCGACGGCGAGGAAACGCCAGCCCTCCCCGGCCTGCTCGTGCACGGTGCGGCCCAGGGCGCGCTGGACGTCGGCCCAGTGCGGGCCCTGCAGGAAGTAATCCACGGTTCAGGCCTTCATTCCGGTAGAGACGGCAAAGGCCACGGCGGGCCCGGTGGCACCCGCGACGGGGTGCACGTTGACCGGCGCCTCGGCGGCCGGGAGGAATGCCGAAGCGCCCCGCTCCAGCTGCAGATCGCCCTTGGGGGAGTCCAGCAGGATTGCGCCGGACACCACGATGATGACCGCGGCGCCGGCCTGCGCCAGCGGCACGGGTTCCGCGCCGGGGCGCAGTTCCACCCGCTGCAGCGCGAATTCCTGGAACGGCGGCCGATAGATCTCCTGGCCGAGCATCGTCGTCTCCGCGCTGAGCGCCGGCACGCCGACGGCCTCGAAGGCGATCGTCTTCAGCAGTTCCGGCACGTCCACGAATTTCGGTGTCAGCCCGCCGCGCAGCACGTTGTCCGAGGACGCCATCACCTCGATGCCGAGCCCGTGCAGGTACGCGTGCACATTGCCGGCGGGCAGATACACGGCCTCGCCGGGGGCGAGGGAAATCCGGTTCAGCAGCAGCGAGATCAGCACGCCGGGATCCCCGGGGTAGTCCTGGTTGAGGTTCACCACCGTGGTCAGCTCCGCCCCGTGCGATGCCATGGGCGCGCCGGAGACCAGCGCGGCGACGACGGCGGCCGTCGCGGCGGCGACGTCCTCGCCGCCGGCGATCAGCCGCTCGAAGGCTGCCCTAAGGGCCGCCGGTTCGTCGGACCGGGCCAGGTCTTCAAGCAGCCGGGGGAGCAGGGCCGGGACGTCCAGGCCCGCGACCTCAAGGCACTGCACCAGGTGTAGGAACACGGTCCGCGACTCTGCCGCCGGCCGGAACCCGCAGAGGGCCTCGAACGTCGTCAGGGCGAAAATCATCTCCGGCTTGTGGTTGTCGTCCTTGTAGTTCCGCTCCGTGGCGGCCCGGTCGACGCCGGCAGCCTCCTCGCGGGCGAACCCGGCCCGCGCCTGCTCCAGCGTCGGATGCACCTGCAGGGACAGCGGGCGTTCGGCGGCAAGAACCTTGAGCAGGAACGGCAGCCGCGGACCGAAGCGGGCCACGCTGTCGCCGCCCAGATGGTGCTCCGGGTCGCTGGCGATCAGCTCGTCCAGGGCCAGCCGGCCGCCGTCGCCGTCGGCGGCTGCTGCGGTGACTGCCAGCGACGGGGAGTCCGGGTGGGCGCCGATCCAGAGCTCGGCCTCCGGGCCGCCGGAGGCCGGCCGGCCGAGCAGACCGGCGATCGCGGTGGTCGATCCCCAGGCGTAGGGCCGGAGGACGTTCTCAAGTTCGTACACGGAATACCTATCTGCTCATGGCGAGCTGGTGGCTGGAACCTGCTGGAGGGACGGAACAACCGTCCGGACCTAGAGTGGCGCGCACTGGCCGTTGGTGGCCACCAGGTTGCGGATGGACTGCTCATCGCCGTTGCGTTTGAAGTCGTTGAGCATTTTCTCCGTGATCGGCTCGCCCTCCGGCGTGGTGGTCACGGGAGTGAAGCCCGACGACGACGGCGACGGCGAAGGCTCGGTGGCGGAGAGTGCTCCGGCCGCGGAGAGCGGTCCGGGCACCAGGGCCGGCTGGCGGATGGAGTCGTCGGCTGCCCCGGCCGCGGGAGCGGGGCCGAGCAACTTGTCCACCGCCTGGTGGATCTTGTTGAAGTCCGGCACCGTGGAGAAGGAGGCGTCGAAGTCCGGCGGCCCGATCGTCAGCCGGCTTACGGGCTGGCCCTTGGACTTCATCGCGAGGTCCACGAAGCTGCCGAGCTGGCTGGCGGAAATGTTGGAGTCGACCACCTTGGTGCCGGCCTTGACGATCCCCTCGAATTTCGCGAGCAGCGTCGCGGGATCCATCTGCTTGAGCATCGCCTGCTGGACGCACTGCTGGCGGGCGATCCGGGCGTAATCGTCGACGAATTCGCGGGAGCGGCCGTACCAGAGGGCGTGATAGCCGTCGAGCTTGTTGTCGCCGGCCGGGATCCAGCCCAGCGGCATGCCGTGGATTCCGTTGGCTTCGTCGATGGTGGGGCCGCTGATCGGGACCCACCCGCCGGCCTTGATCCGGATGCCGCCCATGGCGTCGATGAGTTTGGCGAAGCCGTCCATGTCCACCAGCACATAGGCCTGGACCTTGATGCCGAGGGTGCCGGAAACCGCCTCGAGGGTGGCTTGGGCGCCCGGGTCCTGCACGCCGGGGTAAAGATCCTTGTACTTGTTGGTGACCTCGGTGTTGATGGCGTTGATGAGGCACTCATTGCCGCAGTCGTAGCCGTCCGGGTAGATCTTCCGCATCGGGGAGCCCTCGCTGAACTGCGCGTTCTGGAGGTTGCGGGGGATGGAGATGATCGCCGCCTTGCCGGTCTTGGCGTCCACGCTGATCACGGACAGGCTGTCCGGGCGGCGGCCGGTGCGGTCCGCCCCGGCGTCGCCGCCCATCATCAGGAAGTTGTAGCGGCCCTCGGACGGCTCCATGGCCGGGCCGTTGGCGAAGATCGTGCCGATCGCGTCCCGGCCGACGTTCAGCAGGTACGCCGCGTAGCCCAGGCTGCCGCTGCTGAGCAGCATGGCCAGCATCAAGGTGGCGACGACGGCGGTGCGCGTCCCGGTCTCAAGCAGCACCGGGCGGACCAGGCGCAGCGTATTCAGGAACAGGGCCGCCCAGCCGAGGGCGAGCAGCGCAAGCACGATGACCAGCACCAGCGAGGTGGCGGGATTGGCGATGAAGTTGATCAGCGTCGGGCGGGACACCACCAGCAGGACCAGGGCCGCGATGACCAGGACCCATGCGGTCAGGGTGACGCGGAGCGCGAACCGCCCCAGCCGGCGGTTGCCCGCGACGATCTGGGCGCTGCCGGGGACCAGCAGCGTCATCAGGATCAGCAGGAAGGCGCGCTTGGCCAGGACCGGCGACGCCGCTCCGGAGGGGTAGCGGACCGGGTCCGTCAGGGCGCTCCGTGGCGGCTGCGACTTTTCCTGCGCAGCGGCGAAACCTTTGCTCATGTGCTGGACCCCTACCGGCCGCCCCGCGTGACGCTGTTTTCGTCCGAGAAGACTTCGGCCACCTTGCTGCGCAGGTTCGCACCCTTCCGGGTGGCGGCGTCGTTGAGTTCCTGGGCAAACTGCACCAGTTCGGACCGCAGCTGGTCCGCGAGTGCGTCCGTGCCCGAGGCCAGCATCCGGACCGCGAGCAACCCGGCGTTGCGGGCGCCGGCGATCGAGACCGTGGCCACCGGCACACCGGCGGGCATCTGAACGATGGACAGCAGCGAGTCCATCCCGTCCAGGGTCTTCAGCGGCACGGGCACGCCAATCACGGGCAGGGGAGTCACGGAGGCGAGCATGCCGGGGAGGTGTGCTGCGCCGCCGGCGCCGGCGATGATCACGCGCAGGCCGCGTTCATGCGCGGTCTGCCCGTAGCGGATCATCTCGGTGGGCATGCGGTGGGCGGAGACGACGTCGGCTTCGAAGGGGATACCGAATTCGGCCAGCGCCTCGGCGGCGGCCTCCATCACGGGCCAGTCGGAGTCGGACCCCATCACGAGGCCCACAATCGGGGCGGCCCCGTTGCCGGAGTTCCGGGAAACGGAGTCTTGGGCTTCGGTGCTGGCGTTCACGCGTTCTCCTCAGGGTTCCCCGGGTCGGCGGCATGCGCCCGTCCGTCCCGGATGATGTTGGCGACAGTCGCGGCCCGCTGCCGGACGGAGTCGACGTCGGCGGCAGAGGCCCCGACCAGATTGACGTGCCCGATTTTGCGGCCAGGCCGCACGGCCTTGCCGTAGCAGTGGACTTTGGCGGCCGGCTCACTCGCGAGGGCCGCGGGGTAGGCGGAGAACAGGTTCTGGTTCGCGCCGCCGAGGAAATTCTTCATGACCACCACAGGTCCCAGCAGGTCGGTGGCTCCCAGCGGCAGGTTCAGGATGGCGCGCAGGTGCTGTTCGAACTGGCTCGTGACCGAGCCGTCCTGCGTCCAGTGGCCGGTGTTGTGCGGACGCATGGCGAGTTCATTGATCAGGAAGCCGGCGCCGACCCCGGGGGTTTCGAACATCTCCACGGCCATGACGCCGGTGACGCCGAGCTCGTTGGCGATCCGGACGGCGGCGTCCTCGGCCGCGGCGGCGACCTCCAGCGGGATGTCCAGGGCGGGGGCGATGACTTCGTCGCAGACACCGTCGACCTGGACGGTGTGGACCACCGGCCAGGCCCGGGATTCGCCGTCGGGCGTCCGCGCAACCATGGCCGAGAGTTCACGGCTGAACTCCACCTTGGCCTCGGCCAGCAGCGGGCTCATCGCCTCGAACCAGTCGGCCGCGTCCGCGGCATCGTCGGCGGAGGCGACGATCCGGACGCCCTTGCCGTCGTAGCCGCCCCGCGGCGTCTTGAGCACCACCGGCCAGCCGGCGTCGTCCCCGAAGGCAACCAGATCCTGCACGTCCGCCACGGCGGCCCAGCGCGGGTTGGGAAGCTCCAGCCGGTCGATCGCTGCGCGCATCACCAGCTTGTCCTGGGCGTTGACGAGGGCATCCGGGCCCGGGTGGACGTTGACGCCGGCCTCGATCAGGGCGCGCAGGTGCCCGGTGGGGACATGCTCATGGTCAAAGGTCAGCACGTCCAGGCCACGGGAGAACTCCAGCAGGTGGTCAAGGTCCGTGTAGTCGCCGACCGGAGCCTTGGCCACGGCCGCGACGGCGGAAACGTCCTCAGCCTCGGCGAGGACACGGAGTTCGAAGCCGAGGGCGGTCGCGGCAGGGGCCATCATGCGGGCAAGCTGGCCGCCGCCAACCACACCGATTACAGGAAAAGTCACATCTCCCAGCCTACCGAACACCTGCGCGGAACCGGCCTTCGCACGCCCGGGCCGCCCAAACAGCCCTCTAAACAGCGGCATTTTCGGCGCGGTTTGCCGGGCGCCGCCGCGGATTGGGGCCGGCTGGGGGCGCACACCCGGGAAACGGCGCTAAAATGGGCCGTTGGCCATGTGGCCGCCAGATTCCACCAGATTCAAACGGCCATGGAGGGTCATGATTAACACACTTGCAGATCGTGCGCGTGGGCTTGCCTCGCTCTTCTGGCGCGAAGTGGCCAAGTTCGGCGCCGTCGGCGGTGTCGCCTTCATCATCGACAACGGCCTGACGTACTACCTGATGCACGGCGCCATGTCCGACAGCGAGGCGAAGGCCCGCTTCGTCGGTGCAACCGTCGCCACGATCTTTTCCTGGATCGCGAACCGCTTCTGGACCTTCCGCCACCGGCGCCAGGAAAACGTGCTGCGTGAATTCGCCATGTTCGTCCTCATCAACGGCATTGGCATCGGCATCTCCACCGGCCTCACCGCCCTCGCCAAGTACGGCATGGGCATCACGGACAAGAACATGCTTTTCTCCGCCGGCATCGTCGGCATCCTCGTCGCCACGGTGGTGCGGTTCTTCGCCTACCGCTTCCTGGTTTTCAACAAGGAACTCGACGACGAGCCGGAGTTCTCGCACGACCACGAAATCATCGAACGGCACCCGCACGGCCAGGACACCGTCAGAGTTCCCGGGCAGGGCCTCCAGGACCCGGACGTTCCCGGAGTCGAACCCGACCATCGCTGATCCGGTCCCGCCGCTGACAAGACCGGCCCGGGTCAGCTCCGGCTGACGCGCTCGTCACTGAGCAGCCGGTCGGTCACCGCAACGTCCGGGTGCACCAGCACCACGGAACCATCGCGCTGCCACGCCCCGAGGGACTGCGCCAGAACCGATTCGAGGCCCTCGGCGGCCCGGACCAGCAGCCGCTCCCCGCCCTCCGCGGACTCCGCCGCCGGGCCCTTCGCCGGCACGGCAAAACCCTGCAGCAGGTCAGCGTGGCTGTACGCCCCGCCCGCAGCACCCCGCACGGCCCGGCGGCCGGCTTCCGGGTCCACGTGCGGCATGAAGAAGTCGCCATGGGAGCGCACCTCGGCGGCGTAGTCCACGACGCCGGAAGGCAACTCGCCCAGCCAGCGCATCGCCAGCGCCGGCAGCGCGACCGCCACGACGGCGTCGAACGCACCTTCCGCGGCCGCCGGCCCCGGCTCCGCGGTGGCAAGCAGCTCGGCTTCCGCGGCGTCGAGCACCACCTCCATGCCGAGCTGCCAGGCGGCCAGCGCGAGCACCACGGATTTCCAGTGCGCCGGCAGATCCAGTCTCAACCGCGTTCCCGGCTCGGCGTCCAACTCGTCCTGCAAGAGATTGCTGGTCTTGGCCACCCAGTTGTCCAGCACCCGGCCGGAGAGCTCCACGCGTTCGGCGTCGGGCCCGTACCAAGTCAACCGGGGCGAGGTCGACTGGCCGGATCGCAGGGCTGTCATCAGTTCGATTGCCGGGATGCTCATGCCCTCATCTTGCCACGGCGGCGCGGGCGTGATCTCGGTCACGGCCGGAGCGGGGACCCGTCCTGGAGGGTGGCAGGGCGGTGGAGGGCGGCGCCGGAAAATCAGCGTAAACGCAGGAGAATCGCAGAAAAAGCACAAGAAAGTGGTCAGCAGGCTGTCAATTCCTTGCCAGCGGGCGGACGGAGCGCGAAAACTCCCGGGCGTGGCGTGCCCCGGCATTCTGACGGGAATTGATTATTATCTCCGCTGCGGCTTGACTCCCGGATACTTACACACGTGTAATTAGGTATCGAAAGCCAATGCGCATCAGGCGGCACACAACCGAGTGTCCGAGGGTCAGGCAAAGGCTGCAAAATCAGAGAGGGAACGCCAATGGGGCTTGCAGAGCGTATCCATGAAGATGAAGTTGTCGCCGGCCAGGCGACGGCAAAATACCGTTCACGCGGGGTGCCGAGTGACTGGTACGTCGACCCGGCCGATCCGGACGCCGCGGAGCGGTACAACGAACACACCCAGGATTCGCTGCAGGACCAGGCCACGGCCTTCCTCGCAGCCCATGAAGCACTTCTGGCGGGGAATCCGGAGCAGGACAATGATCCGCTCGACCCGCCAATGGAACTGCAGACCCTGCACTCCGGAACCACCGCCCAGCCGGTGTGGATCGGGTTGCCGTCCCGGCAGGACTTCGATGACGAAGGCGAGCTCGGATGGCAGACAGACGCACTCTGCGCGCAGACCGACCCGGAGGCCTTCTTCCCTGAAAAGGGAGGCTCCACCCGCGACGCCAAGAAGGTGTGCGGTGCATGCAATGTACGCTCACAGTGCCTGGAGTACGCCTTGTCCAACGACGAGCGCTTCGGCATCTGGGGCGGCCTCTCCGAGCGGGAACGCCGCCGGCTTAGGAAGCGGGCAGTCTAATTCTTCAAGAAGTACGAGTCACCGCCGTTGTGGTAGCCCACAACGGCGGTGACTATCTCCCCAGGACCCTGGCGGCATTGGCGGCGCAGACCCGTCCAGCGGATGCAGCCATCGGGATCGACACCGGATCACGCGACGACTCGGCGGCACTGCTTGAGCAGGCGCTCGGCAAAGCCAGCGTCACCGTCTTCGACCAGGCCAGGACCGGTATGGGCGGTGCCGTCCAGGCCGGACTGAAGGCGCTCGCGCCCTGGCGCGGGGACGCCGGGCACGCCGCCTCCGAGTGGATCTGGTTGCTGCACGACGACGCCGCGCCGGCTCCCGAGGCCCTCGCCGAGCTCCTGCACGCCGTGGAGCGGGCGCCATCGGTCACCGTGGCCGGCTGCAAGCAGCTGGACTGGCACGCAGGCCGACGGCTGATCGACGTCGGACTTTCCACCAGCCGCTGGGCCGAGCGCCTGACGCTGATCGAAGCCGACGAACTCGACCAGGGCCAGTACGACGGCCGCAGCGACACCTTCGCCGTCAACTCGGCCGGCATGCTGGTGCGCCGCGACGTCTGGGAGGAGCTCCGCGGCTTCGACCCTGCCCTTCCGGGCAGCGGCGACGACGTCGACTTCTGCTGGCGCAACCGGCTCGCCGGCCACCGCGTAGTGGTGGTCCCGAGCGCCCGGATCTTCCACGTGTCGCACCGGCCGCACGCCCAGGGCAACGCGACGGCGGCCCGCAAGGCCCAGGTCCACCTGCGGCTCAAGCACGCCTCGGCCTGGAAGGTTCCGCTGCACGCCGTCGGCGCCCTGCTGGGCAGCCTCTTCAAACTTGTCCTCAGCATCGCCGTCAAGGACCCCGGCCACGGATTCTCCCAGCTGCTGGCAACCCTTGGCGCCCTCGGGAGGCCCGCGGCCGTGTACCGCGGCCGGCGCAACGCGGCCCGCACACGGCGCATCCGCCGCTCCGTCATCAAGGGGCTGCAGACGCCGCGGCGCGAGGTCTGGGCGCACCGGCGTTCGCTGATGGAGGCGCTCGGATCCGACGATACCGACGCGTCGTCCAGGCACGACCCGCTGGCCGAACAGCCCAGCGGTGATTCCGCCGACGACTTCGCCGCCCTGGACATCACCGGGCGCGGCTGGGCGGGAAACGGCGCCCTGCTGGCGCTGCTGCTCACCGCCGCAGCCTCCCTGATCGGCCTGCTGAGCCTGTTCCGCGCCGACGCAGTCACCGGCGGGGCGCTGATCCCGGTCTCGGCCCGCCTCGGCGACATCTGGAACCATGCCTCTGGCTGGTGGATTGCCCTCGGTGCCGGCCTGCCGGGCCACGGCGACCCGTTCGGCTACGTGCTCTGGGGGCTGGGCGTCCTTGGCGCCGGCAACACCAACGGCGCCGTGGCCTGGCTGCTGGTGCTGGCCATGCCGTTGTCCGCGCTGGGGGCCTGGTTCGCCGCCGGCGCCCTGACGCGCCGGCGCAGGCTGCGTCTTGTTGCCGCGCTCATCTGGGCCGGCGCTCCCGCCCTCCAGGTGGCACTCAACCAGGGCCGCCTCGGCGCGCTCATTGCGCACGTGATGATGCCGTTGCTAGTCATGGCCCTGCTCCGCGCCACCGGCTCCGTCCCGGGCCGCGGACGCTACGCCGTCCCCGCGCCGGGCGAGCGGCGCTTCACCGAGGCGCCTCCCGTCAAGCCCGGAATCAACGGCACGCCGTCCTGGACCGCGGCGGCCGCGGCGGGACTGGCGCTGGCAGTCGTTACCGCGGCGGCGCCCTCGCTGCTGCTGCCCTCCTTCACCGTCGTCATACTGTGCGGCGTGCTGCTGCGAGGCCGTGGGCGGACCGTCTGGTGGTCGCTGCTTCCCAGCCTTGCCCTGTTCCTTCCCTTTGCCCTCTCTGCCCTGGACCGGCCGCGGGCCCTGCTGGCCGACCCGGGCCTGCCGCTGGGCTTCGATGCCGCGCCGCTCTGGCAGCAGGCGCTGGGGCAGCCGCTGCGGTTCGAGTCCGGCGCCGGCCTGGCCGGACTGACGGTCTTCGGGCCGGGGGCCGTGCCGTGGGCGCTGCTGCTGGCACTGCTGCTAGGCCTGCCCCTCCTGCTGCTGGCCCTCACCGCTCTGTTCCTCCCGGGCCGGCGTGGCACGGGCCGGCGGCCGCGGCTGGCCCGCAGTTTCTGGGCCGCCGCCGTGCTGATGCTGGCGGGCGGCTGGCTGGCCGGGCACGTCGCCACCGGCGCCAGCGCCGACGTTCTGGTCTCCCCTTTCACCGGGCCAACGGTATCGGCGGCGGCGTTCGCGCTGCTGGGGGCGGCGCTGCTCGGCGCCGAAGCCGTCCTCGACGCCGCAGACGCGACCGCTACGGCCGCACCGGGCCGGGCGTTTTTGGTTCGCAAAATCCTCATCCGGGGCACCGCCGTCACCGCAACGGTGCTCCTGCTCGCCGGGCCCCTGGCCGGGCTCGCCGCGTGGGCCGCGCACAACGTGCTGCAGTCCGACCCGCCTCCGGCCGCCGCGGCCGCCCCGGGCGGGGACGCGTCAGATGCCGCCGCCGGCAGCATCGCGGGGGCGGATGCGGACACCAACGCTGACCATGGCAATGGTGCGCTCGGCACCCGCCGGCTGGTCCAGGCCAGCAAGGCCCGCACGCTCCCGGCGACGGCCATCGACCGCGGCGAGGGACCGGAACAGACCCGGACCCTGGTCCTCTCCGCCAAGGAGGACGGAACGTTCGCGGCCGCGCTCATGCGGGGCGACGGTACCAGGCTGGACGAGCTGTCCGCCGTGGCCTCCGCCCGTCAGGTGATGGGCGAGCCGGGCAAGGAAACGGTCCGGGACGACGACGCCGTCGCGGCTTCCCTGCGCAGCGTGGTCGCCACGATTGCCGCCGGCCAGGGCGTGGACCCCCGCCGGCAGCTCGAGCAGCTCGGCGTCGGGTTCGTGGTCCTGGAGGCCAGCGACAGCTCGGCGGAACTGACGGCCAGCCGGATGGACGCCGTTCCCGGCCTCGTGGCCGTCGGCCAGACCGACGTCGGCTGGTTGTGGCGGATCAGCCCGCTGAACGAGACGGCTGCCAAGGCCGCCGACGTCGCGCACCGCGTGCGCGTCGTCAACGCTGCCGGCACCACCGTCGGGCTGCTGCCCGCCGGGGTGGTCGCCGCCGACGCGGCCGTGCCTGCCGGGCCCGAAGGCCGGCTGGTGGTCCTCGCCGACCGCGCCGATCCGGGCTGGAGCGCCTGGCTCGATGGCCGGCGCCTGACCGCCACCACCGCCGACTGGGCGCAGGCGTTTACCCTGCCGGCCCAGGGCGGCCAGCTCAGCATCCGCTACGAAAACCCGTGGGCCCTCTGGACCGGAATCGTCCAGGCCGTCGTGATCGGCCTGACAATCCTGCTGGCCATTCCGATGCCTGCCCGCCGCCCGAACACCGGGCTCTCCAGGGACGAAGGCTCCCTGCGTAAGGAACATCAGCATGCATGACAACCATGGGGCCCCAACGCCTCCGGAACGGCCCGAACCGGCCAAGCAGCCCCAGACACCGGCGGTTGAGAGCCGGCGGGACAGAAGCGCACGCGGCGCCCAGCCGGACACGGCCCACACCGGGGTTACCGCGTTGGCCCGGCTGAAGAGCCTCTCGGGGGCCGTCGGCGGAGTTCTCTCCGCCGCAGTGCTCGTCGCCGCCGGCGGCGGGCTGGTCGCGGCAGCCGCACTCACCCCGCAGGTCACCGGCAGCCGGCCGCTGGAGGCGCCGCTGGCCGCGGTTCCGGCCGGCAGCAGCGTGGGCATCTGCCCCGGACCTGCACGGCTGCTCGAAGGCACGCCCGTCGGCACCGACCCGCAGTTCAGCCCGGAATCGGCGACCGCCAAGAGCGCGGTCAGCGCCGTCGTCATCAGTTCCAGCACCGGCGCACTTCCCGGAAGCCGGCTCGCCGCGCTGGCCGGCAGCCGGCTGGTGGAACTTGCCAAGGCCACCCCTGCCACCGCGGGGCCGGCCGCAAGCCCCGCCCCGGGCGCCCCTTCGGCGCTGCGGGCCGGCGTGGTGCCGCAGCGCGCTGTCGACGCCGTCAGTGTGCTCAGCGCGGATGCCCAGGGAAACCAGCAGCCCTCTGCCGGGGCCGTGATGAGCTACACGGCCACGGACGGGGATCTGCGCGGCACGGCTGCCGCCGCCTGCCAGCGTCCGGCCAACGACCTGTGGCTGGTCGGGGCGAACACCGCCCTCGGCCGGACCGCCGTGCTGAACCTCAGCAACGCCTCCGGGACGCCGGCTACCGTCAGCCTGGATCTCTTCGGCGCCAAAGGCCCCATCCAGGCCCCCGGCAGCCGCGGGCTGCTGGTCGCGCCGGGCAGCACCCGGTCCATCATCCTGGCCGGCCTGGCGCCCGGGCAGGACCAGCTGAGCGTGCGGGTGCGCAGCACCGGCGGCCCCGTCGCAGCCGTCATCCAGCAAAGCGTGCTGCGCGGGCTGACCCCCGGCGGGGTGGATTTCATTTCGCCGGGAACGGCCCCCGCGACCCGCCAGGTCATCTCCGGCATTGATATCCAGAACCCGGACGCCCTGGCGGCGCTGGCCGCCAAAACCGGCTTTGCCGACGCCAAACCTGCCCTGCAGATCACCGTCCCCGGCGCCGCGGACGCCGTGGTGGAAGTGAAACTATTCGGGCGCGACGGCCAAAAGGCCCTGCCCGGCGGCGGCGTAGTCACCGCCAAGTCGGGCGCCGTCACCGAGGTCTCCCTCGCGGGCGTCCCGGCGGGGCACTACACGGTGGCGGCCAGCTCGGACGTTTCCTTCGCCGCCGCGGCCCGGGTCACCCGTGGGCTCAATGCCGAGGAAGCCGCCGATTTGGCCTGGGCGCCGTCTTCGGCGAGGCTCGGAAGCCAGCACGTCGTTCCGGTGCCCCGGACGGGCGAGCGGTTCCTGATGTTCGGCGCGCCTGAAGGCCGCGCCAAGATCTCGTACACGCCGATCACTGCCGACGGCAAGGTCCGGGCCGCGGCCACAATGGACATTGCCGGCGGAACCACCGCCTCCGTCAGAATTCCCGGGGACGTGGGTGGCTCGCCGCTGGTGGGGTACCTGGTCTCGGCGGCGGGGGATGCGGCCTACGGGGCCGTCATGCTGCAGCAGGGCGGCAGGTCCGACATCGCCAGCATCCCGGTTCTCCCCGGGGCGGCCGGCCAGGAACAGATCCCGGTCACCCTCGGGTACTAATCGCGACGGCCGGCGCTCAGCAACGGCGGCCTAATAGCGGCGGCGGTACACCGGGTCCAGCGACTCGGGCGGGACGCCGAGCATCTCCGCGGTACGCTCCACCACCACGTCATGCACGAGGTCCTGGAGTTCGTCGCGGCTGCCGCAGGCCTGCTCGACAACCCTCCGGTAAAGCGTGATCACGGGGCCCTCCTCCGCCGTCGCCGGTGTGTAGGAGCCCATCGGCGCCGGGGTGCCGTCGGCTACGAGCTTCTCGAGTCCGGGCGGGATTTCCTCGACCGCAAAACGGACCCCGTCCAGCGGCTTGCCCCAGATATCGTGCAGGCGCTGGGCCGAATCCAGGACAAAGTCATCGAAGCGGTCCGAACGTGTCCGGTAGCCGGGCAGCGTCGGGAGCATCAGCTCGCCGCGCAGGCCGCGGCCGTGCCGGTTCCTGCGGCGTTGCCGGAAGCTCTTCCCCTTGGCGGCGCCGCCGTCGCCGGGGTCAGCCAACCGGACCGTAAAGCCGGGATCATGGTGCGATGACTGCATATCTTGACTCTAAACCCGGCGCCTGATTTCTGCGATATGGCGGCCGCCGCGACCCGCCGTCGGAGCCCGCCCGACGCCGTCGGCCGCCCTGGGCGCGGCGTCCCGGGGCCGGACGGGCGTTTCAATGCGCGGGAGCGGGCAGGTGGGGGAGTAGTCTGTGATGTCGTGGGTGCAATTCGTCAGTGTTCAAGGTCAGCCTGCCGCAATTCGGCGGTGGCTACTTTGACGTACGTGTATGCCGACTCCACCGCGGTGCTCGGCCCGCTGGCCACCTACGCCGAGCCGCACTGCTACGACCTTTGCGAACAACATGCCGGTACCCTGACCGTGCCGCGGGGCTGGGAAGTCCTGAGGCTCGCGATGCCGGCCACTCCGGCCGGTCCCGGGCCCGATGACCTGCTGGCCCTTGCCCATGCGGTCCGCGAGGCCGCCGTCCGGCCCGCAGCCGCAGAGCCCGCCCAGGGCCAGCGTGCCGCGCATCCGGCCCTCGAAGCCCCGGCCGCCGCCGACGGTACGCGCCGCGGGCACCTGCGCGTCCTGCGCGAACCCTCCTGAGCCGCGAACTGGCGGTAGGCTGGGAACTGAAATTTCCGTACGCCACCGGCGCCAGCGGCGTCGCCCCCAGGGAGCCTTCACCATGCCACTGATCAGTCCCGAACTGTTGTCTGTCCTGCGCTGCCCCGTGACCGGCTCAGCCCTGGTGCAGGAGGGCGAAGAGCTCGTCGCCGCATCGCCCGACTCGAACGGGCAGAAGCTGCGCTACACGATCGAGGACGGCATCCCGCTGCTGCTGCCGCCGGAGCTGCTGGCCGCGGCCACCGCCGCCTCCTCCGATCAGCACGACGGCGGCCGTCACGACGGCGCGCCCCGCCACGCCGCAGAGTAGCCCCGCCCTCCGGTGCGGGCGGCGGACGGAACAAGCGCCGCCGACCCATCGGAGGGTGCCTCGGCGCCGAACCACTTGCAGTCCCTTCAGCTATATTCCGGCTACCCCAAAGGATCCCCATGACTTTCGACTATAAAATTGCCGACATTTCGCTGGCCGAGGCCGGCCGGCACCAGATCCGCCTCGCAGAGCACGAGATGCCCGGGCTGATGTCCTTGCGCGAGGAGTTCGGCGCGAGCCAGCCACTCAAGGGTGCCCGGATCGCCGGCTCCCTGCACATGACGGTGCAGACGGCCGTGCTGATCGAGACCCTCACCGCCCTCGGCGCCGAGGTCCGCTGGGCTTCTTGCAACATCTTCTCCACCCAGAATGAGGCCGCAGCCGCCGTCGTGGTCGGCCAGGGCACCGTCGAAGACCCGCAGGGCGTTCCGGTGTTCGCCTGGAAGGGCGAGACGCTCGAGGAATACTGGTGGACGGCCGAGCAGATCCTGACCTGGCCCGGTGCGGACAGCAACCCGGACCTGGGCCCGAACATGATCCTCGACGACGGCGGCGACGCCACCATGCTGGTGCACAAGGGCGCGGAATTCGAGGCCCTGGGCGCCGTGCCGGCGGCAGGCGACGATGAGTCCGAGGAGGGCCGCGTCTTCCTCGAGGTGCTGCGCGCCTCGCTGCAGAAGGACCCGCAGAAGTGGACCCGGATAGGCTCGCGCCTGCTCGGCGTAACCGAGGAGACCACCACAGGCGTCCACCGTCTCTACCAGCTCGCCGAGCAGGGCAAGCTGTTGTTCCCGGCGATCAACGTCAACGACTCCGTCACCAAGAGCAAGTTCGACAACAAATACGGCATCCGCCACTCGCTGCCGGACGGCATCAACCGCGCCACCGACGTGCTGATGGGCGGCAAGGTCGCCGTCGTATGCGGGTACGGCGACGTCGGCAAGGGCGCCGCGGAGGCGTTCCGGGGCCAGGGCTCGCGCGTGATCGTCACCGAAATCGACCCGATCTGCGCGCTGCAGGCGGCGATGGACGGCTACCAGGTGGCCACGCTCGAGAGCGTGCTGGCTGAAGGCCACATCTTCATCACCACCACGGGCAACAAGGACGTCATCATGGCCGAGCACATGGCCGGGATGCGCGACAAGGCGATCGTGGGCAACATCGGCCACTTCGACAACGAGATTGACATGGCCGGGCTCGCCCGGATCCCCGGCATCAAGAAGGTCGAGATCAAGCCGCAGGTGCACGAGTGGGTCTTCGATGCCGGGACCGCGGAAGAGCGCTCCATCATCGTCCTGTCCGAGGGCCGGCTGCTGAACCTCGGCAACGCGACCGGGCACCCCTCCTTCGTGATGAGCAACTCCTTCGCCAACCAGACCATCGCGCAGATCGAACTGTTCACCAAGGCGGGCCAGCCGGAAGGTGAGCGCGAGTACGAAAAGCAGGTTTACGTGCTGCCGAAGATCCTCGACGAGAAGGTGGCCCGGCTGCACCTTGGCGCCCTAGGCGTGCAACTGACCGAGCTGACCAAGGAACAGGCCGCCTACCTGGACCTCGACGTCGCCGGCCCGTACAAGCCGGAGCACTACCGCTACTAAGCGCGACACTGCGAGCAAAAGGGGCCCCGGACTTAGCGTCCGGGGCCCCTTTTGTGACCGTATCGTGGCGCTGGCAACGGCGGGCCGCACCAGAAATTCACATATGCTTTCAAGGTAACGTCTGGAAGGACCCGAGTATTGTGATCGCCCCGAAAAGCTGGAGCACCGGCCGGAAAGCCGCCGTGCTGGCAGCCGTATGCGCCCTGGCAGCCGGCGGCGGAGTCTTCGCCGCGGCAGGACCCCTGGCGCACGCCTCCTTTGCCTCCGAAGCAGGATCGCCGGAGCGATCGACCCAAGGCCTGGCCTTCCCGGTGGTGCCCCCGCTCCAGCTCGCCGCCGCGCCCGCCGACGCCGCCGTCCAGGTCAACCCGGCCGCCCCGGTCACCCTGAAGGTGGGCAACGGCCGGATTGAGCGGGCGGCCCTGACAAGCGAGACGGGCCAGTCCGTGGACGGGAAGCTCAGCGCCGACGGATCCAGCTGGGCCGCCGCCGGGCCGCTGGAATTCAACACCCGCTACAGCTACAGCTACTCAGTGGTTGACGGCGCGGGACGATCGACCGAGAACACCCGCAGCTTCACCACGGTGACCACCGCCAACGAGGCGGACGCTGCCATCTATCCGCTGGACGGCATGAAGGTCGGGGTCGCGCAGCCGCTCCAGCTCACCTTCAGCGAGCCGGTACTGAACCGCGCCGCCGTCGAAAAGGCAATCAAGATCAGCTCCACCTCGGGCCAGGTCGGGGACTTCCACTGGTTCAGCAACACCATGGTCCGGTACCGGCCGCAGAATTTCTGGGCGGCCAACAGTACCATCACCATGGACATCAAGCTCTTTGGCGTCAATCTGGGCAAGGGCCAGGTCGGCAACTTCAATAAGTTGGTCACGGTCCACATTGGCGACAAGAAGGTCGCCGTGGCGGATGCCAAGGCGCACACCTTCACGGCCTCGATCAACGACCGGCAAGTCGGGCGGTGGCCCGCGACCATGGGGGACACCCGGTTCCCGTCGGCGCGCGGCTACCTGGTGCTGATGGAGAAATACCGGGTGGAGCACATGGACGCCCGCACCATCGGCCTCAAACCGGGCGACCCGGCCTACTACGGGCAGCTCGACGTCAATTACGCCACACGACTGACCCCCAGCGGCGAGTTCATCCACCAGGCCACGGCCTCCGCGATGCCCTACATCGGCAAGGTCAACCTCTCGCACGGCTGCGTCGGCCTGGGACCGGCCGGCGCCAAGTGGGTCTTCGACAACATGACGACCGGGGACGTGGTCCAGGTGGTCAACACCGACGGCGACTATGCGGCGTACGACGACGGCTTCGGGGACTGGAACATCCCCTGGGCGAAGTACGCGAACTGAGCCGGGGCGCCTGGCAAGGCGCCGGGGGATTTGCACAATGGGGGAATTGCAGTTGGGGGATGCGGGATGGCCAAGACGGTAAGGCAAGGCAAGAGCGGTCGAAGTACCGGCAAGATGCTGGCAGTAGCCGGGATCTGCCTCGCCATCTGTGCCGGCGGAATCGGCGTCGCCACCGGCCCGGTCTGGGCGGACAGCGACCTGCCCTCGGAAGCGGGGTCGCCGATGCGCAACGTCTCGGGCCTGGTTGCGCCTGTCGTGAAGGCCGTTGAACTCGGGGTAACGCCGACCGACGGCGCCCGGGACGTCAACCCGGCCGCCCTGCCGTCGGTCAAAGCCGTCAACGGCGTAATCAAGGACGTGGTGCTGCGGCCCGAACCCGGCGGCGCCCCCGTCCCCGGCACCACCAGCGCGGACGGCTCCACCTGGACCGCCGGGGACCCCCTGGAGTTCGACACCCGGTACCACTACAGCTTCACGATCGTGGACCTGGCCGGCCGGGAGACGAAAAAGGTCCAAAGCTTCTCGACCGTCGCCACGGCCAACGAAGCCGACGCCGCGGTCTATCCGCGGGGCGGCAGCACCATTGGCGCCGGGCAACCCATTGAGATCGTGTTCAGCGAGCCGGTCATCAACAAGGCGGCCATGGAGAAGGCCGTGAAGGTCACCGTCTCCTCCGGTCAGGCCGTCGCCTGGCGCTGGTACTCGGACCGGCGCGTCCGGATCAGGCCGGAGCGCTTCTGGGCCGCCAACAGCCGGATCACCGTGGACCTGAAGCTGTTCGGCGTCGACTTCGGTAACGGCATGGTTGGCAACTCGAACGTCCCGGTGTCCTACAAAGTGGGGCCGCAGCGGCTCGCCGTCGTGGACGACGTCACGAAGACGATGAAGGTCTACTTCGACGGCCGGCTGGTCAAGACCGCACCGGTCACCCTCGGCGGCGAGGACTGGCTATCACCCTCCGGCTACGCCGTCATCATGGAGCAGGAACGCCGCTCCAAATTCAACGCCGGCAGCATCGGCCTCAAGCCCGGCGACAAAGGCTACTACCCGCCGCTTACCGTCGAGTACGCCAACCGGCTGACGACGTCGGGTGTCTACGTCCACCAGGCACTGGAGTCCGCATGGGGCGCGGTGGGCCGGTTCAACGTCTCTCACGGTTGCGTTGGACTGCTCCCGGCGGACGCCCAGTGGTTCTTCAACAACATGAGGACCGGCGACGTGGTGCAGACCCTGAACACGGGGGCGGCGCCGGTGGAGCCGCTGGAAGGCTTCGGTGACTGGAACATCCCCTGGGCCCAGTACGGCAAGCGCTGAGCCCGCGCGGCCGGCAAACGCCGAGCCCCGCGGCCGGACGACGGTCAGCGGGCCCGCTGGTGCGGCAGCCGCCCAAGCCGTGCGCCGAGGCGTGCGTTGCGTTCCCGGGTGAGCCGCAGGCGGTCCAGCTCGCGGCGGCTCCGCTCGCCCAGCACCGCGGCCAGGTATTCCTCCGGCCCGGTTCCGGCCGGCGGCGGGGGAGCAACGTGCGCCGCTAGCTCGGTGGCCAGCGACTGCGCCATCGCCACCCGGGAGCCGGGGGACATGCGGTGGGCCTGGCGGATGAAGAGCGAGGCGCGGCGGGCCGCGGCGTCCGGAATCCGGCCAATGTCCGCGAGCGACACCCAGGGCTGGAGGTGGAACGGCACGCTGTGCAGCACGGGAGCTTCGGCCTGCACCCGCCGTCGCAACGCATAGGTGCCGGCCACCAGGTCACCGAGCCGCTTGGACTTCCCGTTGAAGAGCGCGACGGCGATCGCCAGTCCGCCCAGCGTCGTGTAAATCTCGAGGAAACCTATCAGCCCCCGGATCAGGGCATGCCGGAAACGGATCGCACCGCCGTCGTCGCGCACGATCCGCAGGCCGGTGGCCAGCTTCCCCAGCGACAGGCCGCGGCTGAGGGTCTCCACCGTGACGGGCAGCACCACGAAGCAGAAGACGACGACGACGGTGACCAGGGCGCCCATGGCGGCACGATCCAGCTCGGGGGCGGCGGCGCCGACTACCACCAGCAGGCCCCAGAGCACGGCGGTGTGTGCCAGGACGTCCAGCAGCAGGCCCAGCGCCCGGGCGGCGAACGACGCCGGCCGCAACTCCAGGACGACGCCCTCGCCTGTGATGATGGAACTCAACCCGGACCCCCACTCGTCTGCCAGTCAGGCACAGTCTAACCATCGTCAGGTGCCGGTCCTGAGCGCGGACAGACCTTTGCCGCCACGTTTTCCGGGGCAACCGGGGCCGGAACTGCCCGTTCGCGCCGTGGTGGGGCCGCAACTGCCCGTTCGCGGGCGCTAGGGTGGTGCCGTGGACATCGAGGCGTTCTCCCTGGTGAACGGGGACAAATGGGCGCGGCTGCACGCGCTGGCGCACCAGCGCAGGCTCAGCGGGACCGACGCCGACGAGCTGTTGCGGCTCTACCAAGGCGCATCGGCCGACCTTTCGCTGCTGCGGTCCGTGGCCCCCGAGAGCGGGCTGTCCGCCGCGCTGTCCGCCAGCCTCGCTCAGGCCCGCACCCGCTTCACCGGCGCGAGATCCAACTTCATGGAGGACCTCGCCCAGTTCTTCGTCGTCGCACTGCCCGCCGCCCTCTACCGGATCCGCTGGCTGACCGCCTGGTGCGGGCTCGCGTTCTGCCTGATCGCCGCCGCCTATGCGCTCTGGATCGGCAACTCCCCGGAGGCCCTGCGCGCCCTGGGCTCGGATGCCGAGGTCCGCCGCTACGTGGAGCAGGACTTCATCAACTACTACTCGGAGAATCCCGCCGCGTCCTTCGCCGGCCTGGTCTGGACCAACAACGCCTGGATCGCCGCTCAGGCCGTGGCGCTGGGCATCACCGGGTTCTGGGTCCCGATGATTCTGATCGGCAATGCCCAGGGTGTCGGTGTCGCCGCCGGGGTCTTCGCCGGCGCCGGCAAGCTCGACGTGTTCTTCAGCTACATCCTCCCGCACGGGCTGATGGAACTGACGGCGGTCTTCGTGGCCTGCGCGGCAGGGCTGCGGATCTTCTGGGCAGTGGTGGCGCCCGGGCCGCGCCGCCGCTCGCAGGCGCTCGCCGCCGAGGGCCGCTCGCTCATCACCGTGGCCCTCGGCCTGGTCCTGGTGCTGCTGGTTTCGGGCGTGGTTGAAGGCTATGTGACGCCGAGCGATCTGCCGGTGTGGGCCAAGATCACCATCGGCGCCGCCGTCCTGGCCGCTTATTGGGCGTATGTTCTGGTGTTTGGCGGGCGGGCGCACGGTTCCGGCGCCACCGGTGACCTCGGCAGCGGGGACGCCGGTTACGCCGAAATTTCCGCCTGAATCCGCCCGGCCACGGGGTGGCACCTCGCCGGGGCTGAGGCCCTGACGGTAGGCTCGGTGTCAGATATGTGGCGTTGCCGGCCCAAGGCCCGGCGGCGCGGAACCCTATGGAAGCGAAGCTGCAGTGACCGAAAAAAGTCCCACCCCTCCGAATCGGCAGGATCCGCACCTGGATTCTGCCGACGACGCCGGCGAGCCTGCCTTCGAGTGGATGAAGCCGGCCGGCGCGGGCAAGCGGTCCGACGCGGCGTCCGGAGCTCCCGAGACTGAGCGGACCGCCGCGGCGCCGGACGCTGAGCCCACCGCCGCGACGCAGGACGCTGACCGCACGGCCGCGACGCCGGTTCCGGTCGATCCGGCCGGAACCCCGGCCGCCGGTGAACGCCAGGGCCGGCGCGCCGAACGGAAGGCAGCCGACGACGCCGCGGCCGGCGCTGCCACGCCCGCCGGCGCTGCCGGGACGGAAGAATTCAACGAGTCGCTGCCCACCTCGGCCCTGCAGGTCCGGCCGCCGCGCGAAGAGGTGGAACGCCGCAACGCCGAGCGCGAACATGCCGCCAACGCCAAGCCGGTCGCCCCCCGGGTGATGCAGGTCCTGCTCGCGGTCTGCTACCCGGTGATCCTGCTGGTCCTGGCCGTCCGCGCCGTGACCAGCCCGCTGTTCCTCTGGGTGGAATACAACCGCCCGGGCTTCCCGGGGGACGGCTACGGCTTCAACACCGACGACCGGATGACGTACGGCTCCTACGCTGTCGACTACCTGAGCAACTGGTCCGGCCCGCGCTACCTCGGCGAGCTCGTGAACCGCTCCGGCGAGCCGCTTTTCAAGGACGGCGAAGTCAGCCACATGGCCGACGTCAAGCTTGTCATCCTCTCCGCCTTCGGAGCCGGTGCCTTGCTGGTGGTGCTCAGCCTGGTTGCCATCCTGTACCTGCGCCGGCGCAGCACCGGGGGAGTACGCCGCGGCCTGTTCGCAGGTTCCATTGTCACGCTCGTGATCATCGTCGGCCTGGGCGTACTCGCGGTGCTGGGCTGGGAGCAGTTCTTCACCGAGTTCCACCGCGTCTTCTTCGCCAACGGCACCTGGACCTTCTCCCTTCAGGACACCCTGATCCGGCTGTTCCCGGGCCAATTCTGGGTTGACGCCGGGATCGTGATCGGTGCCCTCGTCCTGCTCGCAGCCCTGCTCACGCTGATCCTCACCTGGCCGACCCGCAAACGCCGCGGACTGCCACCCCGGGTCCGGAATGCCTCCGCCGCCGAGGACGCCGGGGACGTCGCCGCGGACCCGGCCGAGCTCAAGGGCCGCCGCTTCAAGCGCAGCCGGAACGGCGCCGTCGACGGCCCGGCCGGCCGCGACGCAGACGCCGGAACCGACGCCGCCAGCAACGAAGCGGCAGCCGCTCGCCGCGAGGGCGCCTCCTAAGCCTGGAGACCCGGAGACCCAAAGACCCGGAGAGACAAAAAGCGGCCGGCACGAGAGTGCCGGCCGCTTTTGCGTGCGCCGCTGCCGGGCGCCGCGTCCCTAGCCGTAGATCCGGTCGATGTGGGCCTGGAAATCACGCACAACGGCGGAGCGCTTGAGCTTCAGTGACGGCGTGAGGTGCCCGGACTCGACCGTGAAATCGGCGTCCAGCACCACGAAGGTGCGGATCGACTCCGCCTTGGACACCAAGGCGTTGGCGTCGTCGACGGCGGCCTGGATGGCGGCCCGGACCTGGTCGTTGGCCGCCGCCTCCGTGGCGCCCATGACGGGGATGCGCTGCGCGGCACACCAGTTCTCCAGGCCCTCCGGGTCCAGGTTGACCAGGGCTGACACAAACGGCCGCCCGTCACCGACCACCACTGCCTGCGCCACCAGCTGGTGCTCGCGGATCTTTTCCTCCAGCGGTCCGGGTGCCACGTTCTTTCCGCCCGCGGTGACCAGCAGGTCCTTCTTCCGCCCCGTGATGGTCAGGAAACCGTCGGCGTCCAGGGAGCCGAGGTCGCCGGTGCGGAAAAACCCGTCGACGAACGCTTCGGCGTTGGCCGCCTCGTTGGCGTGGTACCCCTTGAAGACACCGATGCCCTTGACCAGGATCTCGCCGTCGTCGGCGATCCTGATGGTGGTGCCGGGCACCGGGATGCCCACGGTCCCCACCTTGGTGCGGGTCGGGGTGTTGGCCGTGCACGGCGCCGTCGTTTCGGTCAGGCCGTAGCCTTCGAGGACGGGGACGCCGGCGCCGCGGAAGAAGTGCGCATCGTGGGAACTGAGCGGGCTGGCCCCGGAGACGGTGTAGCCGAGGCGGCCGCCGAACGCCTGCCGCAGTTTCGGGTACAGCACCCGGTCGAAGACGCCGTGCTTGGCGCGCAGGAGCCAGCCGGGCCCGGCGCCCTCACCGCGGGCGGCGGCTTCGAGCGCCTTTGAGTAGTCGACGGCGACGGCGGCGGCCGCCTCGAAGAGGCGGTCCTTGCCGGCCAGCGCCGCTTTGTGCGCGGCGCCGGCATAGACCTTCTCAAAGATCCGGGGCACTACGAGGAGGAAGGTCGGCTGGAACGTGCCGAGGTCCTCCAGCAGTTCCTTGGCATTGGAGGTGTGGCCCAGCGTGGTCCCGGCACTGAGGCAGATCACCTGCACGGCGCGGGCCAGGACGTGGGCCAGCGGGAGGAACATCAGCGTCCGGGTGGGGGGCTGCAGCAGGATCTCCGGCAGGAACAGGACGATGTTCTTCGCGACGAGGGCAAAGTTGCCGTGCGTGATTTCGCAGCCCTTGGGCCGGCCCGTGGTGCCGGAAGTGTAGACCAGGGAGGCCACATCGGCGAGGCCGGCCGCCGAGCGCTGCCGCTCCAGCTCGGCGTCGCTGACGCCGGTGCCGGCGGCAGCCAGGCTGGCGAGGTTCGGCGCCGCGCCGTCGTAGTCCATCCGGACCACGCCGAGCACCCGGCCCGCCAGCAGCTCCGAGCCGTCCAGCACGCCCTGTACCAGCGTGGCCTTCGCCGCGTTTTCGACGAAGACGCGGCGGGCGCCGGAGTCGTGCAGGATCCACTCGACCTGGCTGGCGGAGGAGGTCTCATAGATGGGGACGGTGACGCCGCCGGCGAACCAGATGGCGAAGTCCACCACGGTCCATTCGTACCGGGTGGCGGACATGACCGCGACCGTCTCGCCCGGGGTAAGTCCGCCGGCGATCAGCCCCTTGGCCAGGGCCGTGACCTGGTCCAGGAACTGCTGGGCCGGAATGTCTGTCCAGCCGGCGGGGCCCTTGCGGGCATAGAGCGCATGCACCGGATCCTTGGCGTGCTGCTCCAGCAGCAGGTCCGTGACATTGCTTTCCGGATCCAGCTCGACGAGCAGTCCGGTGCTAGCTTCTCTCACAACCCGTGTCTCCCGTTCCGGTCCGCGGCCCCGCGGACGCGGGCTCCGCTAGTAATCCTGCCCTAGATCCAGGACGGCATCCACATCCGCAGGCGCCAGTCCTGGTACGTAATCAGCTCCGCGGTCCACACCGGGTAAAAGAACGCCGAGAGCAGCACGGCCGCGACGACAAACAGCGCGACGAGTAGGAGGCCGGAGCGGCGCCGCCAGAGCGGGTCGGTGCGCCGGCCCAGGACCAGCCCCAGGCAGTACACCAGGGCCAGCACCAGGAACGGCTCGAAGGACACCGCATAGAAGAAGAACATGGTGCGTTCCGGGTACATGAACCACGGCAGGTAGCCGGCGCCCACGGCGGCCAGGATGGCCCCGGCGCGCCAGTCGCGCCGGCCCGCCCACCAGAAGAGCAAGATGCCGAGGCAGACCGCCGCGCTCCACCAGATCAGCGGGTTGCCGACCGAGAGGATGGCCGAGGTGCAACTGGGCAGCTCGCAGCCGGCCGTTCCCTGCTTGGACGACTCATAGAAGAACGACGTAGGCCGGCCCAGCACCAGCCAGCTCCAGGCACTCGCCTCGTAGGGGTGGTCCGCGCTCAGGCCCTGGTGGAACTTGTAGGCCTCGAGGTGGTAGTGGGCCAACGAACGGAGTGAATCGGGCAGCCAGCCCCACTGGGCCGAGGGGTTGGTTTCGGCCCAGTGCCGGAAATAGGCGTTGCTGGAGCGGAACCAGCCAGCCCAGGTGGCCGTGTAGACCAGTGCCGCGACCGGGACGATGCTCAGGAAGGCGCCGATGCCGTCCTTGAGGATGCCGCCCGTGATCCAGCCATGCACGCCGGCGATCCGGCGCGCGCTGAGGTCCCACAGGACCGTCATCAGCCCGAAGCCGGCCAGGAAGAACAGGGCGGACCATTTGGTGCCGACCGCGAGACCGAGGCAGACACCGGCGGCCAGCCGCCACCAGCGGATCCCCAGCCACGGCCCGGCCGCAAGCTGCAGCCGGGAGGGGCGCCCCTCGGCGGAGGCCGCGGCTTGTCTGCCGAGCCGCTTCGCGAGCCGGCGGCGGCCGTCGTCGCGGTCCATCAGCAGCGCGCCAAAGGCCGCGAGGATCCAGAACATCAGGAAAATGTCCAGCAGCGAGGTGCGGGACATCACCAGGTGGTGGCCGTCCACCGCCAGCAGCACCCCGGCCACGGCGCCCAGGGTGAGCGAGCGGAAAAGCTTCTGCGCAATCAAGGCGAGCAGGAAGATCGAAAGGGTGCCGGTCAGGGCGGCCCCGAAGCGCCACCCGAAGGGGTTTTCCGGGCCGAAGAGCCACATCCCGGCGGCGATCATCCACTTGCCCACCGGCGGGTGGACCACGTACTCGGGGCTGTCCAGCAGTACCCCGGGGTTGCCCGCGATGAAGGAGTCGTTGGCCTTGTCCGGCCAGGCGCGCTCGTAGCCGCTGACCAGGAGGGAGTAGCCGTCCTTGACGTAGTAGGTCTCGTCGAACACCAGGTTGTGCGGGGTGTCCAGCCGGACAAAGCGCAGGATTCCGCCAAGCACCGCGGTGAGGGCCGGGATGAGCCAGAACCACAGGCGCAGCGAGGGCGGATAGTCGCGCCAGCTGCGGATGTTGCCGATCAGCCGCTCTGTCAGGTCCTCGGCGTCGAATGCCTTGCCGGGACGGCTGATCCAGCGGTGGCCCTCGAGGTTGCGTCCGGTGCCCGGCAGGTCCGGCCTCCGGGCGTGGTGGCGGGTGCTGTCCGGGCTGCCGTCGGCGGGCACGGCCTCGGCTGAACCGGCCTCGGCAGGCCGCATGGGGGTCTGCGTCACGTTGCCATGCTACCTTTCGCGGCCGTGATCGTCGGTCCCGCGCGCCCGCCGGCAGTAGGCTTATGGGGTGGATCCCGAACAAAGCACCTCCCAACGCAATTCCCCGGCACCCGCCTCCGCCGACGCCGTTCCGGCAGCGGGGACGGCCGCCGGACCGGGCCGGATCGTGCTTGCCGCCACCCCGATCGGCAACGTCGGCGACGCCTCCGCCCGGCTGATCGGGCTGCTGGAAACGGCGGACATCGTCGCTGCCGAGGACACCCGGCGGCTGCACCGGCTGGTTCAAAGCCTCGGCATCACCGTGGCGGGCCGGGTGATCAGCTACCACGAGCACAACGAGGCAGCCAAGACCGGCGAACTCCTGGACCAGGTCCGCTCCGGCAAGACCCTGGTCATGGTGACCGACGCCGGCATGCCCTCGGTCTCGGACCCCGGCTTCCGCCTGGTCGAAGGCGCCGTCGCCGCCGGGCTCACCGTCACCGCCGTTCCGGGCCCGTCCGCCGTACTGACCGCGCTCGCCCTCTCCGGGCTGCCGACGGACCGCTTTTGTTTCGAGGGCTTCCTGCCGCGGAAGGCCGGCGAACGGACCTCGCGGCTCGCGGACCTCGACGCCGAGCGTCGCACCATGGTGTTCTTCGAGGCGCCGCACCGGCTGGAGCCCATGCTCCGGGCCTTGCACGAACGCTTCGGCGCCGACCGCCGCGCGGCCGTCTGCCGGGAACTCACCAAAACCTACGAAGAGGTCATCCGCGGGACCCTGCGCGAACTGCTCCGCTGGGCCGAAACCAACGAGGTCCGTGGCGAGATCGCCGTCGTCGTGGGCGGTGCGCCCGAGCGGGAGCCGGGTAAGCCGGAGGACCAGGTCGCGGCCGTGAACGCGCTGATCGCCCAGGGCATCCGGCTGAAGGAGGCCGTCGCCGCGGTGGCCGATGACGCCAGGGTCAGCAAACGCGAACTCTATTCCGCCGTTCTCGCCGCGCGCTGACGCGGGGCTCCGGCCGCGGGCCGCGGGGCCGCGCCGCCGTTGTGCAGCTGCACAGCAGATCCGGCTTGGTCTAGTGCGCAGATGCGTAGACACCCCGGAGAGCCCGGCAGTACCGTGGCAGTAGTCCAGGCCCGCGGCGCAAGCCGGTGCGGGGCTGATCAGAAAATTTTCCGAACCCATTGCTGACGAGGGAGTCATTGTGACTGTAACTGCCCAGCCCACCGTTACCGCGGAGCGCGAGGCCGCACTGCTGGCGTCCGTGCCGACCGGCCTGCTGATTGACGGACAGTGGCGTCCGGCCGCGTCCGGCAAGACGTTCGACGTCGAGGATCCCGCCACCGGCAAGGTGCTGTTGAGCCTGGCCGACGCCGGTCCCGAGGACGGCGCCGCGGCCCTGGACGCGGCCGCCGCCGCGCAGGAGTCCTGGGCCAAGGTCCCGCCGCGGGAGCGCGGTGAGATCCTGCGCCGCGCCTTCGAGCTCGTGACCGAACGGGCCGAGGACTTCGCGCTGCTGATGACCCTGGAGATGGGCAAGCCGCTGGCCGAAGCCCGCGGCGAAGTCACCTACGGCGCCGAGTTCCTGCGCTGGTTCTCCGAGGAGGCCGTCCGCGCGTTTGGCCGCTACTCGGTTTCCCCGGACGGCAAGTCCCGGCTCCTGGTGACCAAGAAGCCGGTGGGGCCGTGCCTGCTGATTACGCCGTGGAACTTCCCGCTGGCCATGGCCACCCGCAAGATCGCCCCGGCCGTCGCCGCCGGCTGCACCATGGTGCTCAAGTCCGCGAACCTCACGCCGCTGACCTCGCAGCTCTTTGCCGCCGTCATGCTGGAAGCCGGCCTGCCCGCGGGCGTGCTGAACGTGATCCCGACCTCCACCGCGGGCGCCACGACCGGCCCGCTGATCAAGGATTCCCGGCTCCGTAAGCTTTCCTTCACCGGCTCCACCGAGGTGGGCCGCCGGCTGCTCGCGGACGCCTCCGAGACGGTGCTGCGGACCTCGATGGAACTCGGCGGCAACGCCCCGTTCGTGGTGTTTGAGGACGCCGACGTCGACGCCGCGGTAGCCGGAGCAATGCTGGCGAAGCTGCGGAACATGGGCGAGGCCTGCACCGCGGCGAACCGCTTCATCGTGCACGAGTCCGTGGCCGACGAGTTCGCGGAGAAGTTCGCCGCGAAGATGAAGGACATGACCACGGCCCGGGGCACCGAGGCGGACTCCAAGGTCGGCCCGCTGATCGACGCGAAGAGCCGCGACAAGGTCCACGAGCTCGTCACGGACGCGGTGAACGCCGGCGCTGTGACAGTGCTGGGCGGCGCCGCCGTCGAGGGTCCGGGCTACTTCTACCAGCCCACGATCCTCAAGGGCGTCACCGAGGGCACCCGGATCCTGTCCGAGGAGATCTTCGGACCCGTCGCCCCGATCATCACCTTCGACACCGAGGACGAGGCCGTCCGGCTCGCGAACAACACCGAATACGGCCTGGTGGCCTACGTCTTCACCAAGGACCTCAACCGGGGCATCCGGATGGGCGAACGCCTCGAAACCGGCATGCTGGGCCTGAACGCCGGCGTCGTGTCCAACGCGGCAGCACCGTTCGGCGGAGTCAAGCAGTCCGGCCTGGGCCGCGAAGGCGGCCTCGAAGGCATCGAGGAATACCTCTACACGCAGTACATCGGCATCGCCGACCCCTACGCCGGCTAGCTTCGGCGAAGCCTGCGGGCGGCGTCGCGGACCCTGGACCAGGATTCCGCGGCGCCGCGTCCGGCTGACCTGGCCGGGACCGAAACGGCCCGCAGCGGTGTCCATGCCCGGCGCCGCCAGCGGGCCGTGAGCGACGGCGGCAGCCAGATGGCGCGCCAACGGGTCCACCACGAAGCGTGGGCGCGCAATGCGTCCCGGACCTGTTCGACCCTGTCCGCGGGAGAGCCCGGCAGGGAGCCCGGCAGGGAGTCCGGCCGGGAGTCCGGCCGGGAGTTGCCCGCCGGGGAGTCCGTGTCGGGGCGGCCGTAGCGCTGCCGTTCAAAGTCGGCGCTCAGGGAGGCCACGGCAGCGTGGGCCGGGGCGTCCACGCCGCCCGGCTCGCCGAGCGCCGCTGAACCGCGCAGCCGGGCGGAAAAATGCCGCGGCGTTTCGCTGCTGCGCGGCGGGATCCCGAAGTCCGTGGCCAGGTCCCGCAGCTCCGCCCAGGCCGGGGCGGCTGCCCCCGACAAGCCGGAGGCCTTGAGCCGCCGCCGCCGGACGCCGCCGCGCGCCAGCGCCGGGGCCGACAGTAGCAGGAGCACCAGCAGCAGCCCGCCGGCGCCGTACAACAGGGGGGCCAGGCTGCTGCCGGACCCGTCCCCGCCCGCGGTTGCGGGCAACGGCAACGGTGCGGGCGCAGGGGCCGCCGTGGGTTTGAGGTCATCCTCGGGGATCAGGCCATCGTTGTTCTCGTTGGTGCTGGCGCCGCTGCGCGCCGCTGGCTCGGTGGCGTAGCCCGGCACCACGCCGCGCGAGGGCGTCGGCTCGAAGGCCACCCAGCCGACGCCCTGGAAGTACAGTTCGGGCCAGGCGTGCGCGTCACGGGCGTCCACCTCATACTCGGGCAGCGCCCCCAGGCCCGGGATCGTCACGGTGGACCCGGTGGCGCGTCCGGGAGCGTAGCCGACGGCGACCCGGCTCGGGATCCCCTCCAGCCGCGCCATCACGGCCATCGCCGAGGAGAAGTGGATGCAGTAGCCGCTCTTCTGGGCCAGGAAGTCCGCCAGCACTGACAACCCGTTGCCGTCGTAGCCACCCTGGACGGGGGACTGAAGCGAGTAGCTGAACTCCGCGGAACGCAGGTACTGCTGGATCGCCATGGCCTTGGCGTAGTTGCCGCGGCTTCCCGCAGTGACCGTGTCCGCAGTCTGCCGCACGATCTGGGGTACGTTGGCGGGGACCCGGGTGAAGGTGTCCGGCACCGCCTGCGCCCTGTCCGGGGAGTCAGCCAGCACGGCCCGGGTGAGCTTCGGCGCCACCGACGCCACAACGTACTGCTGGTTGCGCGAGTTGGTGTCCAGGCCCTTGATGCTCAGCGTGGCCGGATCCCAGCTCCACCGGCCGGTCAGGCCGTTCACCGACTCGGGCGCGTAGGGGGCGGGCAGGTACGGGCTCGTGAACTGGCCCGTGTTGACGGCCGTGACCACCCGGACCTGTTCTTCCACGCTGGGGGCGGGCCCCGGGTCCATCCTTCCGGTGCCCGGCTGCCGGCTGGCGTCACGGTCGTCCGGCGCCCACGCATCGCCGTCGAAGCTGTCCACGGTGACGGAGCGCAGGTACGGCGCCTGCGAGGCGTTGGTGGCGTAGGTAATCCGTCCGTCGCCGGTGGGGCTGCGCAGGCTGTTGCCGAGGCTGATCATGGGGTTCAATCCGCTCGCGGATCCCCAGGGATTCAGCCGGGATCCCTGCGGAAAGATGCCCTGGTCGAAGCCCGGGATGGCCAGCTGGAACAGCAGCGTCAGGACCAGCGCCACCGCCCCGGTCAGGGAAGCGCGTTTGAGCTGGCCGGGATTGCGCGCCGTGTCCGCCCGGGTCCGGGAGTTGGGGTGGAACCAGTGGCTGCTGGCCAGGATCATGAGGTAGCCCGCCGCGGCGCCGGTGAAGCCCAGCCAGCCGACGCTCTGCGGTTTCACCATGGCCGGAACCACCAGGATGGCCAGGATCCCGAGCCCGCTGGTCGCCGGCAGCGCGAGCGGGACGGCGAGGGCGTCGACCAGGATCACCACCAGGCCGAGCACCCCGCAGATCAGCAGGACGATGCCGGCGTTGGGCGCCACCGGTGAGCTCTCGGCGAGCACGGTCTCGCTGGCCCGCCGCAGGTACCGCTGCAGCTGGGCCATGGTGTCGCCGGACGGAATGAATCCGGCGATGCTGTGCTGGCGGAAGAAGGTGAAGGTGAGGACCAGGGCCAGCACCACGAAGCCTCCCGCGCCGACCAGGACGCCGTGCAGCCGCAGGGCCCGGAGCCCCGCCATCGCCAGCGCGACGGTGAAAACCGTGGTGAGCACTGCCGGGTACCAGGCCCAGCCGCGCAGCACGCCGTTGAGCCCCAGCGCCGCGCCGGCGACGGCCACCGCGACGGCGAGCCCCATTGCCCAGGGCTCGACGCCGGCACCCTTCGGCCCGGCGGCCGCGCCCGGCGCCGGGACGGAGGGCCGTCCGGGCTCGGCCGCGGACGGTCCCGGGGCCCTGTTGCGCTGCGGGGTCAGGGTCATCGCCGGCCTCCGGCGACGGGCCGGGCACCGTCGGCCGCCGCTGATCCTGCGGCCGGCGGAAGCCCGGCGGCGCCGTCCTGGTCGAAGGCGGACCAGGCGGCCGGCAGCGGGGTGGCCGCGGAGACGGCGACGGCGCGCCAGCCGCCGCGGCGCAGGAACTCCAGGACCGGCCCGGTGTCAGCCGCGCGGTCCGTGACCAGGAGGGCGAAGGCATTCGCGCCGAACCCCGCCGCCGGGGCCAGCGCGCGCGCCTCCGCCGGCGAGAGACGGCCCAGGATCGCCAGGATCGGCCCCCGCAGGCGGTGCGCGGAGAGCTTGTCCATCAGCCGGTCGTCGAAAGGCTGCGGCCCGGCGTCGGCTGCGCCGTGGCGCGGACCGCTGAGCGCGATGGCGGCCAGGCTCTCCGCAATGGACTGCAGGCCGCCGGTCCCGGCGTACTCGTCGGCCTCCGGCTCCGGCGCCGACGGCGAATTCAGGAAGGCCGGATCCCCGGCCGGGTCCAGGCAGCGCAGCGCGTAGTTGCGCTCGCCAAGGTGGGTGCTGATGGACATCGCGGCCGTGACGGCCCATTCGAAGGCGTCGCTGGTGACCAGTTCATGCCCGTCCGCGGCCGCGCCGCCGGAAACATAGCCGGCGCCCTGCGCGTAGGCCTGGAAGCGCTGGTCCAGGATGATCGTGGCTTCCGGAGTCGTGACCGATTCCTCCTGCCGCACCATGAGGGAGCCGTGCCGGGCGGTCGCCGCCCAGTGCACGCGGCGCATCGGATCGCCGTGCCGGTACTCGCGGGTCATGACGTCGTCGTCGCTGGGGTTCGCGCGGATCCGCGTTGCGGTGACGCCGTCGTGGCCGCGTGCGCCCGCGAGCCCGGTCGCGGGGAGCTCGACGGCGGCGGGGGTCACCGTGAGGACGTCGCCGGCGTCGATCGCGTGGCGGTGCACGGAGAGCCCGAAAGGGTCGCTGAATTCGGCCGTGACCGGCCCGATCAGGAACTGGCCGCGTTTCGCGCTCCGAAGCTGGTATTCGTAGCGGCTGGTTCCCGCGACGGCGGTCCGCGCCGGGAAGCGGAACACCGGGGACTGCCCGAACCGGGACGGCAACTGCTCCTCCATCAGGGCCAGGCCGTTGCCCGGACCGGTGCGGGCCACCGCCAGCCGGACGGTGGTCGTCGCGGAGGTCTCCACCGGGGATGGGTTGAACTCGCGGTAGACCCGGAACCGGGGTTTCAGCACGCGCGTGCCGGCAAGGGACAGCAGCGGGAGGACCAGCAACAGGAGCGCCAGCGCCAGCAGGTCGCGGCGGCCCAGTATTTGAGCGGCCAGCAGGGACAGGACGCCCGCTCCCAACAGGCCCCAGCCGCGCGAGCTGAAGATGTGCCTAGGGAACCGGTCCAGCACCGCCACGGCCGCCTCAGCCCCCTAGCGGCCGGTGGGGAGGGCCGACGGCCGCGCGGCGGAACGGCCGCCGTCGCCGTCGGTGCGGGTCCGGGCCTGCGCTGGCGCCGTTTCCTGCCCGACCGGCACCCGCGCGAGGATGGACCGGATGACGCTCTGCGGCGTCTCTCCGGTGCTGGCGGCCTTGCGGTCCAGGATGATCCGGTGGGCCAGCACCGATTCCGCCACGCTCACGACGTCGTCGGGCAGCACGAAGTCCCGGCCCTCCAGTGCGGCGGTGGCCTTCGCAGCACGCAGCAGCTGCAGCATGGACCGGGGGCTCGCGCCAAGCCGGAGCATGGCGCTCTCCCTCGTGGCGCGGCCCAGGGCCACCGTGTATTCCTTGATCGGACGGGATACATAGACCTGCTGGACGGTGGCGATCATTGACGCCACCTCGTCCGCGGTTACCACGGCCGTCACCCTGGTCAGCGGGGACGTGGCCTGGTGGGTCTCCAGCATCTCCATCTCGGCGTCGCGGTCCGGATAGCCCATCGAGATTCGGGCCATGAAGCGGTCGCGCTGCGCTTCCGGCAGCGGATAGGTGCCTTCCATCTCGATCGGGTTCTGCGTCGCCACCACCATGAAGGGTTCGTCCAGTTTGTAGGATTTCCCGTCCACCGTGACCTGGTGCTCCTCCATGCACTCCAACAGTGCGGACTGGGTCTTGGCGGAGGCGCGGTTGATCTCGTCGCCAATCACGATGTTGGCGAACACCGCGCCGGGGCGGAACTCGAACATCCGGGAGGCCTGGTTGTAGATGGACACGCCCGTGACATCGGAGGGCAGCAGATCCGGGGTGAACTGGATCCGGCTGACGGAACAGTCGATGGTCCGGGCGAGGGTCTTGGCCAGCAGCGTCTTGCCCACGCCGGGAACGTCCTCGAGGAGCAGGTGGCCCTGGGCGAGGAGCACAGTCAGCGCCAGCTTGGCGGCTTCGGCCTTGCCGTCGATCACCGTGTTGATGGCCCGCAGGATGCGCTCGCTGGCGGCGTGGAATGCCGCGGCCTCCATCGGCGCCGGAATAACGCCGGCTCGCGCCGGGAGGCCCTGCGGCTCCGGCAGCGCTTCGTCAACGGAGGTACGTCGGTGGTAGTCCATCGGCAGCCTTTCAGCCCTGGTGCGGTCCGGGCGGAGCGGCGGGAAGGCCGGGCCCCCACTGCTGCACGCCTGTCTTGGTATCAGCGTACTAACACAACTGACAAAGCAGACAGAGAGTTCCGGGTAATTCTCCGCCCGGCCCGCAGCTAGGCTGGAAGGATGTGCAATCCGCTGATCCCCGCACCCTTCCGCGAGACCGGCAGCGACGGAAGCGGCGCCGGCCCGTCCGGAACTGCCCCGTCCGCCCGGAAGCCGTATCCGCCGGCGCCGGAACCGTTGCCCGTCCCGGTGATGGACAACCACACCCACCTGGACTTCCCGGATGCCGATTTTGCCAACGGGAGCCCGGCAGTCAGCATCAAAGATGTCCTCGACGCCGCCGAGGCCGTGGGGGTCCGGGGCGCCGTGCAGGTGGGCTGCGACCTTGAGTCATCCCGCTTCACCGTGCAGGCGGTGGAGGAGGACTCGCGGCTGCTTGGCGCCGTCGCGCTGCACCCCAACGACGCCCCGGCCTACGCGGCCCGCGGCGAACTGGAGGAGGCGCTGGCGGAAATCGAGGCGCTGGCCTCCCACCCGCGGATCCGTGCCATCGGCGAGACCGGCCTTGATTTCTTCCGCACCGAGGGGGAGGGGCTCGCCCAGCAGCGGTACTCCTTCCGCCGCCACATCGATATCGCCAAGCGGCTTGGCCTGACTCTGCAGATCCACGACCGCGACGCCCACGACGACGTCGTACAGGTGCTCCGGGAGGAGGGCGCTCCGGAACGGGTGGTTTTCCACTGCTTCTCCGGCGGCGAGGAGCTCGCCCGGACCTGCAATGCCGAGGGCTGGTACATGTCGTTCGCCGGGACAGTGACCTTCAAGAACGCGGCGAACCTGCGCGCGGCCCTGGCCATCGCCGAGCCCGGACGCATCCTTGTCGAAACCGACGCCCCGTTCCTCACTCCGCACCCGCACCGGGGGAGGCCAAACGCCAGCTACATGATTCCTTACACGGTTCGGGCGATGGCGGAATTGACAGGCCGCGAGCTCTCCGCGCTGTGCACGCAGTTGGCCGAAAATACCCTGCAGGCATACGGATCCTGGGACTGAAGGCAGCACCCGCCGTCACTCTGGCAACATACCGGGTATGCACAAAATCTTGGTTGGTTTATAACGCTACGGTTACAGTGGACAACTATTAGCCGGGGTCGGGGAAGGCCTTCGGAGAATTTCACTACCTCAGGGCGCGCATTGTGGCAAAGGATCCACGTGTGCGCTCTCGTTTGGAAGTGTGGCGGTGCCCGCGTTTTCCGCAAATATCCGGAGCTGCTCCGGAGCTGCCCTTGGGGGTGTTTGCGCCGGGGAAACGTGTGCGCTTTTCCCCGTGCCCGGATGGTCCAAAAGATATGGGCAATCGTGGTCAAGTTCTTCACATCGGACGGCAAGTTCAGCTTCGTCAAGGTCGGCGCGCAACTCGTGGTGCTCGTGGCACTCGTGCTCGGCCTGGTCGCCTTCGTTGGCAACAACAAGACGGTCACCCTCAACGTCGACGGACGAGTGAGCTCCGTGCAGACCTTCGGCGGCACCGTCGGCCAAGTGGTCCGCGGCGCCAAGGTCGAGCTGCAGGCCGCCGACAAGGTGTCGCCTTCGGCTGAATCCCATGTGCAGGACGGATCCGTCATCAACGTCAACCTCGCCAAGGCCGTGAAGGTCAGCGTGGACGGCGCCGAGCGGACCATCACCACCACCGCGCCCACCGTCGAAGGGCTCGTGACGGAACTCGGCGTCGCCTCCGCCTCGAAGATCTCCGTTCCGAAGGACGCGCAGCTGGCCGTCTCCGGTTCCTTCGTCAGTATCTCCACGCCGAAGGCCGTGACCCTCGTGGCCGACGGCAAGGCCACTAAGACCATGACGACGGCGGCGACCGTCGGCGGCGTCCTCGCCGACGCCGGCGTCAAGCTCGGCGCCAGCGACCGCACCTCGCAGCCCGGCAACGCGCCGGTCGTCAACAACATGGTGGTCAAGGTCTCCCGCGTTGACACGTCCAAGACCGCGGCCACCACCGAAGCCGTACCCTTCGAGACGCTGACCGCCGAGGACGCGGCGCTGCCGAAGGGCGAGCAGAAGGTCATCCAGGCCGGTGTGGCCGGCAGCATCAGCAAGAGCTTCAAGCTGGTCCTCGTGGACGGCCGTATCGCCTCCCGGACGCTCGTGGCCCAGAAGGTCACGCGCGAGCCGGTCACCGAAAAGGTCAGCATCGGCACCAAGGAGAAGCCCAAGGTGGAGGCTGCCGCCCCGGCCGCCGCAAACACCGGCGCCGCGGCCCCGGCGATGATGAACGTGGGCATGTGGGACAAGATCGCGCAGTGCGAGTCCGGCGGCAACTGGTCCATCAACTCCGGCAACGGCTACTACGGCGGGCTCCAGTTCGACGTCCAGACCTGGCTCGGTGCCGGCGGCGGCGCGTATGCCCCCAACGCCAGCCAGGCCAGCAAGGCCCAGCAGATTGCCATTGCCAACCGCGTCTACGCTGAGCGCGGACTGTCCCCGTGGGGCTGCGGCTGGGCGGCCTCCAGCTGACACCCCATTCCGGCCCGCGTGGCCGGTCAGGCAACCACGGTTGCCGCATCGGCTGACCACCGCCGCGGCGCACCTTCGAAGGCCGGTCCCGGATCCCGGGACCGGCCTTCGCCGTTGCCGCCGCGGGATAGGATACCTAGGTGACTGAACCGACCCCCTCCGCCCCCGTCGAGCGCTCCGCGGCGACCGCCGGTGCCCCAGCGCAGCTCCTGGGCGCCTCCGACATCCGCAGGCTGGCCGAGGAAATCGGGGTCCGTCCCACCAAGACCCTGGGCCAGAACTTCGTCATCGACGGCAACACCATCCGGCGCATCGTCGCCGCTGCGGACATCAGCGCGGACGAGACCGTGCTGGAAGTCGGTCCGGGCCTCGGCTCGCTGACCTTGGGCCTACTGGACGCCGCCACCTCGGTCGTCGCCGTCGAAATCGACCCGGTCCTCGCCGCCAAACTGCCCGACACCGTGGCACGCTGGCGCCCCGGCGCCGTCGAAAATTTCCACCTGGTCCTCGCCGACGCGATGAAGGTGACCGAGCTGCCGGTGCAGCCCACGGCGCTGGTCGCCAATCTTCCCTACAACGTGGCCGTCCCCGTCGTGCTGCACCTGCTGCAGCATTTCCCGAGCCTGCGGCACGGCCTGGTCATGGTCCAGGACGAGGTGGCCGACCGGCTCGCCGCCGGCCCGGGTTCCAAGACCTACGGCGTCCCCTCGGTCAAGGCAGCCTGGTACAGCGGCATGCGCAAGGCCGGTGTGATCGGGATGAACGTCTTCTGGCCGGCGCCCAAGATCCATTCCGGGCTCGTCGCCTTCACCCGGCGGGAACCGCCGGCAACCTCCGCCACCCGGGAAGAGGTCTTCGCCGTCATCGATGCGGCCTTCGCCCAGCGGCGCAAGACCCTCCGGGCCGCTCTGGCGGGCTGGGCCGGAAGCGCCGCCGAAGCCGAACGCTGTCTCCGGGCCGCCGGCGTCGACCCCACCGCCCGGGGCGAAGTGCTCGATATCACCGCCTTCGCCCGCATCGCCGAAGCACACGCCCGGCCCGGCACCTGAGCGCCGCGGCCGACGGTTCTGCTTGGAGCCTCAGCCTGCCATGCCATAGCGTGGAGCCATGAACGCAGTGAGAGGGCGCTTTGCCGCCAGGACTGTCCGGGTCAAGGCACCCGGCAAGGTGAACGTCTCACTAGATGTCGGACCGCTGCGCCCGGACGGCTACCACTCGGTGGCAAGCGTCTACCTTGCCGTATCCCTGTATGAAGAGGTCGCCGCCACCAGCACGGACACCGGCGAGATAACGGTCAGCATCAGCCCGGCCAGCACCCTTGACCTGGACGGCGTCGACATCCCGCTCGACGAACGCAACCTTGCGTACAAGGCCGCGGCCATCATGGCCGATGTCTCGGAGCACTCCACCGGCGTGCACCTCGAAATCATCAAGCGGGTTCCGGTCGCCGGAGGCATGGGCGGCGGCTCGGCCGACGCCGCGGCCACCCTGCTGGCCTGCGACGCGCTGTGGAACAGCGGGCTCTCCCGGGACGAACTGGCCCACCTCGCTGCCGAGCTGGGGGCCGACGTGCCGTTCTCCCTGCTGGGAGGGACTGCCGTCGGACTGGGCCTGGGCGACGAGCTCTCCCCGGCGCTGGTGAAGGCTCAGACGGACTGGGTGCTCGTCACCGCGGATTTCGGTCTGCCTACCCCCGCGGTCTTTAAAACCCTGGACCGGCTGCGCGCGGACGAAGGGGTGGAAGTCGAGGAGCCCACCGCCGTCGATCCCCGCGTCCTCGCCGCGCTCCGCAGCGGCGACGCCGATGCGCTCAGCCGGGTCTTGGTCAACGATCTGCAGCGCGCCTCGATCGAGCTGGCACCCGGGCTCCGCGACGTCCTGGGGCTGGGCGAATCCTGCGGCGCGATCGCGGGAATCGTCTCCGGCTCCGGCCCCACGGTGGCGCTGCTGGCGCACAGCCCGGCCGCGGCCGAGGGACTCGCCGAAGACCTGCGCCACCACGGCCTCGACGCCCAGGCGGTCCACGGCCCGGTGCACGGCGCCCGGATCATTTCCGATACGCTCCTTTAGTAGCTTTGACTGTATAGACGTCATATACGTCAGAGCTACGTCAGCTAAGCAGCGTCTTTAGCTCGACCATTTCATCTAGGAAAGCAGTTCCCAGTGGCACACCTGCTCGGCGGCGAGAACCTCACGGTCTCGTACGCAACCCGTACCGTCCTCGATGGCATCACCCTCGGCCTTGAAGAGGGCGACCGGATCGGCATGGTGGGCCGCAACGGCGACGGCAAGTCGACGCTGATGCGGCTGCTGGCCATGCGTGCCACCCCCGACTCCGGCCGGGTGACCAAGCGCAGCGAGGTCAACATCGGCTACCTGGACCAGAGCGACGTGCTCGACGGCGACCTCACCGTCGGCGCCGCGATCGTCGGGGACCAGGCCGACTACGAATGGGCCCGCAACCCGCAGATCCGCGAAATCATGGGCGGGCTCGTGTCCGACGTCGACTGGCACGCCAACGTGCACGCGCTCTCCGGCGGGCAGAAGCGCCGTGTGGCGCTGGCCAAGCTGCTGATCGAGGACCACGATGTCATCATGCTCGACGAGCCCACCAACCACCTCGACGTCGAGGGCGTCGCGTGGCTGTCACGGCACCTGAAGACCCGCTGGCGGCCCAACCAGGGCGCGTTCCTCGTGGTCACCCACGACCGCTGGTTCCTCGACGAAGTCTGCAACAAGACCTGGGAAATCCACGACGGCATCATGGACCCGTTCGACGGCGGTTACGCCGCCTACGTGCTGGCCCGCGCCGAGCGTGACCGGGCTGCCTCCGTGACGGAGGGCAAACGCCAGCAGCTCGTCAAGAAGGAACTTGCCTGGCTCCGGCGCGGCGCCCCCGCCCGCACCGCGAAGCCTAAGTTCCGGATCGAGGCAGCCAACGCCCTGATTGCGGATGTCCCCGAGCCGCGCGACTCGACGGCCCTGAGCAAGATGGCCACCGCCCGGCTCGGCAAGGACGTCCTGGACCTCGAGAACGTCTCCCTCGACTTCCTCGGCGGCGAGCCCGGGCAGAAGCTCTTCGACAACATCACGCTGCGGCTCGCGCCGGGCGAGCGGCTGGGACTCGTGGGCGTCAACGGTGCCGGCAAAACCACCCTGCTGAAGCTCCTCAACGGCGAAATCCAGCCCACCTCGGGGAAGGTCAAGCGCGGCAAGACCGTGGTCACCGCGGTCCTGACCCAGGAGGTCAAGGAGCTCGACGACGTCAAGGACCTGCGCGTCATCGAAGTGATCGAGCGCGAGAAGCGATCGTTCAACGTCGGCGGCAAGGAGTTCACCGCCGGGCAGCTCGTGGAGCAGCTCGGCTTCACGAACGAGAAGCAGTGGACCCCGGTCAAGGACCTCTCCGGTGGCGAACGCCGCCGCCTTCAGCTCCTGCGCCTGCTGGTGGGGGAGCCGAACGTCCTGATGCTTGATGAGCCCACCAACGACCTCGACACGGACACCCTCGCCGCCGTCGAGGACGTGCTGGACGGCTGGCCGGGCACGCTCGTGGTGGTCAGCCACGACCGCTATCTGCTGGAACGCGTCACGGACCACCAGATGGCCCTGCTCGGTGACGGCAAGATCCGCGCCCTGCCGCGCGGCGTGGACCAGTACCTGGAACTGCGCGAGGCTGCGCTGGCAGGCTCCACCATCACCGGCGGCGGCAACCCGGTCACCTCCTCCAGCGCCGCTGCGGCCCCGGCTGCCACCGGACCATCCGAAGCCGAGAAGCGCGACGCCCGCAAGGCCAAGAACCGGATCGACCGGCAGCTGGGCAAACTCAAGCAGCAGGAAGACAAGATCCACGCCCAGATGACCGCCGGCGCCGGCGACGCCTCCAAGTTCGACGAGCTCGCCGGCCTGAACGCGAAGCTGCAGCAGCTCTCCGCCGAACGCGAGGCCCTCGAACTCGAATGGCTCGAAGCCCTCGAGGTCCTCGGCGAGTAACGCCCAAGGCGGAGTCTTCTCCGGACATGTTCCGTGTGCAGGGTCAGGAATGGGCATGCCCGCTGCAGCCCTGCAGGACTCACGGACATGTCCGTCGTTCGGGCCCGGGAATGGGCATGCCCGTTCCAACCCTGCAGGACTCACGGACATGTCCGTCGTTCGGGCCCGGGAATGGGCATATTGGTGATATGTCCATTGCCCGCGAGTAGAGACGGGCATGTCCCTCGGGTGGGCGTGAAGCGGGGCCGCTGGGCATGTCCCTCGGCCCGCGAGCAGGGACGGGCATGTCCCTCGGGTCGGCACGCGGAGGATTGCTTATGGCTCCCGTTCCGGGCTCAGGGCCGCTGCGCCGCGTAGGTGACCGCTGGGCAACCATTGGGCGGGGTTGCTCAGTCCTCGCTGCGGAGTCCCGGGTCCTTTTGCAGGCCGGTGAGGCCGTTCCAGGCGAGGTTGACCAGGTGCGCGGCGACTTCGCGTTTGTCCGGGGTCCGGCTGTCCTGCCACCACTGCCCGGTCATCGCGACCATGCCGACCAGCATCTGGGCGTACATGGCTCCGTCGGCTGCGCTGAAGCCACGGTGGGCGAACTCGTCGGCCAGGATGTACTCGACCCGTGCCGCCACCTGCGAGAGCAGGGTGGAGAACGCGCCTTCGGGCTGTGACGGCGGGGCGTCGCGCATCAGGATGCGGAAGCCGTCGGTCCGGTCCTCGATGTAGCCCAGCAGCGCCAGGGCGGCCCGCTCCACCAGGACGCGGGGCTTGGCCTCCTCGGAGAGCGCCTCATTGATGGAGCCGAGCAGGATCCGGAATTCGTGCTCCACCACCTGGGTGTAGAGGCCTTCCTTGGAGCCGAAGTGTTCGTAAATCACCGGCTTCGAAACGCCGGCTGCGGCGGCAATCTCCTCGAGGGTGGTGCCGTCGAGGCCGCGGAGGGCGAAGAGTCCCCGGCCGATGCCGATCAGCTGGGTGCGCCGCTGGGGCCCGGTCATTCGCGACCTGGGGATGTAGCCGGAGGCCCGCACCGGCCTGCCGGTGCGGTGGTCCGCCCCTCCGGACACGCCTGCGCTGTTGCTCACAGCACCATCATGCCTTACAGCGGTGCCCGTCCCCGGGCGTTGAGTCGCACGAGCAACATCCTTCGTGGCAGAATTGTCTCTTGTGCCACCGGCTCGCTGCCGTGGCATGGTCCGCTCTGGTGTAATGGCAGCACCCCGGCCTTTGGAGCCGTGGAGTATAGGTTCGAGTCCTATGGGCGGAACTGTCGTGGGCGCCCGCAGCCGGAGGAACCGGTCCGGGCGGGCGGGGGCCGGCGGAAGTCCAGTAGGATGAAGAGCATGCCGCGACCGGATTGCGGTCCGGCACGGCCGCGCGGAGCCGGCAACAAGGTGGACCACCTGGCTGTCGCCCCGGGTCAACCGAGATCGACCGAGCAGCGGCACTGAGTCAGGCCACTGAGCAAGGAGAGCCCGTACGTGAGCCCCGAGAACACCGGCCCCGCCGCCGTCATCGTCCTAGCTGCAGGCGCCGGTACCCGGATGAAATCCCGTACCCCCAAGATCCTCCACGAGATTGGCGGTCGCTCCCTCGTCGGCCACGCCCTCAACGCCGCCCGCGCCATCCGGCCCCGCGAGCTGGCCCTCGTGGTCCGCCACGAACGCGACCAGGTCGCCGCGCACATCGCCGAAATCGACCCGCAGGCCTTGATCGTCGACCAGGACGACGTCCCCGGCACCGGCCGTGCCGTCGAAGCCGCCCTCGAGGCCCTCGACGCGCTCCACCCCGAAGCCCGGCTGAGCGGAACCGTCGTCGTCACCTACGGCGACGTCCCCCTGCTCACCGGCGAACTGCTTTCCGAACTGGTCGCCGTGCACGAGGCGGACGGCAACGCCGTCACCGTCCTCACCGCCGTCCTGGACGATGCCGCCGGCTACGGCCGCATTCTCCGCGGCGTGGACGGCACCGTGACCGGCATCCGCGAACACAAGGACGCCAGCGACGTCGAACGCGAAATCCGCGAAGTCAACTCCGGCATCTACGCTTTCGACGCCGGCGTGCTGCGGGACGCCCTGGTCCACGTCACCACGGACAACGTCCAGGGCGAGAAGTACCTCACCGATGTCCTCTCCCTGGCCCGCGCCGCCGGGGGACGGGTCGCCGCCGTCGTGACCGAGGACCGCTGGCAGGTCGAAGGCGCGAACGACCGCGTTCAGCTCTCCGCCCTCGGCGCCGAACACAACCGGCGCATCGTCGAGGCCTGGATGCGCGCCGGTGTCACCGTCGTCGACCCGGCCACCACTTGGATCGACGCCACCGTGACCCTCGACGAGGATGTCCGCCTGCTGCCCAACACCCAGCTGCACGGCTCCACCACCGTGGCGCGCGACGCCGTCGTCGGCCCGGACACCACGCTGACCGACGTGCGGATCGGCGAAGGCGCCAAGGTGGTCCGCACCCACGGGTCCGGCTCCACCATCGGCGCCAACGCCAGCGTTGGCCCCTTCACCTACCTGCGCCCCGGCACCGTCCTGGGCGAGACCGGCAAGATCGGCGCGTTCTACGAGACCAAGAACGTCACCATCGGCCGCGGCTCGAAACTCTCCCACCTCGGCTACGCCGGCGACGCGGAGATCGGCGAGGACACCAACATCGGCTGCGGCAACATCACGGCCAACTACGACGGCGAGAAGAAGCACCGCACGGTCATCGGCTCCGGCGTCCGCACCGGATCCAACACGGTGTTCGTGGCTCCGGTCCAGGTGGGCGACGGCGCGTACAGCGGCGCGGGCGCCGTGATCCGCAGCGACGTCCCCGCCGGCGCCCTGGCCTTGACCATCGCCAAGCAGCGGAACTCCGAAGGCTGGGTCCTCTCGCACCGCCCGGGCTCCATCTCCGCCGCGCTGGCCGAAGCCGCCGGCGCCACCTCATCATCTTCCAGTACTCCGGCATCGACAGAAGAGGGCTAGCAAACATGAGCGAAATTACGGCACACGGGGAGAAGAAGCTGGTGCTCGCCGCCGGGCGGGCACACCCGGAGCTGGCGCGCGAGATCGCCAAGGAGCTGGGCACCGAACTGCTGCCCCTGGACGCCTACGACTTCGCCAACGGCGAGATCTACGTCCGGGCCGGCGAAAGCGTCCGCGGCACCGACGCCTTTGTCATCCAGGCGCACCCGGCACCGCTGAACAACTGGCTCATGGAACAGCTGATCATGATCGATTCGCTCAAGCGGGCCTCCGCCAAGCGCATCACCGTGGTCTCGCCGTTCTACCCGTACGCCCGCCAGGACAAGAAGGGCCGCGGCCGCGAGCCGATCTCCGCCCGCCTGGTCGCGGACCTGTACAAGACCGCCGGCGCCGACCGCATCATGAGCGTGGACCTGCACACCTCGCAGATCCAGGGCTTCTTCGACGGCCCCGTGGACCACCTGATGGCTATCCCGCTCCTCGCGGACTACATCCGCACCCGCGTCGGCTCGGACAAGATCACCGTCGTGTCCCCGGACACCGGGCGCGTCCGCGTAGCCGAGCAGTGGGCCGAACGCCTCGGCGGCGCGCCGCTGGCCTTCGTGCACAAGAGCCGTGACCTGACCGTGCCCAACCAGGCGGTCTCCAAGACCGTCGTGGGCCAGATCGAGGGCCGCACCTGCGTGCTGATCGACGACATGATCGACACCGGCGGAACCATCTCCGGCGCCGTCCAGGTGCTCAAGAACGCCGGCGCCAAGGATGTCATCATCGCCGCGACCCACGCCGTGTTCTCCGACCCGGCGTCGCAGCGCCTCGCCGAATCCGGCGCCCGTGAAGTCGTGGTCACCAACACCCTGCCAATCTCCCCGAGCAAGCACTTCCCGCAGCTCACCGTGCTGTCCATCGCTCCGCTGATCGCCCGCGCGATCCGCGAAGTGTTCGACGACGGCTCCGTCACGAGCCTCTTCGACGGCAACGCCTAGCGGCTAAGCAGCAACACCCAGCCGCGTGCCCGTCCGGGCACCCGGTACCCGGCGCCGGGCCCCGTTTTCGCTAAACGGGGCCCGGCACTGCTAAACTCGTTCCGATACCTTGGCGAGGGAGAGCACCGGTAAACCGCTTGCACGGAAAATGTGCACGGTTGGCTGTACTGCTGGTCTCCGTAATCGACTGGGTCTGAATCTCCCTTCTGAAGGGCGGCCCGGCCGCCCGGCGTTGAAGGTCGCTGACAGACCTCCGCCCTTGCTGAACACCGTTCGTCCCAGAGGAGATATCCATGTCTGAGCAGAAGCTCGCAGCAGAAGTCCGCACCGAATTCGGCAAGGGCTTCGCCCGCCGCGCCCGCATGGCCAACCTGATCCCGGCCGTCATCTACGGCCACGGTGCAGAGCCGATCCACATCACCCTGCCGGCCAAGGCCACCACCCTGGCCGTCCGCACCGCCAACGCCCTGCTGTCCCTGGACATCAACGGCGAAGAGCACCTCGCCTTGGTCAAGGACATCCAGCGCAACCCGATCAAGCAGATCATCGAGCACCTCGACCTGCTGACCGTCCGCAAGGGCGAGAAGGTCACCGTTGACGTCCCCGTTCACGTCACCGGCGACGTTGCCCCGGGCAACGTCCACAACCTCGAGATGACCACCGTCTCGCTCGAGGCCGAGGCAACCCACCTGCCGACCGCCGTCGAGGTCAGCATCGAAGGCCGCGGCGCCGGCGAGCACATCCACGCGTCCGACCTCGTGCTGCCGAAGGGCACCCTCCTGCTGGCAGACGCCGACGCCCTGGTTGTCAACATCTCCGAAGCCGTCGAAATCGTCGAGGAAGAAGAGACCACGGAAGAGGCTGCTCCGGCCGCCGAAGCCGCAGAGTCCTCCGAGGCTGCCGCCGAGTAATTCCGGCGCATTCTCAGGTGGCCGGGTCCCGACGGGGCCCGGCCGCCGTCGTCTCCGCCCCCCGCCGCACCTGGCCCGACGCCCCAAGAAGGATTGATCCATGACTGACAGCTGGCTGATCGTAGGCCTCGGCAACCCGGGTGCCGAATACGCCCACAACCGGCATAACGTGGGTCAGATGGTGCTCGATGAACTCGCGCACCGGGTCGGCGGCGGCTTCAAGTCGCACAAATCCCGCGCCCAGGTCCTCGAGGGCCGGCTCGGTATCGGCGGTCCCCGCGTGGTGCTCGCCAAGCCCCTGAGCTACATGAATGTCTCCGGCGGGCCGGTCTCCGCGCTGGCGAAGTTCTACGACATCGAGCCCGCCCGCGTCATTGCCGTCCACGACGAGATCGACATTCCTTTCAACACCGTCAAGCTCAAGATCGGCGGCGGCGAGGGCGGCCACAACGGCCTGCGCGATATCTCCAAGGCGCTGGCCACGAAGGACTACCTGCGGGTCCGCGTGGGCGTGGGCCGGCCGCCCGGCCGGATGGACACCGCCGATTTCGTGCTGCGGGACTTCGCCGCGCCGGAGAAGAAGGAACTCCCGTTCCTGATCGACGCGGCTGCCGACGCGGTGGAGGCACTGGTCCGTGACGGACTCCAGTCTGCCCAACAAAAGTTCCACCCCGCGAAAGCCGAGTAGCCGCCCTCGCCCTGCCCCGGCGGCGGGAGCCCAGTGACACCCGCCCCGTCTCAAGGGCCGGTCTTCCTTTCCAAGCGTCCCGGCTTGCCGTTATGATCTGTCTACTTGTCGGGGGATAGGGTTACGCTACTTCTAGGCGGACGGTTTCAGGTTTGCCGTCCGCACAGCGGTACGAAGGAAACTAGATGTCGAGGGATTCACTGGGCTGGGGGAATGTTTCCACTGCATTGGCACCGGCCGAAGTTCAAGAGGCCGCGGGGCCGGTGAATAGACACGCGTGGTCCGGTCTGGCACGCGGCGCCGATGCCGACCGCGTGCGGGCCGCCCTGACCGCGCCCGACAGCATGGGTGTGGTCATCACGGGGGACCGGGGAGTCGGCAAATCCCTCGTCGGACGCAGTGCCCTCGCCGGCTTCGGTCCGGACGTCTTTACACTCCAGCTCCGAAGTTCCGGGTCCGGCTCCGCCACGCCCTACGGATGCCTCGCATTCACCCTGGCCCGGCTCCCGCAAAGCGCCCTCGGATCGCCCACCGCGATCCTGCACGGCATCACCTCGCTGATCCGCAACGACGCCGCCGGCCGAAAGTGCGTGATCCTGCTGGACAATGCGGGCTCCCTCGACGAACAAAGCACCGGGGTGCTGCTGAACCTGCTGCAAACCGGAACGGCCAGGCTCGTCGCCACCGCACAGCGCGCCACCGACCTGCCGCCCGACTTCTACTGGCTCATCACCTCCGGCCAGCTCGCCGAGGTCCGGCTCGACACCATGACCGAGATCGAAACCCGGGAAGTGCTCCAGGCTGCGCTCGGGCACCGGGTCTCAACCGCCCTGGCAAGCCAGATGCACGAACTCGTCGGCGGCAGCCCCACGCTCCTGCAGGCCGTCGTGTCGGAGCAGATCGAACGCGGCAATCTGGTGCTGTCCGGCTCCGTGTGGACGCTGGTGGACGAGGTCGTGCTGGACGGGAAGACGGCGCTGGAGGACATCGTCAGGGCCCGGTACGCCAGGGAATCGCCGGAGGCGCGGGAAGTGATCGAGGTGCTTTCCTGCGCACGCTGCATGTCCCTGTCCCGGCTTGCCCGGATGTACGGCCCGGGACTCATCGCTGACATGGAGGATGCCGGGCAGATCGTCGTCGACCGCACCGACCAGCACCTCGTAACGCTCGGGGACCGGTATCTGGGCGACATCGTCCGGAACTGGCTGAGTGTCGAGCGCCGGCTGGAGCTGCGCGACAAGGTTCCCGGCCACCAGGAACATGAACTGGCGGAACTGACCGTCGAGGACCTGCTGGCCTACGCGGCCTGGACGCACGACTGCCACGCCGAGCTGGCGCCGGCCCACGCGCTGGCGGCGGCCCAGGCCGCTGTCCGCCTCTTCGACCCGAAGTTCGCGCTCAAGTGCGCCGGCAGCATCAGCTCCGGCGACGGCGAATGGCCCGCCGGGCAACTGCAGAAGGCCGCCGCGTACCTGCAGCTGGGGCTTCCCCTGCAAGCGATGTCCGCGCTCGACGACATTTCCGAGGCACAGATCAACGGGCTGGAGCCGGAGACCTTCGCCGAGCTGGTTGCGGCCAAGGCCGATTGCATGGCGTGGCTGGAGGACCGCAGCGGGAAGGTGCCGGAGCTTATCCGGCAGGCCCGGCTGCGGCTGCAGGAATTCCGGCAGGGCGACCCGCCGGCCGGCGCTGAAGCACTGGCCCGCGCCGGCCTGTGCCTGGACCTGTGCGAGTTCAATTACCTGTCCTTTATCGGCGACTACGAGCCGATGATGGACCGGCTCCGCGCCGCCGCCACGGCCGCCGACGCCGACGCGCTGGACCCGGTGCACCGGCTCCGGACCTCGATCATCCTGATGGAAGCCCTCTGCGTGACGGGCAAGGAACTCGAGGCCCGCCAGCTGATGCGCGAGATCGGCGGGAAGCTGGGCGACTGGTCCAACGTCCCGCGGATCCGCGAGAACTTCGCCTGGCGGGCCTTCAACGTCCTGCTGCTCTCGGGCCAGTGGCGCCAAAGCATCGACATGCTCAAGGACGCCAGCGGGCGTGCCGGGCACGGCCTGCATTCCGGCAGCGCCGCCACCGACCTCGCCGTCGGGCTCGCCTATGTGTACGCGGGCCGGGGCTACCTGGCCCTTGACCCGCTGCTGGCCGCGATCGCCCAGCTTGAAGTCAGGACCAGCCTGCATGCGCTGCGGCAGGCCTACGCCGCAACGGCCTTTGCGTACGCGCAGATGGGCAATTCAGTGCAGGCCACCGTCTACCTGGACCGCGCACGCTCCGCCGACGGGCCGGCACGCTTCGTGGTCAGCAGTTCGACCGAGTTCTGCATGGATATGGCCTCCCGGTGGCTGGGCGACCCCGAAGCGAAAGACCGGCTGGTTCACGCCGCCGAGCGGCACTTCCGCAACGGCCGCTACACCCTGGCCGGGATCTGCATGCTGGGCGCCACGGTCAACGGCAGCGTCAAGGACTTCCAGTTCATGGAAGACATCGCAGCGCTCCGGCAGGGCCCGCTCGCGGAGCTGTCCCGGGTGGTGGCGGTCGGAAGCCGGAAGAAGGACGCCGTCGTGATGCTCGAGGCCGCCGGACAGGCGGCCGCGCTGGAGCTCGACGCCGTCCAGGCCAGGTGCGCGGCGCTCGCGTTCGACTTTGCCAAGGCGGCCGGGCTGGCGGGGACCGCGACTGCGGCGCACAACATGCTGGAGGTCCTGTCCGAATCGGTGCCGGCGCTGCCAATCGTTCCCCGGACCAAGGGGCCCCTGCTGACGGAGCGGGAGCGGCAAATTGCGGCCCTCGCCGGGAATGGAGTTTCCAACAAGGACATTGCCCTGGAAGTGGGTATTTCGGTTCGAACGGTGGAGGGGCACTTGTACCAGGTATTCACGAAACTCGGGGTGTCCTCGCGGAGTGATCTGCTTGGACTCATCTAGGGCCCGGGCGGAAGCGCCTGTGGAGGAGGAGAACCGCGTCCTGACGGGGCGCTCGGAGGACGTAAGCTCCGCGGTGGAGGCACTCCAAGGCGGCACGCGGGTCGCCGTGCTGCTGCTCGGGGACCACGGGATCGGCAAGTCAACGGTGATGGAGGCCGTCGCGGCCAAACTCAGCGGCGAGGTGACGCCGGTGCGCCTGCACGGCAGCCCGGCCCTGAGCCACGTGCCGTACGGCGTCCTGGCGCCGTTCATCGTCGACTTGCCCGTCGAGGACGCCACCTCCCAGCTGGCCGTTTTGCGGATCTTCTGGAGCTACCTCGAGGGGCAGCGGCGGGCGACCCAGAAACCTCTCCTGCTGATTGTCGACGACGCCCATGACCTGGATGAGGCGACGGCCGGTGTCCTCGTGGAACTCGCCGCCGCCGGCTGGGCAAAACTGCTCGTCAGCGCGGCGGCCCGCCCGGGACTGCCGGAGCCGCTCCTCCAGCTTTGGTTCGAGGGCATTGCCGAACGTCACGACCTGCGCCCGCTCACCCGGGAGCAAACGACCGAAATCCTGGTGCACCAGCTGGGTCCCCAGGTCCTGCCCAGCGTCGCCGAGATGCTCTGGGAGGCGTCCGCCGGCAACCCGCTGCTGCTCAGCTGCCTGGTCGACGACGCGAAGAATGACGGTACGTTGCTCCAGCGCAACGGGGTGTGGCTGCTCACCCGCCCGCTGAACAGCCACGGGGAACGGCTGACCGACGTCGTCCGGCGCCAACTGCTCCGGCGCTCGGCCGACGAACGCAAGGCCCTGAACCTTGTGGCGCTGGCCGAGCCGGTGTCCCGGACGCTGATTGAAGCCTTGGTGGACGAAGCCACCGTGGCGGGGCTGATCGAAGAGGAGCTGGTCCGGGTTTCGGACGCCCCCCAGCCTGAACTGCGGCTGTGGCATTCGGTCTACGGCGACACTCTCCGGAACCTGATCTCCCCGGCACGCAGCCTCCAGCTCCGGCAGAGCCTGCTGCGGCTGATGGACCGGGAACCGGCGTCGGCCGAGGGCCTCCTCCGGCACGTCAGCTGGTCGATGGAATGCGGCGTCGAGGTCGAGGACCGGCAGCTGCTCCGGGCCGCGGTGCTCGCCAGCAGGCTCTTCGAGGACGACCTCGCCCGCAAGGCCGCGTCCCAGGTCAAGGACCCGGAGCTGCAGATCGCGGCGCGGTCGGTGATAGCACGCACGCACTACAACACCTCCAACCATGCCTCTGCCCGGGACATCCTGGAGGCGGATTTCGCCAAGGGACGCACGGTGACGAGCCTGCTCACCGGGTCCCTGCTGTGGGCGGCGGTCCTCTCCGCGCTGGGCCATTCCCCGGCCGACATCATTAAGCGCGCTGACGCACTGCTGCGCGCCGGCGAGCGACTCGCCGCGGAGAACCCCGGCGACGCCGACAGCATCCTTACCGCCACCCGCGACCGGGTGCGGACCATCCGCAGCATGGTCCTGGCACTCGCGGGCTACGGCGAGGGCGCGGCGGCCGCCGGAGCCCCGGACCGTGAAACCGGCGGCAGTGTTTCCGGCGGCGACGATGACCGGCCGCCAGCCGCCAACAATCTTGACAGGGCCTTCAGCCTGGCGCTCCAGTCGGAGCAGCTGCTGGTTCAGGGCAAACCTGACAGCGCCTTCGCGGCGGCCACGGCAGCCTTGGAAGCAGCCGGGGCCGACCACGGCGAACTGTATTTCCTCTCCGACTTCCTGGTGGTCCGCGCCGTCACAGCGGCTATCCACGCAGGGGACTGGACCGCGGCGGAAAGCCTGCTTGGAGGGTTCGTGGCGGCCTTTGGACCAAGCCTGATCTCGTTCGGCGGCGGGGTGCACGCGGCCACCGGCATCATCCTGCTCTACCAAGGCAAGGCGGCGGAGGCCAAACGGACGCTGCGTGCGGCGCTTGAGGCCCTGCGGGTCGCGGATCCCCAGCAACTGTTTTCCCTGACGGCGGCCATGGCCTTCGCCGCCGCTGCCGAGATCGGCGCCACGGAGAAAGCCGCAGGGTTGCTGGCGGACTACGAATCCGCCCGGCCGGCTGTCTCCAGGTACCTGCGGACGCTCTCCGAGATGGCAGTGGTGTACGGCAAAGCCAGGCTGGGCGGCCACCGTCGCGCGGCGGAGGAGCTGGAAAAACTGGGCAGGCCCGACGGCGCCGGCGACACCGTGGGACTGGAGTTCGACGCCCTGGCCTTCAGGCTGGCCCTCGGCGATACGGATGCCGCCGTGCGGCTGCGGGAGCTCAAGCCGGTACTGGAGGGCCGCCGGGCCGCGGCCGTCTGCGGCTACGCCGAGGCGCTCGGCACGGAGCAGCCCGCGCAGCTGATTGACGCCGCCAAGAGCTGCGAGGAAGCCGAACTTTGGGGCTTCGCGGGCCTGGCGTACGGCGCCGCCGCGAGCGCCTACCACGCCGCCGGCGACACGCTGCGGGAGCGGATGGCAGTGTCGCAGCAGCAGCGCTGCCGCGATCGTGCCGAGAGCCTGCCGGGGCAGGAACCGGCCGGGCCGGACGACACGCTCGGACTGCTGACCCGCCGGGAACGCGACATCGTGGCGCTGGCCGTCCGCGGCCTGAGCGACCGTCAGATCGCCGCGGAACTGCAGGTCTCGGTCCGGACCGTTGAGGGCCACCTGTACCGCAGCTACGCCAAGTTGAACATCAGCGGACGCGACGAACTTCGAAGGGTGGCCGGGGAGTAGGTGTTTCCTGCTTCGCCGGAGCGCACCACACCGGCGGCACTCGTAGACCGCCGGCGACTACTTGGTTTGCGGCCCGGGGGCGCCTCGGGGTTTCCGAGTACAGCCACGTAGACCCGGGATCGATACCCGCACCGCAATCGAGTACTACCTACGGATGCCTTTGCCCGGGGTAGTCCATACCGTGGAGATATCACTGGTTAAACATTGATTGCGAAGGTCTCTCCCATGTTTCAGCAAGAAGCCGGCGTGCCTGCTGGCAGCGGTAAAACGGACGCGCTCTTAGCAATACACCGGCCAACCCAGGGACGGCAGGATAAACCCTTCACCCGACAACAGACTGTTTCGGAGATCGTCGAAACCCTGACCTCAGGAGCAGGCTGCGGCGTCGTGCTCGTGGGCGAACACGGGGCCGGGAAGTCCTTCATCGCCCAGCGCGCCCTCGAACAGCTCGGCGATGACTACCTGGTTGTCCAGGTCCGCGGGAGTTCCATAGCCTCAAAGCTGCCCTACGGCGCCCTGAGCGTACTCCTCAATGACCTCGATGCCTCGCACCTGGAACACCCCCTCATGGTGCTGCGCGGACTCACCCACCTGCTGCAGACCAAAGCCCAGGGCCGCGGCGTCGTCCTGTTCGTGGACAACGCCCACGACCTGGATGACCTGTCCTGCATGATGGTGGCCCAGCTCAGCGCCGGAGGGCACGTGACGCTGCTCGCCGCCAGCGTGGACCTGCACCATGTTGGCGGGGACATCATGGGGCTCTGGAAGGACGACCTGCTCCGCCGCGTGGACCTGGAACCCTTCGACTTCGCCGAGACCTCGGCCACGCTCAACCAGGAGTATGGGGGACACTTCTCGCATTCCGCCGCCCGGGCGCTCTGGACCGCCAGCGGAGGGAACGCGCTCTTCCTGCATTCGCTGGCCCGGGAGCAGATCAAGCTCGGCACCGTCGTCCGGCAGGACGGCTCGTGGATCCTGGACGGACGCCCAATCGCGCTGACCGGTGAGGTGCGGGACGTCGTCAAGGCCCGGCTGAACCGGCTCAGCCCGGGCCAGCGCGACGTCTTCGAACTGTTGGCGCTCGCCGGCGCCGTCCCGCTGCAGACGCTCATGAGGATCTTCAATCCGCAGGACATGGACAACCTGCAGGAGCGCGCCCTGATCCAGGTCAGCCACGACCACCCGCCGATGGTCAGTGTCGCCAACGCGGTCACCGCGTCAATCGTCGCCAGCGTGGTCCCTCCGGGCCGCAGCGCGGAACTCCGGCGCCGGCTCACGGCCGTGCTGTCGGACACCGAACAGGCCAAAGCCGGCGGAGCCACGGACCTCGCCTGGGCGCTCGACTGCGGGGAGCGGATCAGCGCGGAAACCGCCGTGGCGGCCGCACGCCAGGCCAACAACGCCTCGGATCCCACTTCGGCGCTGAGGTTCATCCACGAAATCGATGGTTGCGGGGCGCTCGCCGGGGCGGTCGTCGAAACGGTGAAGGCCCATATCTCGTTCAACAACAACGAGTCCGCGCGGCGGATCCTCCACGGACTCGATGATTCTGCCGCCGAGGAGTACCCGCTGACCGAGTGGGTCGCCCTGCAGCTCCTTCGGGCCGAGCTGGACCACCGGAGCGCGGCCACCGCAGCCGAAGCCCCGGCCAGGTTGCGGATGGTCCGCGAGCGCCTTTACGGGCAGCCCGCGGAAGATCCGGCCGAACTGGAATGGGCCCGCGGGCAGCTGCGCCTCGCCGAAGTCAAACTTGCCGCCTTCGAGGGCCGCTATGACGACGTTCTGGCAGTCCGTGCCGATCTTGACCCCGAACTGGGCAGCGAAACAGGCATTCTCACCGCGAGCCTGCTCTGCGAGACCATGGCCGTCAGCGGAAATGTCCTCGGCGCCATGGCGCTGGGCAAGCAGATTATGGCGGCGGCCGCGACCGTCCCGCTGGCAGACACCACCGTGCGCGACATCAGGGGACGCTTCCTGCTGCTCCTGCTCCTTTCCGCGAAGTTCCGGGAGGCGTCTGCCTTCATTGCGACCGCGACCGGCACGGCCGAGCCGCACGCCCGCCTCGGGGGGATGTTCGAAATCGGCCAGGGTGTCATCGATCTTCATGCCGGGCGCCTTGAGAGCGCGATTCCCTGGCTGGAGGCGGGGATGTGGCAGCTCCGGACCCAGGATCCCGACGGGTTGTCCGGCCTGGCCACGGCCGCTTGTGCTTATGCGGCAGGGCTCGCCGGCGACGAGGAAAAAGCCAGCCTGCTGCTCGCCGAAGTGGCGCAGCCGCAACGCCACGGTTCCTGGCTGGTTGGCCGGGTGACGCGCTACTTTGAGCTTTGCGCGCTGGCTGAACTCGGCCAACGCGCAGCTGCCATCCGCACCCTCCTCGCCGAGGCGGCGAGCGAGGCGGACGCCGGCTCGCCGGCCACCGGGCTGCTATTCCTGTCCGCGGCGGCACGGCTCGGGGACCGCCAGCTTTGCCAGAAGCTAGCCGGCCTCGCCGCCCAGGTCACCGGGCAGTTCGCCCAGCTGTGCCTGCGCCTGGCAGAGGGAGTGAAGGACGGCGCCAGCGAGCAGCTGCTGGCTGTGGCCAAGGATGCCGATGCCGCCGGGAACGCGCTCTTTGCCCGCGACGTGGCCCGGCGGGCGGTCTACTGCGCCAATGAAGCCGGGAACCGGATCGCGCTCCGCATCTCGCAGCGCACGGAACAGTCCCTCGACGACAGGTTCGGAAGCCCCGGAAACGGCCTGCATTCGCTGACCACCTCCACGCTGACGGCCCGCGAGTGCGAAGTGGCTGTCCGGGCGGCGGCCGGAACATCCAACCGCAAGATCGCGGAACAGATGCACGTTTCGGTCCGCACGGTGGAAGGCCACCTTTACCAGGTGTACTCAAAACTCCATGTCGCGAGCCGATCGGAGCTGAAGGATGTCATCTCGGCACCGGCGGCCAGCGCCCGCATCGGCTGACCGGCGCAGGGGCAGACCCGGCACGCGGGGCTCGGTCGACGACGGTGCGAGGGGCCCGCTGTGGAAGGCCTGACCGATGCGGCCACCCTGATCGGCCGATTCGGCGTCGTCCGGGACGTGATCCACTGCCTGCGCGAGGAGGGCAGGGCCGGGGCCTTGATTGTCGGGGGAGCGGGGTCCGGGAAAACCGTCGTCATCAAGGCCGTGCTGGCGGAGCTTCGGCCGCAGGGAGCGGTGATCCGCCTCGCCGCCACGCCGGCGCTCGCAGCGGTCCGCTTCGGAGCGCTGACGCCCTACCTGGCGGGCCTGCCGGACCACGATCTCGATTCCTATGCGGCCGTGCTGGGGGCGGTGACTGCCAGCCTCAGATCCGAGCCGGCCCTCGCGCTGTTCGTGATCGACGACGCCCAACACCTGGACCGGGGGACTATCCAGCTGATCGCGCAGGCGGTCGCCACCGGCGCGGCGCGGCTGCTCGCCGCCTGCCGGCCTGGTCCGCTGGTCCCCGAGGAGTTCCTGGCGCTCTGGGGCGACGGCCTCATCTCGAAGTTTGACCTGGCCGCCCTGAGCCGGGGTGAGGTGCACCAACTCTGCGAACAGGTGCTGCGGGCGGACGTGTCTCCGTGGGTGAGCGAACTGTTCGCCAAAATGACCGCGGGCAATCCGTTCATGCTGATGTCGCTGATAGACCATGCTCGGGACACGGGCGCGATCGGAAAGCGCCGCGGAACGTGGTTCCTCCTGGCCCCGCCGGACCTCGGCGATGTCCCGGCAGCGGATCTGGTGGACCACCAGCTCCGTTCCATGTCAGCGGAGGAAAAAACCGCCGCCGCCATCGTCGCCCTGGCCGGGCCCCTGTCGCTGGGCCAGATTCTCCGGTTCAGCAGCCCCCGTGCCGTCGACGCCCTTGAAATGGCCGGAATCATCACGGTCTCGCGGGACCTGGACCGCATCGTCAGGCCGGCCAGCCCGCTCATCGGCGAAATCATCCGCCGCCGCGTCCCTGCGGGCCGGAGTGTCAGCCTCAGGTCCAGCCTCCTGGCCCTTCCCTGGGTGGGCGCCGTGCACCCGGACGCATTCCTGAACCAGGTGCGCTGGTCGCTGGATTCCGGCGCGGAACCAGCGTCCCCGGAGCTGCTCGCGGCTGCCACGGCCGCCAACGCGGGCCTGGACGCCGCGACGGCGATCCGGGCCGCCGGGGCGATCCAGGAGGACCGGTTCATGTCGGAGGCCAGGATCCAGCTGGCCTATTCCAGCTATATCCTCGGCCGCCACGGGGAGGCGACCGATTTTCTCGAGGCCGCGCAGCCGTGGCGGTACGGCCGCGCGTCCTATCTCGCCGCACTCCTGGCTGCCCGGCTCGGGAACTTGGTGGCAGGCGTCGATGTGCCGCGTGAGGCTGGCGCCGGGGAACCGATTCCCGGCATCCCGGATGAGCCGGCGTGGGCGGAGGCAAGCGTGGGCCTCGCCACCGCACTCTTGCTGGAGGACTGGGAGGGCAGGACCACGGAGCTTCAGGAGAGGCTTCGGGAGCTGATCACCGCCGCCGACGCCAACGCGGAAATCCGTATCCCGGCGATGTCGCGCCTGGCCGAGGTCTGGACCGCGCAAGGCCGGGTGCTGGAGGGACTGGGTCTCGGCCGGGAGGCCTGGCGCGACGTGCAGGAGGACGGCCTGGTGCTTCCCCTCGTCCACGAGGACGTCCTGGCGCGGTACTGCCTGAGCCTGGTCCGGGCCGGGGAGTGGGAGGAACTCGCTTCGGTCCTGGACGACTATTCCTCGAACCTGGCCCCGCGGCTGGTGTACAGCGGCGGACTGCTGCACGTGATGCGCGGCTACTCCCGGCTGCGGCAGGGGCGGGTCCCGGAAAGCCTGGCGGAGCTGCTGCTCGGCGTCGAAGAACTCCTGATCGCCGACCCCTGGGAACTGTCCGCCTTCGCCCGTGCGGTGACAGCCTACGCCGCCTCCGCCGTCGGGCATCCAGGCGAGGCGGCAGAGCAGGCGCAAGCCTTCCGCAGCGCCGCCTACCGGGCGCCGGAGACACTGCGGCTCCTCGCAGAGGCTTACTGTACCGCCGCCGAACAGGCCTCCGGCGGGGACGCGGACGACGCGCGCCGCGAGCTGGGCCGGCTCGCGGACGAGGCGCAGCAGCAGGGGCTCAGAGCCGTCGAGACCGACATCCGCCGGTTGGCCCTCCGCGGCGGGGACACTGCAGCCGCCGCGGCGCTGGCGGCCAGCAGCGGCGCCGTCGACGTGCCGGAGGCGCGCCTGCTGCGGGCCTACGCGCTCGCCGTCACGGCCGCGGATTCGACGGCGCTTACGGCGCTCAGCGACCAGGCCATGAACGCGGGGCACCTGCTGCTGGCGCTCGAAGCCGCGCAGCAGGCCGCACGACTGCTGGAGAACGACCCGGAAAAATGGAAGCTCACAGCCGTGCAGCGCAAGGTGCACCGCCGGATGGTCGCGGCCGGCATGTCCGGTCCATTGAGCAACGCCCAAGGTGAACACCGTGCCGAGTTGACCGCCCGCGAATCCGAGATCCTGAAGCTGGTGACGGCCGGGGACACGAACGCGGAAATTGCCGCCAAACTCACCGTTTCCCAGCGGACCGTCGAGGGGCACCTGTACCGGATCTTCGGGAAGCTCGGCGTCAGTCGCCGCGGCGAACTTGTGGAAATCCAAAAGGATCTTGATTTGCCCTAGCCTCCAGACCGACAGTAACCAAGCCATCGAGGGCGCCCAGTCCCGCAGTTACAGGCGTCCCCGGTGGCCTGCGTATCGAGCGAGTGACACCAACGCCGGACGAGTATGGCCAAGTAGTTCCGCAGCCAGGAAAGAGGGAGAAGTCGGGTAAATCCTACTCGTGTGCAGATCCGGCCCCCGCGATTGACTTAAGTCAGTCCCGGGAACGACTCAAAAAGTCCTAAAATTAGTATTTAGAGGGCGGTATTGGAACGCGGGCAACCGCAGCAGCCACCGGAAACGCTGGCTGCGTAGACACCTCCCACACCCGAACTCCTTCATTGGAACGGTACGGTGCCGCAGGCGGCAGCCGTACCCCAAAGACGGAGCCGGCGGCGTCAGAGCCTTCTGAGACCGAGGCTCTCCCCCCAGCCGCCGCCGGCTCCCTTTTTACGGTCTGCAGCACGGAAAGTTGGGGGAACTGCCGTAGACGCGGCAACGGACACCGCGCCCGCCCCAGTAGGCGAGGCAACGGTTCGGATCAAAGCCCCGCCAGGGTGCCACGGCACCCGGCGGGGCATTTGACGTTCCGGAACCGTTTCGGGACATGTGCCGGCTTCACCGCAGAGCACAATCCGGCGTGCCGCCAGCGGTACGGATGTCCCTGTGGCCCGCTTGGCCCGACTCAACGGCCGGGCCGAAACCGGGCGCCGCCGGAACGTGGGATAATTAGGTCTAATCTGCGTGACGTAATAGGACCAGCCCGGCCGGGCGCCCCCGCTACGCCCCAGCGAAAGCCGATCCAGGAGTTACTGCCCATGGTTGCCACACCAGCCCATCTCCTCCGCTCAGCCACGGCGCTGGGCAACGAGGAGGTCCTGCGGATCCGCAACGACTTCCCGATCCTGCACCGGTCCGTCAACGGGCACCCGCTCGTCTACCTGGATTCCGGTGCCACGTCACAGAATCCGCTCAGCGTGCTGGAAGCGGAGCAGGAGTTCTACGAACAGCGGAACTCCGCGGTGCACCGCGGCGCGCACTACCTCGCGGTGGAGGCCACCGAGGCCTTCGAGGACGCCCGCGAGACCGTGGCGGGCTTCATCGGCGCGGACCCGGACGAACTGATCTGGACGTCCAACGCCACCGAGGGCCTGAACCTGCTCAGCTACTCCTTCCTGAACGCCTCCCTGCCCGGCGCCCCGGCGGAAGCTGCCCGCTTCGCGCTGGCCGCCGGCGACGAGATCGTGGTCACCGAGATGGAGCACCACGCCAACCTGATTCCCTGGCAGCAGCTGGCGGACCGGACCGGCGCCGTACTGAAGTTCATCCCGGTCGACGATGCCGGCGCCCTGGACCTCGACGCCGCCGCGCGCCTGATCGGCGGCCGCACGCGCGTGCTGGCCTTCACCCACGCCTCCAACGTCCTGGGGACCATCAACCCGGTGTCCACGCTGGTCCCGCTGGCCCGCGCCGTCGGTGCCCTCGTCGTGCTGGACGCCTGCCAGTCCGCCCCGCACCTGCCCCTCGACGTCAAGGCCCTGGACGTGGACTTCGCCGTTTTCTCGGGGCACAAGATGCTCGGCCCCACCGGAATAGGCGGACTCTACGGGCGCTCGGAACTGCTCAATGCCATGCCTCCCTTCCTGACCGGCGGCTCCATGATCACCACTGTCACGATGGAGCGCGCCGGGTTCCTGCCCAGCCCGCAGCGGTTCGAGGCCGGCACCCAGAAGATCTCCCAGGCCGTGGCGCTCGCCGCCGCCGCCAACTACCTCAGCGAAACCGGCCTGGCCCGGATCCACGCCTGGGAAACGGAACTGGGCCAGCGGCTCGTGGCAGGCCTCGCGGCCATCCCCGGGATCCGCGTGCTGGGCCCGGCGGCGGGGGAGGAACGGATCGGCCTGGCCGCGTTCGACGTCGCCGGAGTGCACGCGCACGACGTCGGGCAGTTCCTGGACAGCCGCGGGATCGCCGTCCGCGTGGGCCACCACTGCGCCCAGCCGCTGCACCGCCGGCTCGGACTCACCGCGAGCACGAGGGCCAGCACCTACCTGTACAACACCACGGACGACGTCGACGCGTTCCTCGACGCCGTCGCCGGGGTCCGCGGATACTTTCAAGCCTGAGGACGGCACTGCATGAGTCTTGACCAGCTGTACCAACAGATCATCCTGGAGCACTCCAAAGCACGCCACGGCAGCGGCCTGGCCGGCGCCGGAGTGCCCGAAGGGGCCAGCAGCGGCCAGTCGCACCAGCTCAACCCGGTCTGCGGCGACGAAATCACGCTGCGGGTGTCGGTGGCAGGCGGAAAGGTCAGCGAGCTGCGCTGGGACGGCGAGGGCTGTTCGATCTCGATGGCGTCGGCCTCCGTGCTGACCGACCTCGCCGAGGGACTGGATCCGGACGAGCTGCGCAGCGTGATCGACAGCTTCCGCGAGGTGCTGCGCTCCCGCGGCAAGGTGCCCGCCGACCCGGAGATCCTGGGCGACGCAGCGGCCTTTGAAGGTGTGTCCCGCTACGCCGCTCGGGTCAAGTGCGCGATGCTCTCATGGGTCGCTGCCGAGGACGCCCTCGGCCAGGCGGTCGCGGCCCAGAACCGTACCTCCTAGGTCCGTACCTCTTAGGACCCAAGCGGCCAGGACCGCAGGGGCCTCAAGGGGCCCAGCGGCGCCGCCGGACCAGCAATGTGAGCAGGGCGCCGAGGACGGCCCCCAGGGTGTTGGCCAGGACATCGGCCATCGTGGGATAGCGTCCGGGCAGGAAGAGCAACTGTGCAAGTTCGATGGCGCACGAGATCAGGAGCCCGGCGGCCGCGCCGACCCACCAGTAGCCACGGCCGATGATCAAGGCCACGAGGGCGCCCAGCGGAACGAAGAGCAGCACATTGGCGGCGGACTCCACAAAGCCGTAGTCGACCCAGCCGGGAATGCCTCGGCCGTGCAGCCACCTCAACGCCGCGCGCAGCAGCCCGGCGACCGGGCGGTCCACCGGCTGCGGCCACAGGGCGACGGCAGCCAGCACCGCGACGTAGGCGATGAGTCCCCACGTGGCCACGCGCTGGGGCCGCAAGGCATCCCCCTTCGGCAGTGGACAGGCATTTTCCTGAGTCTAGCCCCGCCGCCGCCGCGGGGTTAACCCAACTGGCTCGCAGTTGTTGTCGTTTTGAAGAGTCATAACGTCAACAACTGCGAGCCAGTTGGCCGGGGGAGAGCCGGTCAGTTCAGCAGGCCCGTGATCCCGATCGCCGCCGTCGCCGCGCCGAGCAGCATCGAAATGCTGACCAGCACGACGTGGACGGTGAGGAAGCGGGTGGCCTTGCCGCCGGCGTCGCGCGCCCGCGGGTCCTTCATGACCCGGCGCAGGAACTGGGGCCAGACGGCCAGGGACCAGACGCCGGCCACGATCAGGACGGCGGCCAGGGCACCGGGCAGCTCCATCGCCTAGTGGCTTTCGAGCCAGGCCTGGGCCTGCGTGGACTGGATGTTGAGGGCCTTGCCGACCATCGGCTCGGCCGCGTCGGCGATCTTCCCGCCCAGCAGCGGCACGGACGAGGTGACCGTTCCCTCCAGCTCGATCCGGGTGCTGCCGCCGTCGGCCACGAGGCGCTGCACGGCGTTGACGTCCAGCGGGGCGCCGGCGACCTTCAGCGAGATGTTGCTCTGCCGCGAACCGTCGGCCTCCGGGGCGCCCCAGCTCTCCAGCTGCGTCACCTTCAGGCTCTCACCGACGAACTTACGGGCCAGGTCCGGCATCCGGGTCGTGGGGATGGTGCGGACCGTCGTGGTGTTGAAGGCGCCGGCGGGGTCGCCGTCGACGGTAAACGATTCAAGGGTTCCTCCGACGAGTTCGCTGGTGTGGCGCAGGAAGTCCTCGTTGACGAAAACTGCCGTGACGCTCTCAACGCTGTGCGGAAGGGTGGTGGATGCACTCAGGGCCATTGGGGGTCCTCCATGGGGTGGGGCTGGACGTTTCGGGCTCCCAACATCCTACGCGGTGGGCCCCGCCGGTTCCGATTCGGCGGCTGGCTCCGTCTCTGCGAGGCGCTGCGCCGCTGCCGCGATATTCCGCGACATCGCGGGGAAAATGAGGCTGTGGAACGGCAGGACCGCGAGCCAGTAGAGCTTGCCGCTGAGGCCCTTCGGGAAGAAGATGGCCCGTTGCCGGTAGCGGCTGCCGGTGCCCTCGGGTTCGACCGAAAGTTCCAGCCAAGCCCGGCCGGGTGCCCGCATCTCGGCCCGCAGCCGGAGCAGCCGGCCGCGGTCGATCCGCTCGACCCGCCACCAGTCCACCACCTCGCCTTCGGCCAGCAGGTGCGGGTGCCGCCGGCCGCGCGCCAGGCCCGCGCCGCCGGTGAGCTTGTCCAGCCATCCGCGTACGCTCCAGGCCAGCGGCAGCGAGTACCAGCCGTTGCGGCCGCCGATGCCTTCGATGATGGTCCAGACGTGTTTCGGGTCCACCGCACTGGAGTAGCTGCGCTCGTCGAGGTAGACGCGGTGGCCGGCCCACTCCGGATCGCTCGGCAGCGGATCGGCGTCGGCTCCGGCGCTGGCCCAGGTGGTCTCCACCTGGCCGTCCCGTTCCTTGCCCAGCGCCAGGGCGACGGCCCGCCGGTAGGGGGTGAGGCCGCCCTCGGGCAGCGGGATGTAGGAGTCGATGTCATGCTCCCGGGAGACGGCGTCGTGCTGCAGCGACTCCACCAGGGGCAGCGACATGGACAGCGGGATCGGCGTGGTCAGCGCGACCCACATGCCCGCGAGCTTGGGCGCGGGGATGGGAAGGGCAAGCACCACCCGGTGCGGGAGTCCGGCCTCCGCCGCGTACTCCTGCATCATCCCGGCGTAGCTGAGCACCTGCCGTGAGCCGATGTCGAAGGTGCGGTTGATCTTGCCCTCCAGCGACGCCGCACCGACAAGGTAGTACAGCACGTCCCGCACCGCGATGGCCTCGATCTTGTTCCGTACCCAGCTGGGGGCGGGCATCACCGGCAGGGTCTCGGACAGGTGCCGGATCATTTCGAAGGAGGCCGAGCCGGAGCCGATCACCACGCCGGCCTGGAACACGACCGCGTCCACCGGGCCGTCGAGGAAGACCTTGCCCACGGCCTCGCGGGAGCGCATGTGGGTGGAGAGCTCGGCGCCGGAGGGGTGCAGCCCGCCGAGGTAGACGATCCGGTCCACGCCGGCCCCCGCGGCCGCCTGCGCCGCCGTCTCGGCCATCGCCTTTTCCTTCGCCTCGAACCCGGCGCCGCCGGCCATCGAGTGGACCAGGTAGTAGAGCACGTCGACGCCGGCCAGCGCCTCCTGCAGCGCCGCGCCGTCGTCGAGGCTGCTCTGGACCACCTCGACCTGGTCCAGCCAGGGGACGCCAGCGATTTTGGCCGGGGTGCGGACCAGGACCTTCACCCGGTGGCCGGCCTCAAGCAGCCGGGGGACCAGCCGGCCGCCGATGTAACCGGTGGCGCCGGTCACGAGCACGGTCTTCGGGTTCGTGGCGTTGGGGGTGCCGTTCATGGGTGGCTCCTTCATCATTGCGGATATAAGCCATTCGGAGCGCCGGCCGCGCTGGACTGCAGCCTGGACGGCCGGATCCCCATCCTGCCAGCTTAGTCCCGGGTGCCGGCCCGCCTCCGGGTCGCGGTAGGCTGGAAGTACCCGGGATTCTTGCGAATTTCGGGTATTCGTGTTGCCTGCATGCCCGTGATCACCCCAGGAGTTCCCGCCATGAGCCTCAACGGCCCTTCTCTCACCGGTCTGCGGCGTGTCCTCGCCGAGGACACGTCCTTTGCCCGGGTGCAGGCCGAAGCGTCCCGGCCGTTCACGGCCCGCAGCGAGGACTACCAGATCAGCGCCCCCGCCGGGCTGCGCGCTGCGCTGCTCGCGGAGATGGCCGACGGCCTCGCGTCCGACGGCGGGGCTGCCGACGGCGCCGCCGCCCCGGTGGTGCTGGCCGTCACCGCCACCGGCCGCGAGGCCGAAGACCTTGCCGCCGCGCTGGGCGCCTTCCTGCCGGCCGGCACGGTCGCGGAATTCCCCAGCTGGGAGACCCTGCCGCACGAGCGGCTCTCGCCGCGCTCGGACACCGTCGGCCGCCGGCTCTCCGTGCTCCGCCGCCTCGCGCACCCCGAGGCCGGGGGCGCCCTGCGCGTCGTCGTCGCCCCGGTCCGGGCCGTGGTGCAGCCGATCGTGGCCGGGCTCGGCGAGCTGGTCCCGGTGACCCTCAAGCTCGGCCAGGAGGTCCCGTTCGGCGACGTCGTGAAGAACCTCGCCGACGCCGCCTACGCCCGGGTGGACATGGTCACCCGGCGCGGTGAATTCGCGGTCCGCGGCGGCATGCTGGACGTTTTCCCGCCCACCGAGGACCACCCGATCCGGGTGGAATTCTTCGGCGACGAGGTCGAGCAGATGCGCTGGTTCGCCGTCGCCGACCAGCGCTCGCTAACCGCGCCGGGCGTGCACCACCCCACCGAACTGCACGCCCCGCCCTGCCGCGAAATCCTGATCACGCCCTCGGTGATGTCCCGGGCCGCGACGCTGAAGTCCCAGCTGCCGGCCGCGGCGGACATGCTGGAAAAGATCGCCGGCGGCATCGCCGTCGAGGGAATGGAATCCCTGGCCCCGGTGCTGGTCGATTCCATGGTGCCCTTCCTGGACCAGTTCCCGGAGGGCTCCATCTCGGTGGTGATTGAACCCGAAAAGGTCCGCACCCGCGCCCACGACCTCGCCGCCACCAACGAGGAGTTCCTCGAGGCAGCCTGGTCCACGGCCTCCGACGGCGGGACCGCCCCGCTGGATTTGAGCTCCGCGGCCTCGGAGGCCCTGCACTCGGCGAGCTTCCGCTCGCTGGGCGAGACCCGCAGCACAGCCCTCGCGCACGGAGTCTCCTGGTGGTCCATCACCTCGCTCGCCAGCGACGAGGAACTGCTGCCGGAGATCGACGTGCTGAACCTGCACGCCCGCGAACCCCGCGGCTACCAGGGCGACGTGGCCGAGATGATGGACTTCATCGGTTCGCACGTGCGGGAACAGTGGCGGATCGTCGTCGCCACCGAGGGCCCCGGCCCGGCGCAGCGCCTCGCCGAACTGTTCCACGACAACGACATCCCGTGCGCCCGGGTGGACACCCTCGACGCCGACCCGCAGCCCGGCCTGATCGAGGTGACCACCGCCGCCGTCGGCCGCGGCTTCGTCCTTGACCGGCTCAAGGTGGCCCTGCTGACCGAGGCCGACCTGCTGGGCCGCACCTCCGCCGGGTCCACCAAGGACATGCGCCGGATGCCGTCCAAGCGGCGCAACGCCGTGGACCCGCTGCAACTGCTGGCCGGCGACTTCGTGGTGCACGAACAGCACGGCATCGGCCGGTTCGTGGAGCTGATCCAGCGCAAGGTCGCGGGCGGTGGAGACGGCGTGCGCGAATACCTGGTGCTCGAATACGCGCCCTCCAAGCGTGGTGCCCCGGGTGACCGGCTCTTCGTCCCCACCGACCAGCTGGACCAGGTCACCCGCTACGTCGGCGGCGACACCCCGGTGCTGAGCAAGATGGGCGGCTCGGACTGGGCCAGCACCAAGTCCAAGGCGCGCAAGGCCGTCAAGGAGATCGCCGGCGAACTGATCCGGCTGTACTCGGCCCGGATGGCCTCCCGCGGCCACGCCTTCGGCCCCGACACCCCGTGGCAGCGCGAACTCGAGGAGGCCTTCCCCTACGTGGAGACCCCGGATCAGCTGACCACCATCAACGAGGTCAAGGCGGACATGGAACGGGAGATCCCGATGGACCGCCTGGTCTCCGGCGACGTCGGCTACGGCAAGACCGAGATTGCCGTCCGGGCGGCGTTCAAGGCGGTCCAGGACGGCAAGCAGGTGGCCGTGCTGGTGCCCACCACGCTGCTGGCGCAGCAGCACTACGAGACCTTCACCGAGCGCTTCTCCGGCTTCCCGCTGCGGGTCAAGCCGCTGTCCCGCTTCCAGGGCGCCAAGGAGGCCAAGGAAACGGCCGAGGGAGTGAAGAACGGCTCGGTGGACGTCGTGATTGGCACGCACCGGCTGCTGTCCAAGGACTTCGCGTTCAAGGACCTTGGCCTCGTGATCGTGGACGAGGAGCAGCGCTTCGGCGTCGAACACAAGGAAGCGCTGAAGAAGATGCGCACCAACGTGGACGTCCTGGCCATGAGCGCCACCCCCATCCCGCGCACCCTGGAGATGTCGCTGACCGGCATCCGCGAAACGTCCACGCTGGCGACCCCGCCGGAGGAGCGGCACCCCGTGCTCACCTACGTCGGCCCGTACACGGATAAGCAGACGTCGGCCGCGATCCGCCGCGAGCTGATGCGCGAAGGACAGGTCTTCTTCGTGCATAACCGGGTTTCCACGATCGAACGCACCGCCGCGAAGATCCGCGAACTGGTCCCGGAAGCCCGCGTCGAGGTGGCGCACGGCAAGATGTCCGAAAGCCGGCTGGAACAGATCATCGTGGACTTCTGGGAGAAGCGCTTCGACGTCCTGGTCTGCACCACCATCATCGAGACCGGGCTGGACATCTCCAACGCCAACACCCTGATTGTCGACGGCGCGGACAAGTACGGGCTCTCCCAGCTGCACCAGCTGCGCGGGCGCGTGGGCCGCGGCCGGGAACGGGCCTACGCCTACTTCCTCTACCCCTCCGAAAAGCCGCTGGGCGAGGTGGCGCTGGAACGGCTCAAGGCCGTAGCGACGCACAACGAACTCGGCGCCGGCATGCAGCTGGCCATGAAGGACCTCGAGATCCGCGGCGCCGGCAACCTGCTTGGCGGCGAGCAGTCCGGCCACATCCAGGGCGTCGGCTTCGACCTCTACATCCGGCTGGTCGGCGAGGCCGTGGCGGACTACCGGGGCGAGGCCGAGGAGAAGGCCGCGGAGATGAAGATCGAGCTGCCGGTCAACGCGCACCTGCCGCACGACTACGTACCCGGTGAGCGGTTGCGCCTCGAGGCCTACCGGAAGCTGGCCGCGGCACTGAGCAACGAGGCGATCGAGGAGGTCGAGGCCGAGCTCGTGGACCGCTACGGGGAGCTGCCGCTGCCGGCGAAGAACCTCGTCGCGGTGGCCCGGTTCCGGGTCGGGGCGCGCGAGGCCGGCCTCACTGACGTCGCCCTGCAGGGCAACTTCATCAAGTTCTCGCCGGCCCAGCTGCCGGAGTCCAAGCTGATGCGGCTGGCCCGGATGTACCCCGGCTCGCAGGCGAAACCGGCTTTGGACGCGGTGCTGATCCCCAAGCCCAAGACGGCCCGGATCGGCGGCCGCGACCTGCAGGATGCCGAGATCCTGGCCTGGGCCAACGGCGTGATCGAGGCGATCTTCTCCGACGTCCCGCTCTCGGTGGGCTAAACCGTGATGGGAGGACACCACGCCGCGTCCGGGGCCGCGGCGTGGGTGGCTATTGCCTCGACCGGGCCCTACGCGCTGGGCTGGTATCCGCTGGATGCAACCGGCATCGTGATCGGCGGGATGGCAACGGCCGGGACTGCGCTGGTCTGCGACTGGGACCACCGCTCCAGCACGGTGGCGCATGCCCTGCCGCCGCTCTCGAACATGATCGCCGTGGGGATCGAGAATGCCTCCGGCGGCCACCGCCAGGGCACCCACTCGGTCCTCGGCGCCGCGTTCTTCGTGTTGCTCGCGGTCATGGCCGGGCAGGCCCAGCTGCAGACGGACTGGGGGCTGCTCTCCGTGGGCGCAGGGCTGCTGTGCATGTTCATGATCAACATTGCCGCAAAGGCGCTGAAGCTGTTTCCCAAGTACGGCTGGATCAGCAACTGGATCTTCGCCCTGACCATGGCGGGCCTGGTGACCTGGTTCGCGCCGCACCAGTGGTCCTGGCTGCCGGTGTCGATGCTCACCGGCGTCCTGGTGCACATCGTGGGCGACATGATCACCACCGGGGGAGTGCCTCTGCTCTGGCCGTTGGTGGTCAAGCCGCCGAAGTTCCTGCGCAGGCTGCCGTTGGTCAAGGACGTCTGGAAGGCCAACGGGGCATTTTCCATCCCGCTGCTGGGCCGGGCCGGCTCGCGGCGCGAATGGTTCGTGCTGATCCCGGTCAGCGCGTACGCCATGGTCGGGATGTTCTCCGCCGTGCTTGCCCTGGCCAAGGGGCACTTCCCGGCCGCCCTCGCGCTGGGGACCGCGCTGGTCAGCCGCCTGCTGGCCGTCGTCGGCGGCTAGGGCCGCCGCGCTTTTCCGCTGCGGTTCCGGACGTGCGCGGCCCGGATCCCGGGTGCCTTAGCCCGCATCCGCCGCGCTTGTCCGGACCGGCCGCTTAAACAACTGAAGCCCCGGAAAACCGGGGCTTCAGTTCGAAGCGTGGTTAGCTCTCGCCTGCGGAGTCGGAGCGGCCCGTGATGGTCTGCGGGATCCAGAATGCCAGGGCGAACAGGATGAGGCAGGCGGCCATCGGCCAGGGGTTGCCCAGGCTGAGGAAGGACAGCGAATACAGGGCGCCGAAGAACAGGGCCATCATCAGGACAAACAGCACGACGCTGGATGCCAGGCTGTTTTCGCCGCGCTGGGTCTTGGTGGTGTTGCTGGACATTCGTTCCTCCTCGGCCCCGCGGGGCTCAAAAACTGTGGCGGCAGCGGCTGTGACCGGTGCACGGTCAGTACGCGGACGAACCCTGTTCGCCCTTGACGATCGCGATGCCGGAGCTGGCGCCAATACGTGTTGCACCTGCAGCAATCATAGCCTGCGCGTCGGCGAGCGAACGCACGCCGCCCGAGGCCTTGACACCGAGCCCCGGACCCACGGTGCGGCGCATCAGGGCGACGTCCTCGGCCGTGGCTCCGCCGCCGTTGAATCCGGTGGAGGTCTTCACGAAGTCCGCGCCGGCCTCGACGGCGGCCTCGCAGGCGAGGACCTTCTGGGCGTCGTCGAGCAGTGCGGTCTCGATGATGACCTTCAGGATGGCGCCGCCGGAGTGGACGGCCTCGGCGACGGCGCGGATGTCATCCACCAGGGCGCCTTTGTCGTTTGCCCGTGCCGCGGCGATGTTGATCACCATGTCGATCTCGTCGGCGCCGTCGAGCACCGCGCCGCGGGCTTCGAAGGCCTTGACGTCGCTGGGGGTGGCGCCCAGCGGGAAGCCGATCACGGAGCAGCTCAGCACGCCGGTACCCCTGAGCGCGGTCTTGACGGTCTTGACCCAGATGGGGTTCACGCAGACGGACTTGAAGTGGTACTCGGCCGCCTCGGCGCAGACCTTCAGGACCTCGGCCTCACTGGCCTCCGGCTTGAGCAGGGTGTGGTCGATGTACGAGGCAATGTTGCCCGCAGCGCCCTGGTTGTCGGTGCCGGCGGCGTCGGTGGCCGTGTTGGCTTCGTTGCTCATGATGGTCCCTTTCCTGGCGGACCTGGTTCATGCCCGGTCCGGCGTGCTGACACGGCGTGTGTCGTGGCTTCTCAGTGCACCATCTTGCCATAACGCCACCCGGCCGGCGTCGGGCCTACGCCGCCTGCGCGAGGGGCTCTGAGAGGGACGCCTGAAGTAGCGCCGCGGCGCAGACGCCGGCGGCGGAACCGGCGGCGACCAGCAGGCCCAGCCGTACGCCGTCGTACGCCGCCGCGTCGCCGATGGCCCAGATCCCCGGCACGGAGGTGCGGTAGTCCGTGCCCACCACGATGCCGCCCTGCGGCGCGGTGGCCAGGCCGGCGGTGCGGGCGAGGCTGTCGCGGGAAACGCGCTCTTCGGCGAGGACTACGAGGTCCCCGCTCATGCTGGAGCCGTCGTCGAACACGATCCCGGCGGCGGGCAGCGCGGAGCCGGCGAGGGTGGGGACGACGGCGGACGGGCGCAGCGTGGTGCGGACGGGCCGGACGCCGCGCGCCCGGAGCACCGCCTCGGCCTGGCCCGCGGCGGTGCCGGTGCCCACCAGGATGCCCAGCGGCCTGCGGCCCAGGACCCGGGTGACGTCCTTGACGGCGTCGCCCAGGCGGGTGGCGTCATCAATCGTGGAGTAGCTGAGGCAGCGGCCCGCACCCTCGATCGGCGCGAGGGCCGGCGTCGAACTGGTGGCGATTACCAGCTGGTCGTAGCTGAACTCGAGGCCGTCCGCGGTGGTGACCCGCCGCTCCGCCGCGTCGATGAAGCTGGCAGGCTGCCCGAAGCGGACCGAGACCTGGGGCAGGGCGGCGAGTTCCAGCAGCTCCTCCGGGGCATCGTCGCGGCTGCTGAGCACGGTGATGCCGCCGGCGAAAGGGGTGCGCGTGAGCTGGCGGACCAGCGCCTGGGCGGCCGGGCCGGCCCCGGCGACGACGATCCGCGGCCGGGTCTGGGCGGTGGCGGACACGGTGGAGATGGCGGACGCTTCCGTAACGGACATGTGCTGGCCCTTTCGCTGGTGGGCCGGATGTGGCCCGTGTTCTTGATGTTCCCCAGCGTAGGGGGCCGGCTTTTCGCGGAGGTTTCCGCGGTGTTGCAGTATTTTCGCGGTTCGTTCGCCAGTTGTTACCAGCTGGTAATGCCGTGGGTCACACCCGGATCCGGTAGCCGCGCTTGACCACCGTCTCCACCAGGCTGCCGTCCGGCAGCGCGGAGCGGAGCCTGCTGACGGTCATGTCCAGGGCGTGGACCGATCCGCGCAGCTCCAGCAGTTCGGAGAGCGCGTCGCGGGACAGCACGGCCCCACCGGCACCCAGCAGCGCCCGCAGCAACAAGAGCGGCGCCGGGGCCAGCTCCACGGCCTCGCCGTCGATCCGCAGCGACCTGCCGCGCAGCTCCACCGCGCCCGAGGCGGTAGCCAGCCGTCGTACATGGTTCAGGGCCAGGTGTTCCACGACCAGCCGGATCAGGGCGCCCATCCGAAACCGTTCCGGGATCAGCGGCTGCACCCCGGCGTCGAGCAGCGGCTGGGCGGTGATGGGCCCGACGACGGCGGTGGCCACCGTGGTCTTCAGGCTCTCCACAAGCTGTTTGTAGAGGCCCATCTCGTGCGCCGTGCTCCACAGCGCATCGACGGCGGGGGCGCTTGTGAAGGTCAGCACGTCCAGGTTGCCGCCGCACGCCGCCTCGATCAGTTTCGGCAGCCGGTCCGCGCCGTCGGGCTTGACCCAGCGGTACGGAGTGACGGTCATGACGTTGGCGCCGGACATCCGCAGCCGCTCCAGCTGCCGGACATCGGTGTAGCCGTGCAGCTGCACGGCGACGGTCTTGCCCCGCACCCCCTCGGCCAGCAGCATGTCCACCAGGGTGGAGGTGGTCTCGTCGCTGCTGATCCCGACGTCGGCCAGGCCGGCCGCGCGGACGGCGCCGCGGGCCTTGGGGCCGCGGACGAACATCCGGGTGGCGCCGAGGGTTTCCAGCAGCTGTTCGCCGATGCCGAAGGTGTCCGCCGCCTCGCACCAGCGGCGCATGCCGTAGGCGGTGGTGGCGATGCAGAGCTCCGGCCGGGCCTCGATGATGGCGCGGGTGTCCTCGATCAGCCGCAGGTCTTCCTGGACCGGGGCGATCTTCAGCGCCGGGGCGTGCAGCACCTCCGCGCCGCGCCGTTCCAGGGCCTCGATCAGGTCCTGGGAACGGCGGTGCGAGGTGACCCCGATCCTGAAGCCCTCCAGCGGCAGCTCAGCCTTCTCCGGCGCTTCATCTGTGGCGGGTGCCCCGGGCGAGGGTGCTCCGGCGGCCTGCGCTCCCGGGCCGGCGGCGGCAATGGCCTCCAGCGCGCTCACGGCGCTCACGCTCCCATCAGGGACGCGGCGAGGCGGTCCAGTTCGGCTTCGGCTTCGGCACAGCCGCGGTTGGCCTCGGCCACCCTCACCACCTCGCCGATCACCAGCACGGCGGGGTTGCTGCAGTCCGCGGCCGCCGTCGTAATGCTGCCCAGTTCGGCGATGGTGGTCCGCTGGCCCGGGCGGTAGCCGCGTTCGACGACGGCCATCGGCATGTCCGCGCGCATCCCGGCGCGCCGCAGTCCCGCGGCCAGCTGGTGCAGGGTGCCAATGCCCATCAGCACCACGATGGTGCCGCCCAGCCCGGCCAAGTGCGTGTGTTCCTTCTCGGTCAGCGGGGCGTGTCCGGAAACCACGGTGAACATGTGGCTGACCTCGCGGTGCGTGACCGGGATCCCGGCCGCGGCGGGGACGGAGATGGCGCTGGTGACCCCGGAGACCACCCGCACGGGCACGCCCGCCTTCACGCAGGCGGCCACTTCCTCGCCGCCCCGGCCGAAGACGTACGGGTCCCCGCCCTTGAGCCGGACCACGTTCTTCCCGGCCAGGGCTGCGTCGACCATGAGTTCCTCAATGCCGGACTGGCTGACGGGGTGGTGGCCGGGCCGCTTGCCCACATCCACGAGCTCCGCCGTCGTCAGTGCGGGCAGTTCCTGGTAGGGGGCGAGCCGGTCATAGAACACGACGTCGGCGTCCCGCAGCGCCTGGACGGCCGCCACGGTCAGCAATTCAGTGGTCCCGGGTCCGCCGCCCACCAGGGTGACATGGCCGGCGGGGCCGGCGGCGGGCTCTGCCGCGACCGGGATGCCGGTCTCGTGGCAGCGCTCCAGCAGGGCCGCCCAGCCCGGCTGGCCGTCGTCGACCGCGGCGACCAGAAAGGGCCGCTCCGGCAGCGCGCCGTCGTGCGCTCCGCCGTCCGGGCGGCTGAGCCGGGACACCACGGCCCCGGCCGCCTGGTAGCGCCGGACGGCCTGGCGGGCGGCGGTGTCCGCACCGGTGACGAGGACTTCGCGGCCGCTGAGATCGATGCTGAGCTGCATGTTAGGCCTGGCTTTCGGTAGGGGCAGACGAGACGGCGGGGCCGGCAGTTGCGGGGCCGCTGTCGGCGTCGGCGGGACGGACCGGGATGCTGGCGGCGATCAGCACCGGCTGCTGCCCGGCCTGCGCCTTCTCCTCCGCGGTGGCGGGGCGCATCTGGCCGCGCTCCGGGACGAAGGAGATCGAGTCGTCCTTTTGGTCCGGGGCGTTGACGAAGGAGCGGAAGCGGCGCAGCCGTTCAGGATCCTTGAGCGTCTCGGCCCACTCGTCCTGGTAGGTGTCCACGTGCTTGGCCATGGCTGCCTCAAGGTCCGCGGCGATGCCGAGCGAGTCGCGCACCACCACGTCCTCGACGTGCTTCAGGCCGCCGTCGAGCTCTTCCTGCCAGCGCGCGGTGCGCTGCAGCCGGTCCGCGGTGCGGATGTAGTACATCAGGTAGCGGTCGATGTACTTCAGCAGGGTCTCCTCGTCCAGGTCCTGCGCAAGGAGCTGGGCGTGCGCCGGCTGGAAGCCGCCGTTGCCGCCCACGTAGAGGTTCCAGCCCTTGTCCGTGGCGATCACGCCGACGTCCTTGCCGCGGGCCTCGGCGCATTCGCGGGCGCAGCCGGAGACGCCCATCTTCAGCTTGTGCGGGCTGCGCAGTCCGCGGTAGCGCAGCTCCAGCGTGATCGCGAGGGCGACGGCGTCCTGGACGCCGAAGCGGCACCAAGTGGACCCGACGCAGGACTTCACGGTGCGCAGCGACTTGCCGTAGGCCTGGCCGGACTCGAAACCCGCGTCCACGAGTTCCTTCCAGATGTCCGGGAGCTGTTCCAGCCGGGCGCCGAACATGTCGATCCGCTGGCCGCCGGTGATCTTGGTGTAGAGGCCGTACTTCTCGGCGACGGCGGCGATCACGCCGAGCTTCTTCGGGGTGATCTCGCCGCCCGCGATCCGGGGAACCACCGAGTAGCTGCCATCCTTTTGCATGTTGGCCAGGGCGCGGTCGTTGGTGTCCTGCAGGGTCCCGCGGCCGGCGTCGAGCACGTAGGCGCTGTGCTGGCTGGCGAGGATGTTGGCGATGGTGGGCTTGCAGATGTCGCAGCCGGTGCCGGTGCCGTAGCGGGCCAGGATGTCCTCGAAGGAGGCCAGTTCCAGGACCTTGATGGCGTCGAAGAGTTCCTGCCGGGAGAGTTCGAAGTGTTCGCAGAGGGCCTTGGAGACGGCGACGCCGGACTTGGCAAGTTCGCCTTCGAGCAGCTTCTTCAGCATCGGCACGCAGGAGCCGCACTGGGTGCCGGCACGGGTGCAGCCCTTGAGGTCGCCGAGGTCCTGGACCGGGGCGTTGCCCTCGCAGGCGCCGCAGCCATTGACGGCGTCGCGGATGGCTCCGGCGGCCACGTTGTTGCAGGAGCACAGGATGGCGTCGTCCGGGAGGCTGGCCTCCAAGGCTTCGCCGCCGCCGGCCGCGGTGAGGTAGGCGCCGGGTTCGGCGGCCAGTTCGCGGCCGAGCATCGGGCGCAGCGAGGTGTACGGGGTCGCGTCGCCGACGAAGATGCCGCCCAGCAGGGTCTTGGCGTCGTCGGTGGTGACGATCTTCTGGTACACGCCGCGGGCCGGGTCCGCGTAGACGATTTCGAGGGCGTGGTCCGTGCGGGCGAAGGCGTCGCCGAAGCTGGCGACGTCGACGCCGGAGAGCTTGAGCTTGGTGGCGGTGTCGAAGCCCGGGAAGGTCGCGCCGCCGCCGTGCAGCCGGTCCGCGACGATCTCCGCCATGGTGTTGGCGGGGGCCACCAGGCCCAGGCACATGCCGCCGAAGTTGGCGACCTCGCCGATCGCCCAGACGCCGGGCACCTGGGTCTGGCAGCCGTCGGAGATCACGACGCCGCCGCGCGGGCCGAGTTCGAACTGCTGCTGTGCGCCCTCGCCGGCCCGGAACAGTTCGTCGCGGGGGCGTACGCCGATTGCGACGATCACAATGTCGGCCTCCACGGTGCGGCCGTCGGCCATCAGCACGCCGGTGACCTGGCCGTCGTCGTCGGAGAGGACCTCGGCGGGGAAGACGCCGCCGTGGACGGTGAAGCCCTTGGCCTCGATCAGTCGGCCGAGCGCCTGCCCGGCGCCCTCGTCCAGCTGGGTGTTCATCAGCCAGGGGGAGCCGTTGATGACGATCGGCACGGCGCCGAGCTGTTCGGTGCCGGCCGCGGATTCGAGGCCGAGCAGGCCGCCGCCGATCGTGACGGCGTTGACCTTCCGGCCCAGCTTGGCGGTGAGTTCCGCGATCGCCTGGTTGATGGCCCGGACGTCCTCGAGGGTGCGGTAGACGTGGGTGAGTTCGGCGCCGGGGATGGGCAGGCGGGCGGCGTCGGAGCCGGTCGCGACGACCAGTTCGTCGTACGGGTAGACGGTGCCCGCGGCGGTTTCCACGGTTTTCGCGGCGGTGTCGATGCCGGTGACGCGCTCGCCGGTCCTGAGCGTGAGGGCGTCGTGGTCCCACATTGAGGCGCTGCCCAGGGTGAGGTCCACGTCCGCATCGGTGAGCGCCTTGCTGAGCGCGACGCGGTCGTAGGGGAGGTGCGCTTCCTCGGTGAGGACGGTGACCTGCCAGCCGTCGAGGCCGCGGGCGTGCATGGCGTCGGCGAAGCGGTGCGCGGCGGGTCCGCCGCCGGCGACGACGACGCGTCGGGGGACCTGCCGGGATTCCGTCCGGGAGCGTTCGTTTTCGGGGCTGGCGGTCTGTCCGGTCACGGGTGGCCTTTCGTTGGGCCGCAGGCGGTGCTCTGCAACGGTTAGATCCAGCTGCTTCGATCGGCCTGTGCTGTCAGCGGCATCGATCGGCTGGTCCGTTCAGCCTAGGGACCGGCAGTTTCGCTTCAGTTTCCCTTTTGTTTCGTGATCTTAACTTCTGCATCACGGCTGCGTTTCGGGCTGCGTGAGGTCTCTTTTACCGGCCGGACACATTGGCAGCACGCCGTTGAAACACCCCGCTCCTAGCGTGGAGCCATGGCCGCAGCTGTGGCCAGGAAACTTTGAGAGGGGCCGACATGACTGCCGTACTGGAAAGCGCAGCCCGCAGCTTTGTGGAGCGAACCGCCGACGAAAGCGGCTGGCACCGGGTGTGCGCCGTGGAAGACCTGGAGCCCGGCTGGGGCGAGGCCGCGCTGATCGCCGGACACCAGGTGGCCTTGATCCGTACCGCGGCCGGTGAGGTGTTCGCCGTCGAGCACGCCGATCCTGCCACCGGCGCCCATGTCATGGCCCGCGGCATCACCGGCTCCCGCGGTGCGCGCCCCACGCTGGCCTCGCCGCTGCACAAGGAGGTCTACGACCTCGGGACAGGGGAGTGCCTAGGCACCCCCGAGCTGCGCCTGGGCACGTACGCCGTCCGGGTGACGGACGGCTTCGTCGAGGTGGCGCTCTAGAGCCCGAGCGCCTCGCGCACGTCGGCCAGGACGCCGTCCAGGGCCGCACGGGCTTCGAGGCGCGCCTGCGGCAATTCGGCGGCGGATCCGACGCTGCGGATCACCTCGAGGTAGCACTTGAGCTTCGGTTCCGTGCCGCTGGGGCGGATGATGACGCGGCTACCGTCCTTCGTCAGGTAGAGCAGTCCGTCGGTGGGCGGGAGCTGTTCGCTGCCCTCGGCCAGGTCCGCCGCGGTCTCGACGGCGGAGCCCCCGAAGGAGTCCGGCGGGCTGACCCGCAGCCGGTTCATCATGGCGTCCAGCAGGCCMAGGTCCGCAACCCGGATGCTGAGCTGGTCGCTCGCGTGCAGCCCGTGCACCAGGTACAGCTCGTCCAGGGTGTCGAAGATCGTCTTGCCCTCGGCCTTCGCGGCCGCGGCGAGTTCGGCGATCAGCACCGCGGCCGAAATGCCGTCCTTGTCCCGCACCAGCGACGGCGCGACGCAGTAGCCCAGCGCCTCCTCGTAGCCGTAGAGCAGGCCGGGCACGCGGGCGATCCACTTGAATCCGGTGAGGGTTTCCTCGTGGGCGTAGCCCGCGGCGGCGGCGATGCGGGCCAGCAGCCGGGAGGACACGATCGAATTGGCGAAGACGCCGGCAGCGGCACCCCCTGCGGCCCCGTCGGTGGCGGCCAGCCGGGCCACGACGTGTGCCCCCAGCAGGGCGCCCACCTCGTCCCCGCGCAGCATCCGCCAGGCGCCGGTGTCCGGGTCCTTCGCGGCAACCGCGGCGCGGTCGGCGTCGGGGTCGTTGGCGATCACAATGTCGGCGTCCACCCGGGCCGCGGTTTCCAGCGCGAGGTCCAGCGCGCCGGGCTCCTCGGGGTTGGGGAAGTTCACGGTGGGGAAGTCGGGGTCCGGTTCGGCCTGCTCGGCCACCAGCGTGACGTCGGTGAATCCCGCGGCTTTGAGTACCGCCACGGCCGTCTCGCCGCCCACACCGTGCATGGGCGTCAGGACGATCTTCAGCTCGCGGGCCGGGAAGCGCTCCGGCACGGCGAGGGCGGCGACGGCGGCCTCGTAGTCGGTGGCGATGGAGGGATCCAGCACCGTCCAGCCCCCGGCGGCCAGGGCAATCGAATCCAGTGCGCCGACGGCGTCGATCTCCGCGGCGATCAGCGCATCGTAGGGCGCCACGATCTGGGCGCCGCGTCCGCTCTCCTCGACGGCGTGGCGGCCAAGGTAGACCTTGTAGCCGTTGTCCTGCGGCGGGTTGTGGCTTGCCGTGACCATCACGCCGCCGTCGCAGTCCAGGGCGCGGACCGCGTAGGCGAGCAGCGGCGTGGGCAGCGCGGCCGGCATCAGGAACGTTTCGATGCCGGCGGCGGTGAAGATCGCGGCGGTTTCTTCGGCGAAGATGTCGGAGTTGTAGCGGGCGTCGTAGCCGACGACGGCGCGCGGCCGGGTCCCCGGCGCTGCCTGCGCAACAGCGCTGCCGAGGAAGGCCGCCAGGCCCGCGGCGGCGCGGCGCACCACGACGCGGTTCATCCGGTTCGGCCCGGCGCCGAGGGCCGCCCGCAGACCCGCGGTGCCGAACTGGAGCGTGCCGCTGAAGCTGTCCGCCAGTTCCTGCCGTGCTCCCGCTGCTCCCTCGTCGGTAAGGCGGACCAGCTCGGTCAGGGCGGCGGCGGTCGCGGGATCCGGGTCCTGGGCCGCCCAGGTGCGGGCGTCGCTCAACAGTCGGGTCAGTGCGGCATCGGAAGACGTCATGGGTACCAAACTAGCGTCAAAGCTGGGCCGGGCGCGCCCCGACAAGCGCGGGCGGGGCTTACAGTTCCATCACACCCGGGCGGCCAGGGGCGCGCGGGCTGGCACATCACGGCAGTGTTTTCCGGCCGGTGCTGCCGCGAAGGGTCGGCTCGGCGCAGGTCTTCCGAAGGATCGGCTCAAGACTGCGGCGAAGGCAGTGGCGGGTCATTGACACCCATTTTTCCGGACACGTAACGTCTGGAATATGAAAATGGGCCGTGGGGTGGAATGGGCCGTGCACTCGTGCGTCAACATGGCCTGGACGCCGCCGGGGGAGGCCGTGAACAGCGCCAGGCTCGCGGCCTTGTACAAGCTCCCCGCGGCGTACCTGAACAAGCAGCTCCAGGCCCTGGTCCGCGCCGGGATCCTGACCTCGGTCTCGGGCCCGCGCGGCGGCTTCCACCTCGCGCGCAGGCCGGAGAACATCACCGTGCTGGATGTGGTCCTGGCCCTGGAAGGGCAGGAGCCGGCCTTCCGCTGTGAAGCCATCCTCGGCGACATGCCGGAGGCTGACCGGCAGGAGAACTTCGTCCGGACCTGCCTGATCTCCCAGACCATGCGGCAGGCGGAGCTGGCCTGGCGGCAGGCGCTGGCACGGCAGACCATCGCCGGGATCGCCGACTCGATGGAGCGTCGGCTTCCCGGCGGCCGCGACAAGGCCGTCCGCCGTCTCACCGCAGGCCTGGGCTAGGGGCGCTGGGGGCTTTAGGGGCCCCGGTCCGCGCCCGGCCTGCAGGGGCCGGCTTAGAGCTTGGCGATGATCTCCGCGAGCAGCTTGGAGATGCGCGGACCCGCGGCCTGGCCGGCCTCAAGGACCTCCTCATGGCTCAGCGGCACCGGGCTGATGCCGGCGGCAAGGTTGGTGACCAGCGAGATGCCGAAGACCTCCATGCCCGCATGGCGGCCGGCGATGGCCTCCAGCGCGGTGGACATGCCCACCAGGGACGCGCCGATCCGCTTGGCGTACTGCACCTCGGCCGGGGTCTCGTAGTGCGGGCCGGTGAACTGCGCGTAGACGCCTTCGTCCAAGCTGGGATCTACCTCACGGGCCAGGCCGCGGATCCGCGAGGAGTACAGGTCGGTGAGGTCCACGAAGGTAGCGCCCTCGAGGGGGGACGTGGCGGTGAGGTTGATGTGGTCGCTGATCAGCACGGGGGTGCCCGGCGCCCAGTCCTCGTTCAAGCCGCCGCAGCCGTTGGTGAGGACCAGCGTCTTGCAGCCGGCGGCGGCCGCGGTGCGAACGCCATGCACGACGGCGCGGACGCCCTTGCCCTCGTAGTAGTGCGTGCGGGCGCCCAGGACCAGGGCGCGCTTGCCTTCCCGGGTCAGCACCGAGCGGATGGTGCCCACGTGGCCCACCACGGAGGGGGAGGAAAAGCCGGGGACCTCGTCCGCGGAGAGCGTGGCGGTGGTCTCGCCGATCAGTTCGGCGGCGTCGCCCCAGCCCGAGCCAAGCACCAGCGCGACATCGTGGCTGTCGACGCCGGTCTCTTCGGCAATGTAGTCGGCGGCGGCGCGGGCGGCGTCGAAGGGGTCCGTGTTCAGGAATTCTGTATTACTCACTGGTACAAGCTACCGTGCCCGTGCCGCACCGCACAGCATCTTTATTGGTGGCGCCGGTCCGGATGATGGACAATGGATGATTGTGACTACGCATCCCGATTTCAGTGCCCCCCGGATCGCAATTCTTGGCGGAGGGCCCGGTGGCTACGAAGCCGCCATGGTCGCCGCATCGCTGGGAGCGCAGGTCACCATTATTGAGCGCGCCGGACTCGGCGGATCGGCGGTGCTGACCGACGTCGTGCCGTCCAAGACCTTGATCGCGACGGCGGACCTGATGACCCGCGTGGGGGAGGCCGGCGAGCTGGGTGTGAAGTTCGACCTCGACGGCGGCGACTGCAGCCCGACGATGCGTGCGGACCTCAAGCACATCAACGACCGCCTGCTGGGCCTCGCCCGGCAGCAGTCCGCCGACATCCAGAAGGGCCTGGAGGGCCAGGGCGTCCGCATCCTGCTCGGCTCCGGCAAGATGCTGGACAACCACACGATCGAGGTCCTCACTTCCGAGGGCACCGAGACCATTGAGGCCGACGCCATCCTGCTCGCCGTCGGCGCCCACCCGCGCGAACTGCCCACGGCCCGGCCGGACGGCGAGCGCATCCTGAACTGGGCACAGATCTACAACATGGACGAGCTGCCCGAGGAACTGATCGTGGTGGGCTCGGGCGTCACCGGCGCCGAATTCGCCTCCGCCTACAACGGCCTTGGCTCCAAGGTCACCCTGATTTCTTCCCGCGACCGGGTGCTGCCCGGCTCGGACACGGACGCGGCCGAGGTGCTGGAAGGCGTCTTCGAACGCCGCGGCGTGAAGGTGTTGTCCCGGGCCCGCGCCGAGACGGTGGAGCGCACGGAGGGCGGCGTCGTGGTCACCCTCGGCGACGGTTCCAAGGTCACCGGCAGCCACTGCCTGGTGGCCGTCGGCTCCATTCCGAACACCGCCGGGATCGGCCTGGAGGAGGCCGGCGTCGCGCTGACCGAGAGCGGCCACATCAAGGTCGACGGCGTCTCGCGCACCACCGCGCCGAACATCTACGCCGCGGGCGACTGCACCGGCGTGCTGGCCCTCGCTTCGGTCGCGGCCATGCAGGGACGCATCGCGATCGCGCACTTCCTCGGCGACAGCGTCACCCCGCTCAAGCTGCACCAAGTGGCCTCGAACATCTTCACCTCCCCGGAGATCGCCAACGTCGGCGTCTCCGAGGCGGAGATCGACTCCGGCAAATACCAGGGCGACGTCGTCAAGCTCTCGCTGCGCAGCAACGCGCGCGCCAAGATGCGCAACCACAAGGACGGTTTCATCAAGATTTTCGCCCGCAAGGGCTCCGGCACTGTGATCGGCGGCGTCGTGGTGGGGCCGAACGCCTCCGAGCTGATCTTCGCGATCTCCCTCGCGGTGACGCAGAAACTGCACGTCGACGACGTCGCCAGCACCTTCACGGTGTACCCGTCGCTCAGCGGCTCCATCTCCGAAGCGGCACGGCGGTTGCACGTCCACATGTAGCTGGCCGAGAGTTCCTTCGGCCGCGAACAGTCAGCACCGGCGCCCCCCAGGGCGCCGGTGCTTGGCTTTAAGCCCGGTGTGTTGGTTTGAGCAGGGGAGCCATCTTCCGTGCCGGTTTACATTCTGACATTTCATGCATATATTGTCAGAATGAATAGCCGTCCAGACGCCATCATCGACGCGGCCTACGTGTGCTTCACCCGCCACGGTGCCCGCCGGACCACAATGCACGACCTGGCGGAGGAAGCCGGCATGTCCCGGGCGGCCCTGTACCAGTACTTCCGCAACAAGGAAGACGTGTTCCGGGCGCTGGTCGAGCGCCTGCTGGCCGGTGCCCTCGCCGCCTCCGAACACGCGGCGGAAATGGAAGGGCTCCCCGAGGCGCGGCTGGCAGGGATCCTGTCGGCCAAGCTCGGCCTGGTGATGCAGATCTGGCGGGACAGCCCGGCACATGCGGCAGAACTCCTTGGCGTCGACACACGCCTGAGTTCGGACGTGCTTGGACGCTACGACGAGGCAATGCTCGGTCTGCTGACGCGGACGCTTCAGGACTCTTACCCGGCGGCGGACGCCCCGGAAGCCGCCGAGATCCTGCTGGCCTTCACCCGCGGCCTGGAGGCGGGCGTTTCCAATCCAGCCGCCCTGCCCGAGCGTCTGCGTCGGGGCGTCGAAGTCTTCGTCACCGGTCTCAACAGCCTCACTCCTACGAAGGAACAACCATGACCACAGCAGTACTGATCACCGGAGCCTCCTCCGGCATTGGCCGCGCGACAGCCGAACGGCTGCTCGCCCAACCCGGGTTCACCGTCTACGCCACCGCGCGACAGCCTGAGGCGATTGCCGATCTTGGGCGTGCCGGAGCCAAAGTCCTGGCGCTCGACGTCACCGACGAAGCATCGATGGCCGCGGCCGTTGGCGCCGTCGAGGAACAGCACGGCAGCGTCGGAGTCCTCATCAACAATGCCGGTTACGGCGAGTACGGGACGATCGAGGAAGCCGAGCTGGATGCGGTCAGGCGGCAGTTCGAGACCAACGTTTTCGGCTTTTCCCGGATGATCCAGCTGGTGCTGCCGGGGATGCGGGCCGCCGGGGCCGGGCGGATCGTCAACATCGGTTCGATGGGAGGCCGGGTCACGTTCCCCGTCGGAGGCTACTATCACGCCACTAAGTACGCCGTGGAGGCCATCACTGACGCGCTCCGCTTCGAGACCGCGCCCTTCGGCATCCACACCTCCTTGATCGCCCCGGGCCTGATCCGCACCGGCTTTGGCGCCACCGCCTCCCGGACCCTGGCCGCCTCCGGCAAAGCGGCAGGACCGTACGCGGCCCTGCGGGCTGCCGCGGACGAGCAAATGGCCACCTCCTACGCCTCGCCGGTCCTCGCTGCCGAACCCGACGCCGTCGCCAGCGCGGTTGAGCACGCAGTGACGTCCCGCCGGCCCCGGCCCCGCTATACCGTCACCCCGGCCGCCAAAGCCATCGTCCAGTCCCGGCGGTTCCTGGGCTCGGGACTTTTCGATGCCTACCTCCGCCTGCAGTTCAAGAGCAAGAAATGAAGCCCACCGACAGTTGGCCCGCACCCTTCGACCCCTCGACGGCGCGGGTTTACGCCTACAACGAGATCCGCACCCACCTGCCTGCCGAACTGCTTTGGCAGGTGCTCATCGAAGCGGCCGCGTGGCCCCGGTGGTACCGCAATGCCCGCGACGTAAGCATTGATGGCGGAGGGCAACTGCTGACCAGCGCATCGACCTTCACCTGGACCACCTTCGGCCTCCGCGTGGCCGGCACAGTCCGGGAGTTCGCCCCGTCCAGCCGGCTGGCCTGGGAGGGCGCCGGGCGCGGGTCCTCCGGATACCACCGCTGGGATCTGCAGCCCACCCCCGACGGCGGCACGCTCATTGTGACCGAAGAGGTCCAAAGCGGAATCATCGCGCGGCTTCTGGGACCGGTAGTGAAGCGGAGCATCGAACGGCAGCACCAACACTGGCTCGAGGCCCTGGTCGAGACAGCGGAAGCCGCGACGGTCAGGCCGTAGGCCACGTCGACCCCAGGGACGGTGCACCTTACCGACTCGCACCGGCGGAAAAGGGAGGGACCGGCGGAAGTTTCCGCCGGTCCCTCCCTTTTTGTTCCGCTCAGGCGGCCGCTTAGAACGGGTACGGCGCGATGTCCGGGCGCATCGTGAGCCACTGGATCTCCGTGAAGGACTCCATATTGGCGTGGTGGCCGCCGATCCGGGAACCGTTGCCGGAGTTCTTCGTTCCGCCGAACGGGGAGTTCGCCTCGTCGGAGACCGTCTGCTCATTGATATGGACCTTGCCGGAGTCGAGCCGGTCCGCGATGGTCATGGCCATGCCGACGTCGCCCAGGATGCCGATCGACAGGCCGTATTCGTTGTCGTTGGCCAGCGCCACGGCCTCGTCAAGGGTGGAGAACTTCATCACCGGCGCCACCGGGCCGAAGATCTCGTCCTTCCACGCCGGGCTGTCCTCCTTCAGGTCCACCAGCACGGTGGGCTGGTAGAACCGGCCGTCGTGGGTGCCGCCGGCAGCCAGCCGGGCGCCGGCCTGCACCGCGTCCTGGACAATTCCGTCCACCCGGTGCAGCTGGCGTTCGTCGATCACCGGGCCCAGTGCCACGGTGCCGCTCTTCGGATCTCCCACCGGCAGGTGGCCGGCCTTCTCGGCGAGGGCGGCGACGTAGTCCTCGTAAATGTCCTCGTGGACAATGTGCCGGCCGGCCGCCATGCAGATCTGGCCCTGGTGCATGAATGATCCGAAGGCGGCCGCTGAGGCTGCCTTGGCCAGGTCGGCGCCGGGCAGCACGATCAGCGCGTTGTTGCCGCCCAGCTCGAGGTGGGCACGCTTGAGCAGCCGGCCGGCGGTTTCGCCGATCTTGCGGCCGGCCGCCGTCGAGCCGGTAAAGGCGATCACCCGGACTTCGGGGGCTTCGACGACGGCGGCGCCGATGTCCGCGCCGCCGGGCAGCAGCGAGAGCAGTCCCTGCGGGAGTCCGGCCTCCTCGAAGATCCGCATCAGCGTCACCCCGCCGCAGACCGCGGTGCGGGGGTCCGGCTTGAGCAGCACCGCGTTGCCGAGGGCGAGGGCTGGGGCGACGGCGCGGATCGAGAGGATCAGCGGGAAGTTGAACGGTGCGATCACCGAGACCACGCCCACCGGCCGGCGTCGGGCGAAGGACCAACGGTTTTCGTTGGAGGTGAGCACGTCGCCGGCCGGGAGTGAGGGCAGTGCAGAGGCGTCATAGCATTCGTTGGCGGCGATGTGCGTTTCCAGTCCGGCCTTGGGCGGGATGCCGCCGGATTCGCGCACGATCCAGTCCTGGATTTCCGCGCCGTGCTCCTCCCAGAGCTGCCCGGCACGGCGCAGTACGGCCGCGCGGTCCTCGGGATTGCGGGCGGCCCATTCCTTCTGTGCCTTGGCAGCGGCCGTGGCGGCCTCCCGGACATCCGCAACGGAGGCGACGCCGTAGCTGCCCAGGGTGTCGCCGGTGGCTGGTTCGACGGCGTCGGCGGTCCCACCGCCGCCGGTGCGCCAGCCGTTGAGGTAGATCTTGCCCTCCCAGAGGGCTGAGTCGAGCAGGGACATGTCTGTCCTTTCATCGTGGGGCTGCCTGAGGCAGTCTGGTGCGGCCGTCCGCCGGGCCGAAAGCGTACGGGCCGATCCCGTCCATCACATGCTGTGCCGGCTCCGCCGTCAAGACCCTCGGTGACATTCGGCCCTAGCCCGGCGCTAAACGGTGCTCGCACAGTGGACCATGGCCAACATTTACCTTCCGTTCGGGACCGTCGAGGGCCAGACGGCCCGGATCGCCGAGTACATCGCCTACGTCATCCGTGAGCACGGCCACGAGGCACGGACCGCCGACCTGCAGACCGCCGGCGACGCCCTCCCGGATGAGTACGACGCCGTCATCGTCGGCGCCTCGGTCCACATGGGCAAGCACGAGGGGGTCGTCACCGACTTCGTCCGCGCGAACAAGGCCGCGCTGGAACGTTTGCCTTCGGCGTTGTTCTCGGTCAGCCTCGCCGTGGTCGGGGACGAGGGACGGGCGGAAAGCTATGTGGAGAAGTTCGAGGAGGAAACGGGGTGGCGGCCGGCGCACGTCGGCTTGTTCGGCGGGGCCCTGCTGTACAGCGAGTACGGCTTCCTCAAGCGGCACATGATGAAGAGGATCGTCAGCGGACAGGGTTCCCCGGACACGGACATGTCCCGCGACTACGTCTATACCGAGTGGGACGGCGTCCGGCGCTTTGCGGAGGACTTCCTGGCCGGCTTGCCCGCCGCCAGCGCCTAGACGACCGCGGCCCGAACGCTTCCCGACGCCGAACTGCCCCTGGCCATCCGGGCCGCCAGCAGGTAGACGGCACCGGTGATCAGCGGGACCGCGCTTGCCGCCGCGAGCGAGGCGATCGGGCCCGACCGGCCGAGCACCGTGATCAGCAGCGGCAGCGCACCCAGGGCCAGCAGCAGCCAACCCGCCAGGGCGGTCCGCTTCAACCCGAGGATGGCGGCCGGGAACGCCAGGGCGACGACGCCGACGGCCAGCACCGGTCCGTTCACTTCCTGGAAGCTGCGCGCCATCGTCGAGTCGACGGCAAACCACACGCAAAGCGCCACGAAGGCCGCCGTCAGTGCCACCAGCAGGGGAGCTGCCCCCGCCGGCCAGAACCAGGCGAGGGCCGCTAGGACCAGCATCGGAATCGCCCAGGCCAGGAGCACCGTCAGACCGGACGACCCGCCCGGTTCCTCCAGGGCGTAGCCGCCGATGAATGCCGCGCCGAACACGGTGAAGACCGTCATCAGCACCGCGCCCGTCCGGGTCAGCGCGGTCGCGCGCCGCTGCGGATCCTTCTGCCGGTTGAGCACAACTCCGAGCACGACGGCGACCACGACGACGGCGGCCACGGCCTGGATGATGGGGACCGACATGGGTGCCTCCCAGGGGCGGTGGGATCCTGTGCTTATTGAAGCCCAGCGGGGGAGCGCGGCCAAGGGGAGAAAGGCCTGATGGGGCGAACGAGTGCAATCGCCAAACCTGTCTCAGGCCGGGCCGTCATACGCCGTCATTTGGGGTCTTCCATCGAGGAGCGGTCTTGCTATCGTCGCAAGTAAGAATGCCGCCACGCGGCCAAGCTGGCGAGCCCTTGCCGGCTCCTCGACGAAGGACCACCATGAAGCGCACACGACTTTCCGTTATCGGCCTCATCGCAGCTGCAGGACTCGCCCTGGCCGGATGCGGGTCGGCGTCCACGACGCCTGCCAGCTCCGCACCGGCAGGCGGCCCGGACACCTCGTTGAGCGACGTCAAGAGCGCCGGGGTGCTCAGGGTCGGTACCGAGGGCACCTACAAGCCTTTCTCCTTCCACGCCAACGGCAGCGGCGAACTGACCGGCTACGACGTCGAGATCATCACCGCCGTCGCCGGCAAGCTCGGCGTCAAGCCGGCCTTCCAGGAGACGCAGTTCGACGCCATCTTTGCCGGACTCGAAGCCAAGCGGTTCGACGTCGTCGCCAACCAGGTCTCAATCACGGACGAACGCAAGGCGAAATACGACTTCTCCACCCCGTACACCGTCAGCACCGGCGTCATTGTCACCAAGTCCGACAACGGGGACATCACCTCCTTCGACAGCCTGAAGGGCAAGACCACGGCGCAGTCGCTGACGAGCAACTGGTACAAGCTGGCACAGCAGAGCGGAGCCAACGTGCAGGCGGTTGAGGGCTGGGCACAGGCCATCACGCTGCTCAAGCAGGGCCGCGTCGATGCCACCATCAACGACAAGCTCACATACCTTGACCAGCAGAAGACGGCCCGCGATGACAGCATCAAGATTGCCGCCGAGACCACGGACAAGTCACTCAGCGCCTTCGCGTTCCGCAAGGGCTCGACCAGCCTGACCGCCGCCGTCGACAAGGCCCTCACCGAACTGCAGGCCGACGGTACCCTCAAGAAGATTTCGCAGAAGTACTTCAACGCCGACGTCACCAAGTAGCCGGATGGAAACCGTCGAAGAACGCGGCTCCCGATCATGACGATCAACTGGGATCTCGTCTGGGGGTCGCTGGGACCGATCCTGATGGGGGCGATCACCGGCACCATTCCCGTGGCGCTGGCCTCGTTCGCCCTGGGGCTGCTGCTTGCCCTGCTGGTCGCCCTGATGCGGCTCAGCCGCAATCCCGTCCTCTCGGCGATCGCACGGATCTACATCTCCGTAATCCGCGGCACGCCGCTGTTGGTTCAGCTGTTTGTCATCTTCTACGGGCTGCCGTCCATCGGCATCACCATCAGTCCGTGGCCCAGCGCGATCATCGCCTTCTCCCTGAACGTGGGCGGCTACGCCGCCGAAGTCATTCGGGCGGCCATCCTGTCCGTTCCCAAAGGCCAGTGGGAGGCCGGCCACACCATCGGCATGTCGCGGCGCCAGTCACTGGTGCGGATCATCCTGCCGCAGGCCGCGAGGGTCTCGGTCCCGCCGTTGTCCAACACCTTCATCAGCCTGGTCAAGGACACCTCGCTGGCCTCGCTGATCCTGGTGACCGAGCTGTTCCGCCAGGCGCAACAGGTGGCGGCCTTCAGCCAGGAATTCATGCTGCTGTACCTGGAAGCAGCCGTCATCTACTGGATCATCTGCCTGGTCCTCGCCGGCGGCCAGTCAGCCCTCGAGAAGAGATTGGACCGCTATGTCGCCCACTGAATCCGATCTCCCGGACGGTGGCCTCCCGGACGCAACACCGGACGCCACCCCGCTCCTGTCCGTCCGCGGACTCCGCAAGGCGTTTGGAAAGCACGAAGTGCTCAAATCCATTGACGTGAACGTCCGCCGGGGTGAAGTGGTCACCCTGATCGGGCCCTCCGGGTCCGGCAAAACGACGGTCCTACGGTGCCTCAACGGCCTCGAAGTTCCCGACGCCGGCGTCGTGGAGTTCGACGGCGACCTCACGGTCGACTTTTCGGAGCAGGTGTCCAAGAAGCAGCTGGCGGCCATGCGGGACCGCAGCGCGATGGTGTTCCAGCACTACAACCTGTTCCCGCACAAGACCACCCTGGAAAACGTCATCGAGGGCCCGGTCCAGGTGCAGAAGCGGCCCAAGGCCGAGGCCGTCAAGGAGGCCCGGGAACTGCTCGCCCGGGTCGGGCTTGCCGACAAGGAAAACAGCTATCCCTTCGAGCTCTCCGGCGGCCAGCAGCAGCGGGTCGGCATCGTGCGCGCCCTGGCCCTGCGGCCGCAGCTGCTGCTTTTTGACGAGCCGACGTCGGCGCTTGACCCCGAGCTGGTGGGTGACGTCCTGACCGTCATCAAGGAGTTGGCGGACGAGGGCTGGACCATGGTCGTGGTCACCCACGAGCTCGCCTTCGCCCGCGAGGTTGCCGACGAAGTCATCTTCATGGACGGCGGGGTGGTCGTGGAACGTGGGCACCCGGACACGGTGCTGCGCGCCCCGCGCGAGGAGCGCACCCGGCAGTTCGTGGACCGGCTGCTGAACCCGTTCTAAGGCAGGTCCCTAGGCCACCGCGCCTTGGAAGTGCTTCTCGATGAGCCCCTTGATGTCCTCGTGGCAGCCGCCGCAGCCGGTGCCGGCGCGGGTGGAGGCTGAGACCTCGGCCACCGTCCCGCAACCGGAGGAAACCGCGGCGGCAATGGAAGTCCCGCTCACCCCGGCGCACCGGCACACCCTGCGGTCCGGATCAGTAGCAGTAGGAGCAGCTTGGTCCGGGCCGTCCAGGCGCAGCAGCAGCGACCGGTCCGCGGGGAGCTCCGCGCCGCGCTCGAAGAGCTGTACCAGTTCCGCCGCCGTGCGCGGCATGCCCACGGCCACGAGGCCCTCAAGCACACCTGCGCGCGTGGTCATCTTGACGTAGCGCCCGTGCTCAGGGTCGGCCCACTGGGCCACCTGTAGCCGGGCCCGGCCGCCAACGGCGCCCGGGGTCAGGGCTTCCTCGTCCCAGGGCTCCGCGGAGACGTCCCCGGCCACGGCCATGGTCAGCCCGCGGGCCTTGAGCACCAGCACGCCCGGCTGTTCCGCCGGCAGCGGCGGCAGGGTTTCCGCCCCGGCCGGGGAGCCGGAGGCCAGCAGTGTCAGGTATTCGGCGAGCCATTCGGCCTGCCGCCAGCCCGGTCCCACCAGCCCGGACGGGCCCCGGGCGCTCCGGCAGTCCAGGCAGTCCGGGTCGGGGCAGCGGACCTCGGCGCAGTCGCCGATCGCGAAGATGTGGGGTTCGTGGTGCGCCCGCAGCCGGTGGTCCACCAGGATGCCGGCCGCCGTCGACAGTCCGCAGCCCTCGGCGAGTTCGGTCCGCGGCCGGACGCCGCAGGAGAGGACCAGCAGCTCGCCGTCGATCGCGGCACCGTCCTCCAGCAGCAGCGCGGAGAAGCCGCCGTCGGGCGCGTTGTGTTCAACGGCGACCGAGCGCGCGTTGCCGGCCACCTTCACGCCGCAGTTCCGCAGCGAAGCTGCCAGCACGGCGCCGCCGCCGCGGTCCATGTTGCGCCCCAGCGGGTGCGGGCCGTTGTGCACGACGGTCACGGCGGCGCCCTCCTCGGCTGCGGCCAGCGCCGTCTCGAGTCCCAGAACGCCGCCGCCGAGGACCACCACGCGCTTTCCGCCGGCTACCGCCGCCTGCAGCGCCGAGGCATCCGCCAGGTCCCGCAGCGCCGTCACGCCGGCGGGCAGCACCGGGGCGGCCGGATCCGGGTTCAGCCCGGTGAGGTTGGGGATTACCGGACGGGAACCGGTGGCGAAGACAAGCCGGTCGTAGCCGGGGGAGCCGCCGTCGCTGAGGAGGACCCGCTGCCGGGCGCGGTTCACCCGGCGGACCCGGGTGCCCAGCCGGACATCCACGCCGTCGGCAACCAGCGCCGCCGCATCGGCCAGCGCCATGGCGCCTGCCGTGGTCCGGCCGACGCCGAGGTCGGCCACCAGCACCCGGTTGTAGGCCGCCTCCGCCTCCTCGCCGACCACCGTCAGTTCCACCAGGCCTCCCCGCACCGCGGGCAGCAACTCGTCGATCAGCCGCGCCGCCACCGGGCCGAAGCCCACCACCACAATCCGTTCCGTCATGATGCACCTTCCATCTGGAGGACTTCGGCCTGCACTCCTTCGACCCGGGAGCCTGCCGCAGCAGGCCGCACCCACACCTTGCTGGTCTTGAATTCCGGCATCCCGGAGACCGGGTCCGTGGCGGCCTCGGTGAGCCGGTTCGCGCTCTCCCATCCTGGGAAGTGGAACGGCAGGAACACCGTCTCCGGCCGGATCCCCGCGCTCAGCTCCGCCCGGCAGAGGACCTCGCCGCGCCCGTTGGCGACAGCTACGACGTCGCCCTCGGCGATGCCCTGCGCCGCGGCGGCGGCCGGGTGGATCTGCAGCCGCGCCTCGGGCTGTGCGGCGGCGAGGGCGGCCACCCGGCGGGTCTGGACGCCGGACTGGTAGTGCTCCAGCAGACGCCCGGTGATCAGGGTCATCGGGGTGCCCGCCGGGTCGGCGCCGCCCGCCGCGACCGGAAGCGTTCGACGGCGCGGCGCCACTGGAGTGAACACCGCCCGGCCGTCCGGATGGGCGAAGGAGTCCAGGAACAGCCGCGGCGTCCCGGATCTCCCGGCCGGGTAGGGCCAGTAGGCTTCCTCGCCGCGGTCCAGCAAGGCGTAGTCGATCCCGGAGTAGTCGGCCAGGCCGCCCGCGGAGGCGAGCCGGAGCTCCTCGAACACGGTCTCCGGATCCTCGCTGAAGGTCGAGGGCGCGTCCAACAGCGCGGCCAGCCGGGTCATGATCCAGAGTTCGCTGCGCACACCGGGCGGGGGAGTGATGGCCCGCCGGCGGCGCAGCACCCGGCCCTCGAGGTTGGTCAGGGTGCCTTCCTCCTCCGCCCACTGGGTCACCGGCAGGACCAGGTCCGCCTCGGCCGCGGTCTCGGACATAAAGAAGTCGCAGACCACCAGGAAGTCCAGGCTGCGCAGCCCGGCGATCACGGCGTTCGCATCCGGGGCGGAGACCGCCACGTTGGCGCCGTGAACGAAGAGGCAGCGGACGCCGTCGGGCCGCCCCAGGGACTGGAGCAGCTCGACGGCGGGGACGCCGGGACCGGGGATCGAGGATTCGGGGACACCCCATACGCCGGCGACGTGGGCGCGGGCGGCGGGGTCGGTGATCTTGCGGTAGCCGGGAAGCTGGTCCGCCTTCTGGCCGTGCTCGCGGCCGCCCTGGCCGTTGCCCTGGCCGGTGAGGGTGCCGTAGCCGCTGCGCGCCGAGCCCGGCAGGCCCAGCAGCAGGGCGAGGTTGATGGCGGCGGTGGCCGTGTCCGTGCCGTCCACGTGCTGCTCCACGCCGCGGCCGGTGAGGATGTAACTGCCGCCCTGCCGCGCACCTTCGGCCAGCCGCCGGGCGGTGTCGCGGACCAGCCCGGCCGGGACCCCGGTGAGGGACTGCACGCGCTCCGGCCAGTAGGGGCCGACGCTGCGGACCAGGGCCGGGTAGCCGGTGGTCCGCTCCGCGATGTAGGCGCCGTCCGTCAGGTCCTCGTGGATGACAACGTGGGCCAGGCCCAGCAGCAGGGCCAGGTCGGTGCCCGGCAGGGGCTGCAGGTGCAGGCCGCCGCCGTCGGCAGTGAATGCCGCGGTGGCGGAGCGCCGGGGGTCGACGACGATCAGCCCGCCGGCGTCGCGGGCCCCTTGCAGGTGCTGGACGAACGGCGGCATGGTCTCGGCGACGTTGGAGCCCAGCAGCAGGACGGTGCTGGCGGAACCCAGGTCCGCCAGCGGGAACGGCAGGCCCCGGTCCAGGCCGAAGGCCCGCATCCCGGCCGCGGCGGCCGAGGACATGCAGAACCGGCCGTTATAGTCGATCCGCGAGGTGCCCAGCGCCAGCCGGGCGAATTTGCCCAGCTGGTAGGCCTTCTCGTTGGTCAGGCCGCCACCGCCGAACACCCCGACGGCGTCCGGCCCGTACGCGGCGCGGGTGTTCTTGACCGCGGCGGCGGTGAGCTCCAGGGCCGTGTCCCAGCTGACCGGTCGGTGCACGCCGTCGGGGCCCCGGAGCAGCGGCTCGGTGACGCGCCCCGGGTGCTCCAGCAGCGACGCCGAGGTCCAGCCCTTGCGGCACAGGCCGCCGCGGTTGGTGGGGAAGTCCCGGCCGGCCACTTCCAGCGGAGTCTCGGGCCGTGCCGGAGCTGCAGCCGCCGGAACTGCCGACGCCGGTTGCACCTCCGGAACGGTCAGCGTCATGGCGCACTGGAGGGCACAGTACGGGCAGTGCGTGGCGGCGCCGTCGCTCATTTAGACGTGTCCTTTTCCGTGGCGGGTGGCGGGGCGCAGGTAGCAGGTCCAGCAGACGGCCAGCATCACCAGGTAGGCCGCGACGAAGCCGTAAAAGGCCGGGGTGTAGGAACCGCTGGCGGTGTTGGAAGCGTTCAGGACCTGCGGGATTACGAAGCCGCCGTAGGCGCCGATCGCGGAGATCAGGCCCAGCGCGGAGGACGCCAGCCGCTGGGTGGCCACGGTGCTGGCCCCGGACAGGGCTGCCCGGCTGTGCAGGGCGAAGATCACCGGGATCATCCGGTAGGTGGCCCCGTTGCCGAAGCCGCTGGCGGTGAACAGCGCCAGGAACAGGGCCAGGAAGAGCCAGAAGTTGCCCAGCGGCAGGGTCCAGACCATGGCCAGGGTGATGACGGCCATCGCGGCGAACGCGGTCACGGTCATCCGCGCGCCGCCCAGCCTGTCCGCCATCCTGCCGCCGTAGGGCCGGGCCAGCGAGCCGACCAGCGGCCCGAGGAACGCCAGGGACAAGGCCACGGTCCCGACGCCGATCGAGGAGAAGGCCGGGAAGTAGTCCTTGATGAGTTTGGGGAACACGCCGGCGAAGCCGATGAAGGAGCCAAAGGTGCCAATGTAGAGCAGCGCCATGATCCACAGGTGCGGTTCCTTGACCGCGGCGAGCGAGCCGGCGACGTCGCCCTTGGCGCTGGTCAGGTTGTCCATGTACTTCCAGGCGCCGAAGGCGGCGAGCAGGATCAACGGGATCCACATCAGCCCGGCCACCGGCAGGTTCACGGTCCCGGCGGCCAGCACGGTAATGGCGACCGGCACGGCGAGCTGGGCGACGGCGGCGCCCAGGTTCCCGCCGGCGGCGTTCAGCCCCAGCGCCCAGCCCTTTTCGCGGGCCGGGTAGAAGAAGGTGATGTTGGCCATCGAGCTGGCGAAGTTGCCGCCGCCGAATCCGGCCAGGGCGGCCACGAGCAGCATGACGCCGAACGGGGTGCCGGGGTTTCCGACGCACAGGGCCAGCCCGGTCGAGGGGATCAGCAGCAGCATGGCCGAGACGATGGTCCAGTTCCGGCCGCCGAAGCGGGGAACCATGAAGGTGTAGGGGATCCGGAGCGTCGCACCCACCAGGCTGGGCATCGAGATCAGCCAGAAGATTTCGTTGGTGGAGAAGCGGAAGCCGGCCCCGGGGAGCTGGACCACCACTATCGACCAGAGCTGCCAGACCACAAAGCCCAGGAACTCGGCGAAGATGGACCAGTTCAGGTTCCGCCGGGCGATGCCGCGGCCCAGGGACTCCCACTGGGTCTTGTTCTCGGCGTCCCAGTTGGCGATCCAGCGGCCCGGGCGGTACTCGAGCGCGGGGCCGGCGACGGCGGTGCGCTCGGCGGCGGGTGCGGCATCGGCGTCGTGGTTGGGGGAAACGCCGGTTGCGGCGTCGGCAATGCGTTCAGCAGTCACGGGGACCTCCTTCGGGGTTGTCCCTCAAAACTAGGGACGCCGCATTTCCGGGACGCTCGCGCTTTGTTAACGTGCTGTGACGTTTGCCTATCGGCTCCTTTGTGACGGCGTGAGGCGGCGTGGGCGCCGCAGCGGGGGCGACCAACAGGTGGGACGACACGAATCGTCCAAATAGTGGAACATTTGTCCATTGCGTGGACACGAGGAACTAATATCAGACATATATCCATTCCTTAGCCGGACGCCTCTCCGCAGGGCGATCCGGTCTTCATGAAAGCGTCACTACATGTCATCCACTGCCACTTCGACGGAGCATGGGTCCGCCAAGCAGGTGAACTCGCGCGGCCGCGTGATCGTCGCCAGCTTGATCGGCACCACCGTTGAGTTCTACGACTTCTACGTCTACGCCACGGCCGCCGTCCTGGTCTTCCCGAAGCTCTTCTTCCCGGGCCAGAACGAGACCACCCAGCTGCTGAGCTCTTTCGCCGTCTTCGGCGTTGCCTTCATCGCCCGCCCGCTCGGCTCGATCGTCTTCGGCCACTTCGGTGACAAGTTCGGCCGCAAGGGCACCCTGGTCGCCTCGCTGCTCACCATGGGCATCGCGACGTTCCTGATCGGCTGCCTCCCGACGGCCACCGTTCCCGGCTGGACCTTCTGGGCCCCGGCCCTGCTCGTCGTGATGCGCTTCGCCCAGGGCCTCGCCCTCGGCGGCGAATGGAGTGGCGCGGCCCTGCTGGCCACCGAGAACGCCCCGGCCAACAAACGCGCCATCTACGGCACGTTCCCGCAGTTGGGCGCGCCGATCGGCTTCATCATCGCCAACGTGATCTTCCTGGTCTTCAGCTACACCCTGAGCCCGGCGGCCTTCGAAGCGTGGGGCTGGCGCGTGCCGTTCCTGCTCAGCGCCGTCATGGTCATCATCGGCCTGTACGTCCGGCTCAAGCTGATCGAAACCCCGGCCTTCACCAAGGTCATCGAATCCAACGAGGTCGCCAAGCTGCCGCTGGGCCGGGTCTTCAAGAGCAGCTGGCGCCAGCTGATCCTGGGCACGTTCATCATGCTCGCCACCTACGTGCTCTTCTACCTGATGACCACGTTCACCCTGACCTACGGCACCCGCGCATCCAGCCTGGACGCCGCCAAGGCCGCCGCCGAGAAGGCCGGCAAGCCGATGACCGAGGCAGCAGCCGCTGCCTTTGTCCCGGGCCTGGGCTTCACCCGCAACGACTTCCTCTGGATGCTCATTGCCGGCGTCGTGTTCTTCGGCATCTTCACCCTGGTCTCCGGTCCGCTGGCCGAAAAGTACGGCCGCCGCAAGATGCTGATTGCCGTGACCGCGGGCATCTTCGTCTTCGGCCTGCTGTTCGTTCCGCTCTTCAGCGGCGGCTTCGTCGGCACCATGGCCCTGCTGATCATCGGCTTCTCCCTGATGGGCCTCACGTTCGGGCCGATGGGCGCGCTGCTGCCGGAGCTGTTCCCGACCAACGTCCGGTACACCGGCTCGGCCATCAGCTACAACGTCTCCAGCATCCTGGGCGCGGCTGTGGCACCGTTCATCGCCGTCTGGCTCTGGGAACTGGCGAAGGGCAGCCCCGTGCTGGTGGGCGTGTACCTTACCGCCATGGCCGTGCTGACGCTGATCGCCCTGTTTGTGAGCAAGGAAACCCGCGACCTGGATTACGAGAACAACGTAGCCTGACGCTCCAGCCCGGATATTGGCCGAAATGCCCGGTGTGTTCTGTGGACACGCCGGGCATTTCCGTGTCCCGGGGCGGTGGCGGCTGAATAACTGGGCAGGAGCGCGACGACGGGGCCCCGCGACGGGCCTGCGGCGGGGCCCCTACCGGGCGTAGCGCTCGACGAAGTTGCGCAGGATGGCCATCGGCTCGGTGACGTTGTGATGCCGGGCCTGGGCCATCAGCTCCTCGGCGGAGTCGGGTGGGAAGTAGCCGGCGTGGCGGTAGATGTCGATCCGCGTGGTGAGGCCGTCGGCGTCGAGCTCGGGGTGGAACTGGGTGGCGTAAAGGTTAGAGCGGATCCGGAACATCTGCACCGGGCAGGTCTCGGAACTGGCCAGCAGCACGGCCCCGCCGGGCAGCACAGTGCAGGCCTCCTTGTGGCCCACGAACGCCGTGAACCGCTCCGGCAGGCCGCGCAGAAGCGGGTCCTGCTGCCCGGCGGAAGTGATGCTGACGGTGACGCCGCCCAGGCCCTCGCCGTAGGTCCGGTCGATCACGGCGCCCTGGTGCAGTCCCAGGGTGCCGACGCCGTAGCAGGCGCCCAGGAACGGGAAGTCCTCGGCCACGATCCGGTCCAGCAAGGCGAACAGCTCGCGCTCCACCCGGTGCTGGACGTCGCTCTTATGCTCCGCGGGGTCGCTGGAGGTAAACGGGCTGCCGCCCACAATCACGCCGGAGTACTCGCTGAGCTCCAGCCGGGGCAGCGGGGCTGCCTCCATCCGGACCCGGTGCAGCTCGGTCTCGGCGAGCCCGGTGTAGCGCAGGTAGGCGAGGTATTCGTCGTCGGCGGCGGCGTCCTCGGCGCGGGAGGCGAGGAGCAGAAATGGCTTCACGTAACTAAGTCTGCCCCCGCCGCCGGCGATGCCGCTAACCGGCCGGCTCGCCGTCCTCGATCATGGCGATCACGGCGCCCGCGGAGACGGTCTCGCCGGCCGATGCGGAGAGCCCGATCACGATGCCGGTGCGGTGTGCGGTAAGCGGCTGTTCCATCTTCATGGCTTCGAGCACGACGACGAGGTCGCCTTCGGAAACCCGCTCGCCCTCGGCGACGGCAACCTTCACGATGGTGCCCTGCATCGGGGAGGTCAGGGCGTTGCCGCCGGCCGGCGCCGCCGTGCCGGCGCTCCGGGAGCGCTTCTTGGCTTTCGCCGGCTTGCCGCCACCGCCGCCGGAGATGGAGCCGAGGGACGCCGGGAGCACCACTTCGAGGCGCTTGCCGCCGACCTCGACGACGACGCGCTGGCGTTCGCCGGCGTCGGCTGCTTCAGCTGCGGTGCCGGTGGGAGTCCAGGCGGGGATGTCGTTGACGAAGGCGGTCTCGATCCAGCGGGTGTGGACCTTGAACGGGCCTTCGGCGGGGGCGAAGTCGGGGTTGCTGACGACGGCGAGGTCGAACGGGATGACGGTGGGGATGCCCTCAACCACCATTTCCTCGAGGGCGCGGCGGGAGCGCTGCAGGGCCTGGGCGCGGGTGGCACCGGTGACGATCAGTTTGGAGAGCATCGAGTCGAAGTTGCCGCTGATGACGTCGCCCTGCTCCACGCCGGAGTCGATCCGAACGCCGGGACCGGTGGGATTCAACAGCTTGGTGATGGTGCCGGGGGCGGGCATGAAGTTCCGGCCCGGGTCCTCGCCGGTGATGCGGAATTCGATCGAGTGGCCGCGGACCTCGGGGTCGCCGTAGCCGAGCTCCTCGCCGCGGGCCAGCCGGAACTGCTCGCGGACCAGGTCGATCCCGGTGACTTCCTCGGAGACGCAGTGCTCCACCTGGAGGCGGGTGTTGACCTCGAGGAAGGAGATGGTGCCGTCCTGGCCGACGAGGAACTCGCAGGTGCCGGCGCCGAGGTAGCCGGCTTCCTTGAGGATGGCCTTGGAGGAGTCGTAGAGCCGCTGGTTCTGCTCCTCGGTGAGGAACGGGGCCGGGGCTTCTTCCACCAGCTTCTGGTTGCGGCGCTGCAGAGAGCAGTCGCGGGTGGACACGACGACGACGTTGCCGTGGGCGTCGGCGAGGCACTGGGTCTCGACGTGGCGCGGGGCGTCCAGGAAGCGCTCGATGAAGCACTCGCCGCGGCCGAACGCTGCGGTGGCTTCGCGGACGGCGGATTCGAAAAGCTCGGGGATCTCCTCGCGGGTGCGGGCGACCTTGATGCCGCGTCCGCCGCCGCCGAAGGCTGCCTTGATGGCGACCGGCAGGCCGAACTTGTCGACGAATTCGAGGATTTCCTCGGCGGAATTCACCGGATCGGCGGTGCCGGGGACCTGCGGGGCGCCGACCTTCTCGGCGATGTGGCGGGCTTGGACCTTGTCGCCGAGGGCGGAGATGGCCTCGGGGGAGGGCCCGATCCAGGTGATGCCGGCGGCGATCACCTTCGAGGCAAACTCGGCGTTCTCGGCGAGGAAGCCGTAGCCGGGGTGGATGGCGTCGGCGCCGGAGCGCTGGGCCACCTCGATCAGCTTGTCCATCACCAGGTAGGACTCGGCGGCGGTGTTGCCGCCCAGGGCGTAAGCCTCGTCGGCGAGCTTGACGTGCAGGGCATCGCGGTCCGGATCCGCGTAGACGGCCACGGAGGCGATGCCTTCATCGCGTGCGGCGCGGATGATGCGCACGGCGATTTCGCCCCGGTTGGCGATCAGCACCTTGCTCAGGCGGTGGGTGCCCGGCGTGGTGGCTGCGGGCACTGACGTTGCGGACTGCTCCGAATTTGCTGACAAGGCGTCTCCTTCTTTCCTTCAGGGAGCCTAGCGCGGTTTTGTGGGTTCCGCCGATATTACTTGCGGATCCCGCGCGTAAACGGCCGATCCTTTGTGGGGTTCCTACAAGGTGGTGCGAAATGGCTCACTCGGCACGGACCGCGGAGGTGCCCCGGAGTTCACTCGGCGCGGATGTCGGCGGGGTCGGCGGCCCCTCCGGTCCAGAGTTCGGTGACATTCACTTTGGCCTGGCCCAGCAGGCTGCGCAGGGTGGAGATGGAGAGCCCGACGACGGTGTGCGGGTCGCCGTCGACCTTGCGGATAAAGGCCCCGCCGTAGCCGTCGATCGTGAAGGAGCCGGCGCACTGCAGCGGCTCGCCGGTGGCGATGTACGTGTCGATCTCGTCCTCGCTCATCTCCATGAAGTGCACCTCCGCGGAGGAGACAGCGCCCAGCGTCGCGCCGGTGCCGGTGCCGGCGTCGTCGTCGTCGTCGTCCGAGGATTTCGTGTCCGTGTCGCGGCAGTCGACCAGCCAGTGGCCGGTGTGCAGCACGCCCATGCTGCCGCTCATCCGGAGCATCCGTTCCCTGGCGACGTCGGCGGTGTACGGCTTGCCGTGGGCCTCGCCCTCGAACTCGAAGACCGAGTCGCAGCCGATCACCAGGGCGCCGTCGGCCTCGGGCAGCGAGGCGACGGCCTCGGCCTTGGCGCGCGCCAGCAGCAGGGCGGTGTCGTGCGGGTCGGTCACACCGTAGCGGGCCTGCACGGCGTCCTCGTCGACGTCCGAGACGAGGACGTCGTGGGCGATGCCGGCGTTGCTGAGCAGCTTGGTGCGGGCGGGGGACTGGGAGGCAAGAATGAGGCGGGTCACGGCTCCAGCCTAGTTCACGGGCGGTACAGCAACGCGGGGTCACTTCGCGCCCATCCGAAGGGGATTTATGGGCGCGAAGTGACCCCGCGTTGCTTTGGTCGGTGCCGGCTAGCGCGCGGCGACTTCCTCGGGCTCGCCGGCGCCGGCAGCGTCGGCATCGGCATCGGACGTCGGCTTGTGCAGCTTGGCGCCCTCGACGTCGACGTCCGGCAGGATGCGGTCCAGCCAGCGGGGGAGCCACCAGGCCTTGCGGCCGAGCAGGTACATCACGGCCGGGACGATCGTCATGCGCACCACGAACGCGTCCACCAGCACGCCGAAGGCCATCGCGAAGCCCAGCGGCCGCACCATGTTCAGGTGCGAGAAGATGAAGCCGGAGAACACGCTGACCATGATGATCGCGGCCGCGGTAACCACGGCGGCCGCGTGGCTGAAGCCGGAACGGACCGCGTGCTTGGCCGTTTCGCCGTGCATGTAGGACTCGCGCATGCCGGAGGCGATAAACACCTGGTAGTCCATGGCCAGGCCGAACAGCACGCCGATCAGGATGATGGGCAGGAAGCTCAGCACCGCGCCGGGGTTCTCGACGCCGAACACGGTTCCCAGCCAGCCCCACTGGTACACCGCGACGACGCCGCCGAACGCGGCCGCGAGCGAGAGCAGGAATCCGCCGGTGGCCAGGAGCGGCACCACGATGGACCGGAACACCAGCAGCAGCAGGATCAGCGAGAGCCCGACGACGATCGCCAGGTAGGGCGGCAGCGCGGCGCCGAGCTTGCTGGAGACGTCGACGTTGCCGGCGGTCTGGCCGGTGAGGCCGATGCCGACGCCGGTGGTGTCCTGGATCCGGCCCTTTTCGGCGCGCAGATCCGAGACCACCTCGACGGTGCTGGCGCTGGCCGGACCCTCCTTCGGCAGGATCTGGAAGACGGCGGTGCGGCGGTCCTCGCTCAGCGCCAGCGGCACCGCGGCGGCAACGTTGTCCGTCTTGCGCAGGATGTCCGCGACGTCGAACTGCTTGGCCTGCGCCTCGGCGGCACTGAGGCCCGCGGGGAAGTCGCCGACGACGATGATCGGCCCGGTCATGCCCTCGCCAAAGCTCCGCTTGGTGACGTCATAGGCCTTGAACGCCTGCGAGGCGACCGGCTCCGAACTGGCATCCGGCAGGGCGAGCCGGAGCTGGCTGGCGGGCAGGGCCACCACGCCCAGCAGGAGCACGCCGGCCACCAGGGCCAGCCAGGGGTGCCGGGTGACGACGCCGCCCCAGCCGTGGCTGCTGCGGTATTCATCCCTGGCACGGTCCTCGGTCTCGTGGCCCGGGACGGCGTTGTGCCGCTCCGCCTTGGCCCAGGCCCGCTTGGAAATCAGTTTGCGGCCCACCAGGGACAGGACGGCCGGCGTCAAAGTCAGGGCGACGACGACGGCGACGGCCACCGTGGCGGCGGCGGAGAGACCCATGACGGCGAGGAACGGCAGCCCCGGCACCACGAGGGCAGCGAGGGCAATGATCACCGTGAGGCCGGCGAAGAGCACCGCGTTGCCGGAGGTACCGGTGGCCAGGGCCACGGACTCTTCGGGATCCATGCCCTTGAGCAGCTGGCCGCGGTGCCGGTTGACGATGAACAGGGAGTAGTCGATGCCGACGGCCAGGCCGAGCATGAGCGCCAGCATCGGGGAAATGGAGCTCATGTCGACGGCGCCGCTGAGCGCGAAGGTACCGCCGACGCCGACGGCCACGCCGACGATTGCCATCAGCAGCGGGAGGCCGGCGGCGACGAGGGTGCCGAGCATGATGATGAGCACCAAGGCGGCGACGGCGATGCCGATGATCTCCGCGGTGCCGAAGATCTCGGAGATGTCCTCGCTGATTTCCTTGCTGGGCAGGGCGGTCACGTTGGCGGCGGAGACCTCCTTGACGATGTCCTGGACTTCCTGCCGCACCTCCGGCTTGAGGCCGTTGATCGAGGTCTTGAACTGCACCTGGGCGATGGCGGCCTTGCCGTCCTCGGAGACAAAGCGCAGGCCGTTGGAGGCCTCAAGCTGGCGCTTGCCGAGCGCCAGCTTGGCGTTGCCGGCCTCGAGTTCCTTGGTGCCGGCGTCGAGCTTGGCCTGCCCGGCGGCGAGGGCGGCCTTCTGCTGGCCGAGCTGGGCCTCGACGGCCGCGGGCGGCAGCCCGGCGGCGGCCATCTGCTGCTCGGCGTCGGCCAGCTGGGCCTTGCCGGCGGCGAGCTCCGCAGCGGCCTTGTCCAGCTGGGCCTTGCCCGCCGCGGCCTTCTGCTCTCCGGCAGCAAGGTCCGTGACGGCCTTGTCCAGCTGGGCCTGGGTGGCGAACGGATCCACGGTCCCCTGGACGTCGGGGAGGGTCTTCAGCTTGGTCAGCGCGGCGGAGACCGCGTCCTTGCCGGCCTGGCCGAACTGCGCGTCGTTGGCTTCAAAAACGATGCTCGCGGAGCCGCCCGAGGAGGACGGGAGTTCCTTTTTGAGCTTGTCCGCCATCTGCTGGGTTTCGGTACCCGGGATCTGGAAGTTGTTGGACAGCGTGCCGTGAAGCGCCGCCGCGGCGCCGCCGACGGCAACCATGACGGCAAGCCAGAGGGAGATGACGAGCCAGCGGTGGCGGTAGGAGAACTTGCCGAGTCGATAGAGCAAAAGAGCCATGTCAGGACCGATCTGGGGAAGGGGCGGCGGGTGGGGTGGCGGCCGGGACGGCTGCGGGGGAGGCAAATCCGGAGCCCAGCAGGCCCATGGAGTCGATCAGGAGTTGGCGCAGGGTGGAGAGCGATTCGGGGGTGAGTGAGCCGCCGCAGCGTGCGAACCAAACATCCATGGCGGCTTTGCCGCAGTAGATGACCGAGCCGGCGAGGGCGCGCAGGTACAGCTCGTCGATTTCGACGCCGGAGCCCCGGGCGAAGCGTTCGCGGGCGGCGTCGATGATCTCGGCGGTGCAGTGGTCCCAGGCCTCGAGCTCGGACCGGTTGAGCTGCGGGTTGGACTGGCCCAGGCTGTAGAGCTCAGCCAGCGGAGCAATGGTCATCGGGTCGGCGAGTTCAACCAGGGCCGCCTGCGCTGATTCCAGGATCGGTTCGTCGGCCGGGCGCAGCCGGAACTGCTGGAGCGCGGTGTCCAGGAACCCGTGGGTTACGGAGGCGATGACCACTTCGGTGCTGCTGAAGTAGTTGAAGAAGGTCCGGCGGGAGATGCCGGCGGTTTCGGCGATGTCCTCCACCGTGAAGTTGCCCGGGCCCCTGGAACGGAGCAGGCCGAGCGCGGCATCCGTAATGGCCTGCCGGGTGGCGGCCTTGTTGAGTTCGCGTCGCGACGGCGGCGCCGCCCCGCCGTCGGGGTCGGAAAGGGGCGGAGTGGGCATGCACTTACACTATGTGCATGTTTGCACTCAGGGCAAGTTTCTGGGCTCAGCTCGTCAGCTGGACGGACTGGCCCGTTGCGCCGGGCTCGCCGGCGCCCAGCGGGATGGCAAACACCGCCGTGCCGTAGGCGCAGATCTCCGTCCAGTTGTTGGCCATGTGGGCCGTGTCGAACCGCATCGCCACGATCGCGTTGGCACCGCGCTGCGCGGCCTCCGCGACCATCCGCGCCATGACCTCCTGCCGGCTCTCGTAAAGCACCTGGGTCAGTTCGCGCAGCTCGCCGCCGGCCAGCGAACGTAATCCCGCCACGACCTGGGCGCCGACGTCCCGCGACCGCACGGTCAGTCCCATGACTTCGCCGAAGACGGCGTCAATCCGGTGGCCGGGGATGTCGTTTGAGGTGACGATCAGCATGACCTGAGCCTAGCCACTTTGCGCCCCGGGACAAGGGAAGGTTTTGGGGAACGGCACGGCCTGGAAGCATTCACAGGAAGATGAAAGGTTCTGGACAGCTCCCGCCGAAGCCCGCGGCACACACTGGAGTCACGTCTTGCGAAAGACCACTGACCGCAGAGCCGTCGCTGTACGGCAGATCCAGGAGAGCGCACATGTCACGTACCAAGAGAATCACGCTCGGCATTTCGGCCGCCGCCCTGGCGCTGGGCGCCGGCGTCGGAGTCGCTGGGATGGCCTCCGCCACCACGACGCCGACCCCCACCCCCAGCTCCACCGCTTCCCCGGACGGCAGCAGCACAAAGGGTGACGGCTCGGGCATGGGAATGCGCGGCGGGCACGGCCCTGGCGGTGAACGCGGCGAACGCGGAGGCTTCGGCGGTGCGCGGGCATCCGAACTCGCGGCCAAGCTCGGCGTGGACGAAGCCAAGGTCACCGACGCGCTGAAAGCCTTCCGCGACGCCCACAAACCGACTGCCCGGCCGGCTGAAGGTACCCGGCCGGACAGGGCGGCCATGGAGGCGGAGCTGGCCAAGTCCCTCGCGTCCTCGTTGGGCATTGACGAGGCCAAGGTGACGGCGGCCCTGACGGAGCTCCGCACCGCCGAACAGGCGGAACGCGCCGCGGCGCTGAAGACCAGGCTGGACAAGGCTGTCAGCGACGGCACCCTGACCCAGGCCGAGGCCGACGCGGTCACCAAGGCCGTCGAGAAGGGCGTTATCGGCGGAGGCGGCCACTAGGGCGCAGCAGCACCAGGACCATAAAAAAGTAGTCCCCGGGAGGAGAACCCCGGGGACTACTTTCGTTGGGCGCTGGGCTTAGGCCTTGGCGCCGGCCAGTTCGCGTCCCTCGGCAGCCGGGACACCGCCGTCGGCGTCCACACGGGAGGCGTCCACAACATCGGCGTCCACGACGTCGTCGCTGAACGGGTCACCGTTGCGCGGGGCGTTGTAGAGCGACTCGTCCAGGATGCCCTGGCGCTTGGCCACGATGGTGGGGACCAGAGCCTGGCCTGCCACGTTGACCGCGGTGCGGCCCATGTCCAGGATCGGGTCGATCGCCAGCAGGAGGCCGACGCCGGCCAGCGGCAGTCCCAGCGTGGAGAGCGTCAGGGTCAGCATGACGACGGCGCCGGTGGTGCCGGCAGTAGCGGCGGAGCCCAGCACCGAGACGAGGGCGATCAGCAGGTACTGGGTGAAGTCCAGCTGGATGCCGAAGAACTGGGCCACGAAGATCGCGGATACAGCCGGGTAGATCGCGGCGCAGCCGTCCATCTTGGTGGTGGCGCCCAGCGGCACGGCGAAGGAGGCGTAGGCGCGGGGCACGCCCAGGGAGCGTTCGGTCACGCGCTGGGTCAGCGGCAGGGTCCCTACGGAGGAGCGGGAAACGAAGGCCAGCTGCACCGCGGGCCAGACGCCGGAGAAGTACTGCTTGATGGACAGGCCGTGGCTGCGGACCAGGACCGGGTACACCACGAACAGCACGAGGGCGAGGCCAACGTAGATGGCAAAGGTGAACTTGCCGAGCGAGCCGATGGTGTCCCAACCGTAGACGGCCACGGCGTTGCCGATCAGGCCGACGGTGCCGAGCGGGGCGATCCGGATGATCCACCAGAGGACCTTCTGGATCACGGCGAGTGCGGAGGCGTTGAGGTTCAGGAACGGCTCGGCGGCCTTGCCCACCTTCAGGGCCGCGATGCCGACGGCGATCGCGATCACGAGGATCTGGAGGACATTGAAGCTCACGGCGGTGGTCGCGACGCCGTCCGTGACGGTGGTGCTCGCGCCGAGGCCCAGGAAGTTCTTCGGGAACAGCCCGGTCAGGAACGCCCACCAGTCACCGGACTTGCCGGCGTACTCGGCCTGCTTGGTGATGCCGGTGCCAGCGCCGGGCTGCAGCAGCACGCCCAGGCCGATGCCGATCAGCACCGCGATCAGCGAGGTGATCGCGAACCAGAGCAGCGTGTTCCAGGCCAGCCGGGCCGCGTTGGAGACGGCGCGCAGGTTGGAGATGGAGCTGACGACCGCGGTAAAGATGAGCGGCAGGACGGCGGTCTGCAGCAGCGAGACGTAGCTCGAGCCGATGGTCTGCAGGGTGGCGCCGAGGGCGTTGGGGTTGGCCTTGGTGCTGCCTGTGTATTTCGCGAGCAGGCCAAGGCCCAGGCCCACGATCAGGGCGGCGATGATTTGGAAGCCGAATGAGCCGGCCCATTTGGGCAGCTGGAAACCGGGCTTTCCTGCGGTTGCGGGGGTGCTTGTCTGAGTGGTCACCCGAATACGCTAGGACCGGGCTGCATAACACGACGAACGAACGTTGAGAAATGTTACGCGTCCCAGATATTCCCCCGCCCACAAGATCCCCGCAAAGACGCCGAAAGACCACCCATTTATGAAGTTATTCCACCCCAGAGTGTGGCGATTGTCTCGCCCGTGCCCGGGGGAGTGCCCGGGGGAGTAGGCAGCGGCGCGGCAGCCTTCCGGAAGCGTGCGTCTAAGCGTGGGCCCACACCGTCAGGGTTCCCTGCCCGAGCTTGCGAGGGGAGGGAGACGGTGGGGAGGACGCGCGAGCACGCGGAGGAAGGCGGCCGTGCCTGCAACAGGCCCGGCCTACCCCAGCAGCGCCCGCTTCAGCGTGTCCAACCCCACGGAGCCCATGTTGAGCGCCTTGGTGTGGAAGGCCTTGAGGTCGAAGCCCGGCCGGGATTCGAGCTCGGCGCGGATCTGCTCCCAGAGCCGCTGGCCCACCTTGTACGACGGTGCCTGCCCCGGCCAGCCGAGGTAACGGGTGAACTCGAACTTGAGCTGGCCCTCGCTGATCGCAAGGTTCTGCTTCAGGAACTCGTACCCCGTGTCCGGAGTCCAGGTGCCCGACCCCCAACGCTCGGGCACCTCCAACTCCAGATGCACGCCGATGTCGAACACCACCCGGGCCGCCCGCATGCGCTGCATGTCCAGCATGCCCATGTGGTCGCCCGGATCCTTCAAATAGCCGAGCTCCTGCATCAGCTTCTCGGCGTACAGTGCCCAGCCTTCCCCGTGCCCGGAGGTCCAGCAGACGTTGCGCCGCCACTTGTTCAGCAGCTCCCGCCGGTAAGTGGCCGTGGCGACCTGCAGGTGGTGGCCCGGCACGCCCTCGTGGTAGACCGTGGTGGTCTCGGCCCAGGTGGTGAAGGTGTCCTCGCCCGGCGGCACGGACCACCACATCCGGCCCGGCCGGCTGAAGTCGTCCGAGGGGCCGGTGTAGTAGATGCCGCCTTCCTGGGTGGGGGCAATCTTGCACTCGAGCGTCTTCATGGCGTCCGGGATGTCGAAGTGCACGCCGGCGAGGTCGGCCACAGCCTTGTCGGAGAGCTCCTGCATCCAGGCCCGGAGGGCTTCGGTGCCCTTGAGCTGGCGGGCCGGATCGTTGTTCAGGATTTCCTTGGCCTCTTCGACCGTGGCGCCGGGCCGGATCTCGTTGGCCACGCGCTCCTGTTCGGCGATCAGGCGGTCGAGTTCCTGGACACCCCAGGCGTAGGTCTCCTCAAGGTCCACCGTGGCGCCGAGGAAGGAGCGGGAGGCCAGGGCATAGCGTTCGCGGCCCACGGCGTCCTTTTCCGGGGCGGCCGGCAGCAGTTCGGATTCCAGGAAGCCGGCCAGCCGGGCATAGGCCGCGCGGGCGGCGGCAGCTCCCGCGTCGAGCTTGGACTGCACGTCTTCGGGCAGCGGACCCTCGGCGGTCTTTGCCTCGGCGGCCAGCTTGGCGAAGAAGCCGTCGTCCGCGGCGTGCTTGGTGGTCTGTTCGATCACGATCCGCACCTGGCGGGCGGCGGAGACCCGGCCGGCGTCCCGGGCCGTGCGCAGCGACACGATGTAACCGTCCAGGGCAGCGGGGACATTGTGCGCGCGGCCGGCGATGTGCTCCCACTGCGCGGCGGTGTCCATCGGCATCAGGTCGAAGATCGCGCGGATCTCCTGGGCCGGGGAGGCGATGTTGTTCAGCTCGGCCAGGTCCCAGCCGGAGTCGTGGATCTCCAGCTGCAGGCCGAGGCGCTCGTGCATCGCGTCCAGGGTGACGGCGTCGACGTCGTCAGCGGGCTCCAGCCCGTCCAGCGCGGCGAGGGCCTCGCGGGCCGCGGCAGCGAACTCCTCATGGCCGGCGGGGGAGAAGTCCGGGTACTCGGTTTCGTGGCCGGGCAGGCCCAGCTCGGTGGCGAAGCTCGGGTTGAGCCGGATCAGGGTGTCCGTGAAGGCGTCAGCGACGACGTCGATCGCGGTCTGCGGGCGTGCCGGAACCGGATTGTCGGGCGTGGTGTTCTGAGTTGTTTGGGTAGTCACCCGAACGAGACTAGCCGGGCCGCGCCAGTTATGAAAGGGTTACTGAACTTTTCTTAGCCGCGGCTGCGCTTCCACGAGCCCGGGCCCGGCTTCGGCGCCAGTTGCAGCTGCTGCCGCCGGATCCAGTGCCGCACGCCCGGCTTCTCCGCAGCGGCCGTCTCGCCGCTGCCCAGGGAAAGGACGACTGCGGTCAGTGCCGCGAGTTCTTCGGCCGTCGGCTCGCCCTTCACGACGGCGAGCGCCGGCTGTGCCGCCGGCTGGGTGGCTCCCGGCTCGGTGCCCGGTTCGATCGAGGGCGTCACAGCGGGATGTTCCCGTGCTTCTTGGCGGGCAGGCTGGCACGCTTGTCCCGCAGCGCGCGCAGGCCCTTGATGATCTGCAGCCGCGTCTCGGACGGGGCGATCACCGCGTCCACGTAGCCCAGCTGGGCGGCCTGGTACGGGTTGAGCAGCTCCTCCTCGTACTGCCGGATGACCTCGGCGCGCTTGGCCTCGACGTCGCCGCCGGCCTCCGCAACCGCGGCGAGCTCGCGGCGGTACAGGATGTTGACCGCGCCCTGGGCGCCCATCACGCCGATCTGCGCGGTGGGCCAGGCCAGGTTGAGGTCGGCGCCGAGCTTCTTGGAGCCCATCACGATGTACGCGCCGCCGTAGGCCTTGCGGGTGATCACGGTCAGCTTCGGCACGGTGGCCTCGGCGTAGGCGTAGAGCAGTTTCGCGCCGCGGCGGATGATGCCCTGGAACTCCTGGTCCTTGCCCGGCAGGAAGCCCGGCACGTCCACCAGCGTGATGATGGGGATGTTGAAGGCGTCGCAGTGCCGGACAAAGCGGGCGGCCTTCTCCGAGGCTGCGATGTCCAGGGTGCCGGCGAACTGCATCGGCTGGTTGGCCACGATGCCCACGGTGTGGCCCTCGACCCGGCCGTAGCCGATGATCACGTTCGGCGCGTAGAGCGACTGCATCTCCAGGAAGTGCGCGTCGTCGACGATCTGTTCGATCACCTTGCGCATGTCGTACGGCTGGTTGGCCGAGTCCGGGATGAGCACATCGAGGGCCAGGTCGTCGTCGTCGAGCTCCGGCTGCTGGCTGTGCTCCAGCACCGGGGCTTCGGCGAGGTTGTTTGAGGGCAGGAAGTCCAGCAGTTCGCGGACGAACTCGACGGCGTCCGCCTCGTCGGCGGCGAGGTAGGTGGAGGTGCCGGTGTTGGCGTTGTGCTGCCGCGCCCCGCCGAGGGTCTCCATGTCGACGTCTTCGCCGGTGACGGTCTTGATCACGTCCGGGCCGGTGATGAACATGTGCGAGGTCTTGTTCACCATGACGACGTAGTCGGTCAGGGCGGGGGAGTAGGCCGCGCCGCCGGCGGAGGGGCCCATGATGAGCGAAATCTGCGGCACGACGCCGGAGGCGTGGACGTTGTTGCGGAAGATGTCCGCGAACATGGCCAGCGAGGCGACGCCTTCCTGGATGCGGGCGCCGCCGCCGTCGAGGATGCCGACCACGGGGCAGCCGTTGCGCAGCGCGAACTCCTGGACCTTGACGATCTTCTCGCCGTTGACCTGGCTCAGTGAACCGCCGTAGACGGAGAAGTCCTGGCTGTAGACGGCCACGGGCCGGCCGTCCACGGTGCCGTAACCGGAGACCAGGCCGTCGCCCAGCGGCTTCTTCTTCTCCATGCCGAACGCCGTGGAGCGGTGCACGGCGAGGGCGTCGAACTCGACGAAGGACCCGGCGTCGAGCAGCAGGTCGATACGCTCGCGGGCGGTGTTCTTGCCGCGCGCGTGCTGTTTCTCGATCGCTTCCGGGCCGGAGGGCTGCTCGGCACGGGCCTGGCGGTCGCGGAAATCGGCAATCTTTCCCGCGGTCGTGGTCAGATCGTGGCTCATCAAGTGTCTCCGGCTCTGTTGTTCGCTGCTGTTCATCGTTACGGCTGTCGCAGGCCTGTGCGGTGGCGCTTAAGTGGATTCCACACAAAAACATGGCCGTGCTGGCAAGTCTAGTGACGGTATTCGTCCGCGCCGCTGTAGAAAACCTACAATTTTCACCCCAAGCTTCACCGCCGGCTGCTGCGCTCCAGCCCAGTTGCCCGCGGCCGCACCGGGGCTGGACCCCGGAATTCCGCGGGTGCGGGCCATATTTCCGCGTCCGCGCGGGCAATAACCGGGCGGGAACGTCATGACCGTCCCGCGAAAAGGTATGTTACTGGTGAGTAACATCGGCTAAGGTGGGGCTATGACTTCAAGCAACGACGCTTCGGCCGTCTCCCCGGAACCCCGCCAGCCGGAGCCGTACCAGGCCTCGGGTACCCTGGCGGGCCGCACCATCCTGATGTCCGGCGGCAGCCGCGGCATCGGCCTGGCGATCGCCCTCCGTGCGGCCCGGGACGGCGCCAATATCGTGCTGCTGGCCAAGACCGGCCAGCCGCACGCCAAACTCGAGGGCACCGTCTACTCGGCCGCCGAGCAGATCGAGGAGGCCGGGGGACAGGCGCTGCCGCTGGTCGGCGATGTGCGCAACGACGCCGACGTCGCCGGCGCGGTTGCCGCCGCCGTCGAACGCTTCGGCGGGATCGACATTGTGGTCAACAATGCCTCGGCGATCGACCTCTCCAAGACCGACGCCGTGGACATGAAGCGCTATGACCTCATGCAGGACATCAACGTCCGCGGCACCTTCCTGCTCAGCAAGCTCGCCCTGCCGGCGCTCCGCGAGTCCACGGCCGGGCAGATCCTCACGCTCTCGCCCCCGCTGAACCTGGACCCCAAGTGGGCCGGCATGCACCTTGCCTACACCATGGCCAAGTACGGCATGAGCCTGACCACGCTGGGCCTGGCCGAGGAACTCAAGGTGGACGGCATCAGCGTGAACTCGCTCTGGCCCTGCACCCTGATCGACACCGCCGCGATCCGCAACATGCCCGGCGGCGAGCAGATCGTCCGCGGTGCGCGCGGCCCGCAGATCATGGCCGACGCCGCCCACGCCGTGCTGACCGCCAGCAATGCCATCCCGGCATCCGGCAGTTGGAGCGGAAATTTCTACACCGACGAAGAGGTGCTGGCCGCAGCCGGCGTCACGGACTTCGCGCCGTACAGCCTGGGCGCGCCGGAAGACCGGCTGGTTCCTGACATTTTCCTCTGAGTTTCCGGCCGCTTTTTCGCCGTTCCGGGGCGGTGCGGGCCGCCGAGACTCCCCACCTTTGCGGGTTCGACGCCGGAATGCCGCGGCGTGTCAGTGCAACGCGCCGCGGCGGCGTCCAAACGTGGGGACGTTCCGCGGTGACCGGGCCGCAGCCGGCGGAACGGTAACTCGGTAGGATTCAAGCATGCAAGCCGCGCAGGAGACACCGGACCGTCCACCCCTGGACCAGGGCGCCCTCAGCGACGCCGCGTTCCTCTCGGCCAACGGCATCCCGCAACTGACCGTAGTGGAGTCCACCGGCTCCACCAACGCGGACCTGCTGCGCGGCGTGAGCGTGGATCCCGGTGCCTGGCCGGACCTGTCCGTGCTCACTGCTGAGTACCAGAGCGCCGCCCGCGGCCGCCTGGACCGGCACTGGGAAGCCCCGGCCCGCAGTTCCGTTTCGGTCTCGATCGTGCTCCGGCCGGTCAACGCCGAGGGCCGCCCGCTGCCCACCCAGAGCTACTCCTGGCTTTCGCTGCTTGCCGCGCTCGCGCTGCGGGAGGCCCTGCTGGAAACCGCCGGCATCCCGGCCGAACTCAAATGGCCCAACGACGTCCTGGTCCGCGGCCAGAAGATCGCCGGCATCCTCGCACAGTTGGGCCCCATGGGCGACGGCGCCGTTCCCCCCGTGGTGCTCGGGACCGGGCTGAACGTCACTCTCACCGAGGCCGAACTTCCGGTGCCCACGGCCACCTCGGTGCTGTTGGAACACCCGACGACGGTGGACCGGACGGCACTGCTGAAAAGCTACCTCTCCCGCTTCGCCACGCTCTACCGCAGCTTCTGCAACGCCGACGGCGACCCCGCCGCGGGAATGGCTGGCGGTCCTTCGCTGCACAAGCGGGTGGAGCACGTGCTGACCACCCTCGGCAAGCAGGTCCGGGCCCAGCTTCCCGGCGACCACGAGATCATCGGCCACGCCACCAGGCTGGACGACTACGGATCCCTGCTGGTGGTCGATGCGGCCGGGCACGAGCACGTGGTGACCGCCGGCGACGTCGTGCACCTGCGTCCGTGGACCCCTCCCGGCGAGGCCGGCGGCGAAAGCGGCTATGCGTAAGGAGCTCCTCCCGGGCGAGCAAGTGATTGTCGTTACCCGCCCCCAGCCGCGGACACTGATCGTCCCGGGCCTGCTGTTCATCCTGGTCTCCGCCCTCACCGCCTTTGCCTGCGCCTGGATTGTGAAGGGCGGGCCGGCCAAACTCGTCCCGCTCGTCACTCCCGACTGGACGCCGTGGCTGATCGGCGGCTGCCTGGCGCTGGCGGCCTGGGTGCTGGTGGGCTACTGCCTCCCCAGGGTGGTGACCTGGCACGCCAGCCGCTACACCCTGACCAGCCGGCGCCTGGTTGCCCGATACGGCATGTTGCGGCGGCGCGACCAGCAGGTTCCGCTGGCCGCGGTCCGTAATGTGTTCATCGAACAGACGCTGCTCCAACGGACCCTGCGCTCGGGGAATATATCCTTGGATACCGGGTACCCCTCCAGCACGGTGATTCCGGACGTCCCCGAAGTCATGACGTTCCGGAACTTCATTCTCGACGCGTTAGACGAACTTCCGGAGGACGAACTGCTTGAGGCCGACGACACGATGCACGATCCCGGCGAATGGCCCATGGACTTGAGAGAAGGTGGAAGAGATGAACGCTGAGAACGTGCACCCCGACACCGGACTCCTGGCCGCCGAACCCTCGGACGTGCCCGAAGCGGTACTCGAAGCGTCCTCCCTCGAAGCCGCCGTGCTGGACTCCCTCGCAACTTCCGACGCCGATGACCCGGCCGACTTCGACACCGACGCCGGCTCCGACGCCACTGACCCCGCCGACGGTGCTGCTGACCCCGCCACCGGTGCTGCTGACCCCGCCACCGACGACAACGCTGATACCGACGACGACGCCGCCGCCGCCGGCCCGGCTGCCGCCGAAGAGCCGCCTGCCACCCCTCCCACCGGCACCATGTCCGCGGAACGCCTCGCCACCAAGGCTCTCGAGCAGCGGCTGCTGGGCGGCGAACGCAAGCTGCGCCGCCGCGAGGTGGCTGCCGGTGCAGGGCTGTCCCTGCTGTCCGCCCGGAAACTCTGGCGCGCCCTCGGGTTCCCCAACCTCGGCGACGACGACGTGGCGTTCACGGAACGGGACCAGTCCGCGCTGAGCACAATTGTGGACCTGGTCCGCGCCGGCAAGCTCACCGAGGAAGCGGCCATCTCCGTCACCCGCGCCATCGGCCAGATGACGGACCGCATGGTGGTCTGGCAGATCGAGGCCCTGGTGGAGGATATGGTCCACCAGCAGGGGGTCACCGACGCCGTGGCCCGCAAGCGGTTGGTCAGCGAACTGCCCTCGCTCGTGGACGCACTCGAGGAAATGCTGGTCTACTCCTGGCGCCGCCAGCTCAACGCCGGGGTGCAGCGCCTGGCCGTGCGCGCCGAGGCCGGCCTGGCCTCAAGCGAGGAAGGCCGCGAAGGGGACGAGGACGACGCCCCGCTGCCGCTCGCCCGCGCCGTCGGCTTCGCGGACCTGGTCTCCTATACCAGCCTGTCCCGCCGGATGAACGAAAAGACGCTTGCCCAGCTGGTGCAGCGCTTTGAGAACAAGTGCGCGGAAATCATTTCCGTCGGCGGCGGACGCCTCGTGAAGACGGTCGGCGATGAAGTCCTCTACATTGCCGAAACCCCTGCTGCCGGGGCCGAGATCTCGCTGGCCCTCTCGCAGGCCTTCAACGAGGACGAGATCCTGCCGCAGGCGCGCGTGGCCATGGTGTGGGGCCGCATCCTCTCCCGGCTGGGTGACATCTACGGGCCCACCGTGAACCTGGCCGCCCGCCTCACGGCGCTGGCCGATCCGGGCACCGTGCTGGTGGACTCCATGACCGCGGCGGCGCTGGAACACGACGAACGCTTCGTACTGCTTCCCCGCGACGCCGAGAACGTGCGCGGCTTCGGCGAAATCCACCCCGTGGAGCTGCAACGGGGCAGCGGGAGGGGCCTGGTCCTGGATTAGGCGGCCAGGCAAAGACCCTGAGCGCCCGCAATAGCGGCGCGCAGGTTTCTCTATTCGATGGTCAATATGTCATAGTCGTGGATATCCGACCACGCCAAGGCACTTCACTGCGTCCAGCGGGCGTGACACTGGGGGACAGCAGGAAATGAAATACATCCTCGATACCGTGCGGGCAAAAACACGCCCCGGCGTCCGCCCTGCCCGAACCAAAACCGCATCCGCAGCCCGGACAAAACACCGCAAAAACTACCTGACCGCAACCGGTCTTGTGGCTGCTGCTGCGGTGTTGGTGACGGGGGCCATCATCTATCCGGGGTTTAAGACTGCTGAGGTGGAGTTGAACGATGGTGGTGTGTGGGTGGTGTCGAAGGCGAAGAATGCGGTGGGGCGGTTGAATTATCCGTCGCGGGTGTTGGATGGTGCGGTGACGC
>NZ_JBFTHF010000005.1:0-273255 GCF_056394105.1 Arthrobacter sp. 10T419 | reverse complement strand
GGCCCACACCGGCGAGGGCCCCGCGGCGAAGCGAAGCGAGACGTGGGAGCCGGTGGGTGGGCCCACACCGGCGAGGGCCCCGCGGCGAAGCGAAGCGAGACGTGGGAGCCGGTGGGGACTAGAGTGAATTTGTGAGCACCTCAGCTGGCTGGGACCATCCCCGCACGTCCCTGTACACCGACCACTACGAGCTGACCATGCTGCAGGCCGCCCTGCATTCCGGCGCCGCCCACCGCAAGTCGGTGTTCGAAGCCTTTGCGCGGCGACTGCCGGACGGCCGGCGCTACGGGATCGTGGCGGGCACCGGCCGGCTGCTGGAGGGGATCGCGGACTTCCGCTTCGGCGACGCCGAGATCGACTTCCTGCGCCGGACCAAGGTGGTCAACGAGGAAACCCTGGAGTACCTGGCCAATTTCTCCTTCTCGGGCGACATCTGGGGCTACGCCGAGGGCGAAGCATATTTCCCCAACTCCCCCATCCTGATCGTCGAATCCACCTTCGCCGAGGCCTGCATCCTCGAAACGTACATCCTCTCGATCCTCAACCATGACAGCGCCATCGCGTCCGCGGCCTCCCGCATGATCACGGCCGCTGGCACCCGGCCCTGCGTCGAAATGGGCTCCCGCCGGACGCAGGAGGAATCCGCCGTCGCGGCCGCACGCGCCGCCGTGATCGCCGGCTTCGACAGCACCTCAAACCTCGAGGCCGGCCGGCGCTACGGGATCAAGACGGTGGGCACCGCCGCCCACTCCTTCACCCTGCTGCACGACACCGAGCGCGAGGCTTTTGAGGCGCAGATCGCCTCGATGGGTGCCGGCACCGCGCTGCTCGTGGACACCTACGACGTCGAAGCGGCCGTCCGGACCGCCGTCGAACTGGCCGGCGACAAGCTGGGCGCGGTCCGGCTGGATTCCGGCGACCTCGTGGCGCAGGCGCAGTGGGTCCGGCAGCTGCTCGACCAGCTGGGCAACGAGAACACCCGGATCATCGTCACCTCGGACCTCGACGAATTCGCCATTGCCGCACTCCAGTCCGCCCCGGTGGACTCCTACGGCGTCGGCACCTCGCTGGTGACCGGCTCCGGCGCTCCGACGGCGAGCATGGTCTACAAGCTGGTCAGCCGCACCGACGACTCCGGCGCGTTCGTTCCGGTAGCCAAGGCGGCCAAGAACAAGACCAGCAAGGGCGGGCGCAAATACGCGCTGCGCAGGCTCAACGAGCGCGGCACCGCCAGCCAGGAAATCGTCGGCATCGGGCACCACCCGGACGACGACGGCAACGACCGGCAGCTGTTGCAGCAGTTCATCAAGAACGGCGAGCTGCTGCCCGGCTGGACCGGGCCCGAGGGCGTCGTTCGGGCGCGGCAGCGCCACGCCGACAGCATGAAGGAGCTCCCGGCCGTGGTCAACCGGCTCCAGCGCGGCGAAGCAGCCATCCCCACCATCTACGAGGAGGACTGAATGTCACGTGCCTTGATCATCGTTGACGTGCAGAACGATTTCTGCGAGGGCGGGGCGCTCCCGGTCGAGGGCGGAGCGGCCCTGGCGGCCGAGATCAGCGAATACGTCGACGCCCACCACGGGCAGTTCGACCACGTCGTGGCCACCCAGGACTGGCACATCGAGCCGGGCGCGCACTTCTCGGAGCAGCCCGACTTTGTCGACAGCTGGCCGCCGCACTGTGTCGCGGGCACCCGCGGCGCGGAGCTGCACCCGGACCTGGACACCGAATACATCCAGGCCTACTTCCGCAAGGGACAGTTCACCGCGGCCTACTCGGGCTTCGAGGGGCTGCTGGCCCCGGACGACGCCGTCCCCACCGGCGACCGTGCGCCCGGTTCGCTGCCGATGGGCGGCGCCGTCGACGCCGGTGCCGCAGCCGGCAGTGATCTCGCCGCTGGCGAGGATGCCATCGGCCTGGACGACTGGCTGCAGAGCCACGACGTCGAGGAAGTGGTGGTCGTGGGCATCGCCACCGACCACTGTGTGAAGGCCACCGCCCTGGATGCCGTCCAGGCCGGCTACTCCGTCACCGTGCCGCGCGGGCTCACGGTGGGGATCGCCGAGGATCTCGACGACGCCTTCGCCGAGATGGAGTTCGGCGGCGTCGACATCGCCTGAGCTCGTCGCCGCCTCGAGCCGCACAGTAGACTCGAAATCCTTGCCAGTAACGTCGGACCCGTAAATTCCCGGAGTACACCATGAAGAAGACCCTGACCGTCCTGATCGCTGCCGGTACCCTGCTCGGTGCAGCCGCCTGCACTGCCACCCCGCAGATGACCAGTGAGGAAACCTGCGCCCGCATCAAGACCATCACCTCGTCGCCGACGTCCAGTTCGGACAAGTTCGGCATGACGCGGCTGGCCAACCAGATTCGGCCCATCGAGGCGAAGGCCTCCGAGGAGTTGCAGGCCCCGCTGCAGTCGATCCTGGACTACCTGGATGAGGCCGCGAAGAAGGACTCCGACTCGGCCAAGCTTGAGGAGCTGAAGGCCGAGTACACCGCGGCCGGCCAGAAATTCTCCCAGACCTGCGGCGCCGCCCAGTAAGGCAGGGGCGGCGGCATTAAAAGGGACCGGTTACCCCGGTCCCTTTTTTGTGGCGTGTTTTGCCCTGCGGGCCGGCGCGGCCGCAGCTTCCGGCGGCTACTTCCGGCCGATGAACCAGTCCTGAAGCTTCCGCAGCCGCGTCTGCAGCTGCTCTTCGTTGGCCTGGGCGACGGCCGGGCCGCCGCACACGGTCCGGAGCTTGGTGTGGATGACGCCGTGCGGGGTCCCGGTCCGGGCGGACCAGGCCGCGACGTTCTTGGCCAGCTCGGTGCGCAGGTCCATCAGCATTCGGTGGTCCGGCACGGCCGGCACGGCCTCGGCGGCGGCTTGGGGGGCCCGCTTGTTCTTGCGGTTGAGCTGTTCATGCTGGCGCTGGCGCAGCAGGGTGCCGACCTGTTCGGCGTCGAGCAGGCCGGGAATCCCGAGGAAGTCCAGCTCGTCCTCCGAGCCCACCTCGCCGCCGGTCCCGAACTCGCCGCCGTCGAACAGCACGCGGTCGAAGGAGGCCTGCGAGTCGAGCGCCTCGAACTTGCCCTTCATCAGGGTGTCGGAGGCTTTCTCCTCGCGGTTCGCCTCGTCCATCAGCGAGTCCTCGGGATTGAACAGCCCGTCGGCGTCTTCCTTCTCCGGCCGGTCCAGGGCATGGTCGCGCTCGGCTTCCATGGAGTTCGCCAGCGCCATCAGCTGCGGCACGGAGGGCAGGAACACCGAGGCCGTCTCGCCGCGCTTGCGGGCACGCACGAAGCGGCCCACGGCCTGGGCGAAGAACAATGGGGTCGACGTAGAGGTCGCGTAGACGCCGACGGAAAGCCGCGGGACGTCCACGCCTTCGGAGACCATACGGACCGCAACCATCCAACGCTTGTCGCCGGCGGAGAACTCCTCGATCTTGCTGGAGGCCTTCGCGTCGTCGGAGAGGATGACGGTGGGTGATTCGCCGGTGATTTTCTTCAACTGGCCGGCGTAGGCCCGCGCGTCGTCGTGGTCGGTGGCAATCACCAGGCCGCCGGCGTCGGGCACGGTGCGCCGCACCTCGCTGAGGCGCTTGTCCGCCCCGGCCAGCACGGCCGGGATCCATTCGCCGGCCGGGTTCAATGCCGTCCGCCAAGCCTGGGACGTGATGTCCTTGGTGACCGCGGCTTCGCCCAGGGAGGCGGCCATCTCGTCCCCGGCGCTGGTCCGCCAGCGCATCTGGCCGGAGTAGGCCATGAACATCACCGGGCGGACCACATGGTCGCGGAGGGCCTTGCCGTAGCCGTAGGTGTAGTCGGCCTTGGAGCGGCGGATGCCGTCGCGGTCCTCGGCGTACTCGACAAACGGGATCGGCGAGGTGTCCGAACGGAACGGGGTACCCGTCAGGGACAGGCGCCGGGCCGCGGGATCGAAGGCCTCGCGCAGGCCGTCACCCCAGGACAGCGCTTCGCCGCCGTGGTGGATTTCGTCGAGGATCACCAGCGTGCGCGCCGCCTCGGTCTTGGCCCGGTGCAGCATCGGCTTGCTGGCCACCTGGGCGTAGGTGACCGCGACGCCGATGAAGCCGCGGCCGTGCTGGCCGTCAGCGTTCTTGAAGTTCGGGTCGATCGCGATGCCGACCTTCGCGGCAGCGTCGGCCCACTGGCGCTTGAGGTGGTCTGTCGGGGCCACAATCGTCACCCGGTTCACCACGCCGGCCTCGATCAGCATCGAGGCCACGCGCAAAGCGAACGTGGTCTTGCCGGCTCCGGGGGTGGCGACCGCCAGGAAGTCCTTGGGGTGGCTGCCGAAGTAGCTGTCCAGTGCTTCCTGCTGCCAGGCGCGCAGCTTCGGGGCGGTACCCCACGCGGCCCGCTCGGGATACGCGGGCGGCAGCACGGGTCCGCCAAAGAGTGTCTCTGTCACTTAGGAGTCCTCCCCTCCGCGCACGTCAGCCGGTTCCGGAGAAACCCAATTAAGCACAAAAACACCAATCTTTTTCGGATGAACCGGACAGCAGGAACGCGGCGGATCCCGCAGCGCGGGGCGGCAGCGCCGGCACGGCGCCGGCAGCCCCAACGGACCCAGCCGGCTGCGGGTGGCCTAATTCGATGGCCCTATTTCCCGGAGTCTCCGCCGTCGCCGCCCGGGCGGAGGCCCTCGTAGACCTCTTTGCACTCCGGGCAGACCGGGAACTTCTTCGGATCCCGGCCCGGCGTCCACACCTTGCCGCAAAGGGCTATGACGGGTTCGCCCGACAGCGCGGATTCCATGATCTTTTCCTTGCGCACGTAGTGCGAGAAGCGCTCCCGGTCGCCCGGCTCCACTTCCTGGCGCAGTTCCTCGCGCTCAATCGTAGCCGTCGACGTCCCGGCTCCGGAGAGCTCACGCATCGGGTCGTTTTCGAGGGGATCCGTCATGCTGGTCATGACATCCATCTTAGCCGCTGGTACGGACGGAATCTCGACGGCGGATTCCAGCGTGGGACGGATTGCCGTCGTTACATGCCCTGCCAGCGCGGCTTGCCGTCGAAGCTGTGCCGGTAGTAATCGGCGAGTCGGAGCGAGGAGGCCGCCGCCTCGTCCAGGAGGACGGAGACGTGGGGATGCAACTGCAGGACCGACGCCGGGCAGATGGCGGCCACCGGTCCCTCGGCGAAGTCGCGGACGGCCTGTGCCTTCTGCGCGCCGGTGGCGAGGAGGATCACATGCCGGGCGTCCAGGATGGTCCCGAGGCCCTGGGTGAGGACGTGGTGCGGCACCTCAGCCAGGCTCCCGAAAAAGCGGGCGTTGTCCCGCCGCGTCTGCTCGACCAGGGTTTTGATCCGGGTCCGGGACGCGAGCGAGGACCCCGGTTCGTTAAAGCCGATGTGGCCGTCCGTGCCCACCCCGAGGAGCTGGAGGTCCACTCCCCCGGCGGCCCGGATCGCGTCCTCGTACGTCCGGCAGGCCGCGGGAATGTCGCCGGCCTCCCCCTCGGGTCCGCGGACGTTGTCCGGGCTGATGTTCACGCGGCCGGTGAATTCGCGCCGGATGACTTCGCGGTAGGACTCGGGGTGCCCCGCCGGGAGCCCGACGTACTCGTCCAGGATGAAGGCCCGGGCACGGCTGAAGTCGAGGCCGCCGCGCTCATGCCGCTGTGCGAGCTCCTCGTACACCGGCAGCGGCGACGATCCGGTGGCCAGGCCCAGGACGGCGTCGGGCTTGCGCCGCAGCAGGGCCTCGATCGCGTCGGCGGCGAGCGCGGCAATCGGCCTGCTGCCGGCAAGGATCACGACTTCCATGACGGCAGGCTATCCCACTCCGGCCCGCACGGGCCCGGGCCGTCAGACCCGGTCAGCGGTTGACGGCCAGCTGCGCCAGCAGTTCCGGGGTGCGCGAATCAAACCATTTGCCGCCCAGCCGCACCCCGGCGATGAACAGCGCGAAGCCCAGCACCGGGCCGAGGAGCAGGCAGATCCAGCCCGGCACGGCGCTGCCGCCCGCGAGCTGCAGCGTCACCAGCGCCAGCTCCGGGCTCACCAGCAGCAGCAGCACCGCCATGCCGCCGAACTGCACGGCAAGGGTCTGTGCCACGTTGCCCGGCGGCTTCTTGAACGGGCTGTCGCCGGGCAGCGGCACGGGCACGGTGTAGCGCGCCGAGACCACAGAGGACAGACCCAGCCCGGTGAACAGCACCCCCAGGGCCAGGCCCAGGATGCCGGGCAACAGCGACCAGTCGCCGGTGAAGAACATCGGCAGGACGCTGAAGGCCAACACGACGGGCAAAGCGAAGACCAGGCACGCCACGGCCCTTCCGAGCCTGTCGTGCAGGCCGCGCACGCCGGCCGAGACGTGCAGGGCAAAGGCCGTGCTGTCGTAGGAGACGTCCGAGGCGATGGACCAGGCGAGCAGGAAGGCGGTCAGCGGACCGACGAACAGCAGGATCCCGTAGAACCCTGTCTGGCTGGCCTGGAAGAAAAGCAGCACCGGCAGCAGCGGCACCACCACCAGGGCGCCGGCGTAGCGTGGATCGCGCAGCCAGTAGCTCAGCGAGCGCGCAACAATGGCCCCCGTGGGGGTGGCCGGAACCAGGGCGAACAGCCCCAGCCCTGATGCCTTCTTTTTGGCGGTCCCGGCGTAGGGCGGTGTGACGAGCGCGCGCTGCAGCAGGAACTTCCAGCACAAGGCAAGGGCAGCCAGGGTGGCGGCGGCGATGAGCAGCTTGAGCGCGGCCGGACCAAAGTGGCCGGCGGCAAGCTCTCCACCGAGGGCCCAGGCTGCCCCGGCGGGCGTCCATTCGAGGACCCGCGCCAGCTCAGTCACAAACCCGGCGTTGCCGGCGATTCCGCGGGCGACGCCGGCCACAATTGGCCCCATCAACACCAGCGGGATCAGGAACGCCACCGCGCTGACGTCCTTGAAGCGCCGGGAACTGGCCAGGCTCACCGTGCCGGCAGTGACCACCTTGGAGAGCACGACGCACGTGAGCACGCCGAGGACCGCGCCGGCCAGGGCACCGGCCGCGGCCAGGAAGCCACGGGACCAGGTGCCCACGGTGGCTAGCGCCACGAGCGTCGTCGCCGCCCCCGGAATGCCGATCAGCCCGGCCAGCGCCAGTCCTGCCAGCAGTTGCGGCATCGGCACGGCAAAGGTCGTGAACCTGGCCGGGTCCAGCGTCATGTCCGCGGCGGACGCCACAATCGGAATGACCGCCCAGCCCAGGACCGCGGCGGCGCCGCCCAGCACCACCACCGTCTGCGCCGTCGCGACGTCGGCCTGGCGCAGGAGCAACAGCCCGGCGACGCCGAGCCCCACAATGCCCAGGGCGTACAGCGCCCCGATGCCCAGGCCCACCAACTGCCAGGGGCTGCGCCGGAGGCTGTTGCGCAGCAGGGTGAGCTTGAGCCTCAGAAGGTGCGCAACCATTCCAGCCCTTCCGTATGGCTGCGGCCGCCCACCAGCTGGACAAAGCGGTCCTCAAGCGACTCGCCCGCGCGCACCTCGTCCACGCTGCCGGCGGCCAGCACCCGGCCGGCGGCCACGACGGCGACGTGGTCGCACATCCGCTGCACGAGGTCCATGACGTGGCTGGAAACGATCACCGTGCCCCCGGACGCGACGTAGCGGTCCAGGATGTCACGGATGTTGGCGGCGGAGACCGGGTCCACCGATTCGAACGGCTCGTCCAGCACCAGCAGCCGGGGCGCGTGGATCAGCGCCGAGGCGAGGGCGATCTTCTTGGTCATGCCGGCGGAGTAGTCCACCACCAGCGTGCCGGCGTCCTGGCTGAGGTCCAGTGCGGCGAGCAGCTCCGCCACCCGCGACGCCACCACCTCCCGGTCCATGCCGCGCAACAGGCCCGCGTAGGTCACCAGCTGCTCGCCGGTCAGCCGGTCGAAGAGCCGGACCCCGTCCGGCAGCACCCCCATCAGCTTCTTGGCCTCCAGCGGGTGCTGCCAGACATCTACCCCGTGGACCAGTGCGGTGCCGAAATCCGGCCGCAGCAGCCCGGTGGCCATCGACAGCGTTGTGGTCTTGCCGGCGCCGTTGGGGCCGACGATCCCGTAAAAGGAGCCGGCCGGGACGTCGAGGCTGATGCCGTCGACGGCGATCTTGGTGCCGAAGCGTTTGGCCAGCCCGCGCAGGGCCAGCGCCGGGACGTGCGGTTGTTCGAAAGTCATGACGTTAGACTAACCGCCGCGGCCGCCTAAAACGTGTGCCGCGGGATGGCCCGTTCGTACTGCGGCGGCCAAGCCAGCTCGTGGCCCAGTTCGAAGGCGGCACGCAGCCACCAGTGCGGGTCCCGCAGCGCGGCACGGGCGATGAACACGCCATCGGCCTGCCCCGTGGCGACGGCGTGCTCGGCCTGTCCTGCCGAGGTCAGCAGCCCCACAGTCCCGGTCCGTACACCGGCTTCGCGCCGGATCCGGGCGCTGAATCCGGTCTGGTAGCCGGGGCCGACCGGGATCGACTGGTGCGCCACGGCCCCTCCGCTGGAGACGTCCACGAGGTCCACCCCGTGTTCGCCGGCGGCGCGGGCCAACCGCACCGAGGCTTCGGCGTCGATGCCGCCGTCGGCCCAGTCGGAGGCGGAGATCCGCAGCAGCAGCGGCATCGAGTCCGGGATGACGTCCCGGACGGCGTCGATCACTGCCAGGGTCAACCGGTTGCGCCCGGTCTCGTCCCCGCCCCAGCTGTCGGTCCGGTCGTTGACCAGCGGGCTCTGGAACTGGTGCAGCAGGTAGCCGTGGGCGCCGTGGATCTCGATCGTGTCGAAGCCGGCGCCGACCGCCCGGACGGCGGCGGCGGTGAAGTCGGCGATCACGCCGTCGATCTCTTGCTCTGTCATGGCCGACGGCGGGGCGTAGCCGTCGAAGGCGCCGGTGCCCGGGCCCAGGGTGTTCCAGCCGCCTTCGGAGGCGGGCACGGTGCCGGATTTGCCGGAGAACGGCCAGTAGGAGGAGGCCTTGCGCCCGGCGTGCGCCAGCTGGGTCCCGATCTTGGCGTTCGCGGACCCGTGGCGGTGCACGAAGGAGACGATCCGCTCCCATGCCTCGGCCTGGGCGTCGTTGTAGAGCCCGGCGTCCCGGGGGCTGATCCGCCCGGCCGCGTTAACGGCGGCCGCCTCGGTCAGGATGAGGGCGGCTCCGCCGGTGGCGAAGGAGCCGAGGTGCATCAGGTGCCAGTCGTTGGGCACGCCTTCGCCGGTGTCGGGTTCGCAGCTGTACTGGCACATCGGCGAGACCCAGCCGCGGTGCTCCAGCCGCAGCGAGCGCAGCTCCAGCGGGGTAAACAGCGCGGAGCCCACTAGAACAGCACCCGCGCGAGGTTCTGCCGGGCCTTGGCGACGCGGTCATCGGAAGTTCCCACCACGTCGAAAAGCTCCAGCAGGCGCACCCGGGCGGTTTCCCGTTCAGGGCCGAAGTTCCGGCCGATGAACGTCACGATCCGGCCCAGGCCGTCCTCGACGTGGCCGCCGGCAATGTCCAGGTCGGCGACGGCGAGCTGGGCCTCCAGGCTGTCCGGCTCCTGGGCGGCACGGCCGCGGAGTGCGTCCGTTTCCGCGGCGGACAGTGCCTGCAGGCGGCCCATGAGCTCGACCTGCGCCAGACCGGCCTTGGCCTCGGCGTCGGCGGGCATCTCGGTCAGCGCCTGCCGGTAAGCCGCGGCAGCGCCGGCGTAGTCGCCGGCCTCGATGGCGTCGAACGCCTTCTGGTGCAGCGGTGGCAGCGGCGGAGCCTCGGGCTCGGCGGCCCCGGGTCCGCCGGCTCCGATCCGGCCGGTCACGCCGTTGGCCCCCGCAACCTTGAGGAGTTCGTCAAAGAGGCTGCGCACCTGCTGCTCCTCGGCGCCGCCCTGGAACAGCGGCACGGGCTGGCCCTTGACCAGCGCGACGGCGGTCGGAACAGCCTGCACCTGGAACGCCTGCGCGAGCTGCGGGAAGGCTTCAATGTCGGCGGCGCCGAGGACCAGCCGGCCCTCGTAGCTTTCGACGATCTGCTCCAGCACATCCACGAGCTGCGCGGACCCGGACGAGTAGTTGGCCCACAGCGCAATCACCACCGGAACCTGGGCGGAAAGGTCCACGAGCTCCTGGAAGTTGGCCTCGGTGACGTCCACGCGCAGCGGCGCACCGGCGGAACCGCCCCCGGGTTCACCGGGGGCCGTGCCGGCAGCCCCCGGGGCCGGCGGCCGGCCCGCCCCGGCGCCCGCCGGCGGCGCGGGGCGCTGCTTCAGCGAGGAGAGGTCGACGGCGCCCCGCAGATTGAGCGGGTTGGCTGCAGCTGGAGGGACCGGGCGGGAAGCTGGCGAAGTCATAGCTCCACTCTATCCACTACGCCCCACGCAGCAACGACCGGGCCGCGATTGCGGCCCGGTCGTTGCGGTGTGGCTCCGGCCGGGGTGCCGGACGGACAGTGTCCGGCTGGAGGCTACTTGATTTTTGCCCCGACCAGGCCGCGGGTGGCGGCAACCAGTTTCATCGGATCCTTGGAGCCGGTCGGCGGGACGTAGACGGCCACGGCTTCGGCGAAGCTCAGGACCATACCCGTGCTCGTCTCCTTGCCTCCGGCCAGGGCCGCGGCGTCGTTACCGATCGTCAGCTTGTCGCCGGAGTTCTTCGGCGTCCCGTCGAAGGCGAAGTCCAGACGGCCCAGGACCAGGGCGCCGCCGTCGGCAGTGCGGAACACCACGGTGTCCTCAGGAACAACCTTGTGGCTGAAGCTGAACTTGCCGTTCGTGCCCGACTTCACCACGTCCTTCTGGTACGCCAGAGTGTCAGCAATGTACGGCGAGGACTGCCCCTCGGTGAGCTTGTCCTTGAAGCTGGAGTCAGCCTTGGTCAGCCGGTCGGCCAGCCCGGACAGCGCCTCCTGGCCGCTGTACAGCAGCCCGGACTTGTCCGAGGCCGCCAGGGTTTCGGTGCCCCCGCGGTTGATACCCGGGAAGGTGGTGCCCGGCTGCAGCGGGGTAGCCCCGACCAGCTTGTAGTTCTCCCGCGGGGAGGCCTGCACGAGGGTCAGCAGCTGCGGGACCACGTTGCCGTCGCCCTGCGTCACCGCCATGACGGACCTCGGCCAGTCGCGCTTGTTGCTGACCACTGTGGTGAGGAGCTTCGTGGCGCGCACCGGCATCCGGGGCTCGTAGCTCCCCACCTTGGAACGGATCTTGTAGTTCTGCTTGCGCACCTCAAGCTCGGTCGCCCCTACCCGGGGCGTGAGCTTGGCGGCGTCCTTGGCCGCGTCGCCGGCGTCGACGGCGCTGGCGACCTGCTCAAGGATGCGCCGGAACTGCGCGTCCAGCAGGACCGGAGCATCGGCATCCTGGCCTGCAGCCGAGGGCGAGGAACTGCTCGGCGAGGGCGAGGGAGCCTGGCTGGCCTGCGCCGCGACGCCCGTGCCCGCTACCGCGGCGGCGGTCAGCAACGCTACCGCAACGCCGGAGCGGCGGCGGAAGGCTGACGGGGCAACAACGCGTTCAACACTGCTGTCGCGGGCCGGGGCGGCGCCCGGGGCACCGCCGGCTTCCGTGGCAGCGACCTTTGCCTTAGCCTTAGCCCGCGCGCGCTGTGCAAACAAGCTGCCCTTCGGAGTGCCCCCGCCGGAGCCGCCGGCTGCACCGCCGTCGCCGGCGTTGCCCTTGTTGTCCCGCGCCGGCTTGATCAGGAGCAAGGCAGCGCCGGCCAGGATCAGCAGGCCGCCCAGGACCATGAACGGAACGGCCCAGGGAGTGGACGTGTCGTTCGGGAACGTCATCGAAATCGACGAGGGGGCGGGCTTGGAGCCGTCCGAGGCGAGCAGCAGCGCCCAGTCCCCGTCCGCCGGCGCCGTCCAGGAGTAGTCCAGCTCGCCATTGGCGTTCTCCGTCGTGACCCACAGGTCGGAGCCTGCCGGGGACGGCGCCTTGGCGTCGCCGTCGGCGTGGTCAAGCTTCAGCGACTTGCCGTCGTCCGAGACACCGGAAACGGTGTTGTGGGCGGTCTTCCCAACCCACGCATCGACGTCGTCCGGCCGGCCGGCGGCGAGGATGAAGTTGCCCTCCCCCTTGACGTGGATCTTCACCGTGCCGCCGTGCAGGGTTCGCAGTTTCTCGTCGAAGACGGTCAACGGGGCGGCGGTGCCGCCCGTGGGTGCGGTGGCGGTGACGGTCTCGGCCGGAGCCCAAACCGTCTTCTGGCCGATTCCGGCCAGCAGTGTCAGGAGGCCGAGCAGCACAAGTGCGACTGCAGTCTTGAAACGCAAAATATTACCTATCATCAGCGGACACGTAGCTTTAAGAGTAACCGTTTTGTTACCTGAGAGTCAGATCGGGGTCTTTGTCAAGCCCCTCAGCGGCCTCATGAGGCGCTGCTGGCCCGCCAGTTCGCAAGGCTGCTGATAGTGTTTGCGGTGATCATCACACCCGGCCCGCAACCGCGGTTTTGCAGGGAATTTTCCGAGAAAAAGGGCCTTCAACGCAGTGACTGAACCCACGGATGTGTCCCCCGCAGGACACCCCGCAAGCCAGGAATCCGCCAGCCAGCCACACGGCCCGCACGAGCCGGCCCCGCAGCCCTCGACGCCGCGCGCGGCCGCGGCGGGCTTCCTGATTTCGATGGCGCGCCGCCTGCGGCAGCCGCTGCCCGGCGCCCAGCCGCGCCTGCGTTTCGAGATGCCGCCCGAACACGACGAGGAAGCCGCACCCGCCCCGGACAGCGAGAGCACCGCAAAGTTCGGCGCTCCCGGTCCGCGGATGTCGTCCCAGCACCCGCTGTACGTCGGCTTCATGGGGACGGTCGGCGTGGGCGCGGCCCTGCTGGTTTACTGGATCGGCTCCAACACCACCCAGCTGCTGCTCTGGATCGTCACCGCACTGTTCATTGCGCTCGGCCTGGATCCCGTGGTGCGCTGGCTGGAAAGCAAAAAGGTGCCGCGGCCGGCCGGAATCCTGGTCTCCGTCGCCGTGCTGGCGCTGGCCGTCACCGGTTTCTTCGCCACGTTGATCCCCACCATCGTCCAGCAGGTGACGCAGGTCGTCCAGGAAGCGCCGCACTGGATCCAGGACTTCATCGACTCCGACTTCTTCCGCACGGTGGACAGCCAGTTCGGCGTGCGCGACCGGATCAGCCAGGAACTCGAGAAGTTCGTCAACAACCCGGAGGCCATGAGCGGCATCTTCGGCGGCGTCGTCGGGTTCGGCTCCACCGTGGCGAACGGCCTGTTCGGCGCCCTGATCGTCCTGGTCCTCAGCCTCTACTTCCTCTCGGCCATGCCGGCCATGAAGAAGTGGGGCTACCGGCTCGCCCCGCGGTCCCGCCGCGCGCGCGTCGAGGCGCTGTCCGAGGAGATCACCGGATCGGTCGGCAACTACGTGATCGGCCAGGTCTGCGTGGCGCTGCTGAACGCCACCTTCGCCTTCATTGTGATGTCGATTGTGGGGGTGCCGTTCGCCCTGCTGCTCGCGTTCGTTGTGGCCCTGCTCGCCTTCATCCCCCTGGTCGGCGGCATGATCGCCGGCGTCCTGGTCACCCTGATCGCCCTCACCGCGGGCTGGCAGACGGCCGTCGTCTTCGCGATCTGCTACTTCGCCTACCTGCAGTTCGAGGCGTACTTCATCTCGCCGCGCATCATGCAGAAGGCAGTCGCAGTCCCCGGCGCGGTCGCCGTGATCTCGGTGATCGCCGGCGGCAGCGTCCTAGGAGTGCTTGGCGCCCTGATCGCCATCCCCACGGCCGCGGCGATCATGCTGCTGGTTAAGGAAATCTTCATCGTCCGCCAGGACAAGCACTAGCGTTTACCGGCTCAGGCGTGGGCGGTGGCCACCGGCCCTGCCCACTCCTCGGGCAGGGCACTGCTGCCGCCCGGGAGCACCTCGGCCACGATCTCGTTGAGCACCCGGCCGGCGTACTTCTCCCCCACCCACAGGTGCTTCGCGCCGTCGACGCCCACGACGTCGGCGTGCGGCACCAGGCTGAAACGCTCGGCGGCGGCCACCGGCTGCAGGTAGTCGTCGTGCTCCGGAACCAGGACCTTCAGTGGCTTGCCGGAGGCGGCCCACTCCTTGAGATGGACGTCCGTGGCGCGGTGCAGCGGGGGCGAGAGCAGGATGGCGCCCTCGATTTCGGAGGCCACAGGTTCGGTGGCGCCGTACATCAGTGCGAGTTCGGTGCCAAAGGACCAGCCGACCAGCCAGCGGTTGGGCAGCCCGCGCTCGACGGCGAAGCGCACCGCCGCCTCCACGTCGAGCCGTTCGCCGATGCCTTCCTCAAAGGAACCCTGGCTGGTTCCGCGCGGTGAAGAGGTCCCGCGGGTGTTGAACCGCAGCACCGCGATGCCGGCGAGGGCCGGAAGGCGGTAGGACGCCTTCCGGTAGACGTGCGAGTCCATGAAGCCGCCGTGGGTCGGCAGCGGGTGCAGCGTAATCAGGGTTGCCTTGATCTCCCCCGACTCGGGAAGCGCCAGTTCGCCAACCAGCCGGTGTCCGTCCGCGGTGCGAAGTTCCACGTTTTCGCGGTGCGCCGGCAGCACGGTCGATGCACGGATTGCGGTGGGCGCGGTGGGCTGGCTGAACACATAGGACGCCGGGTCGAAAGTCATGCCCTCCAGCTTAGCGAAACCGGGCACGGTTGGCCGTTTCAGTTGGCCCCCTGCGAAGCTGCTCAGCGGTACCGGTAGCTGCGCGAGGTCCAGCAGTTCGAGTGCCAGTGCCGGCGCTCGGCCAGGCCGGCGGCCGCGCCAAAGATGTGGTCCTCGGACCAGACGACGAGGTGCGCGGTGCCCGGCGGCACGGCGGTGAAGCATCCGGGGCAGATGTAGGTCTTTCCGGCCCGACTGGCGGAGATCGAGCGGACTATCCATTCGCCGTCGGGGGCGCTCTCCCGCCTTGCGATCCCGGTCCGGGCGCGCTCCAGGTCCAGTTCCGGCGCGGGTCCGGCGGCGTGCTTGCCGGCGCCCTTCCCTCCGCCCTTCCCTGCGCCCTTCCCTGCGGGGGTGTGGCCCGACGCGGCTCGGCGGGGTCGGTTGGAACGGGGCATGACTCCATTCTGCCCCAGCCCGGCCGCTCCCCCGCCACCAGGCGGCCGCCGCGGCTCCCGGGAGCACCGCATCAGGCGGTAGTGTTGACCGGGTGCGTTTAGTCATAGCCCGTTGCTCCGTTGATTATGTCGGCCGGCTCAAAGCCCATCTTCCGCTCGCCACCCGGCTCCTGTTGGTCAAAGCCGACGGTTCGGTCCTGGTCCACTCGGACGGCGGATCCTACAAGCCGCTGAACTGGATGAGTCCTCCGGCCAGCCTGCGCGTCTCCACGCCGGACGAGGTCGACGTCGAAGTCGGCGTCATCGAGCAGTGGACCGTGCAGTCCGCGAAGACCGACGACCGGCTCATCATCAACATCCACGAACAGCTGCATGACACCTCCCATGAGCTGGGCCAGGACCCCGGACTGATCAAGGACGGGGTCGAGGCGGACCTGCAACGGCTGCTCGCGGAGCAGATCGAGACCCTCGGCGCCGGCTTCTCACTGATCCGCCGCGAATACTTCACCGCGATCGGCCCGGTGGATATCCTGGCCCGCGATGCCAACGGCGCCACGGTGGCGATCGAACTCAAGCGCCGCGGCGACATCGACGGCGTCGAGCAGCTCACCCGCTACCTTGAGCTGCTGAACCGCGATCCGCTGCTGGCGCCGGTGCGCGGCATCTTTGCCGCCCAGCAGATCAAACCGCAGGCCAAGGTGCTGGCGAACGACCGCGGCATCGACTGCGTCACCCTGGACTACGACGCCATGCGCGGCGTCGACGACAGCGAGTCCCGGCTCTTCTAGGGCCCTCCCGGCTGACCCGCCCTAGACTCTGAGCATGAACCTCACCCCGGCCGGCCGCCACCTGCTCTACGGCACGCTGGTCAGCGATGGTGCCGTGCAGCACGACGCCGTCCTGGCCGTGGCGGGCGGACGGATCGCGTACGCCGGCCCCGCCGCCGGATTCAGCCCAGGGACCGCCGGGTTCGGTGACGCGCCGGCCCCGGAGCTGCCGCCCGGCGCCCTCATCCTTCCGGGACTGGTGGACCTGCACTGCCACGGCGCGTACGGCGGCGACTTCCCCGGCGGCGCGGAGGCCCCGGCGCGGCGTGCCATCGACTTCCTGCACCGTTCCGGGACCACCACCCTGCTCGCCAGCTTCGTGACCGCCTCCCGGGAGTCGCTGCTGCACGGAATCGCCCTGCTCGCCGGACTGAGCGAGGAGGGCCTGCTGGCCGGAATCCATCTGGAGGGCCCCTTCCTCGCCGCGGCACGGTGCGGTGCGCAGGACCCGGACTTCCTGCGCGATCCCGATCCGGGACTCGTCGCCGAGCTGGTAGCCGCCGCACGCGGCACCCTCGCCACGATGAGCTTCGCCCCCGAGCTTTCCGGAGCGGACGGACTCGTCCCGATGCTGGCCGGGCACGGGGTGGTCCCCTCGCTGGGCCATACCGACTGCGACGACGCCACCGCCGCGGCGGCGCTCCGCTCGGCGGCGGCGGCACTGCGCACCTCGTCGTCCGTGCGCGGCACGCGGCCCACGGTGACCCACCTGTTCAACGGCATGCCGCCCCTGCATCACCGGGCACCGGGCCCTGTCGCCGCGTGCCTGCGCAGCGCCGCATCCGGCGAGGCCGTGCTTGAACTGATCGCCGACGGCACGCACCTGGACCCGGCCATGGTCGCCACGGTGTTCCAACTGGCCGGCGCCGCGAACATCGCGCTGGTGACCGATTCGATGGCCGCCGCCGGCCTGCCCGACGGCGCGTACAGCCTGGGCCGCTCCGCCGTCACCGTCTCGGCCGGCGTCGCCCGCCTCGACGCCGGCGGCGCCCTCGCCGGCGGCACCGCCACGTTGCTCGACGTCGTCCGCCGCACCGTCGCCGCCGGTGTGCCGCTGCCCGACGCCGTCCGCTCGGCCACGGCGGTCCCCGCCGCGGTCCTCGGGCTCGGCGCCGAACTGGGCTCCCTGCGCGGCGGGCTTCGGGCCGACGCCGTCGTCGTCAATTCCGGACTCGGCCTTTACCGCGTAATGCGCTGCGGGGAATGGCTGGCACCGCTTTCCTAATGTGTCTTTCGGCGCAGCGGCGGTTCCGAACGCTTTCTGCGGCCGGGATCTCGTTCATGAACTCTTTACATAAAATTTCTGGAATTATGCGCCGGGCCCGTTGACCTGACGCAGGCGGCATGAAATTCTTGTACCAGTCTTTGTGTAGGTGTTTTTCATGCTCGCAAGACATGTTGCGAGCGTGAAGCTCCTGCCGCCAAGGCCCGGTCAATCCGGGCGGAAGCCAAGGTTCTTCTCGCAGAGTGACCAAGCCCGGTGCAAAGTGCGCCGGACTTCTTCAAGATCCACAATGAGGAGAATTAAATGGCACAGGGAACCGTCAAGTGGTTTAACGCTGAAAAGGGCTTCGGCTTCATCACCCCGGATGACTCCGATGGCGATGTCTTCGTTCACTACTCCGAGATCCAGACCGGCGGATTCAAGACCCTCGACGAGAACCAGCGCGTTCAGTTCGAGATCGGCCAGGGCGCCAAGGGCCCCCAGGCTACCGGCGTCACGCTGGTCTAATCTCTCCGGCAATACTGCTTCCGGCAGTACCGCTGCACGAATGATCCCCGGCATTATTGCCGGGGATCATTTCTTTGCGTTTGACCCCTCCGGCGGCAGCATTGTTTGCGGGGATTCCCCTAAACGGCAGGCGGATAATGGCACCGGCTCCGAATTAGCGCACCAGCGTGCGGAGCAGACGCGCACTCTGGCGGACTGAAAGGTCGGGAAGGTAAGCGCGGCTCAAAGCGCGCCCCATCGCCGGCAGCTGCAACGGATCCTGGTAGTACAGGTAGAGCGTGCGGTAATCCGGTTTGAACCGCGATTTGAACGTGGCCAGGGAACGGAATCCGTAAGCCGGTTCCAGCGCACGGCCCACCACGTCCAGAATTCCGGCGAGCCCCTCGCTGTCGCGCGGCCCTCCGTCGCCGTCTCCCCGCGCCCCCTCCCTGGCGAGCGGGGAGCCGGAGAGCGAGATCACTTCCACCGAGTCCCGCAGCTCCAGCACGGCAGAGGCGATCAGGAACTCCATCACGCCGGGGAAGGCGTCACCGCGGCGGCGCATGACGTCCAGCGTCCAGCTCACCACCCGTCCGCCGTCGTAAACCGGCAGCCAGCTGGTGACCCCGTGCACGCGGTCCTCGGCGTCCACGGCAACGCAGCACAGCACTTCTTCGTCTTCGAGCTCGTCGAGGCTGCCCAGCGTGAATCCCATCTCCGGGACCGACTTGCCGGCCGCCCACTCTTCTGAGACCTCGCTCAACTGGGCACGCAGCGAAGGGGGGAATTCCCGATAACGGCCCCAGACCGCACGGACGCCGGTCTTGGCCGCCCGGTTCAGCGCCGTCCGGACGTTTTGCCATTCCTTGCCTTTGAACTCCAGTTCGCGGACCGCCAGTCGGGTCTCCAGCGCCACCGCAACCCTGCGGACGCCGCGGCCCTGAAGCAGGGGCCACAGCTCGTCCGTGCAGGAATAGAAGCACGGGATCAGCGCGTGCTCGGTGCAGTAGGACAGGAACAGCGCGGCAGTTTCCTCGCGGTGCGATGCCGGGCCGAAAGGTCCCGCCACCGTCAGCGCGACGTTGCCGTGCTGCTGGTAGGCCACTCCCCCGCGGCCCTCGGGTGCAAACCAGTACGTGTTGGGTGCCCAGAGCGCCATCCAGGACAGTGAGTCGCCGCCTTGCCGGATGAGGCCGCGGGCCCTTTCCCGGTCCTCGGCCCCCGCATCCGTGCCGTGGTGGCGGCGCAGCAGCACCAGCCAGACCCCGGCCAGCGCCACGACCCAGAAGATGATGCCGGAGGAGGCGAACAGGAAAGCCTCGGCCGCGTTGCGGTTCTGGAACACGCGGTTGTAGATGCCGGGAATGGGCAGCGGCAGGTACTGCCGGGCGAGCTCCGCGGCGAGTCCCAGCCAGCCGCCGTCGCGCTCCAACCCGCCCGAGGCAAACCATGCGGCGCCATAGCCCCCGGCGAGCACCAGGAAGGTCCCCGCCACCGTCAGCGCGAGGATGCGGCGGGCCCGCCGCGTGGTTTCCACCCGGAACAGGCGCCGGTTGGCGAACAGCAGCAGCACCAGGCCCAGCGGCACTGCCACGAGTGGCAGGACGTGGACAAAGCCGGAACCCATTATGGCCGTGTGCGGCCGGCCGGGATAGTGCGGAATCCGGGCAAACAGGGCCAGGTAAACGGCTGCCAGGGCGGTAACACCCAGCTGCACCAGGATCGCGATCCGCAGTGCGAGCCGGCGCCCGTGCCGCATGCCGTCGGCGCAAATCAGCAGCAGCACCACCGGCACCACGGCCAGGGCCAGGCCGAGGGGTCCGGCGTACCCCTCCCGCCCGGCGCTGAGGCAGGTGATGTCGACGCCGCCTCCGCAGTTCTGCTCCAGCTGGTTCAGCGTGGGCAGCGGATTCAGCACCACGTCCCGCAGCAGTGCCAGCGGCCCGGTGGGACTTCGCACCGCGGCCGTGATGATGGGGCCCACGGCGAAGATCGCCACCGTCAGCGCCAGGAGGTTGCGGGTCTCCCGGCCGGTGGAGCGGTGGCGGTGGAGCGTCCCCTTGTCTCCCTGGATCCACCAGCCGGCCATGAGTCCGGACAGGGCGCCGGACAGGCCCACCACCGTTTCCGCGTGCCCCACATACAGCACGAGCAACAGCGACCCGGAGACGACGGCGGTCCGCAGCCGCCGCTGCCACAGCGCCGGCAGGAGGGCGCCGGCCGCGAGGGCGACGGCAAGGATAGCCGCGTACGGGCCGATCAGCCGGTCCCCGGCCATCGGGCCGAGCCAGCCGTCGCCCGCAAAGAGAGCGAGCTGGGTGACGAGCAGGAACAGCGTCACCGCGGCGAACTGCCCGGCAAAGAAGAAGACGGCTGTGCGCAGGGTTCCGAGCTGCCGTTCGGCGAGGCCCAGCAGCCCCAGAACCATCAGCGATGCCGCGAGGTAGGCCAGGGGGTTGGTCGCGAAGAACAGCGAGCTGAACATGGTCCACCACAGTCCGCCCTGCAACCCGGGGGCACTGACCGAGGCCACCTCAAGCAGTGCTTCCGGCGGGCCGGTCAGGAAACTGCCGGTAGCTGCGCCGACTCCCAGGAACGCCGCCAGAAAGGCCAGCGAGAAGGGAATCCCCTGCAGGTAACGCCCGATCCGGCGAATGGCGTTCCTCACTTCTTGATCCCCCATCGCGGGGCCAGGAAGTCGAGGCCGGCGGACAGTCCCTTGGCAGCGACCGTCCAGGAATGGCCCGTGCGTGGAATCACCTGCTCGTCGACGGAGAACCCGGCCGAGCGGGCGGCACTAGCCAGCACGCCCATGTACTCGATGAACTCGGGATCCCGCTCGCCGGCTCCGAAGTAGAGGGCGTTGCCGTCAAAGCGGCGCTGCTGCATGAGGTGCAGCGGCGTCTGCCGTTCGAAGGCCGCGGTGTCGCCGCCGAACGACGCCTCGATGGTCTTATGCCGCTCCTTGGCGAGGGCGGGCTCCTGCTCGCTCGAAAACGCCAGTGCCGCGCTGTAAACGTCAGGGTGCCGGGTCGCCATTTGGACGGCGCAGGTGGCGCCGAAGGAGAACCCTCCGGCCGCCCACTTCCGCGGATCCGGGTCCACATCGAACGTCGCGCGGATCCATCCGGGCACATCCTCGGCAAGGAAGGTGTCCGCCTGCGCGATTTGGCTGTCCATGCAGAGGACGTTGCCGTTGGGGGTGCCGTTGGGATCGACCACGATGACCACGGGGGCCACTCCGTGGTGGGCTGACGCGAAGCGGTCCATCCGGCTCCGCAGGGCGCCGCCGGTGACCCAGTCGGCAGGGCTTCCGGGCTGGCCGGAGAAGAGCACCAGCACAGGAAGTGCCGGGCGCGGTGAGGCCTGGTAGGCGGGCGGCAGATAAACGTAGGCATCCCGGCTGCGGAAGCCGGACACGGTGCCCGGGATAGAGGCCTTGCGGACAAGGCCGCCCGCGGGAAGGGTTGCCCGCGGTGTCCACCCGGCCAGGCCGACGGTGGCGGGCTCCCCGGCCTGGCGCTGGAGTCCGGCTTCCAGAGCCGGGATCCGTGCGACGGCGGTCCCGGTGAGGTCGCTCACGGTGTGGTTCAGCCCGAAGTAAGCGTTGATCTGGATCGCCGAAAGCGCGAGCACACCGGCAAAGGCGGCCGCGGCTGCCGTCACGGCCACCCTGCGGCGGCGGGCCGGACGTGGACGGGACCGCCACACGGTCCAGCCACGGTGGAGCGCCAGCAGCAGCGCGGTGACGGCCGGGACGGACCAGGCGAGGACCTCGGGCGGGAGCACGTCCGGAAAGAGAGCGAAGGGGTAAACGAGGAGCCAGTGAACGCCGAGCACCAGCGCGAGGGAAAGTAGGAGGGCAGCAGGCGGCACGGCCCAAGCCTGGCGACCGGGCGCGCGCTTCCAGCCGCTGTGCGGCCGGATCAGGTACAGCATCCCAACAACCCCGGCGGCGCACGCGGCCCATAGGACCGGGCCGTCGTCGATCCGGATGCCCTCGGCGAAACCCACCGGGACTAGCGCCAGGTGCCGACGCCGATGACCGGACCGGCCTCAAGCCACGAGGAGAGGCCGGTGTAGGCATCGAATCTCATCGCGAGCAGCACGTCGCGGCCCTCGTAGCGCAGTTCGACGATCACGGTTTCCGGCTGCACCTTGACGAGTTCGACTTCGGTGGGCTCGCGGCGCCCCAGCAGCTCAAGGGAGCTGCGGCGGAAGGTATGTTTCGGCCGCACGCTCAGCGAGGCAAGCCGGAACCATTCCAGGTCGTTGTCCTGATAACGACAAACCCCCATCTGCCAGCTGTTTCCAGCAATGCAGATAGAGGCGTCCACCGTGCCCAGGGCGCGCCGCAGATTGAAGCGGCGCACCCCGGAAAGGCACAGTGCAAAGACCAGCAACGCAAACACGGTTGCCAGGACGATGAACGGAAAACCAGTAACGTTCATCAAGGTCGGGCTAGCGGATCCCCGCAGTAGCCGCGTCGCCCATTTGGGCGTTGTCAGCAACAATGACGACCCTGTTGTTGTCGACGGAGAAGAACCCGCCGTCGACAACTACAGCAATGCGGTCACCGGACACCGGCTCAATCGCCAGTTCACCTTCGGCCAGAATCGCCAGCAGGGGCGAGTGGCCGGGCAGGATTCCGATTTCACCATCGCTGGTGCGGGCCTTGACCATCTTGGCCGCTCCGGACCACACGAAGTGGTCCGCTGCGACAATCTCAACCTCAAGCTCAGCCATATTACTTGGTCTGTTCCTGGATCTTGGCCCACTGGCGCTCGACGTCGTCCAGGCCGCCGACGTTGAAGAACGCCTGCTCTGCGATGTGGTCGAGGTCGCCGTCGCAGATCGCCGTGAAGCCTTCAACGGTGTCCTTGATGGACACGGTGGAGCCTTCCACGCCGGTGAACTGCTTCGCCGTGTAGGTGTTCTGCGAGAGGAACTGCTGGATACGGCGTGCACGCGACACGACGATCTTGTCCTCTTCGGAGAGCTCATCGACGCCGAGGATGGCGATGATGTCCTGGAGTTCCTTGTTCTTCTGCAGGATCTGCTTGACCCGGACGGCCGTGTTGTAGTGGTCGTGTCCGATGTACTGCGGATCCAGGATGCGCGAGGTCGACGTCAGCGGGTCAACGGCCGGGTACAGACCACGGGAAGCGATTTCACGGGAAAGTTCCGTGGTCGCGTCGAGGTGTGCGAAGGTCGTGGCCGGGGCCGGGTCGGTGTAGTCATCTGCGGGAACGTAGATGGCCTGCATCGAGGTGATGGAGTGGCCCTTGGTGGACGTGATGCGCTCCTGGAGCAGGCCCATTTCGTCAGCCAGGTTGGGCTGGTAGCCCACGGCCGAAGGCATGCGGCCGAGGAGGGTGGAAACCTCGGAACCTGCCTGGGTGAAGCGGAAGATGTTGTCGATGAAGAGCAGCACGTCCTGGTTCTGCACATCGCGGAAGTACTCCGCCATGGTCAGCGCGGACAGGGCCACGCGCAGACGCGTTCCCGGCGGCTCATCCATCTGGCCGAAGACAAGCGCGGTGTCCTTGAGGACGCCGGCCTCTTCCATTTCGACCCAGAGGTCGTTGCCTTCACGGGTACGCTCGCCAACACCGGCGAACACCGAGGTGCCACCGAAGTTGCGGGCAACACGGGTGATCATTTCCTGGATCAGCACGGTCTTGCCGACGCCGGCACCGCCGAACAGGCCAATCTTGCCACCCTTGATGTACGGGGTGAGAAGGTCGATCACCTTGATGCCGGTTTCCAGCATCTCGGTGGAGCCCTCGAGGGTCGCGAAGGCGGGTGCCTTGCGGTGGATCGGCCAGCGTTCGCTGATCTGCAGCTCGGACTCGGTCACGTCCAGGGGCTGGCCCAGCACGTTGAAGATGTGGCCCTTGACGCCGTCGCCGACGGGGACGGAGATCGGGGCACCGGTGTCAACCACGTTGGTGCCGCGGACCAGGCCGTCGGTTGCCTGCAGGGAGATGGCGCGGATGAGGTTGTCGCCGAGGTGCAGCGCAACTTCGAAGGTGATGGTCTTGGTCTCACCGTTGAGAGTAATCTCCGTGGTGAGTGCGTTGTAAATCGAGGGGATTGCGTCAGCCGGGAATTCGACGTCGACAACCGGGCCAATAACACGTGCAATACGGCCGGTGGCACCGGACGTTGCGGCTACGTGTTCGGTAGCAGTGGCAGTCATCTCTCTCACTTCACTCAGTAGATGGCGTGGGCGGTTAAGTTTGTTCTTTGGTGCAGGTAAAGCTGGGTCCGGACCGGGCGGGCTAGGACGCGTTCAACGCGTCGGCGCCTGCCACGATTTCGGAAAGCTCCTGCGTAATCTCAGCCTGGCGGGCAGTGTTGCGCAGACGCGTGTACTTCTTGATGAGGTCCGTGGCGTTGTCGCCGGCGGATTTCATCGCCCGCTGGCGGGCTGCGAGCTCGGAAGCTGCTGCCTGCAACATTGCGGCGAAGATACGAGACTCGATGTAGCGCGGCAGCAGGGCATCGAGAACCTGCTCAGCTTCCGGCTCGAATTCGTAAAGCGGCAGGAGCTCCGACTCGGATGCGGCCTGCTCTTCGACGACCTCGAGCGGGAGCAGGCGGATAACCGTCGGCTCCTGCGTCACCATGGACTTGAAGCGGGTGTAAACGACGTGGATCTCGTCGACGCCGCCCTCTTCGTAGGCCGTTGCGAAGTCTGCCAGCAATGCTTCGCCGACTTCCCGCGCCGTCTCGAACTGCGGTGCGTCCGTGTTGCCGGTCCACACCCGCTCGTAGGGGCGGTTACGGAAGTCGAAGTATGCCTGTGCCTTGCGGCCCATGACGTACGTCTTGACTTCCTTGCCTTCCTCGTGGAGCAACTCGGTGAGGCCTTCGGCCTGCTTGAGCACGGTTGCCGAGTAGGACCCTGCAAGGCCGCGGTCGGAGGTGATGACCAGGACGGCGGCGCGGCGGATCTGCTCCGGCTCGGTAACCAGCGGGTGGTCGATTTCGCTCTGGCTTGCGACAGCAGAAACGGCACGCGTGATCGCGTTTGCGTAAGGCAGTGAAGCCGCTACGCGTGCGCGGGCCTTGCCGATGCGCGAGGTAGCGATCAGTTCCATCGCCTTGAAGATCTTGCGCATCGACGTCGTCGAGCTGATCTTCTGGCGGTAGACCCGGATCTGGGCTCCCATACTTATCCTTTCCTAAGATCCCGGTGGCCGGGACTGCCGGAACCCGCTGGGGTTCCGGCAGTCCCTGCCAGCGAAACTAGCGCTTCTGCTTGACGATTTTTTCCTGGTCGACCTTGTCCTCGTCGATCGGGGCGTACTCCTCGTGCCCTGCACCGACCAGGAGGCTGTCGCCCTCGCCGAAGAAGCCCTTCTTGAAGTCCACGATCGCGGTCTTCAGCGCCTCTGCCGTGTCATCGTCCATGACGTTGGTCTGGGCCAGCGTCGTCAGGATGGAGGACTTGTGCTTGAGGTGCTCCAGGAACTCGGTCTCGAAGCGGTTGATGTCTTCAACCGGAACGTCGTCGAGGTAGCCGTTGGTGCCGGCCCAGATGGAGACAACCTGGTCCTCGACCGGGAACGGCGAGTACTGGCCCTGCTTGAGCAGTTCCATCAGGCGGGCGCCGCGGGTCAGCTGCTGGCGGGAAGCCGCGTCGAGGTCCGACGCGAACATCGCAAATGCCTGCATGTCGCGGTACTGGGCGAGTTCCAGCTTCAAGGTACCGGAGACCTTCTTCATGGACTTCACCTGTGCGGCGCCACCCACGCGGGACACGGAGACACCCACGTCGACGGCGGGACGCTGGTTGGCGTTGAAGAGGTCCGACTGCAGGAAGATCTGGCCGTCGGTGATGGAGATGACGTTGGTCGGGATGTAGGCGGACACGTCGTTCGCCTTCGTCTCGATCAGCGGCAGCCCGGTCATCGAACCTGCGCCCAGCTCGTCGGAAAGCTTGGCACAACGCTCAAGCAGACGGGAGTGCAAGTAGAAGACGTCGCCCGGGTAGGCTTCGCGTCCCGGCGGGCGGCGCAGCAGCAGCGACACCGCACGGTAGGCCTCAGCCTGCTTGGAGAGGTCGTCGAACACGATGAGGACGTGCTTGCCACCGTACATCCAGTGCTGGCCGATGGCCGAGCCGGCGTACGGTGCCAGGTACTTGAATCCGGCGGGGTCGGACGCGGGGGAAGCCACGATGGTCGTGTACTCCAGTGCGCCGTTGTCCTCGAGCGTCTGGCGGACAGCCGCGATCGTGGACGCCTTCTGGCCGATGGCCACGTAGATGCAGCGCACCTGCTTGGTGACATCGCCGGAAGCCCAGTTGGCCTTCTGGTTGATGATCGTATCGATGGCGATGGCCGACTTGCCGGTCTGGCGGTCGCCAATGATCAGCTGACGCTGGCCGCGGCCGATCGGGATCATGGCGTCGATAGCCTTCAGACCGGTCTGCATCGGCTCGTGGACCGACTTGCGCTGGGTCACGCCGGGCGCCTGGAGTTCCAGGGCACGGGTGGTTTCGGCCTTGATCTCGCCAAGGTCGTCGATGGGCTGGCCCAGGGGGTCAACCACGCGGCCGAGGAAGGCGTCGCCAACCGGAACGGACAAAACCTGTCCGGTGCGGTGGACTTCCTGGCCCTCTTCGATGCCGGTGAAGTCACCGAGGACGATGACACCGATCTCGCGGACGTCGAGGTTCTGGGCCAGGCCCAGCGTGCCGTCTTCGAAGCGAAGCAGCTCGTTCGCCATGACCGAGGGAAGGCCCTCAACACGGGCGATGCCGTCACCTGCGGTCGTTACACGGCCAACCTCTACGCGCTCTGCGTTTCCGGGTTCGTAGGACGCCGCGAACTCGTTCAACGCAATACGGACGTCGTCGGCGTTGATGGTCAATTCGGCCATCTGCAGTCCCTGCTCTCCTGTTTTCGTGATCATCGTTGCTCACGATGACCGGGGTTTCTTGTCGGTAAGTTGTGCTTGTCCGGCTAACTAAGCAATCTGACGCTGGAGCTGGCCCAGACGGGCGAGAACCGAAGCGTCAACCACTTCGTCGCCGATCTGGATCCGCAGGCCACCAATCAGTGCCGGGTCAACGTTCATGTTGATCTTGAGCTCACGGCCGTACAGGGCGTTGAGCCCTGCCTGCAGACGGCTGGTCTGGGTCTCCGTCAGCGGACGGGTGACGCTGACGGTAGCAATCCAGCGCTGCTGGCGCTTGGCCGCAAGCTCGGCAAAACGGCTGACGAGCTTGGTGACCTTGAGGCCGCGGGGCTGCGAAACTGCCTGTCCGATGAGGACTTTCGCTTCCACGCTGGCGCGGGGCACGAGCTTTTCGGCGAGGGCAACCTTGGCAGCCTGGCTCGCCTGCGGCTCGGACAGAGCACGCTGCACCTCGTGGCTGGAATCGACGGCCTGGTTGAAGGAGAACAGATCGTTCTCCAGCGCTTCCAGTCCGCCAATGCCCGAGGCAGAGACGGCCGACTTGTTTTCAGCAACGGCAATTACCACCGAAGCGGCAAGAGTCTCGAGTGCATCGCCGATGTCACGAGCCGACGCCCAGCGTGAGCTGGCCAGCCCGCTTGCGATCTCCACAGCATCAGCGGAGACTTTGCCGCTGAAGAGCTGCTTGACCAGCGCCGACTTTTCGTCACCGCTGCGGGACGGGTCAGTCAGGGCACGGCGCAAGCCAGCCGAGCTGTCCACCGTTCCCAGGATTCCGAAGAGTTCCGTAGCCAACTGCAGCGACGCGTTGGGAAGCTTGGCTTCCAACGCGACGAGTGCCGCGGTCAGCGATTCGCTCGATACACCTGCCATTACTTAGCTGCACCTGCGTTCTGGTTCTCCAGATCTGCCAGGAAACGGTCAACCACACGGGCCGAACGCGCGTCATCGCTGAGCGCCTCGCCGACGATGCGGCCTGCCAGCGTGGTAGCCAGCGTGCCGACCTCGGCGCGGAGCGACACAACGGCCGCCTGGCGCTCGGACTCGATCTGCGCGTGTGCCTGGGCGGTGATGCGGGCAGACTCAGCAGCTGCCTTCTCCTTCAGATCCGCCAGGATCTGGGCGCCTTCGGCGCGGGCTTCCTCGCGGATGCGGTTGGCCTCGGTGCGGGCGTCGGTGAGCTGCTGCTTGTACTCTTCGAGTGCTGCAGAAGCCTCTGCCTGCGCCTTTTCGGCCTTGGCGATGCCGCCTTCAATGGCCTCGGCGCGCTCTGCGAAATTCTTCTCGAACATCGGGACGACGTACTTAGTCACGATGAACAGGAGGACAGCAAAGCCCACGAGGACGACAAACATTTCCCAGATATTGGGAACGAGGGGGTTGGTTTCGCCCTCGGTGGCGGCTGAGATGATCAGCTGCTTCATATTTCACCCGTCCTTATCTACTCGGTTCTGGATGTTCGCTGGGTTCTGAAGGTTTACTTGAGAACGAATGCGAAGACCAGGCCGAGGATGGCGAGGGCTTCAGTCAGCGCAAGGCCGAGGAATGCGATCGGCTGCAGGACGCGCTGTGCTTCCGGCTGACGTGCCACACCGTTGATGTAAGCAGCGAACACGAGACCCACACCGATACCACCGCCGATGGCGGAGAGGCCGTAGCCGATGAGGTTGAGGGAGCCGTTGATGGAGCCTTCCATTTTTCTTCCTTTCAAGATGCCACCCGTGTGGCAGGTTGTTTGGGTTGCTTCATCCCCGCGAGGGGAAGTTTGTGGGTGCCTTAGTGGCTGTCGGCGTGCAGTGCGCCTTCGATGTAGATCGCGGTCAGCAGCGTGAAGACGTACGCCTGCAGCGCCATGATCAGCGCCTCCAGCATGTACATCGCAATCGAGCCGGCCAGGACAAGCACGGAGGCGCCCTTCAGCAGGACGTTCTCCTGCATGACGAGGAACTCGATGCCGGAACCGGCGATCATCACGATCAGGTGGCCGGCCAGCATGGTGGCGAACAGACGGAGGCTGTGCGTGACAGGCCGGACCAGGAAGTTGGAGATGATCTCGATCGGGATAACGATCGGAAGGATGTAGATGGGTACGCCGCTCGGCACGGTGGCCAGCTTGAAGTACTTCAGGCCGTTCTTCTTGACGCCGATGGCGATCCAGGTGATGTACACGATCGCTGCCAGCACGTAGGCGCCGCCGACGTGCGAGAAGCTCGGCAGCTGGATCACGGGGATCGCGCCGTAGATGTTGTTCACGAGGATGAAGAAGAAGAGGCTGAAGAGCAGCGGGACGTACTTCATGAAGTCTTTGCCGCCGATGATGTCCTTGGCGATGCCGTTGCGGACGAAGCCGTAGGCTGCCTCGCCTGCGAACTGCAGCTTGCCGGGAACGAGCTGCTGCTTACGCGCAGCAATCACAAAGAATGTGGCGATAATGACGACCGAGAGGATCACCAGCAGCATCTGCTTGGAGAATCCTTCGGCTTGACCCCAGGGCAGGATAGCCGGCAGGTGCAATTGTTCAATTCCAGGAGGAGTGAACTCTCCTGAATCTTGGGCCGGGAGCGCAAGCGCGATCAACGCGTTTCCTCTCTGCAGTGTCCATCATTGGGCGTTGGGCGGGGAGCGGCCGCATTTCTGTCAGCCATTCCCCCTGTGAAATTTTTTGGCATTACTGTTCCGCGTCCTTCGACGGGCCACCTGCAGCGCCGTCTCCGCCAGCCGAATTCCGGTGACTGGTGAGACCGTGCATATGAGAAAGATAGAACCCTCCCGCAGCTCCAAGCAGGGCGCCTGCGAGCACAATCCAGCGGGTTCCCCACAGATTATCCAGACCCCACCCTATCAAACTCCAGACGATGATTCCGCCAACAATGTAGCTAAAGACGGCTATTCCGGCGTTGTATCCGCCGTCGTTGCCGTCCTGCGAGACACCGGGGGCGCCACCTGTGGTTTTGGGGGTCCGGGCCGGGTTTTTGGGAAGGTTCTTACCTTCGTTGTTGCCTGCATCATCGCGGCTGGGCATGGGTGCCGCCTTCCTGCGGGTCAGGGTCGTTGTAGATTTGCAGCCGTGCCTTGCCGAACCCGATGATCTCCGCCGCCTGCCAGGCGACCACGCAGACGACGGCGCCGATCAGGAACCAGCGTTCGTGCAGCCAGGCCGGCGCTCCGAGGACAAAGAGCACCACGGCGAAGCCGACCACTTTCACGAAGTAGGTGGCAACGAACATGCCGATGGCTCCGGACGGGTTGTTGCGGCCGACAAAATGTCCGATCGCCAGGCTGATCGCGAAGAACGCCATCACCAGCGCGCCGCCGAAGAGGCTGGACAAGGCACCGTAGCCGCCGTTGAAGGCGAAGGCCAGAACCGCGGTCAGCAGCAGGGCCGCCCCCGCCGCCGCCGAACTGAGTGCCAGCAGCTTCAGCCACAGCGACCTGGTGGGACCGGAGCCGCCAACGGAGCCGCTGCCGGACGTGCGTCCGGACTCGGCGTTGGAGCTCATGGGATCCCAATCGTCGCAGGGGGTAAGGGCAGGAACGCGGCGACAAGCCGCCCCTGAATTCTACACGAGATAGAACAGGGCTAGGCCACCGGGATGCGGGTGACCTTGGGACGGTGCCGGAACCGACGGATCAGGTCCGGCGAGACCAGATACAGTCCGAGCACCAGCAGGCTGCCGGCCACACAGAGGGCGACGACGGGCAGCGGGGCCGTGGCGGCGACGAAACCGAGGACGATGACGGCGATGGTGCAGACCGTGACCACGGCTGCCGCCTGCAGGTGGGAGACGCCGACGTCGGTGAGCCGCTGGTAAACGTGCTCGCGGTGGGACGCGTACCAGCGCTCCCCCGCCTTGATCCGGCGCAGCAGGGTATAGCCGGTGTCCGCGGCATAGACCAGGATCGGCGAGAGGACGTATTCGACGTAGACGCCGCTCAGGAAGCCCGCCACGGCGAGGGCCGCGATCGAGGCACCGAGGAGATAGCTGCCGACGTCGCCCAGGAACACCGAACCACGGCCGAGGTTCCAGGGCAGGAAGCCAAGGAAGGCCATCGCGAGCACCGTGCCCCCGGCGGTTAGCCAGGGCTGTCCGGCCAGCATGCCGGCCAGCGCGTAGGCGCCGCCAGCGGTGACGCCGTGCAGGCCGGAGATCCCGTTGATCCCGTCCATGAAGTTCGCGATGTTGACGTAGGCCGCGATTGCCACCGCAGCCAGCGGCAGCCACCAGAACGACTGCGACGTCAGGACGATCAGCGCAGCGGAGCCGGCGGCACCGATTCCCAGCTGGGCGGCGGCGCGTGCCCCGATGGACAGACCGCGCAGATCCTCGATCCAGCCCACGGCGGCACTGGCCGCAATGATCCCCAGCACCACCGCGAAAACCGAACGGTCCACGGTGACGAGGTTTAGGAGCACCGCGGCGAGGTAGCCGACGGCGGTGGCCAGCGCGGCAGCCATCCCCATCCCCCGGATGGTCGCTTTATGGTGGGAGGAGCGGGCGGAGGGAATGTCGACGACGCCCATCCGGACCAGCCACGGTTTCACCGCGAAGGGAAGCAGCAGGCTGGCCAGCAGGGTGATTCCGGCCAGGATGGCGAGCGGCATCATGACGCGACCCGGATCGAGCCCGCTTCATCGGCCTCGTCGTCCGGGATGTCGGCGATGTTAATGCCCTGCTCGGCCTCGCAGCGGGCCAGCCAGACGTTCAGGTCCAGTTTGGCCGGATCCTGCTCGGTGGCCTTGGTGTGCGAAATCTTCGGGTGCAGGGGACGCTGGTCCAGTTCGCCGGTGCCGACGAGCTCTTCATGCAGCTTTTCTCCCGGCCTCAGGCCGGTGTAGATGATGTCGACCTTTTTGCCGGACATGGCGATCATCCGCTGGGCGACGTCGAGGATCTTCACGGGCTCGCCCATGTCCAGGATCATGACGTCGCCGCCCGAGCCGATCGCACCGGCCTGGATCACCAGCTGGCAGGCTTCGGGAATCGTCATGAAGAACCGCGTGACCTCGGGATCGGTGACGGTGACCGGGCCCCCGACGCGGATCTGCTCGGTGAAGAGCGGGAGCATTGAGCCGCGGCTGCCCATCACATTGCCGAAGCGGACGGATACGAACTTGCTGCCGGTCTGGCCGGCCATCCAGGCGGTCAGTTTCTCCGCGACGCGCTTGGAGTGGCCCAGGGCGGTGGTGGGGTTGGCTGCCTTGTCGGTGGAGATGTTCACAAAGTGTGAGACGCCGGCGTGCCGGGCGGCGCGCAGCACGTTCAGGGTGCCGCAGACGTTCGTCTTCCAGGCCTCGACGGGGTACTGCTGCAGCAGCGGTGCGTGCTTCAGGGCGGCGGCGTGGAACACGACCTCGGGCCGGCGGTCTTCGAAGATGTCCTGCAGGGCTTCGCCGTCGCGGATGTTGGCCAGCACCGTGTCGCGGCCGGCCAGCAGCCCCCGGCCGGTGATGGAGATCTGTGTCTGCTGCAGCCCGGTCTCGTCGTGGTCGAGCATGATGAGTTCCGCGGGGGCGAACTGGACAATCTGGCGGCAGAGTTCCGAACCGATTGAGCCGCCCGCGCCGGTCACCAGCACCCGCTTGCCCTTGATATACCCGGCGATTTCGTCGACTTTGATGTCCACCGGCCGGCGGCCGATCAGGTCTTCGACCGCCACGTCGCGGAAGTCCGAGAACCCGTCGGGCGCCCCGCCGCCGAGCATGTCGCGCAGCGGAGGCAACACCAGAACACGGATATTCATGCCGGCCACAGCGTCCGAGATACGGCGCACGACGGCGGCCTCGACATTGGCGAACGCCAGGACCAGCACCCTTGCGCGGGTCCTGCGGATGATCGCCGGGAGGTCCTCTCCCCTGCCAAGGACCTGGACTCCGGAGAGCCGCAGGTGCTTCTTGGCCGGGTCGTCGTCGATCAGGCCGACCGGGAAGTACGGGGAATCCGGGTCCTGCAGCATCCGGGTCAGCAGCGAGTTGCCCAGGAACCCCGCGCCGTAGATCAGGGTGTTCTGCGCCTCGTCGCCGGGCCGGGTCTTGCCCTCGACGTAGAGCCGCTTGGCGTAGCGTGCCGCGCCCATGAAGAGGCAGGCGAAGGGGAAGGCGATCAGGCCTACGCTGCGGCCGATGTTGATGGCCCCGTACAGCACCAGCAGCGTCACGGTGATCGAGGCGGCCACAATCACGGTGACGAAGACCAGTGCCCGCGCCTCCTGGAAACTGCCGAAGGGGTACCGGCCCCGGTAGAGGGCCAGCGCGTAGCCGGCGACGATCTGCGCGATGACGGCGAGCGCAGCGATGAAGAAGGCGCCCAGGAACTGTTCCGCCCGGATACCCATCTCGTAGCGCAGCAGCAGCGCCAGGACGACCGCCACGATCCAGGACATGGAGTCGAGGAACAGCTGGATCCAGATCCAGAGGGCGGGCTTCTCTTCCCGTGCTGCGGCAGATCCGCGCGCTTCAGATTTCGTACTCAACAGAGATTGCAACCGACTTCCACTACCACGGCGGCCATGCGCCTGTTTCAAAAAATACCCCGCCGCAAAACTGTCGGACAGCGGCGGAGCCTAAAACGATACTAATCTCTTTCGGCTCCGCTGCCTGAGTCAGCGGCCCCGGCCGGCAAAAGCGGCGGCATCGGTTTCCAGCTGCGGTCCGCGAGGATGGCGCGCGATTCGCGCCATCCTCGCCAGAGCGCGCCGGTCCCCTTCAGGGTCCGCTCGACGAGCACCAGGCGGGCAATTTCCTTCAGGAAGGTCAGTGCCGTGCCGGCCCCAAAACCGAGCCGGCTGAACTTCCCGTAGGCCCGGAGGTACTGCGCGACGTGCCCGCGGTTGCGCATCACGTAGCGTCGGCTGAGGTCACTGGAGTCATTGAGGTGGCGCAGGCCCAGGTCCACCTGGCGCTGGGCGCGTACCTTCTTGATGACGAAGGCGTTGACGTAGACCACCGGTGTTTGCTGCGCGGCGAGCCAGCCGTAAATTAGGTCGTCCCAGGTGATGAAGAAGCGTGGATCGGGCAGCCCGATGGTCCGCGCCACCGAGGCCTTGATCAGCATGCCTTCGAAGTTTCCGACGTTGGTGCGGAAGACCTCGGAATGCTTGAAGACGTCGCGCGAGACGGGGAGGAAGACGCCGAGCGCCTCGACGAAGTGGTGCTGCCAGAAGAAGGGTTTGCCGTTGGCGTCGTAGCGGCGGCCGATCAGGCAAGAATACTCCGGGGTGAACTTCTCCAGCGCCTCCACCGCTCCGGGGAGGACCTCGACGTCGTCGTCCATCAGCCAGAGCCACCCGGCACCGGCTTCCAGCGCCAGGTCGACGCCGCGGGAGAAGCCGCCCGCGCCGCCGACGTTTTCCGGCAGCCGTTCGTACTCGATCGGTGGGCCGCCAGCGGCCCTGGCCCGGGAGACGACCTCGGCTGTGTGGTCGCTGCTGGCATTGTCCACCACGATGATCCGCGCCGGCGGGGTGCTGAGGCGGGCGAAGGAATCGAGCAGGTTCTGCAGGAAGTCGGCACGGTTGTAGGTGACGACGACGGCGTACAGGTTCTCCACGGCAGCCTAGCTGTTGGTGGACATCAGTTGCGCGGGAGAGCCGAAGCCCTTGCCGCGGAAACCGGTGGAATAGGCACCGAACCAGTGCGCCAGGCCCTTCAGGTCCCCGGTCTTCAGGAAGTAGTACGGGAAGCCGACCATGTCAGCTCCGAACCAGCGCAGGTTCCGGTACTTGCGGGTCAGGTAGCCCCGGTTGCGGAAATAGCAGTAGCGCTTGAACTCGCCTTCCGGGATGACGGGCGTGATGAATCCGCCGAAGACGGGCTTCATCTCGGTCCAGGTGGCGGGGTGCTGCACGGCAACGGTGGCCAGCGTGCCGTACTTCAAGCCGGCCTTCTTCACCCGGGAGAGGAAGTCGACCTCGTCGCCGCGGATGAAGAACTTCACGTCCGGAATGCCGATCTTGTAGAAGACCTCGGTGCGGATCAGGGCCCCGTTGAAGAAGTGCACCATGTCCGGCAGGTAGCCCATTGGCGCCAGTTTGGCGCGATCATTGGTCAGCAGGCCGTTGATCCGGAAGTTGAAGGACAGCCGGTTCGGGTCTGAGGTGGCGGCGACGAGCGGGCTGACGATGTCGAGCTGGTGTTCCTCGGCCGTCTTCAGCAGCCCGGCGAGGCAGTTGCCGTCCTCGGGGTGGCCGTCGTCATCCATCATCCAGATCCACTCGGCGCCGCTGGCCATGGCGGCCAGGATCGCGTAGGCAAAGCCGCCGGCTCCGCCGAGGTTTGCCTCGGAGCGCAGGTAGTTGATGTTCGCTCCCCCGGCGGCGACGACCTCTGTGGCCGGAACGGTGCCGGAGTCCACGAGCGCGATCGAGTGGATCGGCGCAGTCTGCGCGGCAAGGCCTTTGAGTAGGAGGGCAAGTTCCTCGTGCCGGTCGAAGGTTACGGCCGCGACGGCGACTTTGGGCTGCATGTCAGTTCCTCGGAGGGTCGTCGGAGGCGGTGGGGACAGTGTGGCCGGGTGTCTCCCCGGTCGCGGCGTCAGCCGGCACGGCGGCCGGCCCCGCTTCGGCATCCGGCTCCGCTTCGGCGGCCGGCTGTTCGCCGGCCCCGAGCACGCCCGGGACAACTTCACGCAGGCGCTCAAGGCTGATGGCGCCCTGGCGGACCACGCGCAGCGGCAGGGCCGTGGCGTCAATGATCGTGGACGGCTCGGCCCCGTTGCCTTCGACCGGCCGGTGCCCGCCTTCGAGGTAGACCTCCACCGACTCCGCGAGCTGCGCCTCGGCGTCGGCGGCGCTCTGTGCGGCGGCCTGGCCGGTGCGGTTGGCGGAGGAGACCGCCAGCGGTCCGGTGAGGGTAAGCAGGTCCTGGGCGACGTCGTCGTCCGGGAGGCGGAGGGCCACTGTGCCCTTGGTTTCGCCAAGGTCCCAGTCGAGCGAGGGCTGTGCGTGCAGGATCAGGGTCAGCCCCCCGGGCCAGAACGCCTCGGCCAGGCGGCGGGCCTCGGCCGGCACATCGGTGGCCAGGCCGTCCAGGGCGTTCAGCCTGGGGATCAGTACGGGCGGCGGCATTTGCCGGCTCCGGCCTTTGGCCGCGAGCAACAGCGTCACGGCCTGCGGCGAGAACGCGTCGGCGCCGATGCCGTACACGGTGTCGGTGGGGAGGACCACGCACTTGTGTTCCCGGATGGCCCGCTGGGCGTGTTCAAGTCCTGCGGCGCGTTGCTCCGCGTCCGCGCAATCGTAGCTAGTCGTCACTGGCCTATCCTTTCATCACTGACGGCCTCGGGTTTGCGGACGGCGCTGGTGGCGCGTTCGCGTCCGTTGAGGTCCAGGTGCGTCGTCACTCCGGACCAGTGTCCGGAACGTTCCAGCATCGCGGCGATCCAGCCGGCCTGGACCTCGGCGTGCTCCATGACGAAGTAGCCACCTGGCACGAGAAGCCGGGCCGCGGAGGCCGCCGCCGCCGTCGGGAGTTCCATGCCGTCCGCTCCCCCGCCATAGAGCGCCTCGGGCGGGTCATGCAGCGCCACCTCGGGCTCGTTGGGTACCGCTTCGGCCGGGATGTAGGGCGGGTTGGACACGACGACGTCGAAGCTGCCGTTGTGTTCGGGCAACGCGTCCCGCAGGTCGCCGCGCACCAGGTGGACGCCCAGCGGCAGCAGGTTCTTGGCCGCCCAGGCGTGCGCAAACTCGCTGAACTCCACGGCGTGGACCTCGGCGTCGGGAACCTCATGCGCGATCGAGCCGGCAATCGCCCCCGACCCGGTTCCGAGGTCGACGACCTTGGGCCGCCTGTGCAGCCGTTCCGTGTCTTCGGACCGGGCCGCCAGCCAGTCGATTACCAGCTGAACGACGGATTCCGTTTCCGGACGCGGGATGAATACGCCGGGCCCGACGGCCAGTTGGAGGTAGCGGAAGTGCGCCACGCCGGTGATGTGCTGCAACGGGATACGCTGCGCCCGCTCGGCCACCAGCTCGGCGTAGCCTGCCGGCGCCGGCGTGTCACCGAGGACCATGGCGCGGAGCCGGCCCGGGCCGACGCCAAGCAGGTGGCCGGCAAGGAGTTCGGCGTCGACCTTCGGGCTCGGCACGCCGGCGGCGGCCAGCACGGCCGTGGCCTCGCGGACGGCGTCGGCGAGGCTCAGCGCAGCATCAGAAGTCATCAGGCTCAGGTGTCATCGGGGCGGACGATCCGTACTAGTCGCCGATGGCGTCGAGGCGGGCCTGTTCGTCCATCTCGATGGCGGACTGGATCACCGGCTCCAGGTCGCCGTTCATGACCTGGTCCAGGTTGTACGCCTTGTAGCCGGTGCGGTGGTCGGCGATCCGGTTTTCCGGGTAGTTGTAGGTCCGGATGCGCTCGGAGCGGTCCATGGTGCGGATCTGCGACTTGCGCTGGGCCGAGTTCTCGGCGTCGATCTGCTCCTGCTGGTGGGCCAGGATGCGGGCGCGCAGCACGCGCATGCCGGCTTCACGGTTCTGCAGCTGGGACTTCTCGTTCTGCATCGCCACCACGATCCCGGTGGGAAGGTGGGTGATGCGCACGGCCGAGTCGGTGGTGTTGACCGACTGGCCGCCAGGGCCGGAGGAACGGTAGACGTCGATCTTGAGATCGTTCTGGTTGATTTCGAGCTCTTCGGGCTCGTCCACTTCGGGGAGAACCAGGACGCCGGCGGCAGAAGTGTGGATACGCCCCTGCGACTCGGTCACCGGCACGCGCTGCACCCGGTGCACACCGCCTTCGAACTTCAGCCGCGCGAACACGCCCTCGGCAGGATCGTTGGAGTTGCCCTTGACGGCCATCTGGACGTCCTTGTAGCCGCCCAGGTCCGATTCGGTGGCGGAGATAATCTCGGTTTTCCAGCCACGGGATTCCGCGTAACGGCTGTACATGCGCAGCAGGTCCGCGGCGAACAGGGCAGCCTCGTCGCCGCCTTCGCCGCCCTTGACCTCAAGGATCACGTTGCGGGCGTCGTCCGGGTCGCGCGGGATGAGCAGGCGGCGCAGCTTGGCCGCGGCCGTCTCCAGGGCAGCCTCAAGCTCGGGCACCTCAGCGGCGAACTCCGGATCCTCGCCGGCCATTTCCTTCGCGGCCGACAGGTCGTCGCTGATGCTTTCCCAGCGGTGGTAGGCCTCCACAATGCCGTTCAACTGCGCCGACCGCCGCCCCAGCTTCCGGGCCAGCTTCTGGTCAGCATAAACAGCAGGATCCCCAAGCTGGGCCTGGATAGCAGCATGCTCATCCAACAGCCCCTGTACGGACTCAAACATTTCAAAACCTCTTTCGACTTGGAACCAAGTCTAGTTACGACAACAAAACTGGACCGCGGCTGGCGACTTAACGACGAAGCCGCACGGATTTTTCCGCCCCGGGAGTGGCTTCGGGCCTGCCGGAGCCGGGTGGCGTGCGATCGTAGATCGAACGCCACCCGGCGGAGGGGCGGGGGCGGAAAATCCGTGCGGCGTTAGCGCGCGGGACCGCCAGAATCTAGCGGTTAATGCAGCTACTTGTCGTTATCGGACTTCGCACCAAGCGTCGTCTTCTGCACCTGCATGAGGAACTCGACGTTGCTCTGGGTCTCCCGGATCTTGTTGGTCAGCAGCTCAAGGCTCTGCTGCGTTTCGAGTCCGGAGAGGACACGGCGCAGCTTCCACATGATCTTGACTTCCTCGGGGGACAGCAGGTTCTCTTCGCGGCGGGTACCGGACGCGTTGACGTCCACGGCCGGGAAGATGCGCTTGTCCGCGAGCTGGCGGGACAGGCGCAGTTCCATGTTGCCCGTGCCCTTGAACTCTTCGAAGATGACCTCGTCCATCTTGGACCCGGTCTCGACGAGCGCGGTGGCCAGGATGGTGAGCGAGCCGCCGTTTTCGATGTTGCGGGCTGCACCGAAGAAACGCTTCGGCGGGTACAGCGCGGCGGAGTCGACACCGCCGGACAGGATGCGGCCGGAGGCGGGCGCGGCCAGGTTGTAGGCGCGGCCCAGTCGGGTCATAGAGTCCAGCAGGACCACAACGTCCATGCCCATTTCCACGAGGCGCTTGGCACGCTCGATGGAAAGTTCGGCCACGGTCGTGTGGTCATCGGCGGGGCGGTCGAAGGTGGAGGCAATGACCTCACCCTTGACCGTGCGCTGCATGTCGGTGACTTCTTCGGGGCGTTCGTCAACGAGCACCATCATGAGGTGGACCTCAGGATTGTTGGTGGTGATGGCGTTGGCGATGGACTGCAGGATGAGCGTCTTGCCGGCCTTCGGCGGCGAGACGATCAGGCCACGCTGGCCCTTGCCGATCGGGGCGACCAGGTCGATGACGCGGGGGCCGATCTTCTTGGGGTCCGTCTCGAGGCGCAGGCGCTCGGAGGGGTACAGCGGGACGAGCTTGGCGAATTCGACGCGGTCCTTGAGTTCCTCGGGGGTCTTGCCGTTGACCGAGGTGACGCGGACCAGCGCGTTGAACTTCTGGCGGGCCGACTGCTGGTTGCTGCGGTCTTCGCCTTCACGCGGGGCGCGGATGGCGCCGACGACGGCGTCGCCCTTGCGCAGGTTGTACTTCTTGACCTGGGCGAGCGAGACGTAGACGTCGTTCGGACCCGGCAAGTAGCCGGAGGTGCGGATGAACGCGTAGTTCTCCAGCACGTCCAGGATGCCGGCGACGGGCAGCAGGACGTCGTCCTCGGTGACCTCGACGTCGTCGACGTCGGGTCCCTGGGAACGGCCGCGGCGGCGTTCGTTGCGGTCGCGGAAACGGTCGTTGCGCGGGTTGTTGTCGCGGTTGTCCTGGCCGCCGGAGCGGTCGTTGCGATCGTTGCGGTCACGACGGTTACGGCGGTTGCGGCGGCTGCCGCCGTCGGAATCGTCGTTGTCGCGGGTGTTTTCGCGGGTGCCGGACGTGTTGTCGCGGGTGTTGTCCTCACGGTTGCCACGGCCGCGGGTGTTGTCGCGGCGCTGGCCGTCGTCGCTGCCCTGTTCGGCCTGGCGTTCCTGGCGCTGTTCGACCGAGGCCTGCTCGGCCGGGGCTTCCACGGCTGCTGCCGGCTGGGCTTCGCCCTGGCCGGTGGCCTGGGCTGCTGCCTCGCCGCGGCGGCGGTTGCGGGTCCGCGGCTGGCGGGTGCGGTCGCTGCCTTCAGTGCCCTGCTCTGCCGGGGCGGACGGTGCCTGCGCCGGGGCAGCGGCGGACTGCGCCTCTACCGCGGCGGCGGGTGCCTCAGCAGCAGGGGTGGTGATGACGCCGTCGCTGCCTGCGCGGCGGCTGCGGCCCCGGGTCCGGGCCCGCGGGTTTTCCTGGGCCGGAGCCTCGGCTCCGTCAGTTGCGGGAGCCACGGCCGGGGCCGAGGCGTGGGCAACAGAGCCGTTGTCGCTCGCCTTTTCGGCGGCGCGTTCGGGTGCCTTGCTGACCGGGGTACCGGCACGGTGGGCGGAAATGGCGGTCACCAGATCACCCTTGCGCATCCGGGAGCCGCCGGAGATCCCCAGCTGGCTGGCCAGGGCCTGGAGCTGGGCGAGCTTCAGGCCGGCGAGGCCGCTGCTCTTGGCGGGTGCTGCCGTTGCGGCAGCAGAAGATGATGTTTCCACAGCTGAAGACAGCTCAGTGGTTTCGGTCACGAAGGATCCTTCCCCCTCGACGGCGTCCAGGCTAGGAGCTGGACGCGGTGATTTGATCTGGGCTGCAGTTCAGATCTGCAGCCGGGATTTCGGCCTTGCCGGTTGGATTTCGGCCGGCAGGGCCGGTTACTGCTACACCAAGACACGCCCCGAAATTGAGGAACGGCCGGCTGACACTTCAGGGGTACAGAGGAATTCTGCAGCTTCCTGCGTCAGACCGAAAGCAGGTGGCACCGGAAAATATTGCGCAGTGAAAGATGAGAGAGGGCAACTTGGCCAACATCGCGGTCTTATAAAAAGCTTGCGTGATTACCGCCGGTGCACTTCCACTTTAGCACCCTCAGTGTCTACAGCCAGCTTCATCACACGCCAGGCGACCTCCGGCGTGTTGTCCGCGGTGAAAGCTCCGATGAACTCGACGACGTCGGCCGCTTCCTCTTCCCCCGCGGCCAGGACCAGCACGGTGGGTCCCGCGCCGGAGACGACGGCGGCATGGCCGGCGCGCCGCAGCGCAGCGATCAGCTCCGCGCTGGGCCGCATGGCCTGCGCCCGGTAGCTCTGGTGCAGGTAGTCCTCGGTGCCGGGCAGCAGGAATTCAGGCTTCTGCGTCAGCGCGTGGATCAGGAGGGCGGCGCGGCCCGAGTTCATCGCGGCGGCGTGGTGCCCCACGGAGGCCGGAAGCAACGCCCGGGCGGCCTCGGTGGAGAGCTCGAAGTCCGGCACCGCGACGACCGGGACAATGCCGGCGTCGACCGTCGCGCAGGTGCTGCTGTACTGGTCACTGTCCTGCCAGGACAGCGCCAGTCCGCCGAAAATGGCGGGTGCGACGTTGTCCGGATGGCCCTCCAGCCGGCTGGTGAATTGCAGGATCCAATCCTTGCTGCGCCGCGATGCCGCCGGGACGAGGGCGTTCGCGGCGCTGGCGGCGGCAACCACGGCAGCGGCCGAGGATCCGAGGCCGCGGCCGTGCGGGTTGACGTTGTCCGCGGTGATCCGCAACCCCTCGTGGCGGAAGCCCAGCAGGTGCAGCGCTTCCGTGAGGGCCTTGGCCACCAGATGGCTCGCATCGCGGGGCAGGGTATCCGCGCCCTCGCCGCTGAGCTCGAATTCAAGCTCGCCGCTCTCGAGGGTCTCCACCGTCAGCGTGTCGTGCAGCGACAGGGCCAGGCCCAGGCTGTCGTAGCCCGGGCCGAGATTGGCGCTGGTGGCCGGGACCCGGACGGTGACTACTTGCCCGGCCGGAACTGCCGGAATGTCGGCGGGAGATTCGGCCGGGACGGTGAGGGTGGTTTCCAATGCTATTTTTCTTCCAGTCCCAGTTCGGCGGCCACCGTGACGACGTCGTTGGCGACCTTGACCGGCTGCACGTCGCTGCCGTCCTCGGTGCGCAAGGCCCACTGCGGGTCCTTGAGGCCGTGGCCGGTGACCGTGATGACGATGGTCTTGCCCTCCGGAACCTCGCCCGCGGCGTGCTTCTTGATCAGGCCGGCGACGCCGGCGGCGGAGCCGGGTTCGACGAACACGCCCTCGCGGGCGGAGAGCCAGCGGTGCGCGGAGAGGATTTCCTCGTCGGTGACGGCCTCGATCACACCGCCGGATTCGTCCCGGGCGGCGACGGCGGTGTCCCAGGACGCGGGGTTGCCGATCCGGATGGCGGTGGCGATGGTGTCCGGCTCCGTGATGGGGTGGCCGGCGACGAACGGGGCGGCGCCGGCGGCCTGGAAGCCCCACATCACCGGCGTCTTCGTGGCGACTGCGGTTAGGGTGCCGGCGGTGGCGGAGTCGTAGGGCGCTGCGTACTCCTTGTAGCCCTTCCAGTAGGCGCTGATGTTGCCGGCGTTGCCGACCGGGAGCACGTGGATGTCCGGGGCGTCGCCGAGCGCGTCGACGACCTCGAAGGCGCCGGTTTTCTGGCCCTCGATCCGGGCCGGGTTGACCGAGTTGACCAGGAACACGGGGTAGGACTCCCCCAGCTTGCGGGCGATGTCCAGGCAGTCGTCAAAGTTGCCGTCCACCTGCAGCAGGGTGGCGCCGTGCGCGATCGCCTGGCTGAGCTTGCCCATCGAGATCTTGCCCTCGGGCACCAGCACGGCGCACTGCAGTCCGGCCGACGTCGCGTAGGCCGCGGCCGAGGCGGAGGTGTTGCCGGTGGAGGCGCAGACCACGGCCTTGGCACCGGAGGCGACCGCCGCCGTCATGGCCATGGTCATACCGCGGTCCTTGAAGGATCCGGTCGGGTTCATGCCCTCGACCTTGAGGTAGACGGTGCAGCCGGTGAGCTCGGAGAGCTTCTGCGCGTGCACCAGCGGGGTGCCGCCCTCACCCAGGGTGATGACCTTGGTGGCCTCGGTGACGGGCAGGCGTTCGGCGTATTCGCGGATGACTCCGCGCCATTGGTGAGCCACTTAGACCCCTTCTACCCGCAGTACGGATGTGACGGAATTGATGACGTCCAGGCCCTTGACGGCCTCGACGGTTGCTGCCAGTGCGGCTTCGCTCGCACGGTGCGTGACGATCCGCAGCTCCGCCGACTCCGATTTGGAGGCCGAGTCGCGGTGGATGGTCTGACGCATGATTTCGATGGACACGCCGTGTTCGGCGAAGAGCTGCGCGATCCGGGCCAGGACACCGGGCTGGTCCGCCACGTCGAGGCCGATGTAGTAGCTGGTGATGGCCGCGTCGATCGGCAGCGCGGGGACGTGGCCGGTGGTGGTTTCGGTGCGTCCCGGACCGCCCAGGACGATCCGGCGGGCCGCCGAGACGAGGTCTCCCAGCACGGCCGACGCCGTCGGGGTGCCGCCGGCGCCCTGGCCGTAGAACATCAGCTCGCCGGCGTTCTCCGCCTCGATGAAGACGGCGTTGAACGCGCCGTGCACGGCCGCCAGCGGGTGCTCGCGCGGCAGCAGCGTGGGGTGGACCCGGACGGACACGCCCTCCTTGCCCTCGGGATCGGTGAGCTTCTCTGCTATCGCCAGCAGCTTGATCACGAAGCCGGCGTCCTTTGCCGCGGCGATGTCCGCGGCCGTGACGGAGCTGATGCCCTCGCAGTAGACGTCCTCGAGCGCGAACCGCGTGTGGAAGGAGAGCGAGGCGAGGATCGCGGCCTTCGAGGCGGCGTCAAGGCCCTCGACGTCGGCGGTGGGGTCCGCTTCGGCGTACCCCAGCCGCTGGGCCTCGGCGAGGGCGTCGGCGAACTGCGCGCCCGTGGTGTCCATCTGGTCCAGAATGAAGTTGGTGGTGCCGTTGACGATGCCCAGCACCCGGGTGATCCGGTCACCGGAGAGGCTGTCCCGGATCGGGCGCAGGATCGGGATGGCCCCGGCGACGGCGGCCTCGTAGGAGAGCTGAACGCCGGCCTTGTCCGCCTCCTCGTAGAGGGTCGGGCCATCCTGGGCGAGCAGGGCCTTGTTGCCGGTCACGACGGACGCGCCGTGCCGGATCGCGGTAAGGATCAGGCTCCGTGCCGGCTCGATCCCGCCCATCAGTTCGATTACCAGGTCGGCGTCCTTGACCAGCGCGTCGGCGTCGGTGGTGAAGAGCTGGTGGGGCAGTTCGACGTCGCGCCGGGCGTCGAGGTTGCGCACGGCGATGCCGCTCAGTTCGAGGCGGGCCCCGGCGCGGGACGCCAGCGTGTCGGCGTCGTCAATGAGAATCCGCGCAACCTGAGCCCCGACGTTGCCACAGCCCAGCAGGGCCACTTTCAGGGTTCGCAATTCCGTCATTCAGACTCCCATGTCGCGGTTCAGCAGATCTTGTTCGGTTTCGCCGCGGACAATGAGCCGGACTGATCCATCGCGTACCGCGACAACGCCCGGCCGGGCCAGATAGTTGTAGTTGCTTGACAGGGCCCAGCAGTAGGCGCCGGTCCCCGGTACAGCGAGCAGATCACCGGCTGCCACGTCCTCGGGCAGATATACATCTCTAACAACTATGTCGCCGCTCTCGCAATGTTTGCCCACCACTCGGGACAGCTGCGGGGCCGCGTCGGAGCTGCGGGACGCCAGAACCGCCGAATAATCCGCGTCGTAGAGCACCGGGCGGGCGTTGTCGCTCATGCCGCCGTCCACCGACACATAGCGGCGCGGGTACGTAACGTTTTCTGCGCCGTTTTCCGGCGCATCCACCCGGACGGTCTTCAGGGTGCCCACCTCGTAGAGCGTGAAGGTGCTGGTGCCCACGATCGCCCGTCCGGGCTCGATCGAGATCCGCGGTGCGGCGATGCCGAGCTCGGCCACCTTGGTGCGGACGACGGCGGCCATCGCCCGGGCGATTTCCGCCGGCGGCCGCGGCGTGTCCACCGGGGTGTAGGCGATGCCGTAGCCGCCGCCCAGGTCCAGCTCCGGCAGCACGATCGAATACTTGGACTGCATCGCGGCGAGGAAGCCGAGCAACTTTTCCGCGGCCAGGGCGAAGCCGTCCGGTTCGAAGATCTGCGAGCCGATGTGGCAGTGCAGGCCCAGCAGTTCGATGCTGTCATGCCCGGCGGCGGCCGCAACTGCTTCCTCCGCGGCGGACAGCCCGGCCTGGTCGGTCGAGTCCCCGGCCATCGAGAGTCCGAACTTCTGGTCTTCATGCGCGGTGGCGATGAATTCGTGGGTGTGCGCGTGCACGCCCGGCGTCAGCCGCAGCATGACTTTCGCCGTTTCGCCGCGGTTCGCCGCGATCGCCGCGACCCGTTCCAGTTCGGCGAGGCTGTCGATGACGATCCGGCCCAGCTTCATGTCGAGGGCGCGGTGGATCTCGCCGTCGGACTTGTTGTTGCCGTGCAGCGCGACGGCGGCGCCGGGGATGCCGGCGCGGGCCGCCACGGCGAGCTCACCGCCGGAGGCGGTGTCCAGCCGGAGCCCTTCCTCCTCGACCCAGCGGACGACGGCGGTGCACAGGAACGACTTGCCGGCATAGTAGACGTCCACTCCCCCGCAGATGTCCGCGAAGGCCTCGTTGAAGGCATCCTGGAAAGCCCGGGCGCGGGCCCGGAAGTCAGTCTCGCTCATCACGAACAGCGGCGTGCCGAACTGCCGCTGGAGTTCGCTGACGGTGACGCCGTCAATGGCCAGTTCGCCACCCTCGTTGCGCTCAACACCGGCGGCCCACATCGGCTTGTGCAAGGCGTTGAGGTTCTCCGGGACGGCCAGCCAGTCCGGGGCCAGCGGGGAAGCTGAAACGCTGTTGTTCTGGTTCGCGGTCATGGCGTTCACATCCGTTCCGGCGCCGAGACGCCCAGCAGTTCCAGTCCGTTGGCGAGCACCTGGCTGGTGGCATCGTTGAGCCACAGCCGGGTGCGGTTCAAATCGGTGATGGCTTCCTCGCCTAGCGGCGCGATACGGCAGGCGTCGTACCAGCGGTGGTAGGCCCCGGCGATGACTTCGAGGTGGCGGGCGACGCGGTGCGGTTCGCGCAGCTCGGCCGCCTTGGCCACGATCGAGGGGTAGCTGCCGAGGTGCGAGAGCAGCTCGTTTTCCGTCGCATGGTCCAGCAGGGACGCGTCGAAGGCGTCTTCGCCCTCCACCCGGCGCTCGACACCGGCGGCTACGGCGTTGCGCGCGGCGCCACGGGAGCGGGCGTGGGCGTACTGGACGTAGAAGACCGGGTTCTCGTTGCTGTGCTTCTTGAGCAGTTCCGGGTCCAGGGTCAGCGGAGAATCGGCCGGGAAGCGCGCCAGGGAGTATCGGACGGCGTCCTTGCCCAGCCAGGAGATCAGGTCCTTGAGCTCGATGATGTTGCCGGCCCGCTTGGACAGCTTGGCGCCGTTGACGGAGACGAGCTGGCCGATCAGCACCTCGATGTTGACCTCGGGATCGTCGCCGGCCGCGGCCGCGATCGCCTTGAGCCGGTTGATGTAGCCGTGGTGGTCAGCGCCGAGCAGGTAGATCTTCTCGGTGAAGCCGCGGTCCTTCTTGGACAGGTAGTACGCCGCGTCGGCGGCGAAGTACGTCGGCTCGCCGTTCGCGCGGATCATCACCCGGTCCTTGTCGTCGCCGAAGTCCGTAGTGCGCAGCCAGACCGCGCCGCCGTCGTCGTAGACGTGGCCTTGTTCCCGCAGGCGGGCGACGGCGTCCGCGATGGCGCCGGCGTCGTGCAGCTCCTGCTCGGAGAAGAAGACGTCGAACTCGACGCCGAACTCGGCGAGGGTCTGCTGGATGTCGTGCAGCTGCGCCTTATAGGCAGCGCCGCGGATCACCGGCAGCGCGGCGACGTCGGTGAGTTCGCGGATGTCCGGGTGCTGCGTCAGGACCTCGTGGCCGAGGTCGGCGATGTATTCGCCCGGGTAGCCGCCCTCCGGAACGCCGCGCCCGTGCAGCCGGGACAGCACCGAGTGCGCGAAAACGTCCATCTGCGAGCCGGCGTCGTTGATGTAGTACTCCGCGGTGACATCCGCTCCGGAGGCCCGCAGGACACGGGCGATCGAGTCGCCCAGGGCGGCCCAGCGGGTGTGGCCGATGTGCAGCGGGCCGGTGGGGTTGGCCGAGACGAACTCCATGTTGACCGTGCGGCCCGCGAGCGCCGTATTCGTGCCGTACGCGGGGCCCGCCTCGACAATGGCCTTGGCGAGGGCACCGGCGGCGGCAGCGTCGACGGTGATGTTGAGGAACCCCGGTCCGGCGATGTCGACGGCGGAGACTCCCTCGATTGACGCCAGCCGGGCGCTCAGCAGCCCGGCGAGCTGGCGCGGGTTGGTGCCGGCCGGCTTTGCCAGCTGAAGGGCGATGTTGGTGGCCCAGTCGCCGTGGTCCCTGTTCTTGGGCCGCTCCACGCGCACCGAGTCCGGAATGTCGGCGGCGGCAAGGGCGATTTCACCGGCGGTGACGGCGTCCTTCAGGCAGGCGGATATGGCGAGGGAGAGTTCTTCTGGGGTCACAGTTCCAGCCTACCGGTGGCCCGCTGTCCCGCGGAATTTTGCGGCCGTCATCTTGGCCTGCCGGGTTCCCGGGCAGGTTGCCGGCTTTCCCGGCCCGGCGATTTTCCATTGGAGCCCACCTTCCTGCTAAGCTCTAGGACGTCCAGCCGGTAACGGCAGGATCCCTGATTGCCCTCGTAGCTCAGGGGATAGAGCGTCTGCCTCCGGAGCAGAAGGTCGTTGGTTCGATTCCAATCGAGGGCACAGACAAAACCCCGCCGTTTCAGCGAAACGGCGGGGTTTTTGCGTTCATCGGCAAAGCTCAGGACAGCCCGCTGGAAAATTCCTCGGCCGTCATCGGGGTGGAGAACATCGGGTAGTCGTACGCGATCGCGTTGTCGTGTTCCTCAACGGATGTTGCAGCGACGCAGTCGCTCAGCGTCACGACCTGGTACCCGTTCTCGTAGCCGCTGCGCATGGTTGATTCGACGCAGCAGTTAGTCAGGAAACCGCCCAGGGCGATGGTGGTGATGCCCTTGCTGCGCAGGATGAAGTCCAGGTTGGTGCTGGCAAAGGTGTCCAGGCCCCGCTTGCCTTCAATCACGATGTCGCCCTCTGCCGGCGCCAACTCGTCGATGATGGCCGCGCCCCAGGTTCCCTTCACGAAGACGCCGCCGTCCACGACCCCCTTGAGGATCCCGTACGGATGCTTGCCGAGTTCGTTATAGCCCTCGGCAAACGTGATGGGAGCATGCATGACAATGACGCCGGCCGTGCGGGCTGCCTCTACAGCCCGGGCCGTGTTGGCGAGCATGTCCGTCTTTTCCATGACCGGCCGGACGGCGTCATGCAGCCCGCCGCCGTCGGAGGTGAAGTCGTTCTGGTACTCGATGAGCACAAGGGCGGTGGTGTTCGGATCAAACTTCAAGGCATCCTCCTGATCGGCGGTGGAACGCCGGCGGCGCTGCCGGCGGTCGAGGTCACAGTATCCGCCGGCCCCGCGCAGGACAAGGGCAGTTGGTCCGGCTTTAGCCGCGGGTCAGGCGCCGGCTCGGCTTTGTCCGGCGTCGAAGTCCAGGGCGGCTTCGTCCGGAGTGGACAAGGTGAGCACGGCTTCCTCCACCGTTTCGTGGTCCTCCAGTTCGCGCTCTATCCGGCGCAGCGCCACCGCCACTTCGTGTTCCGGGTGGTCGCCCTGCAGGTCCACGGCCGCGACCAGGTAGAGCCGGCGCGGGCCGACAAATTCCAGGTGCAGGTACGTGAGCCGGGCGATGTCCCGGTGCTCCAGCACCCGGCGGGCCATGGACTGTTCGATGTCCGGGGTAACGCCCTGGCCCACCAGGAAACGACGGTTGCGGTCGATCAGCACGACGGCGACGACGGCCAGCAGCACACCGACGATGATCGAACCGATCGCGTCCGGCAGCGGCGAGCCCGTGACCTGGTGCAAGAACACGCCGGCAAAGGCCACGACCAGGCCGACGAGTGCTGCGGCGTCCTCCGCGAAGACGGCCCGCAGGGTGGGATCGGAGCTGATCAGGACCTGCTCGAGGGTGTGCCGTTCCAGTTCGTGCGCCGCCTTCCGGGTCTGCCGGAACGCCTGGATGAAGGAGATTCCCTCGAAGACGAAAGCGACGGCCAGGACCACGTAGGCCACTGCGAAGTCGGCTGCCGGCTCCGGCGCAATGATCTGCTGGATGCCGTGCATGATGGACACCACGGCACCCGCAGTGAACAGCCCGAACGCCGCAAACATCGACCAGACGTAGGCTTCCCGTCCGTAACCCATGGGGTGGCTCTTGTCCCGCGGCCTGGCCGAGCGCCGTTCCGCGAAGAACAGGAACACCTGGTTTCCGGTATCCGCCCAGGAGTGGGCCGCCTCGGCGGTCATGGAGGCCGATCCGGTGAGGACGGCGGCCACCGACTTCGCCGCAGCCACAAGGATATTGGCCACGAAGGCGATGATGACCGTCAGCAGGGTCGAGCCGGGTTTCTTTTTCTTCTCCGTTTGCGCCATTGGCCTACCGTATCCAACGGGCAGCCGGACGCGGACCATCCAGCGGACCCCGGAGGGGAAGATCGCCGCGTCCGGCCCTGCCAAATGTCGGTGGCCCCTCGTAGGCTGTTCGCATCGGCAGAAGCAAAGGGGTCTCACATGTACTGCTCCATCATCCCTCCCTACCTGTTGCGCCGGCTGGCAGCGCAGCATCATGAACCACGGCTGCTGATCGCAGCCCGTGCCGCCAAAGAAGCCCTGCAGCACGTCAAGAGCTTCCAGGCATCCCGCGCGGCGCCGGTGCCCGCGGCACCCCCGGGACTGCGGCAGCTCACGCCCGGGCCGCCGCAGCGGACCGTATACGACGCGAAAGCCTCGGAGAACCTGCCCGGTGTTCTGGTGCGCAAGGAAGGCGAACCCGTCACCGGCGACCCGGCGGCGGACGAGGCATATGACGGCCTGGGCCACACGCACCGGCTCTACGCCGAGGCATTCGGCCGCAACTCGATTGACGGCAACGGCCTGCCGCTGGATGCCACGGTGCACTTCGGCCAGCGCTACGACAACGCGTTCTGGGACGGCAAGCAGATGGTCTTCGGCGACGGCGACGGCCAGGTCTTCAACCGCTTCACGGCCTCCCTGAGCGTGATCGGCCACGAGCTGGCGCACGGCGTCACCCAGTACACCGCCGGGCTCGCCTACCGGAACCAGGCGGGAGCCCTCAACGAATCGCTCTCGGACGTCTTCGGCGCCCTCGTGGAGCAGTACGTGAAGCAGCAGTCCGCAACCGAGGCGAGCTGGCTGATCGGCGAAGGCCTCTTCACCGACCAGGTGCAGGGAACGGCGCTGCGCTCCATGAAGGCCCCGGGCACCGCCTACGACGACGATGTGCTGGGCAAGGATCCGCAACCGGACTCGATGGACTCCTATGTCCACACCAGCGCGGACAACGGCGGAGTGCACCTGAACTCGGGCATCCCCAACCGGGCCTTCTACCTGGTCGCGACGGCCTTGGGCGGTAATGCGTGGGAGACTCCCGGACGCATCTGGTACGACACCCTGACCGGAGGCTCCCTGCCCGCGGCCGCGACCTTCGGGGCTTTCGCGAAGGCCACCGCGGCATCCGCGAAGGAGCTGTACGGTGCCGAGTCGGCGGAGCATGACGCCGTCCGGCGGGCATGGGAAACTGTCAAAGTGAGGCTGTAACCAGCGCCTGCCTAAGGATCACCCAGTGGAGTCAAGCCAGTGAAGATAACCGTCCAGCGCAGCGGTGGCGTTGCCGGGATGGAGCGCGTCTGGAGCGTGCAGGCGGTGACGCCGGATGACCGGGACCAGTGGCAGCCCTTGATCGAGGCCTGCCCCTGGGACGACCTGCCCGGCCCGGCAGCAGCCGAGCCCGGCGGAATTCCCCAGCCGGACCGCTTCGTCTACCGGATCCGGGCCGGCCAGCGCCGCGCCACCCTGCCGGAGCGGGACCTCGTCGGACCCTGGCGGACCCTGGTGGACAGCATGCGCGCCGCTGCGGAGTCGCTGGCTCAGCCGGAACCGGCGTCGGGCGGTGCCGAGACCCGGGACCGCCCGGACGGGCAGCCCGGTTAGACCGCCGCCAGGTGCCCGCGGAACGTCCGCCGGTAGGACTGCGGGCTGGTGTCCAGCACCTTGGCGAAGTGGTGCCGCAGCAGCACCGAGTGGCCGAACCCGGCCTCCCGGGCGATCTCGTCGATGTTCAGATCCGTGGTCTCGAGCAGCTCCTGCGCCCGCAGCACCCGCTGCGAATTCAGCCAAGCCGCGGGGGTCGCACCGGTCTCGGCCCGGAACCGCCGCGCAAAGGTCCGCGGCGACATGTGCACGCGGGCGGCCAGCTCGTTGACGGAGTGCTCCTCGTCCAGGTTCCGGACCATCCACCGCAGCAACTCCTCCATCGGCTGCGAGCCGCACCTGGGCATGGGCCGGTCGATGAACTGGGCCTGGCCGCCGTCGCGGTGGGGCGGAACCACCATGTCCCGGGCGATACTCGCGGCCACGTTGGCGCCCAGCTCCACCCGGACCAGGTGCAGGCTGGCATCGATGCCCGCGGCCGTGCCGGCGCTCGTGATGATCCGCCCGTCCTCTACATAGAGCACGTTTTCATCAACCAGCGCGGCCGGGTAACGGCTGGCGAGCTCCTGCGAGTAGTGCCAGTGCGTGGTGCAGCGGCGCCCGTCCAGCAGCCCTGCCCGGGCCAGGGCGAAGGCGCCTGAGCAGATCGACATGACCCAGGCTCCCCGCGCGTGCGCCGCCCGCAGCGCCTCCAGCACGGACTCGGGGACATCGGAGTCCTTGCCGAACGGGGTCATGATGACCAGGTCCGCGTCCGCGGCGGCCTCCAGCCCGAGCGGCACGTGCATCGACAGGCCTGACTTCATGGGAACGTCGCCGGGCTCCGGCGTGCAGACCCGGAAGTCGAAGGCCGGCACGCCGGTGCCGCGGTCCGATCTGTCGACGCCGAACACCTCGAATGCGGTGCCGAACTCGAAGACCGAGAAGTTGGGAACCACGATCATCGCCACTGAATTGATCATGTCTCCAGTGTGGCAGAAATTATAGCCTTTTGGGCATTTCTGCCACTTTTTTTGCATCCCCCACCGGAGAACCATGGAGGTATGGAACTCATCGGAATCGCCCTCATCGTCCTGATCCTCGCCGCCGTCGCAGCCACCCTCCGGGCTCTCCGCAAAGACGGTCTGGGCCACAACCCGCCCGTCCGTTCGGAAGAGTACTGGATGGCCCACGACCTCCCCAGCACCAGCTACACGCTGCGGTTCTTCTAGCCCGCTCCCCCGCCAACCGCTGCCCGGCCCCGCCCAGGGACCGGGCAAACCTATGTCCGGCTGCTGGGCCAGTAGACTGTTTTCAGCCATGACACTGCATATTTCCTACCCCGCCGAGCTGCCGGTCTCCGAGCGCCGCGAGGACCTGATGGCCGCCATCGCCGCAAACCAGGTGACCATCATCGCCGGCGAGACCGGTTCCGGTAAGACCACCCAGATCCCCAAGATGTGCCTCGAGCTTGGCCTGGGCGAAAACGGCCTGATCGGCCACACCCAGCCGCGCCGGCTCGCCGCCCGCACGGTCGCGGAGCGCATCGCCGAGGAACTCGGCGTCGAGATCGGCCAGGAAGTCGGCTTCCAGGTCCGTTTCACCGGCGAGGTCAGCCGCTCCACCAAGGTGAAGCTGATGACCGACGGCATCCTGCTGGCCGAGATCCAGCGCGACAAACTGCTGCGCAAGTACAACGCGATCATCATCGACGAGGCGCATGAACGCAGCCTCAACATCGACTTCATCCTCGGCTACCTCAGGCGGATCCTCCCCCAGCGCCCGGACCTGAAGATCATCATCACCTCGGCCACCATCGATCCGGAGCGCTTCGCCAAGCACTTCGGCAGCGAGGAGGAGCCCTCCCCCATCATCGAGGTGTCCGGCCGCACCTTCCCGGTGGAAATCCGCTACCGGCCGCTCTCCCAGCCCGCCGGCGGCCCCAGCGCAGCTGGCGATGATGCGGACAATTCCTCCGACGACGAGCTCGAGGAGGACCGCGACCCGCTGGACGCGGTGTGCGACGCCGTCGACGAACTCGCCCTCGAGGCCCCGGGCGACATCCTGATCTTCTTCTCCGGGGAACGCGAAATCCGCGACGCCGCCGAGGCGCTCAACGCGCGCATCCAGGCGAACCGGCGGCTGGCCGGCACGGAGGTCCTTCCCCTCTTCGCCCGGTTGAGCCTGCAGGAGCAGCACAAGGTGTTCCACCCCGGCAGCAAGCGCCGGATCGTGCTGGCCACCAACGTTGCCGAAACCTCGCTCACAGTGCCCGGCATCAAGTACGTCATCGACACCGGCACCGCACGCATCTCGCGCTACTCGCACCGCACCAAGGTCCAGCGCCTGCCGATCGAGCGGGTCTCTCAGGCCTCTGCCAACCAGCGCTCCGGCCGCTGCGGCCGTGTCTCCGACGGCATCGCCATCCGGCTGTACTCGGAGGAGGACTTCGAATCCCGGCCGCTGTTCACCGACCCGGAGATCCTGCGCACCAACCTTGCCGCCGTCATCCTGCAGATGACGGCCATGGGTGTGGCCCGCGGTCCGAAGGACGTGGAGAACTTCCCGTTTGTGGAGCCGCCGGACTCCCGAGCCATCAACGACGGCGTCACCCTGCTCCGCGAGCTCGGCGCCCTGAGCGCCGCACGGCAGCCGGAAGCAGCGGACGACGCCGGGACCCGGGCCGGTCGCCGGCCCGCCGGCGGCCGCGGCGGCGGGCTCACCGCCGTCGGGCAGCAGCTTGCCCAGCTGCCGGTGGACCCACGGCTGGGGCGGATGATTGTCGAGTCCGGCAAGCGCGGCTGCGTCCGCGAGGTCATGATCCTGGCCGCGGCGCTGACCATCCAGGATCCGCGCGAGCGCCCGACGGACAAGCAGCAGCTTGCCGCGGAGAAGCACGCGCGGTTCCGGGACGAGAACTCGGACTTCACCGGCTTCCTGAACCTCTGGAACTACCTCCAGGAGAAGCAGCAGGAACTCTCTTCGACCGCGTTCCGCCGGCTGTGCCGCAACGAGTTCATCAACTATTTGCGCGTCCGCGAATGGCAGGATCTTTTCGCCCAGCTGCGCCAGCTCGCCCGGCCGCTGGGCATCAGCCTGGACAACAAGCGGCTTACCGACCCGGTGGGCAACCACGAGGGCATCCACATCAGCCTGCTGTCCGGGCTGCTGAGCCACATCGGCATCCTCGACGAACGCAAGCGCGAGTACGCGGGCGCCCGCGGCAGCCGCTTTGCGATCTTCCCCGGCTCGGCGCTGTTCAAGAAGTCCCCCACGTTTGTGATGGCTGCCGAGCTGGTCGAAACCAGCAGGCTCTGGGCGCGGGTGGCCGCAAAGTTCGATCCGCTCTGGGCCGAGCAGGTGGCGCCGGACCTGGTGAAGCGCAGCTACAGCGAACCGCACTGGTCCAAGAAGATGGGCTCGGTGATGGCGCATGAGAAAGTCACCCTCTACGGTGTGCCGATCATCCCCAACCGGCGGGTCAACTACGGGCGGGTGGATCCGGAGCTCTCCCGCGAGCTGTTCATCCGCCACGCCCTGGTGGAGGGGGACTGGCAGACGCACCACAAGTTCTTCCACCGCAACCGTGCCCTGCTCCAGGAAGTCGAAGAGCTCGAGGCACGGATGCGGCGCCGCGACATCCTGGTCGACGACGAGACCCTGTTCGAGTTCTACGACGCGCGGATCGGTAAGGGCGTGGTTTCCGAGCGCCATTTCGACAAGTGGTGGAAGGAAGCCCGCCAGCAGGACCCCACGCTGCTGGACTTCGACCAGTCGCTGCTGATCAGCGAGGACGCCGACGCGCTCGACGATTCGGCGTACCCGAAGACCTGGCTGCACAAGGGCTTCGAACTGCCGCTGAGCTACGAGTTCCATCCGGTGGCGCCCGGCTCCCCGCCGAACCCGTCCGACGGCGTCACCGCCGAGGTCCCCGTATTGTTCCTGAACCAGCTGGACGATGCCGCGTTCCGCTGGCTGATTCCCGGCCAGCGGGTGGAACTGGTTACGGCCCTGATCAAGTCCCTGCCCAAGCAGGTGCGGAAGAACTTCGTTCCCGCACCGGACGTCGCCCGCCAGGCCGTGGCGGCGCTAGAGGCCGATTTCGATCCCGCGGCGGATGAGCTGGAGCCCTCACTCGAACTCGTACTGCGCCGGCTCCGCGGCCAGGTCATCCCGCCGGGGTCGTGGAACTGGGACGCCGTCCCGGCGCACCTGCGGGTCAGCTTCCGCGTGGTCGACTCCCGCGGCAAGGTCCTCGACGAGGGCAAAGACCTCGCGGTGCTCCAGGAAAAGCTGGCACCGGCCACCCGGCGCGCGATCGCCGAGTCCCTCGGGGCCACGCCGGCCACGACGGCGCCCAAGGCGACAACGGCAGGCACCGCCGGCGGCGGGGCGAACGGCAGATCCTCCGGGGCTCCCGCCGAACAGACGCAGCTCGCCCCGGCTCCGGCTGGCTTCACCGAGCTGTCCGGCCTGAAGGAGTGGACCTTCGGCACCGTGCAGCGCCAGGTCCAGGGCACCGTGAAGGGCCACACCGTCACCGGCTACCCCGCACTGGTCGACGAGGGCGCCTCCGTGGCCCTGCGGCTCTTCCAGACCTCCGGCGAGCAGGAACAGGCCATGCGCGGCGGGGTCATCCGGCTGCTCGCCCTGAAAGTCCCGCCGCCGGACCGCTATGTCCTGGAGCACCTGAACAACACCGAGAAGCTGACGTTCAGCCAAAACCCGCACGGCTCCGTTTCGGCCCTGATCGCGGATTGCGCCCTGGCCGCGATCGACAAGCTCACCCCGGCCGCGCTGCCGTGGGATGCGGCGGCGTTCAAGGCGTTGTATGAGCAGGTCCGGGCGGAACTGATCGACACGGTCTTCACGGTGACCGCCGTCGTCGAGCGGATCCTCGCCAGCACACGGCGCATCGAGAAGCAGCTCAAAGGAACCACCAGCCTGGCCCTGATCAGCGCCCTCAACGACGTCAAGGCCCAGCTGGAGCAGCTTGTCTTCCCCGGTTTTGTGGCACGCACGGGCTACGCCCAGCTGAGCCAGCTGCCCCGCTACCTCGCGGCCATCGAGAAGCGCCTCGAAAAGCTTCCCGGGAACGTCCAGCGCGACGCGCAGCACATGGCGGTCATCCAGGCCCTCGAGGACGACTACGACGACGCCGTCTCCGCGTTGCTGCCCGGCCGGCGGATCGGCACGGAGTTAACCCAGGTCCGCTGGATGATCGAGGAACTGCGGGTGAGCCTTTTCGCCGTCGAACTCGGCACCGCCTATTCGGTGTCCGAAAAGCGGATCCGGACCGTGCTGAACAAAGCGCTGGCGCCGGCGTAGAGCCCCTGGGGAGTGCTGCGCCGGCGCCAGTTCCTGGAAGTTAGGCCTCCGGGACGTGCTCCGCGTGGCCGGCCTTCCGCAGGCCCTCGCGCAGCGTCTCCGCGTTGGCGTCCAGCCGGGCCGGGTCCGGGTGCTGGTCGACCGAACCGAAATCAAAGTCCGCCATCGAGTTGGACGGCCAGACGTGCACGTGCAGGTGGTTGATTTCGTAGCCGGCCACGATCAGGCCGGCCCGGGCGGCGTCGAACACGTCCACCTGGACCGCACCGATCTTGCGGGCAACTTCCATGACGCGGCCCAGCACCTCCGGCGAGGCGTCCGTCCAGCGGTCCACCTCTTCAGTGGGAACCACGAGCGTGTGCCCGTCGGCCAGCGGGCCCACGGTCAGGAATGCGACAACATCCGGCTCGCGCCAGACGAAGCGGCCCGGGATCTCGCCGTTGATGATCTTGGTGAACAGGGTGCTCATACATCAGCCTTTTCCGCCGGGGACCCCAGGGTGCTGGTGTCCAGAACAAATCGGTACTTTACGTCGCCGGCCACCATGCGGTCATAGGCCTCGTTCAACTGGTCCGCACGGACCACCTCGACGTCGGACACCACGCCGTGCTCGGCGCAGAAATCCAGCATTTCCTGGGTCTCGGCGATTCCACCGATCAGCGAGCCGGCATAGGCGATCCGGCGCCGGATCAGCGCACCGGGGTTGACCGGCGGCATAGCTTCCGAGGGCAGGCCCAGCTGGAAGAGCGCCCCGTCCACGCGAAGGGTGCGGAAGTACGGGTTGAGGTCGTGCGGCGCGGCGACGGTGTCGATGATGACGTCGATGCTGCGGTCCGCTGACTCCATGGCCTCCTGATCCGTGGACAGGACGACGTGGTCGGCACCCAGCTCGCGGGCCGCCGTGAACTTCTGCTCCGACGTCGTGAAAACCGTCACCTCCGCGCCCATGGCCTTGGCGATCTTGACCGCCATGTGGCCGAGGCCGCCGAGCCCGACAACGCCGACGACGTCGCCCTCCTCCACCTCGAAGTGGTTCAGTGGGGAGTAGGTGGTGATGCCGGCGCAGAGCAGGGGCGCCGCGGCGGCCGGATCCATGCCCTCCGGGACCCGCAGGACATAGTTGCGGTCCACGACGATCGCGGTGGAGTAGCCGCCCTGGGTGATGGCGTTGCCGTTGCGGGCATCCTTGGCGCCGTAGGTTCCGGTCATGCCGTTTTCACAGTACTGTTCGAGGCCGTCGAGGCAGCTGTCGCATTCACGGCAGGAATCGACCATGCAACCGACGCCCACGCGCTCACCAACGGTGAAATCGTCGACGGCGGAGCCCACCCGGGTGACCCGGCCGACGATTTCGTGTCCCGGAATCAGGGGGTAGTTCTGGGTTCCCCATTCGCCGCGGGTGGCGTGCACGTCCGAGTGGCAGAGGCCGCAGAACTCGATGGCGATCTCGACGTCGTCCTCCTTGGGGGCGCGCCGGGCCACGGTCAGCGGAACGAGTCCGCTGTCGCTGGCCGTGGCGCCGTAGGCGGCGGCGAGCGTGGGACGGTCGGGGCCGGCGTTGCTGGCATCGTTGAGGTCGGGAAGCGGCTTGGCGAGGGGCGGCGGTACGGGGCGTCCTGGAGTCATGGTCCGACGCTACCCCTGGGAGTGGATGCGGTGCCACTTGGGGCCGGCGGCCCGGCGCGTTCCGCGCGGCTGGAAGTTGCACGAGCTAGGGTGCCGTGTTGCTGACGGACGTTTCAATCGCGGTCCAGGTCGTTGCTGTTCCTGCCGGAAATCCGATTTGGGCTTGGGAGAGGACGGACCGTTCGCCGATCAACAGCCCCGTCTCGGGGTCGATGATGAGCTCCTGGCGTGTTTGAGCCGGGCCGTCCTCGAGGCGTCCGATGGCCACCCCGGTGCGGCCGTCCAGGTTGGCTTGGCTTTCGGTGACCGTCACCCCGGGGATCATGGCCGCGGCCTTGTAGAGCGCGGCCCGCAGGTCGGCAGGCACCAGCCCGGTCCTCAGAAGGTCCGCTATGAACACGAGCGCTTCACCGTCAACGGACTGGCCCCGCCCCAAGGTTTGTTTGTAGAGGCTGTTCAGCAGCCGGTAGGGATCGCGGGGCAGCTTCGACAGGTCCGCGGCAGTCCACGAGCCGGGGCTTCCGTAGAACGCCCCGTTGCGCGCGCGCAGCAGCTCGGGCGAAGGCTGAATGTCCTGTTTCTGGGCGTACGCCTTTGACTTCGCGTCAAAGAAGGTTGTGGGGACGCGTCCTGAGCGTTGCCACACCCACTCCCCAGACCTGTCTGCGGGGATATACATGTCGGATTTTTCCGTATCGAGCCATCGATACTCGGATCCGTCCTGCTCCGAGGTGTACGAAGCCCAAACATTGGTGCTTTTGATCCGCAGGTACTGGCCGGGTTTGACCTCCGGATCAGTCGTTTTGATGGTCATTCGGGCAGCATTGTTGAGAACCTCCGCGGCCTGGGCGGTGGCTCCGCCTCTCCAGCCAGCAAGGCCGATGACATCTCCCGCGATCAACGCAGCGACCACCGCAGCGGCTGCGGCTGACATTAGAAGGATCCGTGCCCGACGCGAACGCCTGCCGGAAAGCTTCGTTGGCACCGGGTAGGTGGACGTTTCGCCCGGAAGGGCGATGCCGTCGGCCTCCGGAAGCATCGCGGCGGCCGGCTGCATGGCCGCCAGGGAGCGATCGCGGCTCCGGGCCAATTCGTCGTCGGTGATGCGTGCCGCCGGATCAATGGATGAGAGCTGACGCCGGATCCGGTCTGCGGTTGACTTCGTTTTCATAGCTCTGCACCCTCTACCTGTGGCTGTGTCTGAATGAGGTGGCTCAACGCCTTGCGTGCCCTGTGAAGTCGCATCCTGACGGCCGTGGCACTCGTATTGAGCAGGTCGGAGACTTCCTGGGACGTGAAACCATCCCAGTAGGTCAGGAGCAGAACTTCGCGTTCGTCCGGGCTGAGCCGCTCGAGGGCCTCCTGGACGTGCGAGTCCTGGGCGGGGGCTGCGTCCCGGCGTTCGGCCCGGAGAGCACCGAGAAGGTCTGCGGACCGGGACGCAGAGCGGTCGTGGTTCCTGAGGACATTCTTAGCCACGCCAAAAAGCAGCATGACGGACAGTTCGCCGCTGCCGGCCAGCTTCTCCCAGGCGATCCTGAAAACCTCGGAACAGAGATCTTCTGCGGTGGCGGCGTCCGCTGTTCTCCGTCGAAAATAGCGGTAGATGCGGTCATGGCTGGCCGTATGCGCCGCCAAAAAACGCTTTTCCCGTTCCACATGGCCGGGATCTCTCCGGACTGCTTGCAAGCTCATACCCCGTTAATGTCCGGCATCACCGAAAGTGTAACGACAGGGCTCAACAATTTGCTGGCTACCCTCGTGCGTCGCGGCCGCCCGCGACGGCCCTTTCTGGCTCGGTGGCGTCGGCGGCCCCTGCGCAGTGCGGCGAAGCGACCGGCCGTTGGAGGAACCCGGAAGATGCCACGCTAATAATGTCGTACCCCGGACAGAGACTTGAATCATGGACGGCAAGCAAGGGTCCGACGTGGCTCTGGATGCAGCACTTGGTGTTGCGGCCCGGGAATCGGACCGCAGCCTGGCCAGCGCCATGACGGCCGCCGACAGTGCGGTGGTCATCGACTGGCTGCGCCAGCTTGAGGATCTCAAGTCCGCCGCGGCAGCGTTGCAGGCCCGGCTCTCTGTCGCCTTCGACCTGGCCCAGCGCCGTGAGCAGGCCTCCGCGGGGATGCCCGCAGACCAGCTCGGCGCCGGGGTCGCGGCCCAGATCGCCCTCGCCCGGCGGGAATCCCCGGCCAAGGGCGGACGGCTCCTCGGACTGGCGAAAGCTTTGGTCATCGAAATGCCGCACACCCTCGCGGCCCTGGAAACCGGACAGCTCAACGAATGGCGCGCCACCCTCCTGGTCCGGGAGACCGCCTGCCTCTCGTCCGCCGACCGGGCCGCCGTGGACGAGGAACTCTCCGCCGACACCGGAACCTTCGACGGCGCCGGGGACCGGGCCCTTGCCGCCGCGGCCAGGGCCGCGGCGTACCGGCGGGACCCGCGCACGGTCACCGAGCGTGCCGCCCACGCCGAGGGAGAGCGCCATGTCAGCCTCCGCCCCGCACCCGATACGATGTGTTACCTCACGGCGCTGTTGCCCGTCGCGGCAGGGGTCGCCGTCCACGCGGCCCTGACCCGGGCCGCCGAGGCCCTGCGCTCCGCCGGGGACCCCCGCTCCCGCGGGCAACTGATGGCCGACACGCTGGTCGAACGCACCACCGGCAGGGCCGGCGGGATCAGCGGCGTCGAAATCCAGCTCGTCATGACCGACCGCACCCTGCTCCAGGGCGACAGCGAACCCGCGACGCTGCCCGGCTACGGTGTTGTCCCCGCCGGGTGGGCCAGAAGTTTACTCAAAGACTTCGGTGGTGCAGCCCCGGAGACCGGCCCTGTAGGTGCGGCGAGCGGCACCGGAGGTGCGGGCGCCTTCACCGCCTGGCTCCGGCGCCTCTACACCGCACCAGGCACCGGCGAACTCATCGGGATGGACTCCCGCGCCCGGCTCTTCCCGCCAGGGCACCGCCGCTTCATCCACGCCCGGGACCACACCTGCCGCACGCCGTACTGCGACGCCCCGATCCGCCACCTGGACCACATCATCCCCTGGCACAACGGCGGCACCACCAGCCTGGGCAACGGCGCCGGACTCTGCGAAGCCTGCAACCACACCAAAGAAACCCCCGGCTGGAACGCCCAGCCCCGCCCCGGACCCCGCCACACCCTCCAACTCACAACACCCACCGGCCACAGCTACCACTCAACCGCTCCGCCACTGCCGGGAACGGACGCCAGCGGGCCGCCACGCCCGAGGGGACATGGCTACGGCGGCGACTCCAAGAAAGCCGCTTAGGAGCAGAAAGCTAAGACGCGGCGCCAAGCTGGAGCGCCTGACGAGAGTTGCGGTGGGACTCGGCCCGGCAGTGCGCCTGCGGCCTAGCGCACGCCCGCGTCCGGGCTGAATTGGTCCAGCGCCGCTGAGATGAGGTCCGGTGCCAAGTTTGGTTAGGTGGGCGGTTTCTCACCAACGTCGCAACATCAACAGAAAGTGGTGATGAGTCATGCGGAGTTCGATGCGCCGATCGCTGTAGATGGGCCCCGCCGGGGCCTTGAAGTGAAGCAGCTCGCGGACCTATGCCGTCCTCCGACAGGTGCATTGAGCGCTTTATCTCAGCAGAGAGGGCACCCCGAGGTTGGTGCAGGTGTCGGGTGGGCCTGGGATGACGCTGGCGGTTCCCTCAACAACGCATTTCGTGAGGTGGGGAACGTAGTGTCCGGTGTGGTGCTCGGATGGCCCTGCAAGGAGTGGGTTGCCTTCGGCATCAAGGTCTTTTCCGTTCCAGCCGCCGGCCGTTCCCTGCGGAGCGGTGACCCCGGCCGGGATGAGGTCTGAGGTGATGCAACCGGGGTTCATGAAGTTCCTGTCCCAGAGATCGGTGCAGGCCGCAATGGGGTCGACGACCCTAAGCATCCCGGCTTGTGGATCTTGGCGGTCGTACCGTTCGTCGCTGAGTCGCCTGGGGATGCTACTGCGTCCGTCAGTGTTGATGCTGCCGTAGAGAGGCGGACGGCGGCCACGAGGGCTGCCACGGTAAGTGTTGTGGTCGAAGTTTTCATGGGCTCCTTCATTCGTTGGTGGGGAGGGTACCGGCTACTTTTCGAGCGCAGGAATGCCGAGTTCGGCGCAGACCTCGGCTGGGCCCGGGATGACCGCCACAGAGCTCTCAACCACGCACTCGGTGAGGTGAGGGACGTAGTTGCCGATTACCTTGGTGGCTGGATCCGGCCAGAGAGATTTGCCGTTCTGGTCTTTGTCCGCCCCTTCGGGGACTGGACGGTCCCCGGGCGGTCCAGGAGGAGGGGCCACGAAACCATCGGGGATGAGGTCATCGGTGATTCCGCCCGGGTTCATCTCACCCATGTCCCATAACCTGCTGCACTGGTTTATGGGGTCGGCGACCTGTTGCATTCCTGCGTTCTTGTCGTCGGGGTTGGGGTTGTTCTTCGAGTCGAATCCGGTGACGAAGATGCCGGTGCTGATGTACGGCGGTCTCGTGACACCCGGAGCGCCGGCGACCGGATACGTTGTGCTGAGCTCGGCGTGGAAGTAGCAACGAATGTCCCGTTTGTCTTCGACAGGCGCCAAGGCCACGTAGACGCCGGCGCCGGTGGTGCCGGCCAGAGCCAAGCCGGCGAAGGTGAGCGCAGCCGGTTTGCGCCACCAAGGGGTTGGTTTTGCTTCCCGTTTAGCTTCTTGAATGAGTAGGTTTCGGACCGCCGCCTTCGTATCGGCAGGATAGCGAACGTCTGAAAGATTCATGACAGCCTCGATTCCAGGATGGTTGCGGAGTCCCCGGCGTGGTCGAGGAGGTGCGGGGCGGCGGCACGGAGTTTCTTCTTGGCCCGGTGGACTCGGGAACGGACGGTGCCGATCCGGATGCCCGTGATGAGGCGGTTTCCTCGTAGGTGAGCCCGTTCATGAGGCACAGCAGGGTTACGTCCCGTTCCCCGTCGGTGAGGCCCGCAGTTCGGGCGAGTAACTCCCTGACTTGCCGTTCGGTGTCCATCCGCTCATCCACCGCGGTGGAATGGTCCGGAACAACCGATGAATGCGGAAGCCGGCCCAGGAACTGTTCATGCCTTCGGATGGAGCGGGCTTTGTTTCTGGCCGCGTTGGTGGCTACCCCAAGCAGCCAGGGAAGTAAGGAATCCCGCTGGAGCGTTAGGCCCCTGCGTTGCCGCCATGCCTCCAGGAATGTGATGGAGACGAGTTCCTCGGCGTCGTGCCACGATCCTGTCCTGCTCAGGCAGTAGCGGAAAACCGCATCTGAGTGCCGGTCGAACAAGACACCGAGAGCGCCGGAGTCACCGTCTACGCATCTCTTCCACAGCTCATCATCTTGTTCCCCCATTTGGTTCATACCTAGTAGTGTCCGGTCCTTACAGGAAAGTTCCCGCTCGTGGAATTCTCTTCGCGCTCTCGTCGTGTGGCACAACCTGCAGAGCCGCTCCCACAACGATGGGTGCGGGCTCCGGCGAGCTCCTGAGCAGGAGGTACTGGATTGAGAGGCGCAGGTCAGTTAGGCAAGCCACCGCCACCTGGTCCGCGCGAACGACATTCGGCGCGGCCGGGATGATTCGTGTGCCCATCTGCGGGCCCCCTTTATAGCCGTGCAGCCCCGGATGGTGTCTGGCAGGCCTTGAGAGAGCTATTTGGAGATCGTCGTGGAGTCGGGGTAGTAGCGCTGGATCTCGTCGACAGTCCTACCGGCCGCAACCATCTGTTCTACGGATACCAGGGAGCGGACTTCTTCGTCTGAAGACTTAGTGCTATTCCACGGACCTATCGTCTTGTAGCAAAAGTCATTCGGATCGTTGAGCTTCGTCTCGTTGTAGCACTCTGGGTGATCCATTTTTTCATATGCCACGTCGGACGCACCCGAGGCAGATGGCCCGAGAGCGGTCGAGATGCCGAGCGCAAAAAGTGGCGTGAGCGCAAGGGCCGCGATACCGGTCTTCATTCTCTTATCCATCATTCCCCCAAGTTGTCGATAGTTTCGTGAGCCTACAGCAAGGCCGAGCGGCAGAATGAGACCGGATGTCGTCCCCTTCGAACCGGCCGCTATGGGCCGGCCGCCGGCTTCTCCGCAGGACAGCCGGGTAGTTTCACGACAGACCTGTCGCGACGTTGGTGAGAAACCGCCCGGCCGGTACCGTCAGTTGGCCTAGTTAGTTGCCCTGCGTAGTCGCGGCCTGGACACCGCCATCCGCCCCCGCGCCGCCGTCGGCGGCAGCGCCGGTCACCACGGCATTGGAAGGATCGTTAGACCATTCCGAAAACGAGCCCGGGTACAGGGCCGCGGGGAAGCCCGCCATCTCCAGCGCCGCAATCTCGTGGGCCGCGGTCACCCCGGAGCCGCAGTACACGGCGGTCGGCAGACCCGCCTGCACGCCCAAGCCGGTGAAACGTTCGCGAAGCGTGGCTGCCGGGAGGAACCTGCCGTCCGCCGCCAGGTTCCGGGTGGTGGGTGCACTCACGGCGCCGGGAATGTGTCCGGCGCGGGGGTCCACGGGTTCTATCTCGCCCCGGTACCGCTCCCCGGCACGGGCATCCAGCAAGAGGCCGCTGCCGGACCATGCGGCTGCCTCAGCCGCGCCGATCACCGGCATGGCCCCGTCGGAGAGCACGACGTCACCCGCCTCCACATCGGGTTCGCCGTTCTCGACGTCGAATCCCTCCGCGCGCCAGGCGACCAGGCCGCCGTCGAGCAGGCAGACCGTCGGGAAGCCTGCGTTGCGCAGCATCCACCAGAGCCTGGCCGCGGCAAGGTTGCCGGTGTCGTCATAGGCCACCACCACGTCACCGTCCCGGACGCCCCAGCCGCGCGCGGACTCCTGGAACTGCTCCAGCGGCGGCAAGGGATGGCGTCCCCGGCTGGGATCGGCCGGGCCGGCAAGCTCGGTAGCGAGGTCCACGAAGACCGCGCCGGGCAGGTGCGCCTCCAGATAATGCTCCCGGCCGTGCGGGTCGCCAAGCGCCCAGCGGACGTCCAGCAGCACCGTCCGCGCGCCGGAGTCCATCCGTTCCTTGAGTTGGGCCACAGTCATCAAGGTGTCCATCCGCCCACTCTAACGCTGGAGCGGCACCGCCGCGGGTAGGCTGGTGCGGTGACAAGAGTGCGCCAGCAGGACCGGGTTTGGGCCGACGAAGCCATCCGCCGGATCAATGCCGAGAACAACAGATCAGCCGACACCCACCTCTATTCGGTACCCCTGCCGGAGCACTGGGGCGTCCAGCTGTACCTGAAAGACGAATCCACCCACCGCACAGGAAGCCTCAAGCACAGGCTCGCCCGTTCGCTGTTCCTCTTCGGCCTAGTCAACGGCTGGATCCGCCAAGGCACCACCATCGTGGAAGCCTCCAGCGGCAGCACGGCCGTCTCAGAGGCCTACTTTGCGCAGCTGCTGGGGTTGCCGTTCATCGCCGTCATGACCCGGACCACCAGCCGCGAGAAGATCGCGCTGATCGAACAGTTCGGCGGCTCGTGCCACTTGGTGGACCACGCCTCCGAGGTCTACGCGGCGGCCGAGGACCTGGCCAGCAGCACCGGCGGCCACTACATGGACCAGTTCACCTACGCAGAGCGCGCCACCGACTGGCGGGGCAACAACAACATCGCCGAGTCGATCTTCGGCCAGCTGGCGCTCGAAGAGCACCCGGTCCCCCGCTGGATCGTCGTGGGCGCCGGCACCGGCGGGACCAGCGCGACGATCGGCCGCTACCTGCGCTACCAACGGCACGACACCGGCCTCGCCGTCGTCGACCCGGAGAATTCCGCGTTCTTCCCCGGCTGGATAGCCAGCCGGGACGACGGCGCTACAGCTGGTGCGACCGGCCTGCCGTCCCGGATCGAGGGCATCGGCCGGCCCCGGCTGGAGCCGAGCTTCGTGCCGGCCGTGATCGACCACATGATCCAAGTGCCGGATGCCGCCTCGGTGGCGGCCATGCGCCACCTGCGCGATTACGCCGGGCTGCACGCAGGCCCGTCCACCGGCACGAACCTCTGGGGCGTGTGGCAGCTCATCGCCGAGATGATCGCCGAGGGGCGCCGCGGCAGCGTGGTGTCGTTGATGTGCGACGCCGGCGACCGCTACTCCGGCAACTACTACAGCCCGGAGTGGCTGCAGGAACAGGGCCTGGATCCGGCACCGCACGAGGCCACCCTCCGCGAGTTCTTCGCCAGCGGAACCTGGCCCGCCTAACCGGTAGCGGAACCTACACCTCCACCGATTCGCCGCTGGAGAGATGCCGGTATTCGGTGCCGTACCTGGCGCCGATCCTCGTGACGTGCCCTTCCACCAGGCCGCGTCCCGTGTCGTTCAGCAGGGCGTCGTGGATCGGGAAAGCCCGCGGCGCGCGCACGCCGATCACGAAGTCCACCACTTCACCCACCTTGTTCCACGGGGCGTGGATCGGCACCAGCAGGGTCTGCACGTCGACGCCGTCCGGGATCGCGAAGGAATCGCCCGGGTGGTAGACGTTGGAGTCGACCAAATAACCGACATTGGCGACCACCGGGATCTGCGGATGGATGAGGGCATGCTGGCCGCCAAAGCTCCGGATGGCAAAACCGGCTGTCTCGAAGTCTTCCCCCGCTGCCACAGTGTTGATTCGTTCCGCAGCCGCGGGCGCTTTGCCGCGCAATTGGGACGCAACGCCGTCGGGAGCGAAGAGCTGCAGCTCCTCGTTCTCCAGCAGGGCGTCGGTGACTGCGTCGACGTCGACGTGGTCCGCGTGCTCATGGGTGATCAGGACTGCGTCCGCGCCGGCGAGGGCCTGCTCAGCCTCGGAAAAAGTCCCCGGATCCAGCACCAGCACGCGGCCTTCCTTTTCGAGACGGACGCAGGCGTGGGTGAATTTCGTCAGCTTCATCCGGCCAGCCTATGGTGCCTTGCGAAGCGGTGTCCACGTGGCCCGGCTGGTAATCTGGGAGCCTGCCACTACCCGCAGCAAGACCCCCAGCGAAGCGAGTTCCCCCATGTCCCAGGGCGCCACAACCGGCGGCAGCCAGGCACCGGCCGAGGCCGCAGCCGCCGCCGCCAGCAAGGAACAGCCGGCGGGCAAGGAACCGGGCAAAGAGCAACGCGTCACTAAGCAGCGGCTGGCCGTCAGCGCCGCGCTGGACGAGCTGGCCGACTTCGTCAGCACCCAGGAGCTGCACCGCATCCTGCAGGAGCGGGGCACCTCGGTGTCGCTCGCCACCTCTTATCGGATCCTGCAGTCCCTCGCCGACGACGGCCTGGTGGACGTGCTGCGGAACGCCGACGGCGAGGCTGTTTACCGGCGCTGCGCGGTCACCGGACACCACCACCACCTGCTGTGCCGCAATTGCGGCAAGGCCGTCGAAGTGGAAGCACCCGCCGTCGAGGCCTGGGCGGCGCGGATCGCGAGCGAGCACGGCTTCACCGCCGTCGAGCACACGGTGGAAATCTTCGGGCTGTGCCCCGACTGCACGGCCCTGCAGGCCGGCCGCTAGAAAAAGCCGGTTGGCCCTGTCACCCGGGTCCCCAGCCGAGGGTCAGCCTCCCGGACGGCAATCCCATTACTCATGTTGTCTCCGGCACCATCCGGCCGTTGTTACCGCGCCGGTCCCGGATGCCGCCGATCACCCGGCACACCACGTAGATCAGGAAGGACAGCGTGGTGACGTAGGGGCTGATCGGGAGCCGTCCGCCGAGCGCCAGCAGTATCCCGCCCACCGTTGCCGTCACCGCGAAGACCACGCTAAGGAGCACCACGAGCCGCGGCGACGAGGTCACCCTCAGTGCGGCGGCGGCCGGAGTGATCAGCAGCGCCAGTACCAGCAGCGCGCCGACGATCTGGATGGACAGGGCCACGCTCACGCCCAGCAGCAGCATGAAGCCCAGCGCCAGCCCGCGCACCGGGACACCCCGCGCGGCGGCCACCCGGGGGTCCACGCTCGCGAAGGTAAGCGGCCGCCAGATGGCGATCAGCGCCAGCATAACGACGACGGCGGCAACCGCCAGGACCTGCAGCTGCACGGTGCCTACGGACACGATCTGGCCGGTGAGCAGGCCGAACTTGTTCGCGGCCCGGCCCTCGTAGAGCGAGAGGAAAAGAATGCCCAGGCCCAGGCCGAACGGCATGAGCACCCCGATGGTGGAGTTCTTGTCCCTGGCCCGGACCCCCATCAGGCCCAGCAGCAGCGCCGCCACCACCGATCCGGCGAGCGAGCCGAACACCACGTCGGCGCCGACCAGCAGGGCGAAGGCCGCGCCGGCGAAGGAGAGCTCGGAGATGCCGTGCACCGCGAAGGCGAGGTCACGCTTCATCACAAAGGTGCCCACCAGGCCGCCGAGCAGGCCCAGCACCGCGCCGGCCCAGATGGAGTTCTGCACCAGCACCAGTAGTTCGCCGTAGTTCTCGAAGTTGAAGATCGCATGGAGCACGCTGTCCAGATCCATCTAGCCCACCTCCCCTGCGATCGAGTGGGCGTCCTCGTGGTGGTGCGTCGTCGCGTCCGGCAGGCCCACCACGATCAGCCGGCCGTTGGCGCGGATCACTTCCACATGGCTGCCGTACAGATCCGACAGCACCTCCGTGGTCATGACTTCCTCGGGCGTGCCCACCCGGAAACGGCCGCCGGCCAGGTAGAGCACACGGTCCACGTAGTCCATGATCGGGTTGATCTCGTGGGTCACAAAGATCACCGCACTGTCCTGCTCGTGGCACTGCTTATTGATCAGCGCGCTGACCGCCTGCTGATGATGCAGGTCCAGCGAAAGCAGCGGTTCATCGCACAGCAGCACCCTGGGCTCCGTGGCGAGGGCCTGGGCCACGCGCAGCCGCTGCTGCTCACCGCCGGAGAGCTTTCCCACCGGGACCTTGGCGTAATCCTGCGCACCTACCTCGGCAAGCAGCCCGTCGATCCTGCGGTTCACCTTGGCCCCGCCGAGGCGGATCCCCCAGCGGTGACCGTCGACGCCGAGCCCCACCAGGTCCCGGGCACGCAGCGGGGTGTCCGGGTCGAACGATTCCTGCTGCGGGACGTAGCCGATCCGCCGGCTGCCCCGGGCAATGGGCCGGCCGTCCAGCACGGCGGTCCCGGAGCTCAGTTCCTGCAGGCCGAGCAGGACCTTGAGGAAGGTCGTCTTGCCGCTGCCGTTGGGGCCGAGGACGGCAAAGAATTCCCCGGGGCTGATATCCAGGTCCAGGTTCTCCCACAAGGTCCGGTTGCCGAACGTGAGGGAGGCTCCGCGCAGGCTCACTACGGGTGTCAACTGGGTATTCCTCGATTTCTGCTTAGGCCAGGTGCCCACGCCGTTGCGATTATCTTAGGCCGGGCTAGCCCCGGGCAAGGGCCTTGGCCAGGTTGTCCACGTTGTCGGACATCCACTGCAGGTACCCTTTGCCCTCGGGCAGGGTCTCGCTGAAGTCCACCACGGGAACACCCGCGGCGACGGCGGCGTCCTTGAGCGCGCGGGTCTGCGGTCCCTCCGTCTGCGGGTTGTAGGCCAGCAGACGGATCCCGCCGGACTTCACGACGTCGATGGCGGAGCGGAGCACGGCGGGTGGAACATCCGAGCCGGCTTCGATGGCGGCGCTGTATTCGGCCGGCGTCCGGTTCTGCAGGCCCGCGGCTTCCAACAGGTAGAGCGGCACGGGTTCCGTGACGGCGACGCCGCCGCGGGCCGCCGAGGCCTTGAGCGCCGACAGCCGGGTTTCCAGTCCGCCGAGCTCCTTCTTCAGGGCCGCGGCGTTGTTCCGGAAGTCTCCGGCCGAGGAAGGCTCGAGGGCGCCCAGCTTCTCCGCCAGCGCGTCGGCCAGCCGGCTCATCGCGGCGGGGCTGTACCAGACGTGTTCGTTGAACGCGGTTGAGCTCCCGGAGTCCAGCCCCGAGACCTTGACGGCGTTGAGCAGGTCCTTCCCGTCCAGCCCGGTGTCCCCGGCCAGCTTGTCCAGGAAATCGTCGTAGCCGCCACCGTTCTCCACCACCAGTTCGGCCTTGGAGACGGCCAGTTTGTCCTGCGTGGTGGCCTCGTAGGAGTGCGGATCCTGGCTGGTCCGGCTGATGATCGAGGTGACCCGCACCTTGTCGCCGCCGACGCTGCGGACGATGTCGCCGTACACGCTGGTGGAGGCCACCACCTCAACGACGCCATCGCCCGCACCGGGCCGGTCGCCGGCCGAGGTCGGACCGCAGGCCGTCAGCAGGAGGGTGCTGAGGCCGGCAAGGAGAAGAGCGGCGGCAGAACGGCGCACGGAAATACCTCGGATCTGTTATTGAGAAGCATTAGCAATACAACGAGTCTAACCCTAAATGGGAATCATTCCTATTTAGGGTCAGACCCGTGTTGCCTGCCTCCGCTAGTCCTGTCCGAGCCTGCGGTAGCCGGTTGCCTGCGTGGCGTCCCGGATCTCCCCCACCAGCTGCTCGATCACGTCCTCCAGGAACAGCACGCCCTGGGTGTGCCCATCAGGACCAATCACACGGGCAAGGTGTGAACCGGTGCGCTGCATGACGGACATCGCCTTCTCAATCTCGTCTTCCATAGCCAGGTTGGCCAGGGAGCGGATGCGGCTTTCCGCGATCGGGTGCTGGTAGCCGGCCTCCGGTATCGACAGCACGTCCTTGATGTGGAGGTAGCCGGAGAGCATGCCCTCGTCGTCGAGCATCGGGAAGCGGGAAAAACCGGTGCGGCTGACCGCCTTCTCGAACTCCTCCGGCGTCGTGGCGGCTTTGAGCATCACGAGTTTGTCCAACGGAACCATGACCTGGGACGCAGTATGTTCAGAGAACTCCAGCGCACCCGTGATCAGTCCCGCGTCGTCGTCCACCAGGCCGTGCCGGGTGGACTCCTGCACGATCGACTGGACTTCCTCAAGCGTGAAGGAGGAGGTCACCTCGTCCTTCGGCTCGATCCGCATCAGCTTCAGGATGTGGTTCGCGGACCAGTTGAGGGCCACGATCGCCGGCTTGACCGCCCGGGCAATGAAGATCAGCGGCGGGGCCAGCAGCAGGGCCGCCTTGTCCGCCACCGAGACGGAGATGTTCTTCGGCACCATCTCGCCGAAAGTCACGTGCAGGAAGGTGACCGCCAGCAGCGCGATGGCGAAGGCCACGACGTCGGCCATCTCCATCGGGACACCGAGCGCCTCCAGCGGAACGGCCATGAGGTGGTGGATGGCCGGCTCGGCCACCTGCAGGATCAGTAGCGAGCAGACCGTGATCCCGAGCTGGGCGCAGGCCAGCATGAGCGAGACGTTTTCCATGGCGCGCAGCGTGGTCTGGGCCCGCTTGGACCCGGACTCGGCGAGGGGCTCGATTTGGCTGCGGCGGGCGGACATGACGGCGAATTCCGCCGCGACGAAGAACGCGTTGCCCAGCAGCAGTATCGCGAGCCAGAGTATTCCCAGCCAGTCGCTCATGCGGCACCGGCCTTTCCGGCAGCGTCAATGCGCCCGTTGTTGCCGCTGTGCGGCTCGTGCTCCGGCGGCGCGGGCTTGAAGCAGATGCGGTCTATCCGGCGTCCGTCCATACGGGTGACGCTGAGCTTTCCGCCGCCGACGTCGACGGTGTCGCCCACGGCCGCGATGCGTCCGAGCTGGCTCATGACGTAGCCGCCAACCGTCTCGTAGGCCGCCTCATCCGGCACGGTGAGGCCCGGGATCTGTTCGGAGAGTTCGTCCGGGCGCAACAGGCCCGGGAAGTACCAGTCCCCCGAAGCGCTCTGCAGCAGCCCGGGGCGGACCTTGTCATGTTCGTCGGCCACTTCCCCGACGATTTCTTCCACGAGGTCTTCCAGGGTGGCGATCCCGGCGGTTCCGCCGTACTCGTCCAGCACCACGGCGAGCTGCAAATTGCCTTCGCGCAGTTCGGCAAGCAGTCCGTCCAGGTGGATGGTTTCCGGCACGCGGAGCACCTCCGTCATGATGGCTCCGGCTTCAAGGTTGGCGCGCCGGTCCACCGGAACGGCGATGGCCTTCTTGACGTGCACCACACCGCGGATGTCGTCCGAGGACTCGCCGATCACGGGAAAGCGGGAGTAGCCGGTGCGTTTGGCTGCCTCCACAATGTCCGAGACCGGCTGATGGCCGTCAATGGTCTCCACCCGGATCCGGGGCGTCATCACGTCCGCGGCCGTCCGCCCGGAGAACTTCAGGGTGCGGGAGATGAAGTTGGCGGTCCGTTCGTCCAGGGTTCCCATCGCGGCCGAGCGTCGCACCAGCGAGGCGAGCTCGGCCGGGGTGCGGGCGCCAGAGATTTCCTCTTTGGCCTCGAGGCCGAAAACATTCAGTACCTTGTTGGAGAAGCCGTTGAGCACGACGATGGCGGGCTTGAAGATTGCGGTGAAGACCAGCTGCGGCCGGGCGAGGGCCTTGCCCACCGGGAAGGAGAGTGCGATCGCCATGTTCTTCGGGACCAGTTCGCCGATCAGCATCGACAGCAGGGTCGCCAGAGCCATTGCGAGGACCAGCGAGACCGAGGTGGCGGCCGCTTCGGGCAGCCCGAGCGCGGCCAGCGGGCCCTCCAGCAACTTGCCCACCGAGGGTTCCATCACGTAGCCGGTGAGCAGGGTGGTCAGGGTGATGCCGAGCTGGCAGCTGGAGAGCTGCGTGGACAGGGATTTCAGGCACTTCAGCAGCGGCGCGGCGGCGGCGTCGCCGTTGTCCACGGCGCGCTGCACGGTGGCCTGGTCGAGGGCAACCAGGGAGAATTCAACGGCGACGAAAAAGCCGGTGCCGAGGATGAGGAGCAGTCCAGCTCCGAGCAGTAGCCACTCCATTTAGCGGCCCGCTTCGGAGCGGAGAAGAGCTGGCCGGGGGAAACGTCCCGGCGGAGGATGGTCAGCCGCGGCCGACCCTGTTTCCTGTAGGGCACTCTGTCCGTGGAACGATGCGTTCCGTGCAGCGGAAGAGTGATGGGCGCGTGAACGGGGTTTGCCGGCTCTGCGGGTGGACTGGGCGGGAACGGATTCCGTTCCGCGCTGACAGCCCCCAGGCCGGCACCTAGATTTACTGTCCATAAGAATTTCAGTCTACAGGTTTCGGTTCACCAGCTCTGCGGCACCGGGCGGCCTTCCTCGTAGCCCGCCGCGGACTGGATGCCGGCTACGGCCCGCTCCCGGAACGCCGCGAGATCGGCGGCACCGGCGTAGCTCATCGAACTGCGCAGCCCCGCGGTGATCATGTCGAGCAGGTCCTCCACCCCGGGGCGGGCGGAGTCGAGGTACATCCGGGAGGTGGAGATGCCTTCCTCGAACAGGGCTTTCCGGTCCTTTTCGAAGGCGCCCTCGCGCTGGTTGCGGTTCTGCACCGCCCGCGCCGAGGCCATCCCGAAGCTCTCCTTGAACTGGCGGCCGTTGGCGTCCAGTTGCAGGTCCCCCGGGCTCTCGTGCGTCCCGGCGAACCAGGAGCCGATCATGACCTGGCTCGCGCCGGCCGCGAGGGCCAGCGCCACGTCGCGGGGGTAACGGACTCCGCCGTCGGCCCAGACCCTGCCGCCGGCGTCGCGTGCCGCGGCCGAGCACTCCAGCACGGCGGAGAACTGCGGACGGCCGACCGCCGTCATCATCCGGGTGGTGCACATGGCGCCCGGTCCCACACCGACCTTGACGATGTCCGCGCCGGCCTGGATCAGCTCGCGGGTGGCCTCGGCGGTGACCACATTGCCGGCCACGACCGGCACTCCGGGGTCCAGGCTGCGGACCGCGGCCAGGGCGTCGAACATCTTCTGCTGGTGGCCGTGGGCGGTGTCCAGCACCAGCACGTTAACTCCGGCCGCGAGCAGTTCTGACGCCCGGCCGGCGACGTCGCCGTTAATGCCGACGGCGGCGGCCACCTTGAGCGCACCCCCGTCGTCGAGGGAGGGCCGGTACAGGGTGGAGCGCAGGGCGCCCTTGCGGGTCAGGACGCCGGCCAGCACACCGTCCTGCTGGACGGGCGCGAAGTCGGTACCGGCGGCGTCCATGGCGTCGAAGGCGCGGCGCAGGGAGAGCGCCATGGCGCCGGAATTAGCTGCGCCGTCGGCGTCGAACTCCGCGGCGTCGAGCACGAGCGGCTGGTGGCGCATCACGGAGGCAAGGGAAGCGAAACGGTCCTGGCCCTCGAAGTCCGCGGCCCGGACGACGCCGGCGACGGCGCCGGCGTCGTCCACAACCACCACCGCGCCGTGCGGACGCTTGCCCATCAGGTGCAGGGCATCGATCACGGTGTTCGAGGCGCGCAGGCTGACCGGCGTCTCAAAGACCGCGTGCCGGGCCTTGACCCAGGCCGTGACGCTCCGAAGCACGTCCAGCGGCACGTCCTGCGGAAGGACCGCCAGGCCACCGCGGCGTGCCATCGTCTCGGCCATCCGTTTCCCGGTCACGGCGGTCATGTTCGCGACGACCAGCGGGATGGTGGAACCGGTCCCGTCGTCCGCCGACAGATCCACGTCCAGCCGCGAGGTGACGTCGGAGCGGGATGGCACCAGGAAGATGTCCGAATAGGTCAGGTCGGTGGTCGGCTCACTCAAAAAACGCACGGCTGCTCCTTCATAGAGGGTCTCGGTTGTGATTCTAGAGGCACTCGGGCGGCGGGGCAGTTCCGGCCCGGGGGCGGTCCGCCGGGCCGGATCGGACGGCGTTGCGGCTCGTGGATGATTTGAGTCACCCTTATTGGCGGTTTGGCCGGAATCGTCACTAGACTGGCAAAGGTCTGGGTTCACTGGACGCGGAGAACTGGTTCGATTGACGTGCTGCGGCACCGTGGAAACCAGCGGGAATCAAACTCATGGAAGAGGCGTATTTCAAGTGCCAGAGCAGCCTAGCCACCGTCTACCCGAGGAATTTGGCGGAAACGAGTGGCTCGTTGACGAACTGTACGAGCGGTACCAGCAGGACAAGAACACGGTAGACGCCAAGTGGTGGCCGCTTTTCGAGTCCTTCGATGCCAGCGACGGTTCCTCGACCAACGGCGCCTCGGCAACGGCCGCCGCGCACCCTTCCACCCGTGAGCTTCCGGTCGTAGCACCGTCCGCCGCGTCTGCTCCTGCTGCCCCGGCACCGGCAGCCCCTGCTGCCCCGGCCGCCGCCCCGGCCCCTGCCGCTGCGCCCGCTCCCGCCGCAGCCGCATCCCAGAAGGCGCCGGCCACCGTCGCCCGCGACGGTTCGAAGACCGCCGAGCCCGGCGCCGGCACCCCCATCCCGGCCCAGCTGCCCAAGAACGTCAAGGCCCCCACCGCGCCGGAAGAAGACGTCGTCTCCGTGCTGCGCGGCCCGGCGAAAGCCATCGCGGCCAACATGGTCACCAGCCTGGAGGTCCCCACCGCGACGAGCGTCCGGGCCATCCCCGCCAAGCTGCTGATCGACAACCGCGTGGTCATCAACTCCAACCTCGCCCGCGCCCGCGGCGGCAAGGTCTCCTTTACGCACCTGATCGGCTACGCCGTCATCCGGGCGCTGGCCCAGTTCCCCTCGATGAACGTCTACTACGACGTCGTCGACGGCAAGCCCGTGGCCGTGCAGCCCGCGCACGTGAACTTCGGCATCGCCATCGACATGCCCAAGCCGGACGGCACCCGCCTGCTCATGGTGCCGAACATCAAGAAGGCTGAGACCCTCAACTTCTCCGAGTTCTGGCACACCTACGAGGACCTGATCAAGCGCGCCCGCAACGGCAAGCTGACCGCGGACGACCACTCGGGCACCACGGTCTCGCTGACCAATCCCGGCGGCATCGGCACCGTGCACTCGGTCCCCCGCCTCTCCAAGGGCCAGGCCGCCATCATCGGCGTCGGCGCCCTCGACTACCCGGCCGAGTTCCAGGGCGCCAGCGAGAAGATCATTGCGCACAACGCCATCAGCAAGGTCCTCACCCTGACCTCCACCTATGACCACCGCGTCATCCAGGGTGCCGGCAGCGGCGAGTTCCTGAAGCTCGTGCACCAGCTCCTGCTCGGCGCGCAGAACTTCTACGACGAGATTTTCGAATCCCTGCGCATCCCGTACGAGCCCGTGCGCTGGAGCCCGGACCTGCAGGTGGACCCGGCGGACGAGATCAACAAGGTCGCCCGGATCCAGCAGCTCATCCACTCCTACCGCGTCCGCGGCCACCTCATGGCGGACACCGATCCGCTCGAGTACGTGCAGCGCAAGCACCCGGACCTCGACGTCCTGACTTACGGCCTGACGCTGTGGGACCTGGACCGTGAATGGCCCACCGGCGGCTTCGGCGGCAAGCCGATGCTGAAGTTCCGCGACATCCTCGGTGTGCTCCGCGACGCGTACTGCCGCACCACGGGCATCGAGTACATGCACATCCAGGATCCCGAAGAGCGCAAGTGGTTCCAGGACCAGCTGGAGCACCCCTACTCCAAGCCGAGCCGTGACGAACAGCTCCGGATCGTCTCCAAGCTCAACGCGGCGGAGGCTTTCGAGACCTTCCTTCAGACGAAGTTCGTCGGCCAGAAGCGCTTCTCGCTCGAGGGCGGCGAGTCGCTGATCCCGCTGCTGGACGCCATCATCTCTGACGCCGCCGACGACGAACTCGACGAAGTAGCCATCGGCATGGCCCACCGCGGCCGCCTCAACGTGCTCACCAACATCGCCGGCAAGACCTACGCCCAGGTCTTCCGCGAATTCGAGGGCACCCAGGATCCGCGCTCCGTGCAGGGCTCGGGCGATGTGAAGTACCACCTCGGCACCGAGGGCACCTTCACCTCGGACAACGGCAAGGAGACCAAGGTCTACCTCGCCGCCAACCCCTCGCACCTCGAGGCCGTGGACTCCGTCCTCGAAGGCATCGTCCGCGCCAAGCAGGACCGCCTGGACGCGGGCGAGGCCTTCCCCGTGCTGCCGATCATGGTCCACGGTGACGCCGCCTTCGCCGGCCAGGGCGTTGTGGCGGAAACGCTCAACCTCTCCCAGCTGCGCGGCTACCGCACCGGCGGCACCATCCACGTGGTGGTCAACAACCAGGTCGGCTTCACCACGGCGCCGTCCTCGTCGCGTTCCTCCACCTACTCCACGGACGTCGCCAAGATGATCCAGGCGCCGGTGTTCCACGTGAACGGCGACGACCCGGAGGCAGTGGTCCGCATCGGCCAGCTCGCCTACGAGTTCCGCCAGCGGTTCCACAAGGACGTTGTCATCGACATGGTCTGCTACCGCCGCCGCGGCCACAACGAGGGCGACGACCCCTCGATGACGCAGCCGCTGATGTACAACCTGATCGAGGCCAAGCGGTCGGTCCGCAAGCTCTACACCGAGTCGCTGATCGGCCGCGGCGACATCACCGAGGAAGAAGCCGAGCAGCTGCTCCGCGACTACCAGGAACGCCTCGAGCGCGTCTTCGCCGAGACCCACGCCGCGCAGACGTCCCCGATCCCGATCATCACCGCAGATTCCGCCGCGGTGTCCGATCTGGAACGGCCCTCCGCCCAGCAGTCCGACTCGGGCATCGGCGCCCCGGAATCCACCGCGATCTCCACCGAGATGCTGGCCCGGATCGGCAAGGCGCACGTCCAATTCCCCGAGGGCTTCACGGTGCACGCCAAGCTCAAGCAGCTGCTCGAGAAGCGTGAGCAGATGTCCCGCGAAGGCGGCATCGACTGGGGCTTCGGCGAACTCGCGGCCTTCGGCTCGCTCAGCATGGAGGGCGTCCCGGTCCGGCTCGCCGGCCAGGACTCGCGCCGCGGCACCTTCGTGCAGCGCCACGCCGTCTTCCACGACCGCGCCAACGGCGATGAGTGGATGCCGCTGGCCCACCTCTCCGACGACCAGGCCAAGCTCTGGATCTACGACTCGCTCCTGTCCGAATACGCGGCCATGGGCTTCGAATACGGCTACTCCGTCGAGCGCCCGGACGCGCTGGTGCTCTGGGAAGCGCAGTTCGGTGACTTCGTCAACGGCGCGCAGACCATCATCGATGAGTTCATCTCCTCGGCCGAGCAGAAGTGGGGCCAGCGCTCGTCGCTGGTGCTCATGCTGCCGCACGGCTACGAGGGCCAGGGCCCGGACCACTCCTCGGCACGGATCGAACGCTTCCTGCAGCTCTGCGCTGAGGAGAACATGATCGTGGCCAACCCCACGACGCCGGCCTCGCACTTCCACCTGCTCCGCCGCCAGGCGTACAGCAGGCCGCGCAAGCCGCTGATCATTTTCACCCCGAAGCAGCTCCTGCGCCTCAAGGCTGCCGCGTCCTCGGTGGAAGACTTCACCACGGGCACCTTCCGCCCGGTCATCCCCGAGCACGAGCAGCTGCAGGCCGACGCCGTCGAACGCGTCCTGCTGGTCTCCGGCCGCCTGTACTACGACCTGCTGTCCACCCGGCAGAAGACCGGCGACACGACGACTGCGATCATCCGGGTCGAGCAGCTCTACCCGCTGCCCGCAGCGGAAATCGCCGCCGAGCTGGCCAAGTACCCGAACGCCGACGTTGTCTGGGCCCAGGACGAGCCCGCCAACCAGGGACCGTGGCCGTTCATCGGCCTGAACCTGCCGGATGCGCTGGACCGGCGCGTGCGCCTCGTCTCCCGGCCGGCCTCGGCTTCGACCGCGGCAGGTTCGATGAAGCGCCACGCAGCCGAGCAGGATGCCCTGCTCAAGCAGGCATTCGCACGTAAGTAAGACCAGGCTGCCCGGCCGGAGGTGGAACACCACGACTCCGGCCGGGCAGCTTCGTTTAAGGCTTTGAACCGGCATTGGGAATGAAGAGGTAGTCGTGGAAGATCGGAAGCTGCGGATCGCAGCCGTTGGAGATGAGTTGCTGGCCGGCCTGGGTGACCCCCGGGCACTGGGCTGGCTGGGACGGGTGCTCGCCCGCACTCCCCACGACGGGCTCAGCCTGGAAAGCTACTCGCTGCCGTGCCCGCAGGAAGGCACCGAAGGGTTGGCTGAGCGCTGGCTCGAGGAAGCCGGCCGCCGGTTCGGCCCGCAGCACGAGAACCGCCTGGTGATCGGCTTGTCCGGGCGGGACATCGAGTTCGGCCTCTCCACGGCCCGCAGCCGGCTCAACCTCGCCAACATCCTTGACTCCGCTTCGCAGAACAAGATCGAGGTCTTCGTCGTCGGTCCGCCGCCGACCCTGGACCCCGCCCAGAACCGCCGACTGGGCGAGCTCAACACCGCCTTCGCCGATGTCACCACGCGCCGCAAGCACCTGTACGTGGACACCTTCTCGCCGCTGCTGAACCACGAGCAGTGGCGCCAGGACCTCGCGGCCAACGGCGGAACGCCGGGCCAGGCCGGTTACGGACTGATGGCCTGGCTCGTGCTGCACCGCGGCTGGTTCCAGTGGCTGGGGATCGACGCGCCGGAGTAGGCCGCCGTCCGTCCGGTCCCGCCCGGCGGACCACGGTAGATTCTGTCGCGATATATCTTGACCCCTCAGGGGGCGCGATATATCGTGTTTCCATAGTCGCGATATATCGCAAGCACCGAGGCTCGCCTGATCGCACCCGCCCGCATCCGGAGGAAGCATGGAACAGAATTCGTGGACCGTTACGGGTCCCCAGACGATCGACGTCGACGGCGTCCGCTCGCTCAAGCTCGGCATTGTCCGCGGCCGCTTCGACGTCGTCACCCACGACGAGGACGTGGCCCGGATCGAGGTCTCCGAGGTCGACGGCGATCCGCTGGCGATCAGCCTCACCGAGGGCCGCCTCGAGGTGCGCCACCAGCTCCACGGCCCGCAGGGCTGGTTCAAGAACCTGATGGGCACGGTCAACAACAACTCAAGCAACAGCGTGGTCATCAGCATTGCCCTGCCGGCCGGTGTGGACGTCGAGGCCGGTACTGTCAGCGGCGACGGCATGGTCTCCGGCCTCACCGGGCACACCCGGCTGAACACCGTCTCCGGCTCGGTGCTGGCCGACGGCACCGCGGGTGAACTGGCCGTCAGCACCGTCAGCGGCGAGGTGATCGCCCGCAACCACCACGGCGTGCTGACCGCCAAGAGCGTCTCCGGCGAAGTCACCGCCTCTGGCGAATTCAGCAACATCCGCGCCAACACCGTCAGCGGGGACCTGAGCTTCGACCTGCACGGCTTCACCCAGGACTTCGGCGCCAACTCGGTCTCCGGCGATGTCACCATCCGGCTGCCGCACGACGTCGGCGTGGACATCATCGCGAAGTCGGCCAGCGGCGCGGTGGTGATCGACGACCAGCGGTACGCCCAGCCCGGCGGATCCGTGCAGACCATCGCCGGTCCCGATGCCAAGCTCATGCTGGTCCGGACCAACTCGGTATCGGGGAAGACCTCGATCTTCCACCGCCAGCCCAGCACGGACACCGAAGCGGGGCTGTGATGCCGCCCGTCTTTGCCCACGGCGCGCTGCGGCTGTACCTGCTGGCCCTGCTGGAGTCGGGCCCCAAGCACGGCTACGAGCTGATCAAGGCACTCAGCGATCGCTTCGGCGGCACGTACTCCCCCAGTGCCGGGACCATCTATCCGCGGCTCGCCAAGCTGGAGGAGGAGGGGCTCGTCGCCACCCACACCGAGGGCCGGCGCACCAACTACAGCATCACCCCGGCCGGTTTGGTGGAACTCAACAGGCGGCGGGAGGAGCTGGCCGACGTGGAGGACGACATTTCCGCCTCCGTCCGGCGACTGGCCGATAAGCTGCGGCAGGACATCCGGGTGAACATGCAGGGGCTGCGCGCGGACCTTGCCGCCACGGCCGAGGCGGCCCGCTCCACGGCCCGCAGTGCCGCCTCCCCCGCCGGGGCGCGCTACTCCAAGGAAAGCGACCGCAGGCTGCGGGAGGCCGAAATGCTGGTGCAGTCCTTCCGGGACGATATGCGGGTCGAGCTGCGCCGCCACGCCGCAGCCCGGCCGGTCACCCCAGTCACCCTTGAAACCGTCAAGACGGTCCTGGACCAGGCCCGGATCTCCATCCGGAACTCACTGGAGGGCTGAGCCGCACGACGGCGGCCGCCCGGTTCGCGGCCGGTCCGCCAATGTGGGAGACTTGAGGGCAGCTCTTTTGAGTACCAAGATTAAGGAGGCCAGCTATGAGCAAACGTGCACGTAAACGTCGTGACCGTAAGCGTGGCGGCGCGAACCACGGTAAGCGCCCCAACGCCTAAGCCAAGGCTTGGATATCAAGCTTTAAGCGAAAGACCCCGGAAACCTCACGGTTCCCGGGGTCTTTCGCTGTTTCTTGGCCCTTCGCGGGGCCCGGCGGCGCTCAGGCCTCCGCGTCGGCCTCAACCGCGCGGATCGAGTGGATCCGGTCGAGGATGGAATTCTTGAGATTCTCGGGCGCGGCCTCCGTGCAGGAGCGCTTCACCATCACGCGGATGACGCACTCGAGGTCATACTGCTCGTGGCACTCGGGGCACTCGTCGAGGTGGTCCTTGATCTCAGCGATGTCGTCGTGTGTCAGGGCCCCGTCGAGGTACTCGTAGATGCGCTGCATCCGGGTGTCGTCGCAGTCGCCCAGTCCCTGGCAGTCGCTCATTTCCTGTTCTCCTGATTGTTGCTTTCGGCCGCTGCGGCGGGATCGCCCGCGGCTTTGAATCCCCGCTCGGCCGCGTAGTCGGCCAGCATGTCCCGCAGCATTCTCCGGCCGCGGTGCAGCCGGGACATGACGGTCCCGATCGGGGTGTTCATGATGTCTGAAATTTCCTTGTACGCGAAGCCCTCGACGTCGGCGAAGTAGACGGCGAGCCGGAACTCCTCCGGAATCGACTGCAGGGCCCGTTTTACGTCCGAGTCCGGCAGATGGTCCAGCGCTTCAGCCTCCGCCGAGCGCAGGCCGGTCGAGGTGTGCGACTCGGCGCGGGCCAACTGCCAGTCCTCGATGGTGTCCGAGTTCGACTGCAGCGGTTCACGCTGGCGCTTGCGGTACAGGTTGATGTACGTGTTGGTGAGGATCCGGTACAGCCATGCCTTGAGGTTCGTTCCGGGCTTGTACTGGTGGAAGGCGGAAAACGCCTTCGTGTACGCCTCCTGGACGAGGTCCTCGGCGTCGGCGGGATTCCGCGCCATCCGCATGGCCGCGGAGTAAAGCTGGTCGACGTACTGCATCGCGTCGCGCTCGAAGCGGATGCGGCGCTCGTCGGTGGTCTCGGCAGTCGTGTCCAGCGGCTGGCCGGTGCCGTCCGCCGCTACGGTTTCCACGGCTGTTCGTTCCGCGATGGCCTCGTCCGCGGCTGTCGCCTGCGCCGTACTAGTGGCGGTGGCTGCCTTGGTGGGCTTGGCGTCGTCGTTTCCGGCAACCTCGTGCATGGCCGCAACGGCCGGATCCATGGTGCTCATTGCGTTCAAGTCTACTGTCACCTTCCGGCGGGTGCTCAAAGCCCCCGTCAGGGCCGCGGCCCACGGGTCCGCGGCGGCTTCATCCAGCAGCCCGGATTCTTTAACCAGAACCAAACCTCCGCCTTCCTGCACTGGCCGGATGACCGGCCGTGCCCATAGTTATTGCGCTGGTTTTCCCGCCCCCATTTCGGCTGGAATCTGTCATGCACAACCCCGCACAACGGGCAAATATTCCGCAAAAGTGCAAGACTAGAACCGGTTCTCCCGCACAGCGTCCGCGGTTCGTCCATCCAGGAGGAAATTCATGTCCTTTGTCCGCTTTCTCGCCCGCCCCATGCTCGCCTCCAGTTTCGTGCTCGCAGGCATGGACAAGCTAAAGAATGCGGATGACACTGCGACACAGCTGTCTCCCCTGCTGCGCCGCGCGGCTGAGTCCCTCCCCTTCCAGGCCGACGAGAAAGTCCTGGCCCGCGTGATCGGCGGCACCCAGGTGGGTGCCGGCGTGTGCCTGGCCCTCGGCAAGGCCTCCCGCCTGGCCGCCACCGTGCTCGCTGTGATCTCGGCGCTCAATGGCTACGTTGAATGGCGCAGCGCGGACATCTCGTCCAAGGAAGGTCGCGACGCCCGGCGCAAGCAGCTGCTGAAGAACGTCTCACTGACCGGCGGGGTGCTGCTGGCTTCCGTGGACACCGCGGGCAAGCCGAGCCTGGCCTGGCGTGCAGAGCACCTCGCCGCCGACGCCCGGAAGACCACCGCACACCTCGCCGCGGACGCCCGGAAGACCACCGGCAAGAAGCTGAAGAAGGCTGACAAGGCGGTCCGCAAGGCCGTCGACCACGCTGTCGGGGCCTAAGACGGCAATGACTGGCACCACCCCCACCGCTGCAGCCCCTTCCCTTCCGGCCGGCGGCGGTCCGCATTGGCGTGCGCCCTTCGCCGAGCGTCCCGTCGACGCCACCGTCACCGTTCCCGGCTCCAAGTCCCTGACTAACCGGTACCTGATCCTGGCCGCCCTCGCGGACGGTCCGTCCAGGCTCCGTGCTCCGCTGCACTCCCGGGACTCGGCCCTGATGATCGAGGCCCTCCGGCAGCTGGGGGCCACCATCACCGAAGTGCCCGGCGACGGCGCCTACGGCCCGGACCTGGACATCACCCCCATCGCCCCGGATGCCGCTGCCGCTGACACCTCAATCGACTGCGGCCTGGCCGGCACGGTGATGCGCTTCGTGCCTCCGGTCGCCGCGCTGCACCGCGGCCGCTCAGCATTCGACGGCGATCCCCACGCCCGCAACCGGCCGATGGGCACCATCATCGAGGCACTGACCGGTCTCGGCGTCGCCGTCAGCGCCCCCGACGGCGGACCGGCGTCGTCGTTGCCGTTTTCCGTCCAGGGCACGGGAGAAGTCCGCGGCGGCCACCTCGTCATCGACGCCAGCGCCTCGTCGCAGTTCGTTTCCGCCCTGCTGCTCGCGGGAGCCCGCTTTACCGAGGGACTCCACCTCGAACACGTGGGAAAGCCCGTACCGAGCCTGGACCACATCAACATGACGGTCGCCGTGCTGCGCGGCGTGGGCGTGGCGGTCGATGACTCGGTGCCGAACCACTGGGTTATTTCCCCCGGCCCGATCCGCGCCTTCGACCAGCGGATCGAACAGGACCTCTCCAATGCCGGGCCGTTTCTCGCCGCGGCCCTCGCCACCCGCGGAACCGTGCGGATCCCCAACTGGCCGGCCGGGACCACCCAGGTCGGCGATCTCTGGCGCGGCATCTTGGCCACCATGGGCGCCACCGTGACGCTGGAGCACGGCACCCTGACCGTGAGCGGCGGCCCGGAGATCAAGGGCGGCGACTTTGACGAAACCAGCGAACTCGCCCCGACCGTGGCGGCCCTCTGTGCCCTGGCCACCGGCCCCTCCCGGCTGAGCGGCATCGCCCACCTCCGGGGCCACGAAACCGACCGGCTTGCCGCCCTCGTCGCGGAAATCAACCGCCTTGGCGGGGACGCCGAAGAGACCGCCGACGGACTCATCATTAGGCCGGCGAAGCTGCACGGCGGCGTCGTGCACAGCTACGCGGACCACCGCATGGCCACCGCGGGCGCAATCCTCGGTCTCGCCGTCCCGGACGTGGAGGTCGAGGACATCGCCACCACGGCCAAGACCATGCCCGGCTTCCCGCAGTTGTGGGGGGCCATGCTCAGCCAGGCAAGCACCGCAGACAAGGACGCCGCCGGTGGCACGCAGCACTGACTCCTGGGACGAATCCGACGTCCGGATCCGCCCCAACAAAAAGGGCTCCCGCCCCCGCACCAAGGACCGGCCCAGCTACGACGACGCCGTCACCGGCCGGATCGTCACCGTGGACCGCGGACGCTACACCGCCGTCGTCGGCGAGGGCACCGCCGACGAACGCAAGATCATCGCGGCGCGGGCCAGGGAGCTGCGCCGCAACCCGGTAGTTGCCGGGGACTTCGTCTCGCTCGTCGGGGACGTCAGCGGCGAACCCGACACCCTGGCCCGGCTGGTCAAGATCCAGGACCGCAGGACGCTGTTGCGCCGCAGCGCGGACGACACGGACCCGATCGAACGCGCCGTCGTCGCCAACGCCGACCAGCTCGTCGTTGTCGTGGCCGCAGCCAACCCGGAACCCCGCACCGGCTTCATCGACCGCGCGCTGGTGGCCGCCTACGACGCCGGCATCGAACCGCTGCTGCTCGTCACCAAGGCCGACGTCAAGGACCCCGCCGAGCTGCTGGCCAACTACCAGCACCTGGATTTCCCGGTGATCATCTCCAAGACCGCGGATTCGGCCGCCTCCGGCATCGACGCCCGCTCCGATGACGGCCTGTCCGCCCGGCTGGATAAGGCCGCCGTGTCGCAGCTGCGGGACTACCTCGACGGGAAGGTCACCGTCATGCTGGGCCACTCCGGCGTCGGCAAATCCACCATGGTGAACGCACTCACCGGCGCCGAACGGGCCACCGGCGGCGTCAACGCGGTCACCGGCCGCGGCCGCCACACCTCCTCCTCCGCGCTGGCGCTGAAGGTTAGTGATGCGCCTGCGGGCAGCTGGATCATCGACACCCCGGGCATCCGCTCCTTCGGCCTGGCCCATGTGGACCCGGACCGGATCCTGCGTTCCTTCCCGGACCTGGCTCCTGGCACCGATGACTGCGAGCGGGGCTGCAAGCACGACGCCACCGCCGTCAATTGCGGCGTGGACGCCTGGGTGCAGGGCGGCCACGCGGGCCCGTCCGGCCCTGCCCGGCTCGCCTCGCTGCGCCGGCTGCTGGGCACCGATCCGCGGCTGGAAGCGCAGGACACCAAGGAACTCGGCAGCGTCTCATAGCCGAGTCTACTTGGCGGCAGCGACGTGGCCTCCCTGCCCGCGGCGCGTTTTGACGGTAGTTTGGAAGCATGAGCCAACCAGCTTCGAGCTACAACGATGACCTGCGCCTTGCCCATGTACTGGCAGATTCCGTAGATTCCCAGACCATGAGCCGCTTCAAGGCGCTCGACCTTCGGATCGAGACGAAGCCGGACCTGACCCCCGTCACCGACGCGGACAAGTCCGCCGAGGAAGCCATCCGCGGGCAGCTGTCCCGCTCCCGCCCGCGCGACGCCGTCCTGGGCGAGGAGTTCGGCAGCTCCGGCCACGGTTCGCGCCGCTGGATCATCGACCCGATCGACGGCACCAAGAATTTCGTCCGCGGCGTCCCGGTCTGGGCCACCCTGATCGCCCTCGTCGACGAAGGCGAACCCGTGGTGGGCGTCGTCAGCGCCCCCGCACTGGGCAAGCGCTGGTGGGCCGCCAAGGGCGCCGGCGCCTACATGGGCCGCTCACTGGCCGCCGCGACCCGGCTGCGGGTCTCCAACGTCTCCCGGCTCGCCGATGCGTCACTGTCCTATTCGAGCCTCGGCGGCTGGAAGCAGCGCGGCAACCTCGACGAGTTCCTCGGACTCACCGAGGAGGTCTGGCGTACCCGCGCCTACGGCGATTTCTGGTCCTACTGCCTCGTGGCCGAAGGCGCCGTCGACATCGCCTGCGAGCCCGAACTCAACCTCTACGACATGGCGGCGCTGGTCCCGATCGTGACGGAGGCCGGCGGCCGCTTCACCTCGCTCGAGGGAGAGGACGGCCCCTTCGGCGGCAACGCGCTGGCGACCAACTCGATCCTGCACTCCGAAGTCCTCAAGCGCCTCAACCCGGGCCTCGACGACCTGCTCTAGCCGGCCACGCCCGAGGCAGCCCGTAACACTACGCTTCATATTCCGCCCTCCCTTTTCCGTGCGACCGGCCATGTCCTAGGCTCGAAGCAGGTCACGAGTGCCAGCGCAAAACCCCGGTTTGCTGGCCGGCAACCCTCCATTCGCGGCGGGGTGCCCCGGGTGACGACCTGGCCGGTCCGGAGCGGACCCGGCAAGCGCGGATCCCCTGTGTGCGGGGTCCTTTTCGAGCGAGGTCCCATGACGACTGCCACCATCCCCACCCACACCACCAGCGCCGGCGGCCCGGAGTTCACCGACGCACGCTTCGACGCCGCCCGCCGGCCACTGTCCGCGGTTTCCGGCGCCGAAATCCTGGCCCCCCTGATCCAGGGCGGCCAGGTCCGGTACGCCAACCTGGACTACGGAGCCTCCGCCCCGGCGCTGTCCGTGGTGTCCGCCTACCTGAACGAGATCCTGCCGTACTACGCCAGCGTGCACCGCGGCGCCGGCTACGCCTCCCAACTGAGTACCTCGGTGTACGAAAACGCCCGGAACATCGTCCGCGGGTTCGTCGGCGGCCGTCCGGATGACTCCGTGATCTTCACCCGGAACACCACCGACGCACTGAACCTGCTGGCCGGCTGCCTGCCCGTCGACGACGGCCGACACACCGGCGAGGTGCTTTACCTCGACATCGAGCACCACGCCAACCTGCTGCCCTGGCAAAACGTCCCGCACCGCAGCGTCGTCGCGGCGCCCACCCTCGCCGGCACCGTGGAGCGGCTCCGGGCGGAACTCGCCCTCGGCGGAGTAAGCCTGCTCGCCGTGACCGGCGCGTCCAACGTCACCGGCGAAATCCTGCCGATCCGTGAGCTGGCCGCGCTGGCGCACGAATTCGGCGCCCGGATCGCCGTCGATGCGGCCCAGTTGGCCCCGCACCGCCGCATCAACATCGCCGCGGACGACGTCGACTACCTCGCCTTCTCCGGCCACAAGCTCTACGCCCCGTTCGGCGCCGGCGTGCTGGTGGGCCGGCCGGACTGGCTGGACGCCGGCACCCCGCACCTGGCCGGCGGCGGCGCAGTACGGGACGCACGGCTCGACGCCGTCAGCTGGACCACCGGGCCGGCCCGCCACGAGGGCGGCTCCCCCAATGTCCTGGGCGCGGCCGCGCTGGCCCGCGCCAGCCAGGTCATCGAGGCGCTGGACGAGCAGCAGTGGCACGCCCACGAGGACGCCATCCGTTCCTTCCTGGTCGAGGGGCTGGAGCGGATCGACGGCGTAACGGTCCACCACATCTTCGAGGACACCGGCCGGGAAGGCGGCCCCGGGACGATCGGCGTGGTCAACTTCTCGGTCGCCGGTTACGACGCAGGCCTGGTCGCCGCATACCTGTCCGCGGAGCACGGCATAGGCCTGCGCGACGGCCGGTTCTGCGCCCACCCGCTGCTAAAACGGCTCGGCCTGCCCGCCGGTTCGCTCCGGGCCAGCTTCGGCCTCGGCTCACGGCTCAACGACGCGCAGCGGCTGCTCGCCGGGCTCCAGGAGCTGCGGCGGAACGGCCTGGGCTGGGACTACGTCGTGGACGCCGGACGCTGGGTGCCGGCCAACGACACGCGCAGCTATCCGCACTGGGCGCCGAACACGCCTGGCACCGCTGGCGCAGCCCCCTGCTCCGTCGACTGACCGGCAGCGCAGCCCGGGCCGCGTGCGGTAAATTCGACAGGTACGCACCAGAGCTGCCGAAGGAGATCGCACGTGGCACGCGGCGGCCCCAAACTGCACCACCCCGGACTGCAGGGTGGCCCAAAACTGCAGCACCAGCGGCGGCGGGAGCTCGGGCAGAGCTTCCAGGACGGCGGCGAGCACTACGACCGCGTCCGGCCCGGCTATCCGGCGGATTCTGCCGATTGGCTGATCCCGGCCGGGGCCCACGACGCCGCCGACCTGGGCGCCGGGACCGGTAAGTTCACGGCGCTCCTGGTCCAACGGGGGCTCAGGACCGTGGCCGTCGATCCGTCCCCGGACATGCTCGACCAGCTGCGCCGCGCCCTCCCGGGAGTCGCCGCCGTCGAGGGTACCGCCGAACACACCGGGCTGGCTTCGGGGGCCTTCGACCTGGTCACGGTGGCCCAGGCCTGGCACTGGTGCGATCCCCTGCTGGCCAGTACCGAGGCGGCCCGGATCCTGCGGCCGCACGGCGTTCTCGGCCTGATCTGGAACCAGCTCGACACCTCGGTCCCCTGGGTGCACAGGCTGTCCCGGATCATGCATGCGGGGGACGTCCACAAGCCCCACTTCACGCCGCCGCTGGGACCGGAATTCATCGGGCTGGAGAGTCATCTCACCCGCTGGGAGGATCCAGTAACCACGCAGGACGTCATGGAACTGACCAAATCCCGCAGCTACTACCTGCGGGCAGGCGAGAGCACCCGGGCCAAGGTGCTCGCTAACCTCGACTGGTACCTGCACGAGCACCTCGGACACACTGCCGGGCAGCTCCTGCCGCTTCCCTACCTGACGCAAAGCTGGCGGGCCGTCAAAGCCTGAGGTTCCCGCATTGCACTGACCACGTCGCGCCGCCTATTATTTCGGTGTGCCTAACTTATATTTGTAGGCACTCAGGAACTTCTTGGGAGCCCCCAGTGCTGGACGTAGCCGGACACGAACCCCTGCCCGCGGGGAAACCGCCTGCCCGCAGGATCAGGGGTAGCCGCCGGGCCTTGCTAGGCCTGCTCGGCCCGGCGTTCGTGGCTGCCATCGCCTATGTGGACCCCGGCAACGTCGCCGCCAACCTGACGGCCGGGGCACAGTACGGTTATCTGCTCGTCTGGGTCCTCGTCGCCGCCAACGTCATGGCGGTGCTGGTCCAGTACCAGTCCGCCAAGCTCGGCATCGTCACCGGCAAGAGCCTCCCGGAGATCCTCGGCGAGCGGCTCCGGCCGGCCTGGCGCCGCGCCTTCTGGGTCCAGGCCGAGATTGTGGCCGCAGCCACCGACCTCGCCGAGGTGGTGGGCGGCGCGGTCGCCTTGTACCTGCTCTTCGGCCTTCCGCTCCCCCTCGGCGCCGTCATTGTGGGCGGCATTTCGATGGCCCTGCTCGCCGTGCAGAGCCGCAACCAGCAGCGCCCCTTCGAGTTCGTCATCATGTTCCTGCTGGGCATCATCACCGTCGGGTTCCTGGCCGGACTGTTCATCAGCCCGCCGGATCCGGGCGGGGTCGTGGCCGGGCTTGTGCCTGGCTTCCAGGGCCCGGACACGGTGCTGCTGGCCGCGAGCATGCTCGGTGCCACGGTGATGCCGCACGCCATCTACGTCCACTCGGCGCTCTCCCGGGACCGGCACCGCCCGGATCCGCATCTGCATGTCCCGCCGCACGCCATTGCCCGGCTGATCAAAGCCACGCGCTGGGACGTCGTCGCAGCGCTGGCCGTCGCCGGGATCGTCAACATCGGAATGCTGCTGCTGGCCGCGTCCACGCTGGGCGGTGAAGACGGCACCGACACGATCGAGGGTGCCCACGCCGCCATCACCGCCAACCTCGGCCCGGTGGTCGGCGTGGTCTTCGCCGTCGGCCTGCTTGCTTCCGGCCTGGCCTCCACCTCGGTGGGCTGCTACGCCGGCGGAACCATCATGCAGGGCCTGCTCAAGATCCGCATTCCGCTGATGACGCGACGGGTGCTGACCCTGGTCCCCGCCGTCGTCCTGCTGGCCGTCGGCTTCGACCCCACCTGGGGGCTGGTGCTCAGCCAGGTTGTGCTCAGCTTCGGGATTCCGTTCGTGCTGGTCCCGCTCGTGGTGCTGACCAGCAGCAAGCCCCTGATGGGCCGGTTCGCGGACGGCATGACCCTGCGGGTGGCCGCCGTCGTCAGCGTGATCCTGGTGGTGGCGCTGAACCTGGTCCTGCTGTGGCTCACCTTCACCGGCGCCGCCGGACGGTAGGCTTGGGGCTGTGAAGACCAGTCCGCCCTCCTCCTCCATTGAGGACTACGTCAAGGTCATCTACTCCTTCACGGAGTGGCAGGACAAGCCCATCACCTCCACCCAGCTGGCCCAGCGGCTGGGCGTCGCGAATTCCTCGGTCTCCGAGATGGTCCGCAAGCTCAAGGACCAGGGCCTGGTGGACCACAAGCCGTACAGTGCCGTCACCCTGACCGAGGACGGCGTGCGTCTGGCCCTCTCCATGGTCCGGCGGCACCGGCTGATCGAGACATTCCTGGTCCAGGAGCTCGGCTACCGCTGGGACGAGGTCCACGACGAGGCCGAGCTGCTTGAACACGCCGTCTCGGACACCTTCATCGAGCGGATGTCCGCCAAGCTGGGCAATCCGGTCCGCGACCCGCACGGCGACCCCATTCCGGCCGCGGACGGCTCGGTCCTGATGCCGCCGGCCTACCGGATGAGCGAGCTCGACGACGGCCACACCGGCCGGATCACCCGGATCAGCGACGAAAACCCCGAGCTGCTGCGCTACCTCGCCGCCGAACAGATCGACCTGGACTCCGACGTCGAGGTCCTGGGCCGGAAGCCCTTCGGCGGCCCGCTCGTGGTCCGCATCGGCGCCCGCGGCGAGCTGCGCGAAATCGACCTCGCCGACGAGGTGGCCTCCGCACTCTGGGTGCACAGCGACGCGGCCCATTCCGGCTGCAGCGTCGAGGGGCGCTGAATGGAAGCGTTGGATGCGGAGCGCCGCCCGGCGACGGTCGCGGCGGTTCCCGGCTGGCGGGCATGGGCGGCAGTCGCCGTCGGCGGCCTGATCGGAACCGAGCTGCGCTACGGCGCGGGGCTGGTCTTCCCCGAGGCGGCAGGCGCCGTGCCGTGGACCACGCTTGCGATCAACGTCCTGGGGAGCTTTGTCCTGGCCGCCCTGACCACCATCTGGATTGCCCGGCCGCGGACAGCTTTCTGGCTCCGGGCGGGCCTCGGCCCGGGGCTCCTTGGCTCCTTCACCACCTTTTCCGCGCTGGCCCTCGCCGTCGACCAGCAGATTCGCGGCGGCTTCCACGCCGTGTGGCTCGCCTACCTCGGCTTGTCGCTGGTCCTGGGGCTCGGCGCGGCGGCGGCCGGCTGGAAATCGGGCAAAGCGCTGGCCGACCTGAGCGGCAGGGCACAGTGACCGCCGCCCTGCTGGTGGGTGTCTTCGGAGTGGCCGGCGCCCTGGCCAGGTTCGCCGTCGACTCCTGGTTCGCCCACCGGCCTGGACCCCACCCGCACTGGCCCTGGGCCACCCTGGCCGTCAACGTGGCCGGATCCTTCATCATCGGGCTGTCCCTCGGGGTGACGCCGCGCCTTGGGCTCGGCCCCGAGTGGCAGACGGCGGTCGCCAGCGGTCTGGCCGGAGGCCTGACCACGTTCAGTTCCTGGACCACGGCCACCATCCGGCTGGTCAGCGAAGCGCGCTACCGGGCCGCCGCCCTGAACGTGGCCGCGAACCTGGCGGCGGGGCTGGCGGCGGCCGCCGTCGGCGTCGCGCTGGCCGGCTAAGCCGGCTGGGTAGGGGCGTCCCCTCCCTCACTGTCCGCGGGTTCCCTCGGCGGGTTCCTGATCCCGACGGCGGACGCCGCAGCGCCCGCGACGAATAGCGCGGCGGTGACCGCCGCCGTGCCGTGCAGGCCCGACGTCGTGATCACCGGTCCGGTGATGAGCCCGGCAAAGGCGATGGTCACCAGGCCCGCGATGCGGGCGACGGCGTTGTTGACGGCCGAGCCGATCCCTGCTTCTTCAGGATCCACGGCACCCAGGATCGCGGAGGTCAGCGGCGCCACTGTCACGGCCAAACCGAGTCCGAAGACCACCAGCCCGGGAAAGACCTCTCCGAAGTAATCCAGCGGCAGGCCGATCCCCAGCATCATCAAAAAGCCCGCCGCGCACAGCAGCGGCCCGGCCGTCATGAACCAGCGCGGACCGAAGCGGCCGGAGAGAGCCCCGATCTTTGCGGAGAGCAGGAGCAGGATCAAGGTGGAGGGCAGCAGGGCGATGCCGGCTGCGGTGGCCCCCAGAGCGGCGACCTGCTGCAGGAAAAGCCCCAGGACGAAGAACCCAAGGTTCAACGCCCCGTAGATCACCGTGGTGGCGACGTTGCCCCAGCCGAAGTTGCGGATGGCGAAAAGCCGCAGCGGCATCATCGGCGCCGGGGTCCGCCGCTCGTGGAGCAGGAACCCGGCCAGGCCGGCAATCCCAAGGACCAGCGGCAGCCAGACCTGCGGGGCGCCCCAGCCGAGGCTCCCGCGTTCGATAAAGGCGTACACGACGCCGCTCAGGCCGATGATCGCCAGGACGGTACCCGTGACGTCGATCGTGCTGCCGGGCGCGCGTCCCAGATCCAGTTCGCGCAGCTTGCGCAGGGCCGGCCACACGGCAACCGCCGGGACGATGTTGAGGAAGAAAATGACCCGCCAGGTGAACACATCCACGGAGATGCCGCCAAGCACCGGGGCCGCCACGATGGCCCCGGAGGTCCACGCGGACCACTTGCCGATCGCGGCGGACTGGGCCGGGCCACTGAACACCGTCACGATCAGGGCCAGCGAGCTGGGCACCAGCAGTGCTCCGGCGACGCCCTGCAGGCCGCGCGCCACAATCAGCGACTCCCCGCTCCAGGCGAGGCCGCAAAGCACGGAGGTGGCGGTGAAGCCGGCGAGGCCCCATTGCAGCACCCGGACCCGGCCGAACTGGTCCGAGAGGGAGCCGGCGACCAGGATCAGCGCCCCCAGCGTTAGCAGGTAGGCGTCCACCACCCATTGCTGGACCACCAGGCCGCCGCCGAGTTCACGGCTGATCGCCGGGAGTGCAAGGTTGACCACCGAACCGTCGAGGAAGGCGATGAAGGACGCGACGATCGCCACGTACAGCACGCGCCTCTCAAGGCTGGACAGGGCTGTGGCGGGGGTGCCGGACATGGCTGCTGCCTTCCTCACTGCCTGCCGGACGGCGGGCACCGGGTTTGGGATGAGCCTAGCACCGGCGGCCGGCTGACTGCCGGTGTGCCCGGATCCCGTAAAGTTAAAGGATGGTTACGAGACGTGAAGCTGCCCAGGCCCTTGATATTCCGCCGGAAATGGCACACCGTCACGGCATTCCGTCCCGCCTGTCCGAGGCCGAACTCGGCGCCCTGCTGGACAGCCCGCCGGCCTGGCTCCTCCAGTCGAGGGCCAACCGGACGGGCAAACGCCCGGTCTGGGTCCAGCTGACCTGTGCCGTGTGCGGCTTCTCCGAAACGGCGCGGCCCAAAAAGTGGTGGCCGGAGTTCAGCTTCGTCTGCTGCGCCCACCATGCCCCGCGCGAGCTGCCCGCCCTGGAGGCCGGGCTGGTCCGCAGCGAATATGAGGGCGTCGGCAGCCGCTTCATCGGCATCGTGGACGTCGCGGTGCCCGAGGCGTAGCCTTAAAAGCACGGGCTCATCCCGGGCCCCCCGCCTTTAGGGAGCGCGCAAATGCCTGACAAGTCGCCGCACCGGCACCTTACGAAGAAGCCGGTCAAAACCATCAAGGAAAAACGGGCCGAGAAGAAGGCCAAGCACATCGTGGACGAGCACACCGATCCGGTGGCGCACATCAAGAAGCGCTAACCCGCCGTCCAGCACAACAAAGTCGAGCACAACAAAAAGGCCGGAAGCTGATGCTTCCGGCCTTTTGCTACGGGGTGGAGCTCCGTTGCCGGCGCTCCCTATGTGGAGATGGGGGGAATTGAACCCCCGTCCGATGTCGTGTTGTCAGGGCTTCTCCGGGCGCAGTTTGCGTCGGATTTTCTCGGCCCCAGCCATGCTGCAAACAGCTGGCTGATCCGGGCCCAGTCATCAAAGAGTCCCGTTCACCCCGATGACGGAGGTAAACAGCAGTGGCTATCTAAATGACGCCAGGATCCGGGGCAATAGCAACCTCGGGCTGACGGACTGTCTTACTGCTTAGGCAGCGAGAGCGAAGTCAGTGCGTTTTGATTCGGCACTTATTGGTTTGCAGACAGCGTTTACGAGATAATTCTGCATCCTCGGCCCGCTTCACCTGTCGCGACTAACATCGTCGAAACCGATCATCCCCGTATTTTTTTATCAAACCGGTCAGGTTCCCGCCGATCCGCCTTCGCGGGTTCAGCCGGTTCCTTCCCGGACTACCAATCATAACGCAAGGCCCGCCGGATTCATTCCCGCGGGTTTGGTGCACCTTGCCTAGCGCCTGTTCCGCTCGCGCATCACGCGCAGGGCCTCACGCTTGTCCTGCTGCTCGCGCAGCGTCTGGCGCTTGTCGTATTCCTTCTTGCCCCGGGCGACGCCGATCTCCACCTTCGCGCGGCCGTCCACGAAGTACAGCTGCAGCGGCACGATTGTGAAGCCGGATTCGCGGATCTTGTGCGAGATTTTGGTCAGCTCGTCGCGGTGCAGCAGCAGCTTGCGACGCCGGCGCGCGGCATGATTGGTCCAGCTCCCCTGGTGGTACTCGGGGATGTGGATGCCCTCCATCCACAGCTCGTCGTTGTAGAAGGTGCAGAAGCCGTCAACCATGGAGGCATGGCCCTCGCGGAGGGACTTCACTTCGGTGCCCATGAGCGCGATACCGGCCTCATAGGTATCCATGATGTGGTAGTCGTGCCGGGCCTTGCGGTTGGTGGCCACTACCTTCCGGCCACTTTCTTTAGGCACGGTAAAACTCCTTAGTCGATGGATCGGGTCAGTTCCAGTTTAGAGCAGGCCCATCGGGTCGACTGCCTGGCCGTTGACCCAGGTCTCGAAGTGCGAGTGGCAGCCGGTGGAGTTGCCGGTGGTCCCGGAGTATGCGATCAGCTGACCCTGGCTGACCTGCTGGCCGTCAGAGACCACCACAGAGGTGTTGTGGTAGAAGATCGTGGTCAGCGAGTTGCCCTGCACAACGCCGTGCGAGATTTTCACGTGGTTGCCGCCGCCGTCGTTCCCCCACCCCGCCGAGAAGACCGTGCCGGCCGCCGGGGCGTAGACCGGGGTGCCGCAAGCGGCGCCGAAGTCGATGCCGGTGTGCATGTAGCCGCCCTGGCCGTAGAAGTCGATGGTGCCCGGCGGCGTCGCGCGCCAGCCGAAACCCGAGGTGATCGGGACGCCGTTGAACGGGCTGCGCAGGCCGAAGGCCGACACCGGTCCCGGCGGGGCCGGGACGTAAGGCGCCGGCCGGGGCGCGACCTGGCCCTGGGCCCGGGCCGCCGCGGCGGCCGCAGCGGCGCGGGCCGCCGCGATCCGGCGCTGTTCAGCTTCCCAGGCCTCGCGCAGCTTCCGGTCGCGTTCGACGATTTCGGCCGCCACGGCGTCCTGCCGGGCTTTGACCTGCGCGAGCTGGCCTTGGATGGCGGGCTTGGCTGCCTGCAGCTGTTTGTTCAGCCGGGTGGTGTCGGAGATCAGCTTGTCCACCGTGGCCTTTTTGGCCGCCGCCTCGTCGCGTGCCGCCTGCTCCCGGACCAGCGCCGCGTCAGCCTTGGCCTTGAGGTCCGCGATTTCGGCTTCCACCGCCTGCAGTCGCGCCTGGGAGTTGACGTTCGTGGCGTTCTGCTGGGTCAACTTGTCCATCGCGGTGTTCTGGCTGCGCAGCGCCTGGTCCGCCAGGTCGATGGTGTCGGTCAGGCTGCCGTTGTTCGAGCCAAAGAAGAGCGAGAGGTTGGACGGCACGCCGCCGGACTTGTAAGCCTGGGTGGCAATCTGCCCGATCAGCTTGCGGGTGTCGGTGATCTTCTTCTGGTCATTCGCCAGCTGCTGGGTGATTTTGGCTTTGTTCTGCTGGGCCAGGTCCACGCGGGCAGCGAGGGCTTCAACCTCCTTGACCGCACCGGCCACACGGCCCTGGGCGTCAAGCAACGCCTGCTGGGCACCGGGAAGCTGGCCCTGGTAGAGCACCAGGTCGCCTGCCGCTTTGGCGATGCGTGCGTCCACGAACTCCAACGAATGCTGGACCCGCTCGGCCTCAGCCCTGAGCGCAGCCTGCTGGTCTTCGAGGGTGTCGGCGAACGCCACCGGGGTCGAAGCGCCCAGGTTGGCCGCGAGGACGAGCACCACGGCGGCGCTGATCAGGCGGCCGCGGCGGAGGGTACGGCGGGCCGGATCGGTGCGTCGGACCATCGGTTTCATGAGCATTCCTCTTCGTTGCGCAAAGCTAGACCCTCAGGTAGCGGCGGAGGGTCAGGAGAGATGAGGTGCCGGCCAGCAGCACACCAAGGCCGATCAGGGCCGGCGCCAGGAGCAGCGTCTGGGCCGGGGAAATGAAGGCAGTGTCCGGATACTGTTTGGACAGGACCCCGCCGAGGAAGAAGTGGGCGACGGCCCACAGCGTGCCGGAGGCGAGGGCCGCGCCAATCACGGCCGCGATCACGCCCTCCAGGATGAAGGGCAGCTGGATCACCATCTTCGACGCGCCCACGAGGCGCATGATCCCGGTTTCCCGGCGGCGGCTGAAGGCGGAGAGCCGGATGGTGGTGGCTATCAGCAGGATGGCGCAGACAATCATCACACCGGCAACGCTGACCGCCACCAGGGAGGCGGCGTTCATCGCGGAGAAGAGCCGTTCCAGCAGCTGCCGCTGGTCGATGACGGACTCCACACCGGCCTGCGAGGAGAAGTTCTCGCTGATGACCTCATACTTTTCCGGATCCTTCAGGTTGATCCGGAAGGAGGCCGGGAGCTGGTCCGGGGTGACCGAGTCAACGATCGGCGAGTTGGAGAACTGCTCCTTGAAGTGCTTGTAGGCCTCGTCCTTCGATTCAAACTGGAAATCGTTGACGTACTGGGCCACGGACGGGGACTGCAGCAGCTTGCGCAGGTTGGCCTGCTGCTCCGGCGTCGCCGGGCCGGAGGCGCAGCCTGGCGCCGTCGAACCGTCGCTGCAGAGGAAGACGGCGACCTGGACCTTGTCGTACCAGTACCCCTTCATCTGGTTGATCTGAAGCTGCAGCATGCCGGCGGCACCCACGAAAGTCAGGGATACGAAGGTCACCAGGATGACGGAGACCACCATGGACAGGTTCCGGCGCAGGCCGCTGCCGATCTCGGCCAGGATAAAAGCGAGTCTCACAGCTTGCCCTCCCCTGCGTGCTGGGCCTCGCCGTTGGCGGCGCCGACGTCGGACGGCTCGCGGCCGCTCGCGTCCCGCAGCCGGCGGGATTGTCCCACTACCGGGATCATCGAGGTGTACAGGGCCCGGGCCTCGTCACGGATCACGACCCCGTTGCGCAGTTCCACTACGCGTTTGCGCATCTCGTTGACGATGTCGTCGTCGTGGGTGGCCATCACCACGGTGGTGCCGTTCTGGTTGATCTTGTCGAGGACGCCCATGATGCCCATGGAGGTCGTCGGGTCGAGGTTGCCGGTGGGCTCGTCCGCCAGCAGGATGCCGGGACGGTTGACGACGGCGCGGGCGATCGCCACGCGCTGCTGCTCACCGCCGGACAGTTCGTGGGGCAGCCGGTTTTCCTTGCCTTCGAGGCCGACGGTCTTGAGGACTTCGGGGACGGTTTCGCGGATGACGCTGCGGCTCCGGCCGATGACCTGCATGGCGAAGGCAACGTTGGCGAACACGGTTTTTTGGGGCAGCAGGCGGAAGTCCTGGAAGACGACGCCGATCCCCCGGCGCAGCCGCGGCACCCGCCAGCTGGAAATCTTCGCCACGTTCTGGCCTGCGACGTAGACGGCCCCTGAGGAGGCGCGGTCCTCTTTCAGCACCAGGCGCAGGAAGGTCGATTTGCCGGAGCCGGAGGCACCCACGAGGAAGGCGAACTCGCCGCGGTCGATCTCAAGGTTGATCGAATCCAGCGCCGGTCGCGCGTTCTGGTCGTAGACCTTGGTGACATTTTCGAAACGGATCATGGCCCTAATACCCTGCAGGAGCCGGGCATCTTTCAGACCAGTTCTGCTGCCGGGGCGCGGGCTTTCTTTTGGGGGAAGTAGGGCACCGGCCCCTCGACTATACGCACGGGTAACAGCACAGGGGCCGGAGCACGGGGGCGTGTCGCGGGATTTGGGCCCGGCGGGCCGGTTATGGCACGGGCCGCCGGGGCGCCTTGCTAGTCTTCGGCGTTGCGGTTGTCGGTCCGCCAGCGGATGCCGGCGTCGATGAAGTCGTCGATCTCGCCGTCGAACACCGCCGAGGTGTTGCCCACCTCGTGCTCGGTGCGGAGGTCCTTGACCATCTGGTACGGGTTGAGCACGTAGGAGCGCATCTGGTCGCCCCAGGAGGCCTTTACGTCGCCGGCGAATGCCTTCTTCTCGGCGTTTTCCTGCTCCTTCTTGAGCAGCAGCAGGCGGGACTGCAGCACCCGCAGCGCCGCCGCGCGGTTCTGCAGCTGCGACTTCTCGTTTTGCATGGACACCACGGTGCCGGTGGGGATGTGGGTCAGGCGGACGGCGGAGTCCGTGGTGTTGACCGACTGGCCGCCCGGGCCGGAGGAGCGGAAGACGTCGACGCGGATCTCGTTGTCCGGGATGTCGATGGAGTCGGTCTGCTCGATCAGCGGGATGACTTCGACGGCGGCAAAGGACGTCTGGCGACGGCCCTGGTTGTCGAAGGGGCTGATCCGGACCAGCCGGTGGGTGCCCGCCTCGACGCTCAGCGTGCCGTAGGCGTAGGGCGCCTTGACCTCGAAGGTGGCGGACTTCAGCCCGGCTTCTTCGGCGTAAGAGGTGTCCATGATGGTGGTCGGGTAGCCGTGGCGTTCGGCCCAGCGCAGGTACATCCGCAGCAGCATCTCGGCAAAGTCCGCGGCGTCCACGCCGCCGGCACCGGCGCGGATGGTGACCACGGCTTCGCGTTCGTCGAACTCGCCGGAGAGCAGCGTGACCACCTCAAGGTCCTTGAGGGCCTTGCGGATCGATTCGAGTTCCGCGGCGGCTTCCCCCATCGAGGCGGCGTCGTCCTCGTCCTGGCCCAGTTCCACGAGGACTTCCAGGTCGTCGATCCGGGCGGCCAGCTTGTTCAGCCGCTCCAGTTCGGACTGCTTGTGCGAGAGCTTGGAGGTGATGACCTGCGCGGCCGCGGGGTCGTCCCAAAGGTTCGGCTCGCCGGCGCGCTCGCTCAGTTCGGCGATGTCTTCCTTCAGCGCATCGACGTTCGAAACGTTCTCGATCGAGGCGTAGGTGGCGCGCAGCGCGCGGATTTCTGCGGGAAAATCAATGTTTGCCATGGTTTTTCAAGCCTACGCTATCCGCCGCGGACGCCCCGGCCCGGTGGTCGCGCCCGGGAACCTCGCCCGGGCCCGGGGCTTGCGTGCGGTCAGCGCGTCAGCCGGGACCGCGCCGTCGACGTCGCCTCGATCCGGATGCCGTCCGGGACCAGGAAGTTCACGATGGGCGGGTGGACGGCGGCGCTGAGGACCACGACGGCGGTGGACCCGTCGGGACTGCCCGTCGCGGGGCCGACGGCCAGGCCGCTGAACCGGGCGAAGGCGCCGTTGCGGTTCAGGTAGTCGGCGGCGGTGCTGCGCACCCGGCTGCCGCTGAGGACTGCGGTGGGGCTTCCGGAGGAGCTTTGCAGCTGCCCCAGGGTGAAGCTGTCCGCGGCCGCCACGGAGGCCCCGTCCGCCAGCGACAGCAGTTTCTTGTGTTCGATGTAAACGCTGGACGCAGCCGCGACCACAGTGGTGACCAGCAGGGCAAGCAGTACATATCCGATGATCAACACCATCAACTGGCCGTCCTCACCGTCCTGGCGTCCCGCCGGCCCGACGGCGGGGCGGGTGGTCACCGGAACCGCCCAACGATCTGCGTGGCGGAGGCACTGAGCCGGCCGGCGTCGAGCCTCAGGGTGTCGCTGAACGGCACGAACGGCAGCGGCACCGTGAGTCGCACGGTGACGGTGACAGCGGATCCGGCAGCGGCGCAGTCGGCGGGAACGCAGCTGGTTTCCAGGCTCGCGTTTTCCGCCGGCTGGCCGTAGTCGGCGAGCGCCAGCTGCACGGCTTGTTCCGCGGCGGCCCGGCCGCTCGCGGCGTCGGGCTGGGCAATGTAGACCTTGGCCGCCTGGTCCGCTGCGCCGACCACCGCGAAGGAGCCGCCCTGGAGCTGACCGATCGTGATAATGAAGTAGACCACCGGCACCATCAACAAGAGGGACAGGAAGGTGAATTCGACGACGGCGCTCCCCCGCTCGGCATCGTCGCCGCTACGGCTGGATGGCGGCATGGCCTTTCACCTCCAGTAGTTCGCGGGGGCCGATCAAGCCGATGACAGGAAGCGGTGCGCGGACAGTTACCTCCAGCGTGCGGATGCCGGCGTAGGTGGTCTCTGCGGTGCTGACGTCCCGGGCGAACTCCGGCGTGAGCGCCACCCCGATCAGCTGCGTGGTGCGATCCTTGGCGTCGGCGGCGCCGCGGTCCGCCAGGGTGCCGTACCGGGCGCCCGAAGCCGCGGCGTCGATCAGGGTATTCCGGACGTGCAGGACGAGGGCTAGCTGGATGATGCCCAAGAAGAACAGCGTGAGCAGTCCGCCGACCAGGACGAAGTCGACTACGGCTGAGCCGCGTTCCCGGCCGGCGGGACCGGCGTCCTGGTTGACGGGGCCGGCACACTGGATGGCGGGACCGGCACACTGGATGGCGGGACCGACACACTGGTCGGCGGGGCCGACACACTGGTCGGCGGGGCCGCGGCCGCCGGCTGCATACACCGCCTACTGCCCGACTTTTTGCATGGCCTGGTTGAAGAGCCCCTCCAGCGCGGGGCCTGCGAGCGCCAGCAGTGCGGCGACCAGCACGGCCGACATCAGGGTGATCATTACCCAGCCTGGGACATCCCCGCGCTCCCCGAGATCCCGGCTACCGTGCGCCCGCCCGCTCTGCCGGCCGGGGTGTTTGCCTGGCTGTTTGCTCGGCTGGATTCCTGGCTGTCTTCCTGCGGCCGCGGAAAGCCACAGCAGTATGGCCGCCGTGTGAGCCAGTAACAACGTGCGGATACCAATACTCTTCACCGTTTCCCCTTTGTGTTTTGAATGTCGCAGTCGAGCTGCGCTGCTTGCCCCTGTTCCGATGCGGTTACTGCCCTACTGCTTACTGCGTACGACCTCTCCATGTCTTGCTCAGAGGTCTTGCTCAGAGCCCCAGGCTGATGGCCGCCAGCCCCGGGAAGACGGCGAACACCACGGTCAGTGGCAACACGCCGAAGACGAGCGGAACCATCATGCCGATCTCCTTCCGGCCGGCGGACTCCATCAGTTCGCGTTTGGCGGTGTCGCGCACGTCCTGGGCCTGGGCGCGCAGGACTTCCGCCAGGGGTGTCCCGCGTTCCACCGCGACGATCAGGCCGTCCACGAACCGGACCAGCGGGCCCAGCTCGGTTCGTGACGAGAACTCCTGCAGGGCATCCGCCAATGGCTTCCCGGCCCGGGTATCGGCCAGGACCCGGGAGAACTCCTTTGACAGCTCGCCCTGCGTTCGGCGGCCTACCCGGTCCAGGGCGCCGGTGGCGCTCTCGCCAGCACTGACCGCCAGGGCCATAAGTTCGGCCACGCTGGGGAACTCCGCCATCATCCGGGCCTCGCGCTTCTTGACCTGCGCCCCCAGCACATAGTCGCGGAAGAGGAACCCGGCCAGGCCGGCGCCGACGACGATCAGCACGGCGAAGAGCGGATTGAAACGACCCATTGCTCCTCCCAGCAGCACGATTCCCGCCGCCCCCACGAAGCCGCCGGCGGCCCAGAGCAACTGCTCCGCGCGGAAATCCACCGACGATTTGCTGCTGCCGGCCCGGGCGAGCCTACGGTTGAGCGCCGATGAACCCGGGTTCAGCCTGCCCAGCGCTCGGACCCCGTCCCGGATCACCGGGCGCAGGATCCGTTCGAGCGGGCCAAACGGCGTGACGTTGCCGGCAGCCGTGCGCAGCAGCCGGGATTCCAGGTTGTGGGATCTCAGCTGCGGCCCGATGCGCTCCGCGAAGGTCATGGGCCGCATGAACGGAAGCCGCACCAGGAACAGCCAGAGGCCTGCACCCAGTACTGCGCCGCAGACCACCGCGCTCGCCATCATCCCGTTCACCGGAGTACCCGCTCGTCCTGCGGGAGGGCACCGATTCGCAGCATGACGGTGTAGGAGAACAACGAGACCAGCAGGCCGCCGACCAGAACCACTGTGCCGACGGGCGAGTTGTAGGCCGCCACGGCCTCGGGCCGGCCCGCCATCAGCACGAGGACAATCCATGGAGCGGCCACGGCGAGGCGGGCGGCGTTCACCGTCCAGGATTGCCGGGCTTCCAGCTCGCTGCGGGTCCGGGCGGTTTCCCGCAGGAATTCGGCGAGCGTGCCCAGCAGGCGTCCGAGGTCCGATCCGCCTACCTCGCGCGTCAGTCGCAGTGCCTCAACGATCCGGTCAGCAACGGGATCAGCAAGTCTCTCCTTCAGCCGGTCCAGGGCGGGGTCGAACTGGCCGCCGGACCGGTAATCCGCGCCGAAGTCGCGGAACAACTGCCGCAGCTCGGACGGCCCCTTCTCGCCCAGTTGAATAAGTGCCTCCGGCAACGACAAGCCCGCCCGGATGGCCGAGCGCAGATGGTCGACGACGTCGGGCCACAGCTCGCGGAGTACGGCCGTGCGTTTGCGGGCGCGCCATTTGACGATGCCCAGCGGGAGCCAGCCCCCGAACAGCCCGAAGCAGCCGGAAATCGGCCATGACCTGGTGCCCGCGAAGAACACGAGGGTCACGAAAGCACCGACGCCGAGACACGTCGCGAGTAGGCCCAGCCGGCTGACCTTTTCGATGCCGGCGGATCGCAGGAGGTCCTCCAGCCGGCTGACCCGGGGCCGGCGCCTGGCTCGGTGGGGTTGTTCCCAGGCTGACCACCAGACCAGCAGCAGTCCGGCTCCCCCGAGCACCCCCAGCAGCGGCGCCATCAGCGCGGCTCCAGCAGCGCCGCGACGTCGAACCCGGAGCGGGCGAACTTCTCGGCAGCGGGCATGGAATTCGCCTGCGGTTGCAGCTTGCCGTCGAGCATGTCGAACACCATGGACGACTCGATGATGCCGTTCTCCACCCTGCGCCCCAGCGAAAGGATTTCCGTGACTTGCCGCCGGCCACCCGGTTGCCGGCTGCAGTGGACCACCAGGTCGATGCAGGACGCCACGGTCGGGACGACGAAGGCACTTGAGATGTTGTCCCCGGCCAGCAACGGCAGCGTGCAGATCTTTGTCACCGCATCATGGGCCGAATTTGCGTGGATCGTGCACATTCCCGGCAGCCCCGAATTCAAGGCAATGAGCATGTCCAGGCTTTCGGCCTCGCGGACCTCGCCGACCACGAGCCGGTCCGGCCTCATCCGCAGGGCCTCCTTGACGAGCCGGCGCATGGGGATCTCGCCTTCGCCCTCCAGGTTGGGCTGCCGGCACTGCAGCCCGACGACGTCGCGCAGCGGGAACTGGAGTTCAAAGATTTCCTCCACCGTGACCACCCGCTCGCGCGTGCCGATGCTCGCGGCCAGGCAATTGAGCATGGTGGTTTTTCCGGCCTGGGTCGCGCCGGAAACCAGGATGTTGAGCCCGCTTGCCACGGCGGCGCCGAGGAAGCGGGCCGACTGCGGGGTGAGGGTGCCCAGGTCCACGAGGTGTTCGAGCCGGCTGGCTTTGACCACGAATTTGCGGATATTGACCGCCCAGTGCCGCCGGGTCACGTCGGGGATGACGACGTGGAGCCGCGAGCCGTCCGGCAGGGCCGCGTCCACAAACGGGGAGGAAATATCCAGCCGCCGCCCGGAGCTCTTCAGCATCCGCTCCACCAGGTTGCGCACCTGCTGGTCCGTCAGGGCGATGGAGGTCAGCTCGGATTCACCGTTGCGCGCGACGAAAATCTCATCCGGGGCGTTGAGCCAGATCTCTTCGATGGCCGGATCGTCGAGCAACGGCTGCAGCGCCCCGAATCCCGCCACAGCGTCGAAGACAAATCTCCGGGCCTGCTCCAGCGGGCCGATGGGCGGAAGCGGTGCGAGCAGCGCGCGCTCGTCGTAGTCGCTGATCGCCTCCTCCACGAGGCGGCGGACTTCCCCGCTTTGCCGCAGCGGATCAAGGCCGCGGCGACGGATCAACTCACGGACTTCGTCCTCGACGATGCGCACAGCTTCCACGGTGCCCCCAACATGACCGCTACCCATCCCCCTGGGGCAGTGCAACTGGGTTAAAGCTAGAGGCGCCCGGGCCGACGGACAAGGGCGCGGCCGGATCTATGTGGAAAACAGATTCCCCGATTCATAACAATTGCCTCACTAGTAACACGAGGCACTCTGGTTCACGCTTGGCGGCGGTGTTAGGGTGGGCGCGACAAGTCAGACATTCTCACATCCCGGACAGCTGCCTCCTGCATGGCACCCGGGCGTGGGATCACTATGACACTGCCATGAGCGTGTTGTTCCGGAGCGGCAAATGAAACGGACCCAACTTCCACCCCTGAGCCTACTCGGCAGCCGGATCGGAGCCGTGCTTCTGGCCGCCTCCCTGCTTGCGGTCCCGGGACTGGTGCCGCCCGCCGCCGCCGTTGAACCCACACCCGCGGCGACCACAACGGCGACGCCGGCGCCCACGGCGAGCACACCGGCCCCGACCATCTCCCCAACGCCTGCCCCGGCCCCGGCCGCTCCGGCGCCGTCGTCCTCTCCAGCACCGTCGCCGTCCGTGAGCACCGCGCCGGTGACTGTCGACCGGACATCCGAGGCCTACCGCGCCGCCATGGCGGCCGCAACCCGTACCGGCGGAGCGGAAATGGGCGGGGCAGGACTTTCCGCCGCCACGTCCACCGGGGACAAGGCCACCACCCAGGCGCTGGCGACCGAGGGCACCTGGACGCCGACGTTCGGTGTCAAGGGCATGGACGTCAGCGAGCACCAGGCCTCGATTAGCTGGCAGCAGCAATGGAACCTCGGCGCCCGCTTTGCCTACATCAAGGCGACCGAGGGGAACTACTACACGAATCCGCTCTTCGGCTCGCAGTACACCGGTGCCCGCGGCGTCGGCATGATCCGGGGCGCCTACCACTTCGCCAACCCGGCGGCGTCGTCCGGGGCCGACCAGGCAAGGATCTTCGTCAAGAGTGGCGGTGGCTGGTCCAACGACGGTCACACCATGCCGCCGGTGCTCGACTTCGAGGGCAACCCGTACGAGGGCCGGACCATCAACGGGTATTACCAGGGCAACGCCTGCTATGACATGTCCCGGGCGGCCCTGACTGCCTGGGCCAAGGACTTCAGCAACACCATGAAGGCACTCACGGGTCGACTGCCCGTGATCTACACCGGCTACTACTGGTGGAAGGACTGCGTCGGAAATCCCCTCGGCTTCGGCGACAACCCGCTCTGGCTGGCCTCCTACCCGGTCAAGGCCTCCAACGACGCCGGACCGATCCCCACCAGCTGGTCCACCTACAGCATCTGGCAGTTCAGCAGCACCGGCCCCTTCGCCAATAATGGGGACTCGAACGTCTGGAACGGTTCCACGGCCCAGCTGCAGTCATTCGCCCGCGGAACTGTCGGCTCCAACGGTGCAATCGACGCCAAATGGGTGGCCACCGGCGGTGCAACGGGGCCGCTGGGTGCAGCCAAAACGACCTCGGAGATCTGCGGGCTCGTGGGCAACGGCTGCTACCGCGCCTTCACCAACGGCAACATCTACTGGACCTCCGCGACGGGGGCGCATCCGGTCACCGGGGCCTACTGGACTGCCTGGGGCAAAGCCGGATGGCAGACAGGAATCGGCTACGCCACCAGCGACGCCATCTGCCCCACCACCACAACCACGTGCCACCAGACCTTCCAGGGCGGCAACGCCTACAACACCCCCGGCGTGGGGACGTTTGTCGTGAAGAATTCCTACATGGCCGCCTGGAAAGCAGCAGGCTGGCAAGACGGCATCGGGTACCCCAAATCCAACGAGAACTGCGGGCTTTACGGCGGCGGCTGCTACCAGGAATTCACCCGCGGCAACATCTACTGGTCCGCCGCCACCGGCGCCCATGCCGTGACCGGCGACTTCTGGGCGGCGTGGGGGCGGGCCGGCTGGCAGACCAAGATCGGCTACCCCACCAACGACGTCACCTGCGGGCTTTATGGCGGCGGCTGCTACCAGTCCTTCAGCAACGGCAACATTTACCAGTCCTCCGCCACGGGAGCCCACGCGGTGACCGGAGCCTTCTGGAATGGCTGGAAAGAGGTCCGCTTCCAAACGACCATCGGCTACCCCACCAACGAGGCCGTTTGCGGGCAGTACGGGGGCGGGTGCTACCAGACGTTTGCCGGCGGCACCATCTACTGGAGCTCCGCGACCGGAGCCCACGCCGTCACGGGCGAGTACTGGAAGGGCTGGCAGCGCGCCGGATTCCAGCCGAAGATCGGCTACCCCACGGGGACAGTCAGCTGCGGACTCTACAACGGCGGCTGCTACCAGCCCTTCACCGGCGGCAACATCTATTGGAGCGCCGCCACCGGAGCCCACGCCGTCACCGGCGCCTACTGGAAGGGGTGGGGTGAAGCAGCCTGGCAGCGCGGAATCGGCTACCCGAAGGGTTCGGTGGTCTGCGGACTTTACGGAAGCGGCTGCTACCAGCCCTTCAGCGGGGGCAACATCTACTGGACGGCGGCGAGCGGCGCCCACGCCGTGAACGAACCATACATGAGCCAGTGGCGCGTGGCCGGCTGGCAGATGGGCAAGCTCGGTTACCCCACGCAGGCCGCAATCTCCTACGCCGGGTACAAGACAGTTCGTTTCCAGGGAGGGACAATGACCTGGACCGCGTCCGGCGTCAAGGTGGCCTACTTCTAGGCGAAGATCCCAGAGTCGACGGGAATGTCCGGGCGAAAGTCATTGGACTTTCACCCGGCCATTTTCATCTTTGCGGCAGGGCGCCCGGGCTAGATCGGGCTTCCGCTCCCCGCCAGGTGCTGAGGTGACCTCTTCCGTTGCCGGACCCGATCAGTCACCGACCTGGCCAGCAAGCCTATGCCAATGGCGACGCCGACCCAGAGGCTGGAGCCCAGGCGCTCTGCCTGCGTGTAGACCGGGTGTCCGACGACGCTGAGGATTCCGTAGAGGGACAGCGCCACTCCAGCCCAGCCGGCCGGCGGCAACAGTTTCTCGCGCATGGCGCGCACGTATCCCCACACACCCACAACGAAGACAAGGAGATACGCAGCGTTGGCCGGGAGATCCATCAGGAACCTCCACAGGAAGTCCCCCTCCAGCACGATCAGCAGGCTGAACGGATCGTCCACCGGCGGGTGCCGGAAGTGGTCGGTGAAGGTGTCCTGCAGGCTCTCGTTGAGGCCCGGGAAGCCAAACAGTCCGTTGACGGCCAGCGAGGTCACGATCAAGACGGTGGCGATGACGATGCCCAGGCGTATCTGGCTGTAGCGGCGGTAGGTCTTGAAGATCAACAGGCCGACGCAGACCAGCAGGAAACTCAGGCATAGCAGCACGGCGGAGGAGTACTTGAAGAAAAACACCAGTCCCAGCCCGAGCACCAGCAGGGCCGTCCCCCGACCCCGGGAGCCCCGCAGTACGTGGGCCATGCCGATGGCCATGACCAGGGCGGAGGCAAGTGTCGGACCCTCCGCCAGCAGGGCGACACCGTGCGGGATGCTGGCGGGCAGGGCGTAGAAGGCGGCCTGGACCAGGAGGGACGGCACCAGGTTGAGCCCGGCCATCCGTGCCAGCCGGGCCATAAGCAGCCCTGCGATGGCTGTTCCGGCGACGGCGACCAGCCACATGCCCTCACGCTCGCCGAGAAGCCGCATGAAGGGAATCGACAGGAGCGGGAAACCCACCCTTGGGGTGAAGATGGCCTGGTACTGGGGGTTCCGGTCCACCCAGCCGATCACCGGGCCGCGGCCGGCAACGGTCTTGGTGATGCAGTTCTCGAGGGTCCCCTTGTAGGGCACGGACGGGTTTTTGCAGAATTCCGTGAAGGCGTGCAGCCACGCCTGGTCCGAGGGGATGCCCTGCAGCTGGTCGGCGATTCTGATGTACTGGACAGTGTCGCCCCAGACGACGCCGGGCCCCATGAGCATGACCGCCAGGATGAACAACAACGCGAGGCCGGCATGCGCCGAGCCGTGTTGCAGCCGGTATTTCCAGACACTAACGTGGTCGGTCACGATCATGATCCCCAAACAACTAGCAAGCCGATATCAGTCTTCAGGGTGATCCTGGAAATCCCCCACACGAATAGTACCTTCGTTGAAGATCCAATCCGGCTCGCCGCCCGGGTTGTTACCGCCGCATCCGTTCCTACCTGAGCAGGCGGGCTTTCAGGAACTTTCCCACCTTGTGGAAGTGCCGTTCCACCAGGAGGAAGTAGCCGTAGGCCAGCACATTGCTGACCACGAGCGCCAGCGGAATCAGCTGCCACGCACTGAGGCGGTCGTGCAGGTAGAACCAGAGGTAGGTGATGACCGAGAAGTGGATCAGGTACAGCGAATAGCTGAAGCTGGACAGGAAGACGCTGGCCTTGTTAAACCACTGGGTCGCCGGAGCCGGCCGCGCAGCATCAAAGTTCGGCGCCGCCGCGGCTCGCTCCTTGCGGCCGGACAGCCAAAAGTACAGGTGGCAAAATGCCACGGAGGCGGTGCCGATGGCGCTGGCCGCATGCAGGTTTTGCCCGCCGTAATACAGGGACACCAGGAATCCTGCCGTCGCCAGGATGGCGAGCATCCCGTGGAACGAGGCCGGCAGCTTGCGCAGCTGCGCGGCAGCCATTGCATAGAGCATTCCGATGATCCAGGCGAGGGACTCGTAGCCGCCCTTCGCCATGTAGCCAACGGGAACGGCAATGGCGAACACCAGCAGGAGGGCGCTGCCGACGCCCAGTTTCATCCGGCGGATGGCCGCGAAGGCCAGGAGGCCGAACGCCACGTAGATCCACCACTCGGCCACCACTGACCAGAGCGGGGCGCCCGAACCGACCGGACCCACGCTGATCCACGGCATCCGCAGCCGGGGCGCCAGTTCCTGGAGGATCGGGTGGTTGAACAGCAGCAGGAAGTTGCCGGCAATCGTCTGCGGGCTGAGGTCGATCCTGATGAAGGGCAACTTGGTCGAGCCGTGGAGGACGAGGAAGTCGAACACGGTGATCAGGAACAGGGCCGGGACGAGCGGATAGACCACCCGCGCGATCCGGTCAATGAGGTACGAGCCGAACGTGAAGCCGGGCTGGGACTTCTTCTTGAGGACGGCGCTGGTGATCAGGAAGCCGGACAGTACAAAAAAGATGATCACGGCGAAGGACTGCATGTAGAACACCCGTTGTCCGGGGACCATGAAAATCCCGGGCACAAAGATGTTGAGCGCGTGGCCCAGGACCACCGCCTGGGCGGAAACCCCGCGGGCGAAGTCGAAAAAGATGATGGGGCCGGGGGCAGGCTTGGCCGACGGCGCTCCGGTCCGTTCCACCACTGGCGGTGCGTCAGTCAAGGATCTGTTCCTTTCGACTCTGGGCTACCGCGGTGGCGCGGCGGGCGCGGGCCCGCCAGATGATGGCGGCCGCGGCCATTACCGCACCCACTACCGCGACGGTTATTACGCCCGTCAGGATATCCCGGGGCAGGAGCAGGAGGACAGCCACGTAGGCCACCGCGGCCAGGCAGCAGGCGCCATAGACCTTGAGCGCCCAGCCACCGGCGGCGCGCCGCCGTGCAACGAGGAAATACGCACAGCCCAGCAGGAAGAACGTTGCCACGGACGCCACGGCCATGCCGACGAGGTCCCCGTGCGTCGCCGGCCACAGCGCGAGCAGCACGCCGACGCCGAGGACGGTCGGGGTGACGATGGAGAGCCACCAGGTGGCATTGTCGGCAAACAAGAGGGTGGAGGCGTTGAGGTACAGGACGTAGCCGAGCCCGATCAGAGGCATGATTTGCGCCACCGGGATCAGGCTTTCCTTGCCGCCGGCCATCACGTGGGTCACGAGGTTCGCTCCGGCGGCAGCGACAACGATGATGGCCAGCCCGGCCAGGCTCGCCGTCGTCATGGTCGAGCGCATCCTGGCGACCCTTGCGTTGCCGCGCACAGACATCAGCGCCGGGACCCAGGCGTTGTTCAGGGCGCCGAGCAGCGTCACCGTGCCGAGTACGAAAATCTGGACCTTGCCGTAGTCACCGGAGACACCATTGGCGGCCGTGAGGGCCAGCAGGAACGCCGCCCCCTGGGTCAGCAGCATCAGCGCGCCGGTATGGGGAAGGACGGGCAGGCCGATCGCGAGAGCCTCTTTGGCGGCGCCCCGGTGGGCAAAGGGCGGCGCGGGCCGGGCGACGGCGACAGAAAGCACTGCACTGAGCAGGACCAGCAGCCCATAGCCGGCCATGAAGATTTCCGGTTCCGCGCCGAAGACCAGCATGGCGGCGAGCCCGCCGACGTAGGCCGCCATCGACGAGCACAGGCTCAAGACGACGAACATGATCGCCCGGCCCTGGGCCCGGAGGATGGCCTGGGCCGCCAGCACGGCGGACTGCAGTCCCATCGCCGCCAGTGCAATGACAAAGCTCGTGGAATGACCGGCGCCCGCCGCAGCCCAGTAGACGGCGGCGGCCAGGCCGCCGACGAGAATACCGCCCACGGTCAGCAGTCCGCTGATGGATCGGGCCTTCGAGGGCCCGTCCGGGTCGAACCAGGCCTTGGTGATGGCCAGCGGAAGGCCGGCCGCAGCCAGGACCACGCCCACCTGGATCAGCGACACGGACAGGAACAGTTCCTGCCATTTGACGTCGCTGTTGAGCACATGGAGCGCAAAAGGCTGGACGAGGAACACGCCGAGGCCCTGCATCAGGGCCCCGGCGAGGTAAAGCACCGAGTTGCGTCCCGTCCGGGAAGCCGGCTCGGCTGTCCCCGGGCGGTCGGCGCTGCCGGCTACATCATCCACCGTTGAGCTGAAGCCATTCGTGGACCCGGTCGATTACGCGCTTCTGATCGGCTTCCGTAAGCTCGGTCGAGCACGGCAGGGACAGGCCCCGGGCGAAGAGATCTTCGCCGACGGCGCCGCCCAGCAATGGCTCGTTCTTCAGTGGCGGCTGCATGTGCAGGGGGCGCCACAGCGACCTGGACTCGATGTCCACCTCGGCCAGGAAGTCCTGGAGCTCATCGCGGGCACCCGGCCCGCGCTCCGCCGGAACCTGGATCGAGTACAGCCAGTACGTCGACTCCTGTCCGGGGAGGGTCGGCGGCGTCTGGATGGCCGTTCCGGCGAACGCGTCGTTGTAACGTTTGGCGACGGCCCGCTTGGCGGCGACGAAATCGTCGAGGCGTTCAAGCTGGGCGACGCCGAGCGCGGCTGCGATGTTGGTCAGCCGGTAGTTGAAGCCGATCTCGTCGTGCAGGTAGCCGCGGTCGGGCATACGGGCCTGGGTCGAGAGGTGCTTGGCACGGCGCGCCAGTTCCTCGTCGTCGGTGGTGAACATGCCGCCGCCGCCGGTGGTCATGATCTTGTTGCCGTTGAACGAGAACGCGCCCATGTCGCCGACGGTTCCCACGTGACGGCCTGCCAGCGGGCCGGACGTCCAGGTGGCGCCGAGCGCCTCGGCGGCGTCCTCGATCACAATGATCCCGTATTCGCGGGCAAGTTCCACGACAGCGGCGACGTCGGCAGGCTGGCCGAGGATGTGCACGATTTCGATGGCCTTCGGGAGCTTCTCCCCCGCCGCCTTCCGGCGCTCAAGTTCCTTGCGGAGCAGGTCGACATCCATGCACCAGGACTCGGCGTCGGAGTCCACCAGGAGCAGTTCCGCGAACTGGTACGACGCCGCGTTTGAGCTCGCCATAAAGGTGAAGTCCGAGACGGCCACCATGTCCCCCGGCTGGATGTCGGCCAGTCGCATGGCGATATGCAGCGCGGCCGTGCCCGAGGCGCAGGCCACGGCGTACTTGGCGCCAACGTATTCGGCGAAGCGGGTCTCGAACTCGCTCACGAAGCGCCCCACGGAGGAGACGAAACCGGAACTGATGGCTTCGTTCATCAGCTCCGCCTCGCGGGCGCCGATGTTGGGAATGGCTAGGGGGACTCGCGTCACGGTGTGCCTTTCTGGCGGGTGTTTAGCGGGAGTATTTCGCGGCTGCGGACGCGTCAACGCCGCGGGCCTGGATCCACTCGGCGGTCTGGCGCAGACCGTCTTCGAGGCTGACCTGGGGTGCCCAGCCCAGTTCCGCGAGGGCCTGGGAGGGGTCCGAGAGGAGGCGCATGACCTCGCTGGCCTCGGGCCGGACGCGCTCGTCCTGGGTGATGATTTCGGCGGTCGAGCCGGTGACCTTGGCGGACATTTCCACGAGTTCACCGATGGTGACGTCGTGGCCGGTGCCGAGCTGAATGACCTGGCCCTGCAGCGGGATGTCAGCTGTTGCAGCCTTGAAGAAGCCGTCCGCGGTGTCCGAGACAAAGGTGAAGTCGCGGCGCGGGGTCAACGATCCGAGGTGGATCTTTTCGGCGCCGGCCACCATCTGCTGGAGCACGGTGGGGATGACCGCGCGGGCGGACTGCCGGGGGCCGTAGGTGTTGAACGGGCGCAGGACGACCACGGGCGTTTCGAAGGAGCTGGCCCAGGCCTCGCACAGCTTGTCCGCAGCGATCTTCGTTGCGCTGTACGGCGACTGGCCGCGGAGTTCGTTGTCGACCGTGATCGGGACAGTCTTGGGGGTGCCGTAGACCTCGGACGTGGAGGTGTTGACCAGGCGGCCGACGCCGTGGCGCCGCACGCCTTCGAGCACGTTCAGGGTTCCGACGACGTTCGTCTCCACATAGGAGCGGGGCGCCTGGTAGGAATACGGGATGGCGATCAGCGCGGCAAGGTGGAGGACGACGTCGGAGCCCTTGACCAGGTCCGAGACGAATTCCGAGTCGCGGATGTCGCCGAGCTGCAGGTCCACGGCGTCACGCTCTGCCGGGCTCAGCTCGTCCAGCCAGCCGTAGGAGCCGTTGGAGTTGTACACGCAGAGGGCGCGCACGTTGGCGCCCTCGGCGATGAGGCGCTGGGTGACGTGGCTGCCGATGAAGCCATCGGCGCCGGTAACGACCACTGTCTTGCCTTTAATGTCCTGGTAGTTCACGGCTATCACTGGCCTTTCGCTGTTGCTAGGTCTTTGGGAGTTCCGACGTCGATCCAGTCGGACTCAATGGGCCACGCGGCCACGTTTTTGGTGTCGTCGATGCAGGCTTTGACGAGGTCGGGCATGGAGAACGGTTTCATGTAGGGCACCATCGCCAGGGCTTCGGGCGAAACGGCGTAGATCCCGGTGCTGATTTCGAATTCGATGGTCGGTTTCTCCACCACCGAGCTGATGGACCGGCCTTCGCCGATCTCGAGCACACCGAAGGGCACCTGGTGCGTGTAGGGCCGGGCCGCAACTGTTACCGCAGCGTTCCTGGAACTGTGGAAGGCCAGCAAGTCCGCCGCGGAGTACCGCACCATCAGGTCAGCGTTGGTCACGATGACGGGCTCGGAAATGTCTGGCACCTCGTGGTGCAGGAGTCCGAGCGCACCGGCCGTGTTCAGCGGGGTCGCTGGATCCTCGTATAGGTAGCTGATCTTGCAGCCGAGCTGGGAGCCGTCCCCGAGGTGGTCCTTGATCTTCTCCGCCAGGTAGGCGACGGAAACGTAGATGTTGGTAATGCCGGACTCAACCAGGCCGAGGATGATCCACTCGATGATGGTGCGGTCGGCCACGGTCATGAGCGGCTTGGGGGTGTCCTTCGTCAGGGCACCCAGGCGGGTTCCCTTGCCTCCGGCCATGATCACTGCGATGTTGCTCAGCCGCTTGCGTCCGACGATATCGTTGAGGGTGTGCAGCCCGACGAGCGTGCCGGAGTCGTCCACAACGGGGACCTCGCTGATCCGCAGGCTGCGCATCAGGTCCAGCACCGAGGCGCGGGTGGCCTCCGGCCGGACCACGTGCGGCTCGACGTTGGCGAATTTAAGCGCCGGGGAGTCCAGCTGCGCCCCGCTGAGCAGGCCGCGGCGGATGTCGCCGTCGGTGATGACACCGCGGAGGCGGCCGTCGTCCGTGACCAGCGCAATTGCCGAAGCGCCACGGTCGATTGCTTCCAACGCCTGGCGCACGGTGGCCTCGGGGCCCACGCAGACGTTGCTCAACGGTCCCTCAATGGTCATAGATTCAACTCTCCAGCGGTAAGTCAACAAAAGCCTTGGTCAGGCCCGTGGCAAGGCTACCCACGATCACGCGTTCGATTGGCTCTGCGGAGTGGGAATCCCCGTACGGGTTGACCACGCTACGGCACATCAGGTGGAACTGCGGGCTCAGGGCCTTTTCAATACTAGCGTGAATCTCGTTCCGCTCATCCCGGCACTGCAGCACATTGGCGCCGTACTCGCGGCCCCGCTGCCGGTCACCGACGTTCACCACGGGCACGTGGAAGGACGCTGCTTCCAGGATTCCCGAGGAGGAATTCCCTACCAGTGCACGCACGGTGGCCATGACCCGGGGGTAGAGCGGGCCCAGGCTTTCGCGCACGATGACCCCTGGCAGGTTCCGCTCCCGGATCTCCTCGAGGACGGCGATGATGTCCTCCCGGCCTGCGTCGAAGCCGGGGTAGGTGAGGATGGCCGTGCCGGCCTGGGCGAGGGATTCTTCGAAGACTTGCCGGGCCAGCTCGCCGGCGTTGGTCGCCATCTCGGCGGTCGGCGGATGGTAGGTCACCATGACCAGGGGCTGAACCAGGGGAACGCCGAACTCGGCTTGGAATTCCTCACCGCTCAAGGGCACGGGATGGGCGAAACGGTCCAGCCCCGGGGCGCCCGTCTGGTGGATCCGCTCGGCGGACTCGCCCAGCTGGGCAACCCTGCGCGCGGCCTGTGCCGTACTGACGCAGTGCTGGTCCGCGAGCTTGGTCACCGCGTGGCGGACCCGTTCATCGAGGGCGCCTTCGGTGACCTCGCCGCCATGCAGGTGGATCAGGCGGACACCGCTGATCACCACCGGCGGCAGCACGTAGAGCAGTTCCCACCGGTCCCCCAGGACGACGACGGCGTCCGGCTTGAGCTCGGGCAGCAGCTTCGCCATCCCGGTGGACAGGGCCGCGCCGGTCAGCGACTGCCGCTCGGCGGACGGTTCTGCCAGGTACAGGCCCAGTTCGTGGTGGACGAAAGTGTCGGGCGACAGCCCCGCCTCCAGGAGCCGGGCATGCGCTGTGCCGTCAGGGAAACCGATGGCGGTCGCGACGTGAAGCTCCACTGCGGCATCGGCGTCCAGGGCGACCAGCACCGGTCCCAGCGGGAAGAGATCCGCCCGTGTGCCGGCGAACGCAAGAACCTTCATCTCAGGCGATGTCCCCGCCGGTTACGGGAGAACCGGCGGCGATGGCGCGCTTGGCCTGCTGCCCCACCACGAGGGCGGACGGCGACAGCCCGCCTTCGGGGCGCAGGATGGCAACGTCGTCGGCCGTGATGACGGCACCGGCCGGGATGTCGCGGACGGCATGGAAGGAACGGCGCACCAGCGTGGCGTTGGCTTCCTCGCTGGGCATCCGCCGCTTGTTCCCGTCCCCGAGCGCGAGGTGCGCTTCCCGGACAAAGCGCACGTAGTCTGCGAATTCCGCCCGCTCCAAGGATGCCGAGTGGTCCGGGCCGTTGCGGGTCTTGTCGGTGGTGATGTGCTTCTCGAGCAGCGTGGACCCGAGGGCGGTGGCGGCGATGGCCGTCACTGACCCCGGGGTGTGATCCGACCAGCCGACCTCGACGCCGAATTCCTGGCGGAGCGCGGGGATGGCCCGGAGGTTGGCTTCTTCCAGCGGTGCGGGGTACGCAGAGACGCAGTGCAGCAGCACGGTGGCCGGAGCCTTGGCAGTCGCCTCGAGCGCCGCGGCGATTTCCTCGCGGGTGCCCATGCCGGTCGAGACGATCATCGGGATGCCGAACTCGGCGATCGCGGCGAGGTACGGAGTGTTGGTGAGCTCTCCGGACCCGATCTTGAGCCCCGGGACACCCAGTTCCGCCAGCATCAGGGCGCTGTCGTAGTCGAACGGAGTGGAAAGGAAGGTGATGCCGCGTTCGGTGCTGTGGTCCCGCAACTCGGCCCAGGCGGACTCGGGCAGCGTGAGCCGGGCCAGCATCTCCGACTGGGACTCCGAGAACCCTGCAGCCTTCTGGTACGGCGTGGTGTCGGCCGATCCGGTGACCAGGGCCTCCGGCTTGAAGGTCTGGAACTTGACCGCGTTTGCACCCGTATCGGCGGCCAGGTCGATGAGTTCATGGGCCACGGCCACATCACCATCGTGGTTCACGCCGGCCTCCGCGATGATGAAGATCTCTTCGGAAGGGCCGATGCGGTGGCTGCCAAAAGTTACGGAGCTGGAAATCGGGTCATGAGTCAATTGGCTGGACCTTTCGTAGATACAAGTCGCTGTGCGGGCACTCCCACATATGTTGTCATACCGGCCAACGGCCGCGTCGCCACCGACCCTGCCCCCAGCACCGCGAAGTCCCCCACGGAAACGCCCGGCAGGATGCGGGCACCCGAGCCTAGAAACACCTGGATTCCCGTCACGGCGGCCCCCAGCAGGACGGCCCCCGGGGCGATGTGGGTACCGGCTCCAACCACCGCGTCGTGTTCGACGATGGCGCTGGTGTTGATGACCGCAGCGTCGCCGATCCGGGCCTGCGGACCCACATGCGCGTGCTCGCAGACCTGGCTGAGGGCGCCGAGGACCGCCGTGCTGTCCACGGTCGCGCTGCTGGCAACCAGCGGAGCGGCCAGGGCCGCAAAGCGGGCCTCGGCCAGGATCGCGTCCGCAATCTTGGAGCGAATGGCGTTGTCGCCGATCCCGACGGCGATCGCGAGGGAATGCCGGGCGGCGTAGTCCAAGGCCTCACCGTCGTCCCCGAAGCAGGCGGGAGTCTCGCCGTCGCGGCCCGCGAAAGCGGCGAGGTCGGGGACAGGGCCATCCGGGCGCGCACCCGCGGCGCCGAAGGCCCGGTCGCTGAGGGCGGCGATCCGTTCGCCGCGGCCGCGGATGATGGCGGCCAGGCTGCGGCTATGGCCGGAGGCGCCGATGATGAGCCATGCCGTTTCCTTCGGGGATTGCCCATCCATTTATAGTCGCAGCGCCTTTGAGAATAGAGTTGCCAGATGACCTTTTCATCATACTTGGACGATTCTAAGGTGATGGCGAGCGTCGCCACGCCTGCCGCCCGGGTCCAAGCGGGCCGCCCGCTGCGTGCCCTGGTCCGCGGTACGGGCTCCATCGGGGCCCGGCACCTGCGTGTGCTGCACAGCCTGGGGGTCGAACAACTCTTTGCGTGGCCGGTTAGGCCGCCGTCGTCGGACCCGTCCGCACGCGCCGCCGACTACCCCGCCTCGGTCCAGCTGGTCCAGCGCTACCCGGACGAACCCCTTGACCTGGTCATCATCGCCACCGACACCAACCGGCACGTCGCCGACGCCCTCGAGGCGCTGGAACACTCCCCCGCTTCGATCCTGCTGGAGAAGCCGGTCGCACCGTCCGCGGAAGAAGCGCGCGTGCTGTTGGAGCATCCGCGGGCCAACACCATCATGGTCAGCGCACCGTTGCGCTTCCATCAGGGGCTGGCACTGACGGCGGATGTTCTGCCCCTGCTTGGCCGCGTGACCAGCGCCCAGGTGGTGTCCCAGTCGTGGCTGCCCTCGTGGCGGCCGGGCCGCGACTTCCGCAGCAGCTACTCGGCCCGCAAGGACGACGGCGGTGTCCTCCGGGACCTGGTCCACGACATCGACTACCCGGCGATGCTGCTGGGCGCCCCGGTTTCCCTTAAGGCCACCCTCGGGCACGGGATCCTCGGCATCGAGGCCGAAGAGTCCGCCGATGTGCTGTGGGGCGATGGTCCCTGCGTGCACCTGCGCCTGGACTACGTCACGCCGGTTAAAACGCGCAGCATCCGGATTGCGACCGAGCAGGGGGCAATCGGCTGGGACGCAGTAAGGAACGAAGTGACGCTGGACTGGCCCGCTTCCGCGGCGGAACCCGCCGGTTCGGTCCGTGCGGCGTTCCCGGCGGACGCCGACGTCGACGTCGTGCTGGCGCGCCAGTCCCTTGCGGTGCTCGAGCGGGCAGGGACCGTCACCGGCCGCTCCATGGAGGCGTTCTCCCCGGCCGGCCTGGCCGAGGGGCTGCTGGCGGTCGCAATCTGCGACGCGGCCAGGCTGGCCTCGGCGACCGGCGGAACTGAAAAGGTACTGTGGTGATACCGCAATCCGGCCACGCACCATTGCGATCACACGACGAGGTTGAGAAATAACAATGAACGAAAAACCGTCCGCGCCCCGCGTTCTTGCAGTCATCCCCGCCCGGGGAGGCTCCAAGGGATTGCCCGGTAAGAACATCCGGCCGCTGATGGGCAAACCCCTGCTGGCCCACAGCGTGGCCCTCGCCGCGCTGCTGGGAGAGAACGTCCGTTGCATCGTCTCCACCGACGACCCCGAGATCGCCGAAGCCGCCCGCGCTGCCGGCGCGGAAGTCCCCTTCATGCGCCCAGCGGACCTCGCCAGCGACTCCGCCCCGATGAGCGTTGTCCTCCGGCACGCCCTGGAGGCGATGGAGTCACTGGACGGCACGACCTACGACATGGTCCTGCTGCTGGATCCCACCAGCCCCACCCGCACACCCGAGAGCGTTAACGAAGCCATCGCGACGCTCGGCGGCAGCCCCGAACTGGACGGCGTCGTCGCGGTCTCCGAGCCGTTCTTCAACCCGACCTGGGTGGGCGTCAAGCCGCAGACCGAAGGCGGCATCGAACTCGAGCGCTACTTCGCCGAGGGCACAGGTGTGGTGCGGCGCCAGGACGTGTCCCGGTTCCTGCGCATCAACGGCAGTTTCTACGTCTGGCGGGCCGAATTCATCCGGCGGCTGGAGAAGAGCTGGTTCGACGAAGGCCGCCACGGCTACGCCGAGATTCCCGAGACCCATGCCTTCAGCATCGATGACGAGAACGAATTCCTGCTGGTTGAAGCCGTCGTCTCCGCCGGTCTGGCCCCTCTCCCCGGCTTCGACGACGCGGGTAAGAACTCCCGCCAGACCCTGGACAAGGACCACTCAGCATGAGCAGCGCGCAGAACCTCTTTTCCCTGACCGGCCGGACCGCGCTGGTCACCGGTGGGGCCGGCCCGCTGGGGAGCGTCCTCGCGGACGCGCTGGCGGCCCAGGGCGCGGACGTCATCATCTCCGATATCCACGAGCAGGCGTGCCAGGAGGTCGCCGCGGGCCTGCACGACCGCCACGGTGTGGCCGCCCGCGGCATCAGTTCCAACCTGCTCGAACCCGACGGCACCCGGAAACTAGTCGAGGCGATTGACGGTCCCCTGGACATCCTGGTGAACAACGCCGCCTTCACCGGGACCTCCGGGGTCCCGGGCTACGCCGTGCCGTTCGAGGAACAGACGGATGAGGCGTTCGAGCTCGCGTCCTCCCTGAACCTGCGGGCACCGTTTTCGCTGGCCCGGCAGCTGGCGCCCAAGCTCGCTGAAAGCGCGGGGGCATCGATCATCAATGTTTCATCGATCTACGGCATCGTCGCGCCGAACATGGGACTCTACGAGGGAACCCGGATGGGTAACCCGGCCGCGTATGGCGCCACCAAGGGCGGCATCGTGCAGCTGACGCGCTATCTCTCCACCGTGCTCGCACCCCGAATCCGGGTCAACGCCTTCGCCCCCGGCGGCATCGCCCGCGGACAGGACAGCGCCTTCACGGAACGGTATGAAAAGCTGACCCCGCTGGGCCGGATGGCCACCGAAGACGATTTCCGCGGCGTCGTGGCGTGGCTGGCCTCGGACGCTTCGCGTTACGTGACCGGCCAGACCATCGCCGTCGACGGCGGCTGGAGCGCCTGGTAGCCCAGGCACCCCGCCGCCCCGGGCCTTAGGGCCTCAACGGCTCCACGGCCGCCATCGCCGGCAGCTTCGGCAACGGCGAGGGCAGGTGCTGCAGCGGGTGGCGGATCCAGTGCCAGGGGGAGAGCCCCTTCTCGGTTGCGTGCGCGCCTTCGGGGACCTTCTTGAGGCCGAGCACGGTCTGCGCTTTGGTCAGGGGGCCGCTGGCCCAGTACTCCAGGAAGGGAACCACTGTGTGTGCGTCCCAGCCGAGCAGCCGGGACAATTCATGCGGCGTGCGCATGTCCCCGCGGCCCAGCTCTGCTTCGGCGATCGACGTCAGCACGTGCTGGGGCGTGGACTCGTCGTAGAACTCCGGCCACAGATCCCGCATGACCAGGCCCGGATCCGCGGCGGCGTTGGCGCCCAGCCGGAAGTCCGGACCGTAGATGGCGACGTCGGCCCCGCTGACCGCTGCGTACATGATGGAGGTCGACAGCCGGTTGGACACCACACGCTTCGCGACGGACATCATCCAGAGGATCCGTCCGATGAACTGCGGGTCGCGGCGGTCCCCGGCACTAACCACGTCATGGCCGGCAGAGCGCCAGGCATCAAGGATCTCGTCGTTGTGGAGATCATCAATGTGGAGGCATACCGTCGCCGGGCCCTCCTTTTCGCGGACCATCTGCGCGTAGGCGCCGTGGTCACCGTCCACCTTGAGCAGGGCCGTCCCGTGCAGCGGAAGTACGAGGGTTCGGTCGGTGCGTTCCGGGACGGCGCCGTTGGCGCGGGCGGCGTCAAGCAGGTAGAGGTACGGGGCGCCGATGGCGTCCAGCATGGGCGTGCCGTCGCTGAAGAAGTTGCCGGCGTCGTCCGGGCTCCAGCCGCGTGAAGAGCTGGTCCAGGAAAGCCGGCGCCGGGCCGGGCCCCAGCTGGCGAAGTCGCCGAACTGGGCCGTTACCGGGCTGCTGACGGTCCATCCGTGCTGGATGAGGCCGGACACGTGGCGGAGCCTGCGCGATCCGCAGTACAGGGCAAAGACGGCCGAGTGGCCGTAGTAGTGGTTCTGGATGTCCATGGGACTGAGCGGCACCTTAAGTTGTCGATCGGGATCACCACCGCCGCTCCCGGCGGCGGGCTCGGATGGTCAGGGCCTGACGGCGTGCGTGACCAGCTTGCGCAGGCCCGGCCACATTCCCTTCGAGACCACCTTCGGCGTCAGGGACACGGCGTTCAGCCGGGACGTGAGGTGCCAGCGCGCGGCGCGGGCGGCCGAGGACCAGCCCTTGGCGGTGAAGTCACGGACGCACTCGTCGAAGAACGCGCGCTCCTCGGCGAAGCGGCGGCCGTCCAGCGCCCGGACCGAGGAGTCGGACTCCCGGTGGCGGCGGTACTGGAAGCACACCGTGTCCACGACGGCCATCTTGCCGCCGCTGAGGGTGATGTCGATGGCCAGCGCAAGGTCCTGGACGACGTCGTACTGGGGACGGAAGTCATGCTTCTTGATGGCGTCGGCGCGCCAGGCAACCGAGGGGAAGTACAGCCAGTCGCCCACCATGAGGCTTTCCGCGATGGCTTCGCCGGCAACGATCGCTTCCGACGCCTTGCCGACCAGCTTGTGGCGGAGGAACTGCTTGACGGAGTCACCCAGCGGCTGGTACACGGAGCCGTTCTCGTCGATCACCTCGACACCGGGCTGGACAATGCTGACTTCCGGGTCCTGGCAGGCCTTGCGGACCGTGCTGAGGTAGTTCGGCAGCATCAGGTCATCGGCGCCCATGATGACGACGATGTCGTGCTCAACCAGGCCCACGCACTTCTTGTAGTTGCCGTTGGCGCCGAGGTTGACCTCGTTCCGGTAGTACCGGACCCGGTCGTCCGCGGCCACGAGGCCGGCGAAGTATTCCGGCAGGGTGTCGTCCGGATAGCCATCGTCCACAATCGTGAAGCGGAAATCCTTGTCGTCCTGTGCGAGTACGGAGGAAACAGCAGCCTTCATCATGGCTACGTCCCCGTAGTACGGGAACATTACGTCAATTGTCACTATTTTCTTCTCTCGGTTGGCGGCACGGCGGAAGCCGTCTCGGCCCCGCCTGCCGTCGGCTGGATTGGTTTGGATTCCCGTTGGAGTCGTTCCACGGAGGATCGCAGGATGGCGACTTCTTCCGCAAGAATGCGGGTCTCATCCTCAAGGATGGTGAGTTCGCGGGAGACGTGCAGGCTGACGCCCACGAGCAGCAGGATCGCCAGCGCGAACAGCAGATTGGACGGAACGACGACGCCCACCAGCGCGGCCGCCCAGTTCAGGAGTCTGGGGAAGATACCCAGAATGATGGTCAGCGTGCCGATGACCAGCCACAGGATCGCGTACTTCTCCCGCAACCGGCCGTTGCGAAGCATTATGAGGACTACTGCCACCATCACGATGGACAAAATCAAGGAACCTGCAACGTTCATGCCTTAGGCACTTCCCTCTCCGGCAATGTCGCCGGACAGCGGCGCATGTAGTTCGGCCGCGCGCGGAGTCCGGCGTCGGGCCAGCGCGAAACACAGGACCAGGCCCGAGCGCGCGAGATAGATGGATGCTTTGATGGGCCCCTGGCTGGGGGTACCGGCCTGCCGTTCTTTCATTTCGACGGGCACCTGGGTCACGCGGCAGCCGGACTTGACCGCCACGACCAGCGAATCGATGGTGTCCCCCAGGTATTCGGCCGGGAAATGTGAAATGTACTGCCGCAGTGCGGTTTCGTTCGCGGCGCGGAACCCCGAGGTGACGTCCGTCAGTTGGGTTCCGGCGACCGCCGAGATGACCTTGGCGAGGAAGAACATGGCCCAGCGGCGGGGGCCCTTGGCTCCGTAGTTTCCCTTGCCGGCGAAACGGGCACCAATCGAGATGTCGGCATACTCCAGGCCGGCCAGAACACGGTCGATGTCGTGCGGATCGTGCTGGCCGTCCGCGTCCACCTGGATCACCGAGCTGTAGCCGTTGCGGAGGGCGTACTTGAATCCCGCCCGCATCGCCCCTCCGACGCCCAGATTAAAAGGCAGGCGGAGGACCGTGGCACCGGCTTCCCGGGCAATCCTCGGGGTGTCGTCCTTCGAGCCGTCGTCGACGACGAGGACATCATGCTGGGGGACTACAGCCAGGACTTTCCGGATGGTGTTGCCGATGGCCTCGGCCTCGTTCCAAGCCGGCATGACTATTAAAACGCCGGAACGCTGTGAGTTACCCATGGTTTGAAAGTATAGCAACGTGCCACTGCCGCCCCTTGCCCCGCTGTGCGCTGCCGCCCAGCGCGGCTCCGGCGCCCGCCGCCGGATTCGTGAGGCCGTCCGCATACTTGTAGGGTTGGCTCTGAAACTTAGGAGACTGGATCAATGACTTGGTGGGAAACGCTTCCTACGCTGGCAGCGACTGCGCTGGTTTACTTCCTTCCCGGTTTGATGATCCTGGCAGCTGCCGGTCTTCGCCGGTTGAACCTGGTGGCCCTGGCCGCCCCCGTATCGGCGTCCGTTTCCGGCATGACGGCCATCATGCTGCCGTACCTGAAGCTCCCTTTTAACCCGGTGAGCTACTTCGCCGTCAGCGTGCTCGCGGCGGCCGCCGTGGCAGTGTTCAGGCTGCTCCGCCGCCGACGCCGGTCGGCGGCCGGATCCGAGGCAGCCGGGACCCGGTTCACCGGCTTCCTGGGAGCAAACGTCCCGCTCTCCCCTGCGGACACCGGAATCTGGCTGGCCCGCCTGGCCATTCCCGCCGCCGTCCTCATCCCTGCGGCGATCATCAGCCTTCGCTACATCACCGGCTTCGGATCCCCGGACAGCTTCTCCGAGACGTTCGACAATATCTACCACCTCAACGCGGTCCGCTACATCGCCGATACCCAGAACGGTTCGACGCTAACACTGGGCAACCTCACCGCCGCGTCCAAGGGCCTGTACCCGGCGGCCATGCACGACTCCATGGCGCTGGTCCTGATGCTCGGTGCCCCGTCGGTCATGGCCGTGGTCAACGTCGGAACCATCGTTACCGGAGCCATCGTCTGGCCGCTGGGCTGCGTGTTCCTGATCAGCCGGATCGTCGGCTACCGGCCGATGCCCCTGCTGGCGGCTGGAATCCTCTCCGCCGGGTTCAGCGGGTTCCCCTACCTCATGGTGGGCTACGGTGTCCTGTACCCGAACCACGCCGCCATCGCTCTGCTTCCTGCCGTGCTTGGGCTGGCCATCGAGACCCTCGGGATGTCGCGCACTCCCCCGGGCTCGCCTTTGGCGCCTGTCCTGGCTCTTGCCGCCACCGTTCCGGGCCTCGCCCTCTCCCACCCCAGCACCTTCGTGGCGCTGCTCGGCTTCGCCACCCCCGTGGTGATCGGCCGCCTGATCCGTTCCTGGCTCGCTGCCAGGGAAGGGCTGGTCTCACGGCGGCAGCCGCGGTTCTGGCTGGCCTTCACGGTCGCTTACCTGCTCGCCACCACCGCTGTCTGGGTGGTCGCCCGCCCCAGCCTCAGCTCTGCCGGCTGGACCCCGTTCCAGACCAACGCACGGGCCATCGGCGAAATCCTCGGCAGCGCGCCCATGGGGACTACCACTGCCTGGGTCATGCTGGTCCTGACCATCGTGGGGCTGTACGTCATCGCACGCCAACTGCGACGCTACTGGTGGGTCGCCGGCATGTACGCCGCCGGCGCCGTGCTTTACCTGGTGGTTTCCAGCTGGAGCAACGGCTTCTTCCGCAATTTCCTCACCGGAGTCTGGTACACGGACAGCTTCAGGCTTGCCGCACTGCTCCCGGTGGTGACTCTCCCCGTCGTCGTGCTCGGCGCCGAATGGGTGATCTGGCGCGTCCGCGCCCTGACCGGCGCCCTGATCGCGACCGCGAAGGAACGGCCGGCAGCCCTTCCTCGGGCAGCCTCGGGCATGATCGGCCGGCTGCCGGCGTCCTCGGGCATCGCGATGGGCTGCGTGGTACTGCTGGCTCTTGGCCTCGGCGCCCAGGGCGGAACCCTCTCCACGGTCCAGAACCGCATCAGCACCATCTTCACCACGACGCCGACGGCCTCGCTGCTGTCGACCGACGAGGTCTCACTGCTCAACGAAGTGGCGGCCATTGTGCCCGAGGGCGACGTCGTGGTGGGCAACCCCCGGACCGGCGCCTCGCTGGTTTATGCCTTCTCCGGCCGCCGCGCCCTGGCCCCGCATATCTTCGGCATCCGTACCCCGGAGGAACAGCTCCTCCTTGACCACTGGGACGAAGCCGCCTACAACGCCGCAGTATGCCCGGCGATTAAGTCGCTCAAGGCCTATTGGGCACTCGACTTCGGCAACACCGAGATCACCCCCCGTGCCGAGCCCCTCGTGGGCGTCCGCGACCTGACGGACAACACCGCCCCGGGAGTAAAGCTCGTCAAGGCCGTGGGCAGCGCCCGCCTTTTCCGCGTGACTGCCTGCGGGTAGCGCCCTGCCAGCAAAAGAGCCAGGCCGGGGACGATGTCCCGGCCTGGCTCTTCGCTTTCCTGCGTACTACTTCTCTCCGTACTACTTTCCTGCGTACTACTTGCCTGCGCTGCGCTGCTGTTCATAGTAGGCCGCCTTCGCCAGTTCCGGAACAATGTTCCGGCCGGCCCAGGCGACGCCCAGCGCGGAGCCGGACCGCAGGGCCTGATCCTCGATCCCCGCAGCATAAAACAGGGAGGGCTGCTTGGCCGTGGTCAGCGCCGGGATCTTGCCGCCCGCACGCAGGGAGGCCATGTCGTCCTGGCTGATGGAGGCCACCAGGATGTCCGCGGTGAGCTCGTCAGCGCGTTCGTGCGGCCAAACGTAGGCGACCGGCGACTTCTGCCCGCCGGTGGCACGGCCTTCTGCCTTGACCTTGGCCAGCGCCGGGGCCGGAGCGAGACCGAAATCCTTCAGCACGCCCAGCACCACGGAATCGTCAGGATAGACCTGGATGTCGGCGCCGTCCGCGGACGACGCCGCCGCGAACAGGACGGTGGTTCCCTTGAGTCCGGCGTAGTCACGGACCGAATCCCTGACCGCCCCCTCGGTCTTGGCCTGCAGCTCGGAGGCAGCGCTGCTACGGCCCAGGACCTTTCCGATAAGTGCCGACCGCTGGCGCCAGTCACGGCCCGAATCCGCCGACTCGGAGAGCACTACCGGCGCGATCTCCGAGAGCTTGTCGTAGTCGGCGCGGGTGATGCTGCCGCCGACGGCCAAAATGACGTCCGGATCAAGATTGCGGATGTCATCGAGCGGCATCGCGACTTTGTCATTGAGGAGGAACGGAGGGGCGCCGTCGATGTCCCGCATCGCGTCGGTGAACCACGGCGACGAGGCGGACCCGGAGATCCCCACCGGGGCCAGACCCAGCGCGGCGGCCGTGTCGGCGTCGGCGCTGCTCAACGCCACGACGCGCTTGGGCGGCGCGGCCACCGTCGTCGTCCCGTAGCTGTGGGTGAGGCTCAGCGGAAACGCGCTGGCTGAGACCTCGACTGCGTCACTGCCCTTGGTCGAGCTGCAGGCGGGCAGCGCCAGGGGCAAGGCAACAATTGCGGCGAGGAATCCGCGCCGGCCGACCACTTTGCCGGTCGTTGGTCCATTCGGCGGCGTCATGGCCATGTTTGAATCCTCAGTATTTCGGTGGTGGACAATGGTGCGGGCCCGCTGGACAGGTCCGAGTGTATCGCGTGCAAAAAGGGCGGCCCGTTTACCTGCATGCGGTCAGTTTCAGGAGTTTGGCCTCGCCGTGCTGGTCGACCACCTTGGCCACGCCGGCCTTCTCAAGGTCGGCCAGGCCGGGCGCTGGGTGGTGTTCGTTATTGATTTCCTGGGTGCCGAAGTCCAGGACGTAACCGATGCCGAGCCGCGACACCGCGGGGCAGACGTCAGGGTCCGTCTTGGCGTTCCGCAGCCGGGCCAGGATGGTCTTGTCATCCGGGCTCTCGTTGCTGGTCAGGATGTGAAGTTGCATGGTGCGCCGGCCGGCCAGGGCGTAGGCCAGGGCGCTGCCGTTTCCCGGGTTCGAGGCGATGACCGCATCCGCCGGAACGTACTGGTCCAGCTCGGCCAGGACGGCGGCTTCATCCGAGGTGAGCAGCGGCGACTCCGCCGTCAGCGCATAGCTGCCGCGGGCCAGTGAGACCATGTCCGGAACGCTGCCCAACTGGGTGAGGACCACCAGCACCACGGCGCCGGCTGCCGACACGGTCGCCTTCACTGGCTTGCGGGACAGCAGCGGACTCCGCGACGGACCGGCGTCGCCGGCGCCGGCTGCACCCGCGCCGGCCACGGCGAGCCGGGACCGGAGCCATGTCCAGGCGGCGGTTGCCCCGACGGCGGCCGGCACTATCACCGCCACCGGCAGCAGGGCGGCCAGCCGGTAGCTGTCGCTGTACCAGGTGCCGGAGAGCAGGTAGCGCAGCCGGCCGGCGGGGAAGCTGGAGACGGCCACAAAGAGCAGCGCCGCGATGAGCAGGACGCCGATCAGCCACCAGTTGCGCCGCTTGCGGGCGGCCAGGACGACGCCGACCACCGTGAGTAGCGAGATTGCGACGGCGGGCGAGGTGCCCAGGGGCGCATTGCCCGCCACTTGCAGCAGCGCCCGGGGGATGGACTGAACCGGCGGCCAGAAGGCTGCCGGGAAGGATGGCCTGGCGAAAACCCAGAGGCCCAGCGCCGCCGCGCCTCCGACCAGGAGGGCGGCGCTCCAGGCGGCGGCCTTCGCCTTGTTCGCCGCCCAGTCCCGGCGCCATTTCAGGATCGAAACCACGTAGACGTACAGCACGGCGGGAGCCAGGAACGCCAGGAAGGCCAGGAAGGTGCTGGGGTGCGCCTGGGCAACGCCGGCCGAGGCGAGCCCCAGCACGACCACTGGCAGCGGTCCCCGAAGCTCCGGAACTGCTGAAAGCCCCAGGGCCTGCACGCCCAGCGCGAGCAGGGCCGGCAGCAGGGACAGCGACAGCAGGTTCGGATAGAGGACACCGAAGTGGATCATCAGCAGAGGAAACGCTCCGAACCCGGCGGACAGGATGCCCGCGATGAAGGCGGCGTCCCTGCGCTGGCCCAGGACCTGCTGGCAGAGGTAGACGCAGCCCAGCGGCCATGCGATGGACGCGATGGCGATGTTGCCGGCGTTGACCGCGACGGGGACAGAAGCCATGGATGTCTGGGCGATCAGCGAGATGAACGCATGCCAGCCCGCCGGATAGAACGAGCCGCCGGTCATGGCGCCGAGGGTCAGCGACGACGCCTGGCCGGTGTCCTCAATAAATCGGATGGCATTCAGGTGGAAGATGTTGTCGAAGGTCTGGGAAATGTGCTCCGGGGACCCGATGACCTCCACCATCCGCGCACAAATGATGATGCCGCCGAGGCCGGCACCGCCAAGGGCCCACCAGAACCGCGGATCGATCCGCCGCTCCGTTTGAAGCCCGCGCCATCTTTCCGGCAGCACGTGCCGGAGACCCACGGCCGCGAGGACAGCGACGGCGGTCAGGCCGGCGACCGGCAGAAGCGACCACGGGACTTTCAGGAACGGGGCCAGCAGGCCCGCAACGGACACCAGTGCGATTGAGAGCACCGGTGACAGCGCGGCAACGGCAAATGCCCGGAAGCCGAGGGCACGCCCGAGGACCAGTCCGGGCACGACCAGCACCAGGACGGCCGTCAGTACCGCGGGCAGGCTCGCAAACCAGGACATCTGTGGCAACTCCTCAAGAGATGGGACGGCGGACGGCGGACTAGGACGCCGCGGCCGACCGGCGTCGCAGTTCCGTCACGACTTCAGCGACCGGTCCGTCCAGGACGACGTTGCCGTGCTCGAGGAGGACCCCCCGCTCGCAGACGGTGGAGACAAGGTCGAGGTCATGGCTGACGACAAAGAGTGTCTTCCCGGCCTCCGCCAACTCCTTGATTTTCGCGATGCACTTGCGCTGGAACGGTTCGTCGCCGACCGCAAGGATTTCATCGATCAGGAAGATCTCCGGGTCCGTGTGCACGGCAATCGAGAAGGCGAGACGCAGGTACATTCCCGAGGAGTAGAACTTCACCTCGGTGTCGATGAACTCCCCGATTTCAGCGAATTCAACGATCGAGTCGAACATCTCGTTGATCTGCTTTTCCGTCATGCCCAGGATGGCACCGTTCAGGTACACGTTGTCCCGTCCGCTGAGGTCGTGGTGGAAGCCCGCTCCGACCTCGATCAAACCGGCCACCCTCCCCCGCGTCCGGACGGTACCGGCGTCGGGCTGCAGCACGCCGGAGATGAGCTTGAGGAGCGTCGATTTGCCCGAGCCGTTGAGGCCGAGCAGCGCCACGGTCTCCCCCTGGTGGACGTCCAGGGAGACGTCCCGCAGCGCGTCGAAAACCTTGTACATGTCGCCCTTGCGCCCGCGGACAAACCAGACCAGCGCTTCCTTCAGGGACCTGGTGTGCCGCAGCACGAACTTCTTGCGCACGTCCGTGCACGTAATCGCCAGCATTTTTTCCTGCATGACTTTCACAGCTCCTGGGCAAAACGGACGGAAAGCTTGCGGAAGACCAGCTGGCCGATGAACAGGATCACCAGCGAGACGCCGAGCGCCACCGGCGCCCAGACCGAAGCGAGCCCGTGCATGACCGGGGCGGCCGCGACCTGGTCGGCATTCAGGGTCGGGTACCAGAAGCCCCAGTGGAAGATCTCCACCGCGACGGTCATCGGGTTCAGCTGGTACAGGAAGAAGTACGGGCCGAGGGCCCGCTCCACCATGGTCCAGACGTACAGGACCGGCGAGGCCCAGGTCACGATCATGAGGATCATGTCGACGATGTTTTCCGAGTCCCGGAAGTACACGTTGGCGGCTCCGAAGAGGAGTCCCAACCCGGTGGCCAGCACGCCGACGATGATGAAGGCGAGGACCACGGCGGCGAGTTGCAGGATGCTCGGGGCCCAGCCCGCCATCAGGCAGGCACCGATGAGCACCAGCGTCTGGGGCAGGAAGTGGATGGCGGACACCAGCAGCGTCGAGACCGGAAACAATTCACGCGGCAGGTAAATTTTCCGGATCAGGTCCCGGTTGTCGACGATCGAACGGGTCGAGTTGCCAAGGACCTCAACGAAGAAGTTCACCAGGATGATTCCGGAGAAAAGGTAGATCGCGTAGTTCGGGGTGCTGCCCTGGAGGTTCAGGAAGATACCCAGCGCCACAAAGTAGACCAGGAACTGCATCAGCGGCTTCACATAGGACCACAGCAGCCCGAGGACCGAGCCGCGGTAGCGGACCTTGATTTCCTTGCGCACCAGGAGCTTGAGCAGGAACCACTGGCGGAACACGTCCCGCAGCCCTCCCCCTTCGCCGGGGGTGGTCAGCGGGGAAACCACTGTTCCGCCACCGGATGGAGTGGCGGTCATATCTTCGCCTCTCCCCTCTCCTGTTCCTTGACCGCGACAGCCTCGAAGGTTTCCCGCCAGGCCGCCTGGCCGGTGAACCCGGGCAGCGCGTCCTTGTACCGGCGGGCGTTGTTGTCCCATTCGGCCATCAGCTTCATGTGCAGCCGGACCGTCCGCAGGAGCATGCTTCCGAACTGCTTCCGGTCACGCTTGTACCAGGACGCGCCGCTGCCGTCCGAGGAGGACACGAGGGCAGAGTCGAGTGCCGCGAGCCGCCACCAGCGCGCCTCCACAGCCGGGACGGCCACTTCGGGATTCGTCATTGCGTCCTCGCGGACGGGACGCAGCTGGCGCAGCAGCCCGGTGACCGCGCGAACCAGCGATTCCGCCACGTAGTTCGGTTCGTGTTCCGCATCCACTTCACCGGAGCGGAGGACACGCGGGAACGAGTGCAGGTCCGGAGTGATCCGCGCGTCGGTGAAGTCGGCGCGGGTTTTCCGCACCCAATCCAGCCTGTCCGCGATGGTCGCGTGAAGGTGCTCGGGTCCGCTGAGCACGTCCTCGAGCGCCTTGAGCCGGACTTCAACGGCGGAATACTGCATCGAGATCAGGTGCCGGACATCCACCGCGATGCTTTCGAACGGCATCCGGCCGCCCTTTTTACGCGGTGAGTGGCTCAGCGCCGCCACCCAACGGTTGCGCTGGTGGTAGTAGGCCTGCCAGTCGATGGTGTCGTCTTTTTCGCTCCAGGGCATGTGCCAGACGGCGGCGCCGGGCAGGGTCACCGTGGTGATGCCGTGTTCCTTGGCGCGGATGCCGTATTCGGCGTCGTCCCACTTGATGAAGACGGGGAGGGCGTAGCCGACCTCGCGGACGATCGAGGTGGGGATCATGCACATCCACCAGCCGTTGTAGTCGACGTCGATCCGGCGGTGCATCCAGGGCGTGGTGCGCAGGTTGCTGGCGCCGAAGTCGTGGGCCTCTTTGGTGTTCACGGCGGGTCGCCAGAAGTAGCGGGCGTCGTCGACCTGCTCGCCGTAGGTGTGCAGGACCGAGCGCTCGTACAGGTTGAACATGTGCCCGCCCACGATGGTGGGCGTCCGCGTGAAGTCCGCGAAGCTAACCGCGCGCAGGATGCCTTCGGTTTCGATGCTGACATCGTCATCGAGCAGCATGACGTACTTGCTGCGCCCATCCTTCAGCGTCTCGTCCATGCCGCGCGAGAAGCCACCGGAGCCGCCGATATTGCCCTGCTCGATGATCTTGAGCCGGTCCCCGAGAATCGCCGCCTGCTCCTCGAACTGCGGCTGGGCGCGGACCTTGTCGGTCCCCTGGTCCACCAGGATGAAGCGGTCCAGGATCTTGACGACGTCGGCGTCCCCGGCCAGCGTGCCGATGTGGCGCAGCGCGTAGTCGGGCCGGTTGAAGGTGGTCACGGCGATGGAGAGGGTGCCGGGCACGAACCCTTCGGGTTCGCGGACGGACCACCCGGCACTCCTGAGGGTTACCGGGGTGCCGTGGGCCACGAGGTCGAACCAGTACCAGCCGCCGTCGACGAACGACTTCAGCGGCAGGTCAAAGGTGACTTCTCCGCCTTGCGAGGCGTGGGTGCTGTCCACCCGGTTCGCCGTGCCGCGGGGGCTGGAACGGTAGACAATGACCGTTGCCTCGGCGTCGACGTCGACCGTCAGCCGTACCGTCTCCACGGCGGTGTGGTTCCGCCAGTAGCTGGCGGGGAACGCGTTGAAATAGGTTCCCAGCGAAACCCTCCGGAACTCCGGCAGCGTCATGCTGTTGCGGCCGGTGATGAAGCCGGAGTGCTGGGGCGAGGTAGCCGGAACCGTCGGGGGCGCCGAGATCCGACCCCGCCGGAGGGCGCGCTTGGACAGCTGCACCACGCGCTGGACCGGGTTGAAATCGACGTACAGCGGAAGGACGTCGGTGTCGCCGTCGACCGGCAGCACGACGCGGTGGACAGTCCGGAAGGGGCGCTGGTCTTCAGCCCGTGTCGATGCGTCCACGGCTACGCTCATGCGTCCACTCCTCCGCTTTCAATCTTGGCGCCGGCCTCGAAGTGCGGGCGGATTTTGTTCTCGAACATGGTCAGGGCGGAACCGATGGCCATGTGCATGTCCAGGTACTTGTAGGTGCCCAGGCGCCCGCCGAAGAGCACGTCCCGCTCGGCGGCCGCGAGGTCGCGGTACTTGAGCAGCCGTTCGCGGTCGGCGGCGGTGTTGATTGGGTAGTAGGGCTCGTCGCCCTTCTCGGCCGCGCGGGAGAACTCACGCATGATGACGGTCTTTTCCGTCTGGTACTCGCGCTCGGGGTGGAAGTGGCGCGGCTCGATGATGCGGGTGTAGGCGACGTCGTCGTCGTTGTAGTTCACCACGGAGGTGCCCTGGAAATCCCCGACGTCGAGCACTTCCTCTTCGAAGTCGATGGTGCGCCAGGAGAGGTCGCCCTCGGCGTAGTCGAAGTAGCGGTCCACCGGTCCGGTGTAGACGACCGGGATGTTGCCGACGACCTTGTCCTTGCTGTACTCGTGCGACTCATCGAAGAAGTCGGTGTTGAGCCGGACCTCGATGTTCGGGTGCTCGGCCATCTTCTCGATCCACGCGGTGTAGCCGTTCGTCGGCAGGCCCTCGTACTTGTCGTTGAAGTAGCGGTTGTCGTAGTTGTAACGCACCGGGAGCCGGGAAATGATGCCCGCGGGCAGGTCCTTGGGATCCGTCTGCCACTGCTTGCCGGTGTAGTGCTTGATGAACGCTTCGTAGAGCGGCCGGCCGATCAGCTGGATGCCCTTGTCGTTCAGGTTCTGCGGGTCGGTGCCCGCGAGCTCTCCGGCCTGTTCCTTGATCAGGTCCTGGGCCTGGCCCGGGGTCAGGTTCGCACGGAAGAACTGGTTGATGGTGGCCAGGTTGATGGGCAGGGAGTAGACCTCGCCCTTGTGGACGCCGTAGACCTTGTGCACGTAGTTGGTGAACGTCGTGAAGCGGTTGACGTACTCCCAGACGCGTTCGTTGGAGGTGTGGAAGAGGTGGGCGCCGTACCGGTGGACTTCGATCCCGGTCTGCTCCTCCTTTTCGCTGTAGGCATTGCCGCCGATGTGGTGGCGGCGGTCGATAACGACGACCTTCAAGCCCAGCTCAGTGGCGGCCTGTTCTGCGATTGTCAGGCCGAAAAAGCCCGACCCTACGATGACGAGGTCAGCGGTCACAAAATCTCCTGGTTCGAATGTGGGCAGCGCAACGTTGTGCATTGTCTGCTGCTCTAGACTACCGAGGCTTTTGCCGGAGCCACGAATCGCGGCGCCCGCCACGGTGTGCCGCCGGAGCTGTCCGGTCCCGAGCCGCACCTGGTTGCCCCCGGCGGGTCTTTTCCACATCGGACCCTTTTCCACATGGCCGGATTCGATGGCCTGCCGGCCAGGGGCCCTTCCCTAGCGTGGGTTTAGCGCGCGTCCCAGCGCCTGACCGCAGGAAGGAGGCTCCCGGTGTTGCTGCAGTGCACCCTGGTCCGTGGACCCGTCGCGGCACAGCCGGGGATGCCCGTGGAACTGTCCATCGAACTGCCGGCGGGCTGCCCCGGCGCAGAACTGGAGTTAGCGCTGGCCCGGAAGTACGGCACGGTCAGGCTGACGGTGGCCGGCTCTCCTCTCGATGCCCTGTCCGCCGGCAACGCCCCGCTGGTCAACGGCGCCGTCCTGATCGACGGCGCCGGTGCCGGTCCGGCCTCCGACGGCGGATCCGTCTCCGGCGCGGCCTTACTGCTGGCTGTGCTCAGCGGACCAGGCGCCGGGACGGTACTTCCGCTGCGCCGGGGCCGCTACCTCTTGGGCCGCGCCGGCACGGAACTCGTACTTCCCGATCCCGAACTGTCCCGCGAACACGCCCGGCTGGAGGTTACCGATTCCGCGGTCACCCTGGTCGATCTGGGCAGCGCCAACGGAACCACCGTTGACGGCCGTCCGGTGAAGAGCGGCCAGGTCACGAGCGACTCCGTCATCGGCTGCGGCCAGTCCACCCTGGGCCTGGTGTTCCGCGGCGGGCGCGCCGGGCGGTGCGGCGACGGGGCCGGAGGTGCCGGGGCCGGAAGTGCCGAGGCCGGCACTGACACGACGGAAGCGCTGCGGATCCCCAATCCGGGCTCCCCGGCCAACCGCGCCGCGCTTCTCCTCACCGCGGTCCTGCCCTTGGCCGCGGGCGCCGCACTGGCCGTCGCCACTGGCATGTGGATGTTCCTGGCATTTTCCGCGGTTTCGGGAGTGGCCGTGCTGGTACCGTCGCTGTCCGGCCGAAGACGGCGCCGTGAGCTGAAGGCGGCCGTAGCGACCGCGGCGGACGCGGACCGCGATCGACGACGCCGGGCCGCGCCGTCTGCCGCCGCTCTGGTCACCGACGCCGGGCCGCCGGAGTCCAGCGGTGCAGCGGAGGTTGAACCCGGGCCCGTGTGGCTGCGGCTCGGGCTGGCCCCGGGGAGGGCGAGAATCCGGTTAGACCCGGACGATCCCGGGTTCAGCGCCCCGCCCGTGGGCCCCGTCCCCGTGTGCCTGGACCCCTCGGCCCCGACCGAACTCCGGGGCCCGGCAGACTCCCTCGCGGGGCTGATCCGCTTCCTGGTCATGCAGCTTGCGAGCTACCCCCGGGCAGGCCGAACCCGGGTGCTGCTGCATGGCCCGGCGGCGTCCCTGCCCCTGGCGGCCCGCTTCCTGGCGCGGGTTTCCCTGTCCGCCAGTGATTCAATGACCGCCGCGCACCTTGCCGCCGGCCCCGGCCCAGGCTGTGACCGCGGCGTGCTGATCATTGTCGCGGACACCGGAGGCGCCTCGGCGCTCTGCGCTGCGGCAACTCCGAACGGCTGGCAAGTACTCTGCTGTTCCGCTGCTGAGCAGACCGGTGCCGGCCGCCAGTCAGTCGTGCTCGGCGAGCGCCGAGCCTTTCTCTTCTCTGGCACCGCGAAAACCGCCTTTGCCCCCGACCTTGTTCCGGAAGACGTCTTTGACCGCTTCTGCCGGAACCGGAGCCAGCATGAAACCGCCACAGACAGCGAAACTGGGCAGATCCCGGACGATTGCCGCCTGGCCGACTTCCTGCCGCTCTCGGCCGCGGATGTGAAACAGCGTTGGGAATCCGTGGGCCGGTCGCTGATGCGGGGGCTGTCCGTTCCTGTTGGCCGCGCGGCATCCGGGCCGCTCCACGTGGACCTGCAGGCGGACGGCCCCCACCTGCTCGTGGCAGGAACCACGGGCTCCGGAAAATCTGAGTTCCTGAGGACTCTGGTGGCCGGGCTGGCGGCCAGCTACCCGCCGGACCTGGTTAACCTGCTGTTTGTCGATTTCAAGGGCGGCTCCGGGCTAGGGCCGTTGACCGGGCTGCCGCATTGCGTCGGCATGCTGACCGATTTGTCGAGCCACGAAGTGGAGCGCACTCTCGCCTCGCTCCGCGCCGAGGTCCGCCACCGGGAGGAGTTGCTGGCCGCGGGCGGCGTGCCTGACCTCACCGCCTACCAGGCACACGCCCTCGATACCGCCCAGGCGCCAGCACTGCCGGCGCTGCCCCATCTGGTCCTGGTGATCGACGAATTCCGGATGCTGGTGGAGGAGGCGCCCGCCGCGCTAAGGGAGCTCATGCGGATCGCAACCATCGGACGCTCTTTGGGGATCCACCTCGTAATGGCCACGCAGCGGCCGCAGGGGGCGCTGAACGCGGACATCCGAGCCAACGTCACAAGCAGCATCGTCCTGAGGGTCCAGTCGGAGCTCGAGTCTTCCGACGTCATGAACTCGCGGCTCGCCGCCGCCATTCCGCTGGGGAGTCCGGGGCGCGCCTACCTCGTGCGCGGAAGCGGGAGACCCGAGGAATTCCAGACCGCCGCCCTGGCGGCCCCCTCGCCCCCTGCGGGCACCGTCGTGACGGTCACGGAAGCCGCGACCCTGCTGCAGCAGAGACCCGCTGGCCTCCAGCCCCGCACGGATCGGGCCGTTGCTCCCAACCCGCAGCACGACGTTTCTCGCCTGGTGCGCCTGACATCACGGCTGTGGGCGGAGCACGGCGGCGCGCTCCCCCGGCGCCCGATAGCGGAGCCGCTGGCGGGATCGCTACTGCTTCCCCGCCACGCGGCCGGCCCCGCCGCCGCGGGGCCCGCGCGCGGGCTGCTACTGGGGATGCTTGACGTGCCGGAAGAGCAGCGACTTCGTGAGCTCCGCTGGTGTCCGCTCGGCCATGGCCATCTGGCCCTCGTCGGCGGCGCCCGGAGCGGGACGCCGGCCGGGCCGGCAGGTGCCCTGAGTCTCACGGTGGACCGGCTGTTGGACAGCGCGGCCGAATCGCACCTGTATATCCTCGATGCGGATGGCTCCCTCCGCGGTGCAGCCGCCTCGCCCAGAGTCGGCGCGTGGACAGGCGCCCACGAGCTGCGTCGGGCTGTCCGGGTACTCGAACGGCTGGCCGAGGAGATCCGCAACAGGCTGGCCGCTCCCCGAACAGCGGACATCCCGGCGCTGGTTCTTGTACTGAACAACTGGGGGTCGTGGGTATCAGCATTCCGGGCCGGCCCTCTGGCCTGGGCCGAGGACATCGTCCACGACATCATCCGCGACGGCCCCGCGGCGGGCATTGCGGCCGTCGTATCCGGCGAGCGCGAACTCGTGGCCGCGCGGTTCTTCGCTGCGCTTCCCAACCGCATCTTCTTCCCCGCCGGGTCGACAGAGGAAACCCGGCACGGCTGGCCTCGACTGCCGGATATTCCGTCGATCCCCGGCAGGGTGGCCGTCGCCGGTCCCTTCGCCGAAGCCGCCCCGCACGCAGCCCAGCTCTACGGGCCGGCGGATGCAACATCCAGGCCGCGCACCACCGTGCCTCTAAGCGAGCGCCCTACAGCCCGGCCGTTCCGCGTCGAGCCGCTTCCGGCAAGAGTGACCGTCGCCGAGGTCCGGGCCCGGATCGGCCCGGAGTCTCCGCAGCAGGCACCGCCGGCAAAAGGCGTCCGGCTCTGGATCGGGGTGGGCGGGGACGAACTCGAACCGGTCGGTGTTCCGCTGCCACCGGCCAGCGTTCTTGCCGTCCTCGGCGGACCGGCTTCGGGGAAAACGTCCCTTGTCCGGGCGTTGCCGGATCTCAATCCCTTCGCGGACTGGCTGCCGCCCGCGGTGGGAAGCGATCCGGCCCGGCAGTGGTCCGCCGTCCTGGAACGGGCGCGCACCGGACAGCTCGACCACGCGGCCATCGTGGTGGTTGATGACGCGGATCTCCTGGGCCTGGACGCCAACCTGCGGCTGTCGGAGCTCAACTCCTTGGGCTGGACGGTCGTGCTGACCGCGGGCTACAGTCCCGCGATCCAGCAGCGCGTGCCGCTAACGCTCCAGGCCCGCGGCCAGGGCAGCGGGATCCTGATCGGTCCCCGGAAACTGATGGACGGCGACCTTCTCGGTGTCCGGTTCGAACCGGAGCCCAGCCCGCCGCCCGGCCGCGCCCTTGTCGTGGTGAATGGCCGGACCTCGGCCGTGCAGCTGGCGGTCGCGGAACCGCCGTAGGCCGGACTTGCGTCTGTCCCGCGCGCCTACAGGGCCCGGCTTGAACCGCCCGGCCGGGACGCGAACGCAATGACCCGCTTGTCGAACAGCAGCACGATGGCCAGGGCCGCCGGCAGCAGCATGGCGAGTCCGGCCAGGGGGTAACCGCCGGTGAGGGTCGGGAAGCCGATGGTGAGCATGAACAGCTGGGCCACCAGCGCTCCGGCCCTGGGCCAGCGGTACCCGCGGAAGAGGAAATGGCTCACGGCAAAAAGCCATGCCGAGAACGCCAGCAGCAGACCGAGGGTGAAGACCGCGCCCCAGAAGGACAGGACGGGTGCACCGGTCAGCAGCTGGAATCCGTACCACCCTGCGGCCACCAGCAGCGCCGCGGCCTCCAGGGCTGTGACGACCGATACGACGGTGATTCCGGCAGGTCTGGCGGCGGGAGCCGGCACCGGGCCGCCTGCCTCTGGACCGCCGGGCTGCGGGTCAGCGGGATCTGCGGGGTTCACTGGGGGTCTTGACACACTGGCACCCTACCGGACATAGTCGAACAGAATTGGGGGTTCCGCCAGGCAATGTGACGCATCGCTCACGATTTGGCGGCATTTGTTCGGCAAATACCCCTTGTTTACACAGCGTTAACATGACACGCTTAATCCAGATGACCGAGGGGGCCCACAGGGCCCCTTTCTTATGAAGCCTCTAGTGAATAATTTCACAAGAGGCATTTAACGAATTCCCAGGAATGGAGTTACTGATCAGCATGGATTGGCGTAACCGCGCAGCGTGCCTTGACAAGGACCCGGAGCTGTTCTTCCCCGTCGGAAACACCGGCCCCGCCCTCCTGCAGATCGAGGAAGCAAAAAGCGTCTGCCGGCGCTGCCCCGTTGTGGACACTTGCCTCCAGTGGGCCCTCGAATCGGGCCAGGACGCGGGCGTCTGGGGCGGCATGAGCGAAGACGAACGCCGCGCCCTGAAGCGCCGCGCGGCCCGCGCCCGCCGCGCCTCCTGATTTTCAGCCTTCGGGCGACCCAATCAGCAGTGGCCTCGGACCGACTGGTCCGAGGCCACTGCTTGTTTAAGCGCCGCGTCTAACGCCGCGTCGTGGCCGCCCTTAGCGTGTGGCGAGGCTCAAGACCACCTGCACTGCGGTTCCGCCGCCCTCCCGCGGCTTCCATTGGATGCTGCCGCCGAGCTCGCTCGTCACGAGGGTGCGCACAATCTGCAGCCCCAGGCCTTCGGTGTAGGAGCCGGCCGGCAGCCCGACGCCGTCGTCCGCCACCGTCACGGTGAGCAGTTCGTCACCGTCCTCGCTCTCGGAGCGGTCGGCGATCAGCCAGACCGTCCCGGCCCTGCCCTCGAGCCCGTGCTCGACGGCGTTGGTCACGAGTTCGTTGATGACGAGGGCCAGCGGCGTTGCGAAGTCGCTCGGCAGCTCCCCGAACAGCCCGGAACGCTGGGTCTTCACTTGCTGCGAGGGCGAGGCAACCTCGGCTGACAGGCGGAACTGGCGCCCGATCAGCTCATCGAAGTCGACGCTCTGGGTCAGGCCCTGCGACAGCGTTTCGTGGACCAGGGCGATGGTCGCGACCCGCCGCATCGCCTGTTCGAGTCCCTGTTTGGCCTCGTCGCTGACCATCCGGCGCGACTGCATGCGCAGCAGCGCCGCCACGGTCTGCAGGTTGTTCTTGACCCGGTGGTGGATCTCGCGGATGGTGGCGTCCTTCGTGACGAGTTCCATTTCCCGCCGGCGCAGCTCCGAGACATCGCGGCAGAGCACCAGCGCCCCGAAGCGCTGCTGTTCGTCCCGCAGCGGGATGGCCCGGAGCGAAAGGCTGACGCCGCGGGACTCGATCTCGCTGCGCCACGGCATTCGCCCAGTCACCACCAGCGGCAGGGTCTCGTCGACCATGCGGCGGTCCCGCAGCAGCCCTGCCGTGACTTCGGCCAGTGACCGGCCCTCCAACGATTCGCCGTCGCCGAGCCGGCGGAAGGCGGAGACGCCGTTGGGGCTCGCGTACTGCACGATCCCCTCGGCGTCGAGCCGGATTAGGCCGTCGCCGACGCGCGGGGCGCCCCGTCGCGATCCGGTGGGCGAGGCAAAATCCGGCCAGAGTCCCAGGGTGCCCATCCGCAGCAGGTCGTAGGCGCACTGCCGGTAGGTCAGTTCCAGCCGCGACGGCATCCGGGAGCTGGAGAGGTCCATATGCGAGGTCACGATCGCGAGCGTCCGGCCGTTGCGGACCATCGGCACGGCCTCGACCCGCATTGCCATGTCGCTGCTCCAGTTGGTCTCGTTGGAGCGTTCGATGGTGCGGCTTTCCCAGGCTTTGTCCACAAGCCGTTTCAGGTCCGAACGGATCCCCTCCCCCACGAAGTCGGCGTGGAACACCGTATGCGTGGTGGAGGGGCGCACGTGGGCCAGCGCCACGTAGCCAAGTTCGGGGTGCGGGAACCACAAGGCAAGGTCGGCGAAGGCAAGGTCGGCGACCATCTGCCAGTCCCCCACGAGCAGATGCAGCCACTCGGCATCCCCCGGCCCGAAATCAGCATGCTCCCTGATAGGGTCCGTAAAGATTGCCACAGCACCTCCATTTGCGACGCGGGGCCGGCAGACCCTAGCGTCGGACGATTGACCTCAAGAGCCTCAATGCTACCGAGAGCGAGGCCATGTCATCGGCCTCGAGGGCGTTCACCTCGTCGAACATGCTCTTCGCCCGCCCAAGTTGCTCCACATTCTGGCTTTCCCAGGCCACCAGCCGCTCTTCCGCCGGCATATCCGCCGACGTCGCCTCCAGGACCGCCGTCGTCATATCCGAGACGGTCGAGTAGAGGTCGTCGCGGAGGGCCGCACGGGCCAGGGCCTGCCAGCGGTCCTTCCTCGGCAGCTTGGTGATGCGCTCGAGCAGCGAATCGGCGTGGAACCGGTTGAAGACCGTGTAGTAGACGTGCGCGATGTTCTCCACCGGCTCCGGGCTGACGTGCACAATCTTGGCGATGTCCAGCAGCACGAAGCTTTCGAACAGCTCCGCCCAGCGGTGCGCCAGGTCCTCGGGAAGCTCCCAGCTGCGGGCCTTTTCGAGCCACTGCGACACCCGCTCGCGGTCATCGCCGCGCAGGTAGTCCAGCAGCCGGGCCCGCATCGGATCCATCAGCGGCTTGAACTCCGCCACAATCTCCGCGATCGGCCGCGCGGCGTTGCCCTGGCTCAGCACCCAGCGGACGGCACGGTCCAGGAGCCGGCGGATGTCCAGGTGGACGGTGCTCCAGTGCTCGGTCGGGAACGACGCCGGCAGCTCGTTGAGTTCGGCCACCATGATGTCCAGCTCGTAGACCTCGCGGAGTGCGACGAACGCCTTGGCGATGGCCGACTGGGTGGCTGAGGTCTCCTCCATGGCGCGGAACGCGAACGTGATGCCGCCCAGGTTGATCATGTCGTTCGCGACGACTGTCGCGATGATTTCCCGGCGCAGCGGGTGGGTATCGAGTTCGGCGTCGAACCGTTCCCGCAGCTGCTTCGGGAAGTAGGCGCGGAGCGTCTCGCGGAACCACGGGTCTTCCGCGAGGTCGCTGTCGCGCAGCGCCGTCGCGAGTTCGATCTTGGCGTAGGCGGCCAGCACGGAGAGTTCCGGGGAGGTCAGTCCCTGGCCCTGTTCGAGCCGCTCACGCAGCGTCTCGGTGGTCGGCAGCGCTTCGAGTTCACGCTTGAGGTCGGCCGATTTCTCCAGCCAGTCCATCAGCCGCTCGTAGCTGGGGCTCCATTCGGCGACCCGCATGCGGTCGTTGAGCAGCAGGATGTTCTGGTCGATGTTGTCCTCGAGCACCAGGCGGCCGACTTCGTCGGTCATCGAGGCGAGGAACTCCGCACGTTCGGCCGGATCCAGCTTGCCGGCGGCCACCATGCGGTCCACGAAGATCTTGATATTGACCTCGTGGTCCGAGCAGTCCACGCCGGCCGAGTTGTCGATGGCGTCCGTGTTGAGGATGACGCCCTGCAGTGCGGCCTCGATCCGGCCGCGCTGGGTCATGCCCAGGTTGCCGCCTTCACCGACCACCTTCACCCGCAGTTCGCGGCCATCGACGCGGATGGCGTCATTGGCCTTGTCGCCGACCTCGGCGTTGGTCTCGGTGCTCGCCTTGACGTAGGTCCCGATGCCGCCGTTGTAGAGCAGGTCGGCCGGGGCCAGCAGGATCGCCCGGAGCAGTTCCGGCGGGCTGAGCCGGGTGGTGCCTTCCGGCAGCCCCAGCGCGGCCCGGACCTGCTCGGAGACGGGAATCGACTTAGCCTGGCGGGCGAACACGCCGCCGCCTTCGCTGATCAGGGACTTGTCATAGTCGTCCCAGGAGGAGCGGGGCAGCTCGAAGAGCCGCTGCCGCTCCGTAAAGGAGGCTGCCTCGTCCGGGTTCGGGTCCAGGAAGATGTGCCGGTGGTCGAACGCGGCGAGCAGCCGGATGTGCCGCGAGAGCAACATGCCGTTGCCGAAAACGTCGCCGGACATGTCGCCGACGCCGACGACCGTGAACGGCTCTGCCTGCGTGTCCAGGTCCAGCTCGCTGAAGTGCCGCTTGACCGATTCCCAGGCGCCGCGGGCGGTGATGCCCATGGCCTTGTGGTCGTAGCCGACGGAGCCGCCGGAAGCGAAGGCGTCGCCGAGCCAGAAGCCGTATTCGGCGGAAAGGCTGTTGGCGATGTCGGAGAACGAGGCGGTGCCCTTGTCGGCCGCGACCACGAGGTAGGAATCGTCGCCGTCGTGCCGCACGACGTCGGCCGGGGGCACCAGCCTCTCGCCCTCCGGGGTGGTGACCAGGTTGTCGGTCAGGTCCAGCAGCCCGCGGATGAAGGTCTTGTAGCTTTCGATGCCCTCGGCCATCCAGGCGCTGCGGTCCGCCGCGGGGTCCGGAAGCTGCTTGGCGTAGAAGCCGCCCTTCGCGCCGGTCGGAACGATCACGGCGTTCTTGACGGTTTGTGCCTTCACCAGGCCCAGGATTTCGGTGCGGAAGTCTTCCCGGCGGTCCGACCAGCGGAGTCCGCCGCGCGCCACCTTGCCGAAGCGCAGGTGCACGCCTTCGACCCGGGGCGAGTAGACCCAGATCTCGAACATCGGCCGCGGGAACGGCAGGCCGTCAATGCCGGAGGGGTCCAGCTTGAAGCTGACGTGCGTCTTGTTCTGGTAGAAGTTGGTCCGGAGCGTGGCCTGGATCAGGTTCTTGAAGGTGCGCAGCACCCGGTCGGCGTCGAGCGTGGCCACCTGCTCGATGGCCGTGTCGAGCCCGGCGCGGACCTGGTCCTGGCGCTGTTCGCGTTCGCCGTCGGGCAGCGCGGGGTCGAAGCGCGCGGCGAAGAGCGCGTTCAGGCCCCGGGCCACATCCGGGTTGGCCAGCAGCGTGTCGGCCATGAATTCGAATGAGTTGGTGTTGCCCATCTGCCGCATGTACTTGGCGTAGGCGCGCAGCACGATGACCTGGCGCCAGTGCATGCCTTCGCGCAGCACCAGGCGGTCGAAACTGTCCGATTCCACCACGCCGGACACTGCCGCGCCGAAGGACTCGCCCAGCAAGGCTCCGGTGCGCTCCGGGTCCACCCCGGCCGGGTATTTCAGGCCAAGGTCGTAGAGGAAGAAGTCGCGGTGGTCGGCCGTTTCGATCTCAAAGGGGCGTTCGTCCAGGACCTCAAGGCCGAGGTTGTGGAAGTACGGCAGGATCTGGCTCAGGCTCTTGGGCTCGAGCATGTACAGCTTGACGCGGGCGTCCTCCTCGAGGGTGGCGCCGGCACCGTGCGGAAGGTACACGTGCACGCCCGGCCGCTCCCCGCCCGGCTCGCCGGTGCGCTCGGCGGCGCCGTACTTCTCGAAGCGGGCGATGTCCTCGAGCGCGTCCTCGACTTCGTAGTCGACGCGGTAGCTGGCCGGGAACGCCTCGGCCCAGACGGCGGCGAGTTCCTTGGCTCCGTTCTCGCCGTCGGCGCCGGCCCTGGCGCGCAGGACCTCGGTGATGCCTTCGCTCCAGGACCGGGCGGCGCGGACCAGGCGCTTTTCCAGTTCGTCGCTGTTGACGTGGCTGACGTCCGCATCCTTGGGCAGCCGGATCCGGAAGAACAACCGGGCCAGGGCGGATTCGGTCATCCGCGCCTCATAGTCGATCGACACGGCGTCGAACGTCTCCCGCAGTTCCTTCTCGATGCGCAGCCGGACGTTGGTGGTGTACCGGTCCCGGGGCAGGTAGACGAGGGCAGACATGAACCGGCCGTAGATGTCCGGGCGCAGGAACAGCCGGGTCCGGCGGCGTTCCTGCAGGCGCTGGATGCCGGTGGTGATGGCTGCGAGGTCCGGGATTTCGATCTGGAAGAGCTCATCGCGCGGATAGGTCTCAAGGATGCCGAGCAGGTCCTTGCCCGAGTGGGAGTCCGGCGGGAAGCCGGCGTCGCGCAGCACGGCGTCGACCTTTTCACGGACGACCGGGATATCCCGGACGGAACCGGCGTAGGCGGTCGTGGCAAACAGGCCGATGAAACGCCGTTCGCCGTTGACGTTGCCGGCGGCGTCAAAGCTCTTCACGCCGATGTAGTCGAGGTACGCCGAGCGGTGAACGGTGGAGCGGGAGTTGGCCTTGGTGATTACCAGTGCCCTCTTCTCGCGCGCCTTCTTCCGGCCCGTTTCGGTCAGGTGCTGGATCTGGTGGCGGGTGTCGGCGCCGTTGCGCAACAGGCCGAGCCCGCTGTCCTCCCGCAGTTCCAGCACATCCTCGCCGGATTCATTCTTCAGGTCGTATTCGCGGTAGCCGAGGAAGGTGAAGTTGCCGTCGTCCAGCCAACGGAGCAGTTCCTGGGCCTGGCGCAGTTCGGCGATCTGCGCAGCCTGCGCCACCTTGTCGAGGTCGTCGGAAATCTCGTGCGCCTTGTTGCGCATCTTCGGCCAGTCTTCGACCGCCGCACGGACGTCGCCGAGCACCCGGGAGAGGCCCTCGATCAGCTGCTCCCGCTTGGCGTCGTCGACCCGTTCGATTTCGACGGCGATCCAGGACTCCATGTGCGAGGCGTTGTCCCCCTGGGCGATCAGGTGGGACAGGTTGGGCATCGCCGCTGTGTCGCCGCTGGAGATGCCCAGGTGCGAGGGGACCCGGGCCACCTTGACCAGCCGGCCGGTCTCGCGGTTGCGGGTGACGACGAAAAGCGGGTGGATTACGAGGTGGATCGGGGACTTCTGCCGGACCAGCTCGGTGTTGACGGAGTCCACGAGGAATGGCATGTCGTCGGTGACGATGTAGACGACGCTGGACTCAGCCTCGTCGGAGATCGAAATGTTCGCCACGCCGGGCTGCCGGGTGGCGGCCACCTGCAGGTGCGTTTGTGACCGTGCGGTCAGGACGTCATCGCCGTAGGCGCGGGCATCCTCCTCGGCGAGATGTTCGTAGTAGTCCCCGAAGTACCCTTCGCTGGCACCGATCGAAACGGGTTGATCCTCCACGCTGGACCCAGACGACATCGACAAACGCCTCCATCAAAAAGTTCACGGCCGCACCGTTGCAGCCCTCATGGCGAGCCTAGTCTTTTAGCCGGGGCTTTGCTGTGGAAGAAAGGACAGAGGATTTACGATTTTGCTGGGCAGGTGCACAAACCAAGCTCCGGATGGCCCGGCGGAGGGTGGAATCCGGCGCGCTCTCGAGCAGCAACGAGCCAGCCAGCAGGGCGGCGTCACAGGCCGCCGGATCCGCCGGGAGGAAGGCTTCCAGCGGTACGGTCGGGCCGTAGCGCGCCCAAGCCTCACGAAGCTGGCGTTCCGGGGAACGGCCGACGGCGGAGGCGCGCACCTTGTTCAGGACCACGCGGGGACGCGCCTGCGGGACGGCGGCGTCCAGCTCGGCCAGTCCGCGCACCAGCCGTGGCACTCCGACCGGGTCGGCGGCGCCGATGGCATAGACGGTGTCGGCCATTTCGAGGCTTCGCAGGGTGGCCGCGTTCCGGCGCGGCGCCATCGAGTCAAAGCTGAGTTCCTCGTCCGCCTCCAGGCAGAAGCCGGCGTCGATCACCGTGACCTCGGCGATCTCCCGGGCCCGCTCGTAGACCAGCGCGAGTGCCGCCGCCCGAAGTTCGGTCCAGCGGTCGGCCCGGGTAATGCCGGTCAGCACCCGGAACGTTCCGGCGCGGGTGGATACCGGGACGGCGATCCGGCGCAACGCTTCGCCGTCGAGCTGGCCCTGGTCGGCCAGCCGGCAGGCCTGCGCAAGTCCGGCCGCCTCGTCCAGCAGCCCCAACACCGCCGCGACGCTGGCGCCATAGCTGTCGGCGTCGACCAGCAGGACGGACTTTCCCTCCGCTGCCAGTTCGCCGGCCATATTGGCGGCCATCAGGGTCCGACCGGGCGATCCGGCGGGACCCCAGACGGCGATAATTCTCCCCGTTCCCGTTGCAGTTCCCGCTTCCCCGGCGCCGGGCCCGGGCCCGGGGCCAGCCCGCTCCGCCCCGGCCCCGCCGTCCAGAGTGCGGTCCGGGCCCGCCGGCGTGTGAAGGGCCGCGGAAGGGTCGGCCAAGCCGCTTGCCGGCGGACCGGGCCGCGCGCCGGCAAGTTCCGCCACCGCGCCCGCGATCAGGGCGGCGAGCGCGGCTGCTTCCACTCCGGAAACCTCCGGGGTAACGCCGATCCCCCGAAGCCTGGCCGATTCCTCCGGGCTGTCGGTCAGCGCCACCACGGCGACTCCCACGGCGGACAGGCGGTCGACCAGCGAGGCGGTAAGCTCCCCGGTCCCCTCGGCGACGACGGCGGCCCGCGCCAGGCCGGTCTGGCAGGCGGCCAGCAGTTCGGCGAGCTCACTGCAGCGCCGGACGACGGACACCGGGCCATGGAGCCGCTCCAGCCCGCCGACCAGGTCGTCCCGGGTCCGGCCCACCGTCACCACCGGAATGCCCATCAGGGCGCGCCTCCAGGATTCCAGACCACGGAGATCTTTGCCTTGTTGGCCTGTGCCCCCAGCAGTTTGGGCATCTGCCCGTCCGACACGAGGACCATCACCACAGTGGACCGCTGTGAGCCCAGGGCGGTGCTTCCCGGGGTGAGCTGCGCAATCTCGGCCCCCGGCAGCAGCAGCGTCGGCTCGCTGAAACCGTTGCGGGTATCCGGCAGCGCCACCCAGACATCCACGCGGGAGCCCGCCACCGCCTGCGGCGGCAGCGCCTCTTCAACGGAGATGGCGACCGGCTTGCGGTCCAGGGCGTCCAGCCTGCCGAAGCTTTCGCGCGGCAGGAGCTGGTCCTTGCCGATGCGCTGGAGGGCGACCAGGCCGCCGTCCATGCCGGACTCCGGAGTGAGGTACTGCGGCTCGACGTCGCCCAGCCGGACCTTGACGCGGTGCAGCTTGTCCGGAGAGACCTTCTCCCCGACCGCAATCGGCTCGCTGGCGGCGTAGGCCTCGGTGGTCTGGTCCGCTGCCGCCACGAGTGACACAACGCCGACTACGGAGGCCAGCACCAGCAGGATGCCCACGAGGAGCCGCGGGTCCTTCCACGAGGGCCGCTTTAACCGGGCGCCGCCGGCTACCGTGCTCACACTCATGCGTCCTGCTCCCCCTGTAGTCGCAGCCCGGGCCGCGGGCTCCGGACACCCCTATTCTCACGAATTGGCGGCCCTGCGGGAAGACACCTAAGCAAACAGCAGCAAATTGTGGATAACGCCCCCAAACGCCAGCACCGGTGGCAAAATGGTGCCATGCCCCGATTCCTGACGCTCGCAGATGTTGCCGAGCAGCTCCAGATCAACTCCCCCGCCGCCTACGCGCTGGTTCGCAGCGGCCAGCTCAAGGCCATCCAGGTGGGCGGACGGGGCCAGTGGCGGGTCGAAGAAACCATGCTCGAGCAGTACATCCAGGAGCGCTACGCGGAGGCAAGCCGCATGATCGAGGAGGCCAAGGCCAAGGGCCACTGAGCCGCCCCTAGCTGTCGGCGCCCCGGACCGACCTGATCCCTGCGAGGGCGCCAAAGGGAACCGTGGCCACGCCGCTGACATTCGCAGGCCGACGCTCCTCCCCCACAGGGGTGAGCGCGAGGTCAAGGAAGTCGCGGCCGACCCTGTCGATGACGCCGTGCAGGACGGACTCGCCTGCCGCCCCTCGAGACACGACCACGGCGAGGTTGGCGCGGTCCCGTGCCAGTCCCCGCAGGGCACTGGCCAGCCCGAGCCGGTGCCGGGCACCGTTGCCTGCGACCACCGCCAGCCGGGAGAGGCCGGCGTAGCGCACCGCCGACGCGTAGGGAATCAGGACCTGGTGCCGCTCCTCGTCGAGCACCAGCCACTGGCTGCCCACGTGGCTGAGCGTGCCCTCGTACAAAGTTCCGGAGCCAAGGTGGACGCCGATCCGCAGGCCCAGCGAGCCCCGCAACCGGTCCGCCAGCTCGACGGCGGCCGCATCCACCCGCGCCCGCTCACCAATTTCGGCGTCCAGGTCCAGGCGTTCGCCGGCAGCCAGTTGCGCCTCCAAGTCTGCAAACAGGGCGTCCCAACGCATGGCGCCAGCGTAGGCGCACCCCCAACGGCGGTCAATCCACATTCTTTGCGCACCCTATAGACAAACAGCTTCTTTAGGCATCAAACTCACTCCAAGAGCATCAAATCACATTAAACAGCTACAGAAGCCCTCCCGGCCGCATTCAGCGAACCGGCCAAGCGGGCAGGACAGCGGCTCGGCCCGCAGAGGAGGCGGTTGTGGACCCAAGAAATTTTTCCGGCGCGGGCCGCCGGCGCGGGCTGGGCGCGGACGCGGCCATGGCCCTCGTCATCCTCCTGCTTGGGGCCTTCCTCGCCGGCTCGGGAGCCCGGCTCGCCCAGCGCCTGCATTCATCGGCGGCGAGGCGTCAATCCCCCTCCTTCGAGGACCAGATCGGGGTTGCCGCCAACACCGCCGGGCTGATCGTCGTCGTCTGGTGGGCGTTGTCCTTCCTGATCGCCTTCGTGGCGGCGCTCCTCGAACGCGAGGGCAGCCGCCGTTCCGCCGAAGCGGCGGGGAAGTTCAGTCCCGCCTTCATGCGCCGGCTGGCGCTGGCCGCCCTCGGGCTCCAACTCGCCACCGCCCCGCTGGCCCACGCAAACCCTGCCCCGGCCGGCCCGGAGACGACCGCCCCTCCCGCCGTTTCCGCCGCATGGATCCCCAGCGGGGCCGAGCTGGCCGCTTTCGCGTCCGGATCCGCCGCTCCCCCTCCGGCCCGTTCTCCTGCGCCGGAGCCTGAGCCTCCTGTCCCCTCCGCTATGCCCCGGAGCCTCGGCCTGGATCCTCACTGGATGCCGGCGCCGCCGCCGGTGGATCCCCGGTCCTTGGCGCCCTCCCCGCGGCGCGCCCCGGAGCCGGCGGGCACGGCGGCGGTCACCGTCCGGGCCGGAGACTCGTTGTGGAGCATCTGCGCGGCGGACCTCGGACCGCTGGCGTCCGACGTCGACATCGCCCTGGCGTGGCCGCGGCTCTACCAGGCCAACCGCGATGTCATCGGCAGCGACCCCGGGCTGCTGCTTCCCGGTCAGGTCCTTCGGATGCCGCCCGCACGCTAAACCAAGCCAACCCGCAATCCCTCCACGACAGCAAAGGAAGTCCCATGAGTCCCATGACCGGTATCCGCGCAGGCACCGCTGTCCCCCTCCCGGTGGCGCCGCCGGGTCCCCGCCCCGTCCCGCTGCATGCTCCCCGCCCGCCTGTGCCAGCCGGTACGGCACCGGTCCTGCGGTTGGTGGACCAGGACCGCGAGGTGTGTGCGATTTGCCGCTCGACCGTGCAGGCCGCCATCGAGGTCCTTGCCGGTACCCGCCCCGCACAGCAGCTGGCCCGCCGGCTCGACGAGCGCTGCCTGGCGGCGCTGCAGCACCGGGCCGCGCTGACCCGCCGCGTGGCTTCGGGCACCTCGCCGACGGCGGGCCGGCTGCACCGGAATCCGTCCGTCCGCTCGGTCCGCGCCTGCCGGGTGTCCGAGGACGTCTATGAGGCCAGCGCCGTCGTGTCCGACGAACTGCGCGTCCGCGCCGTCGCCCTGCGGTTGGAGCGCAGCAGGCTGGTCTGGCGGGTCACCGTTCTGGAGATCGGCTGAGGATCCGCGCCAGGACCCAGGGAAAGGAGGTCAACTTAAATGAAGCAGGGCCGGAACTGTCGTTCCGGCCCTGCTTGTGCGCTCTAGTCCTTGCGGCTGAGGCCTAGCGGCGCTTCTTCTTGCTGGCGCGCCGCGGCGACTCCTGGGCCGCGGCCTTCGCCGGGTTGCCGGAACGGCCGGAGGACTTCGCCTCGACCCGGGTCTGGGCCGCGCCGTCCTCGCCCGGCGCCGTGTACTGCAACTGGGCCGGCTTCTCCGGCGCTTCCAGGCCGGCAGCGTGGATCTGCGGCTCGTGGTGCTCCGTGTGCTGGCCCGCGGCGTCGGCCACCACGACGTCCTCCGCCGGGGTCACCTCGACCTCCAGGTTGAACAGGAAGCCGACGCTCTCCTCGCGGATGGCCTCCATCATGGCCTGGAACATGATGAAGCCCTCGCGCTGGTACTCGACCAGCGGATCGCGCTGGGCCATCGCCCGCAGGCCGATGCCTTCCTTGAGGTAATCCATCTCGTACAGGTGTTCCTGCCACTTGCGGCCGATCACGGAGAGCACCACGCGGCGCTCCAGCTCACGCATGCTTTCCGAACCGATCAGCTCTTCGCGGGCCTGGTAAACCAGACGCGCATCGGAGAGGATCTCTTCCTTCAGGAACTCCACCGTAATCCGCGACTTGCCGCCGGCCTCGTCAATCACGTCCCGCGGCGAGAAGCTGACCGGGTACAGGGTCTTCAGGTTGGACCAGAGCAGGTTGAAGTCCCAGTCGTCGCCGGTACCTTCGGCGGTTGCTTCATCGATGAACGCGGTGATCGTGTCCTCGAGGAAGTACTGGACCTTTTCGTGCAGGTCATCGCCTTCCAGGATGCGACGGCGGTCGCCGTAGATTGCCTCGCGCTGGCGGTTCAGGACGTCGTCGTACTTCAGGACGTTCTTGCGCTGTTCGGCGTTGCGGCCTTCCACCTGGCCCTGGGCCGAGGCGATGGCACGCGAGACGAGCTTTGATTCGAGGGCAACGTCGTCCGGCACCGAGCTGTTCATCAGTCGTTCGGCCGCGCCGGAGTTGAACAGCCGCATCAGGTCATCGGTCAGCGACAGGTAGAACCGGGACTCGCCGGGGTCGCCCTGGCGCCCGGACCGGCCGCGCAGCTGGTTGTCGATCCGGCGGGACTCGTGCCGCTCGGTGCCGAGCACGTAGAGTCCGCCGAGGTTGAGGACTTCCTCGTGCTCGTCCTTGACCGACTGCTTGGCGGCCTCGAACGCGGCGGGCCAGGCGGCCTCGTATTCCTCGGAGTTCTCTTCCGGATCGAGCCCGCGCTGGGCGAGTTCGGCGACGGCGGTGAACTCGGCGTTGCCGCCGAGCATGATGTCGGTACCACGTCCGGCCATGTTGGTCGCGACCGTCACGGCGCCCTTGCGGCCGGCCTGCGCCACGATGGACGCTTCCCGGGCGTGGTTCTTGGCGTTCAGGACCTCGTGGCGGATGCCTTCCTTGGCCAGCAGCCGGGAGAGGTATTCGCTCTTTTCGACGCTGGTGGTGCCGACCAGGACCGGCTGGCCCTTTTCGTGCCGCTCGGCGATGTCCTTGACCACGGCGTCGAACTTCACGGTCTCGTTCTTGTAGACGAGGTCCGGCTGGTCGATGCGCTGCATGTCCCGGTTGGTGGGGATCGCGACAACGCCGAGCTTGTAGGTGCTCATGAACTCGGCGGCTTCGGTTTCGGCGGTACCCGTCATGCCCGCGAGCTTGTCGTACATGCGGAAGTAGTTCTGCAGCGTGACCGTTGCGAGGGTCTGGTTTTCGGCCTTGATCTCGACGCCTTCTTTGGCTTCGATCGCCTGGTGCATGCCCTCGTTGTAGCGCCGGCCGGCGAGGATGCGGCCGGTGTGCTCGTCCACGATCAGCACTTCGCCGTCGAGGATGACGTAGTCCTTGTCCCGCTTGAACAGTTCCTTCGCCTTGATGGCGTTGTTCAGGAAACCGATCAGCGGGGTGTTCGCGGACTCGTAGAGGTTGTGGATGCCGAGGTAATCCTCGACCTTCTCGATGCCGGCCTCGAGGACGCCGACGGTGCGCTTCTTTTCATCGACCTCGTAGTCGGTCTCGGGCTGGAGGCGCAGCACCACCTTCGCGAACTCGCTGTACCAGCGATTGGTGTCGCCCTGGGCCGGTCCGGAAATGATGAGCGGGGTGCGGGCCTCATCGATGAGGATGGAGTCCACTTCGTCGACGATGGCGAAGTTGTGGCCGCGCTGGACCAGTTCGGACTTGTCCCACGCCATGTTGTCGCGCAGGTAGTCGAAGCCGAATTCGTTGTTGGTGCCGTAGGTGATGTCCGAGGCGTACTGCTCGCGGCGGACGGCGGGGTCCTGGTTGGAGAGGATGCAGCCGCTGCTCAGGCCGAGGAAGCGGTACACGCGGCCCATCAGGTCCGACTGGTACTCGGCGAGGTAGTCGTTGACGGTGATGACGTGGACACCCTTGCCGGTGAGGGCATTGAGGTAGGCCGGAGCGGTGGCCACCAGGGTCTTGCCTTCACCGGTCTTCATTTCGGCGATGTTGCCCAGGTGCAGGGCGGCGCCGCCCATCAGCTGGACGTCGAAGTGGCGCATCCCCAGGGTCCGCGAGGATGCCTCGCGGACGGCGGCGAAGGCCTCCGGCAGCAGGTCGTCGAGCTTCTCCCCGTCGCCGTGGCGGGCGCGGAGACGGTCGGTCTCTTCGCGCAGTTCGGCGTCGGTGAAGGTCTTGAAGGAGCTTTCCAGGGCGTTAATGGAATCGGCATAGTTCCGCAGTTGCCGCAGGGTCTTTTTGTCACCCGTGCGGAGAAGTTTTTCGATTAGTGATGCCACGTGAAATTGCTCCCAGTCTCAAGCTGCCGAATTCCGGCGTGTTTAGTCTACGGGAGAGACGCAGGGCGGGACGCGCCTGTTCCCTCAGAGCGGATGCAGGCCTGCCACGGCCTGCCCGAGCGCCGGCGCCAGGTCCCCCACGGGGGCGACAACGACCCGGTCCAGCTCCAACCACTCTGCCATGAGCTGCAGTTCCTCGGCGAGTTCGACGGCGGTGTCGGCCGGCGCGCCGGGCTCGGCGTGGCTGGCCCGGGCGAGCAGGCTGCCGGTCGCCCGGTCCGCTTTCAGGTCCACGCGGGCCACGATTCCGTCGCGCAGCAGGAAGGGCAGCACGTAGTAGCCGTAGCGGCGTTTGGCCTCGGGGGTGTAGATCTCGATCCGGTAATGGAAGCCGAACAGTTCCTCCAGCCTGCGGCGTTCAAAGACCAACGAATCGAAGGGGCTCAGCAACGCGCGGCCGTTGGCGGCGCGGGGCAACCCGGCGTCGGCGTGCCGGTACAGCGGCCTGTTCCACCCGGCCACCGTCACGGGCTCCAGCCGCCCGGCGTCCACGAGGTGTTCCACCGCGACGGCGGCGGCGCGCAACGGGGTCCTGAAATAGTCTGCGAAGCACCGCACGGTGCCGATCCCGTGCGCCTGGGCTGCGGCGTCGATCAGCCGGATCATGGCGGCCGCGGCATCCGGCTCCCGGCCCGCGGCGGGTGGTCCCGGCGCGGCCGGGACGCTGCCGGCCAGGACCCTCGAGGTCAGCGTATAGCGGCGTTCGAAGGACTCGGTCCGGGACGCGGCCGAGACCAGGCCCTCTTCAAAGAGGTGCTCGAGGACCCGTTTGACCGCGTTCCAGTTCCACCCCCAGTTGTCCTTGGGCCTGTCCTCGACGTGGCCCAGCCTGGCCGTGAGTTCGGCGGCGGTCAGCGGCCGGCCCGCGGCCAGCGCCTCCAGTACCCGCCCTGCCACCTCGCTGCGCAGCTCCGGATCCATGGCATGCGCGCCGACCCATTTTCGGTTCTGCCACAGCACGAGATCCTGGAAATGCTCGGGCCGGATGAAACTGGCCTCGTGGGCCCAGTACTCCATCATCCGTCGCGGGTGTGTCCCCGCCATGCGGTGCAGGATGGTGCGGTCGTAGTTCCCGAGCCGGGAGAAGAACGGCAGGTAGTGGCTCCGCGAGAGCACGTTGACGGAATCAATCTGGACCAGGTGGAGACGGGCAAAGGTACGGCCCACCGCCCGTGCGCTCACGGGTGCGGCGGGCCGGACCTTGTCCAATCCCTGGGCTGCCAATGCGATCCGCCGTGCCTGCTTGAGGCTCAGCGATGCGTGCACATCAGTCCCTTCGTCGGATGGTCACCAGCTCAGGCGCTGGCGGGCTCATCCTCTGAACGATAAGCGATGATCTTTTCTTCCAGCGGAGCCTCGCCCGGTTCGCAGGTCTGGTCCAGGCTGATCACGCCGTAGGTCCAGCCTTCACGGCGGTAGACGACCGACGGGGCCTTCGTCTCCTTGTCCACGAACAGGTAAAAGTCGTGGCCTACGAGTTCCATGTTGTCGACGGCGTCGTCGAGCGACAGGGACGCCGCGGGGAAGACCTTGCGGCGGATCAGCACGGGCGAGTCGCCGGCAGGAATATCGTTTTCCACCTCGTACGGCGACTTCTCGGCGGACCGGGGCTGCGGCGGATGGCTCGCTTCCTCGTAGATGGGCTCGCTGGTGCTGGCAGGTTCCAGGGTTGCCGTCGCCTCGGTGACGGACTTCGGAGTGTGCCGGCCGTGGTGGACCTTCTTGCGGTCCTTGGCACGGCGCAACCGTTCAAGAAGCTTGTTGTAGGCCAGGTCGAACGCGGCAAATTTGTCTGCGGCGCTGGCTTCGGCACGGATCACGGGCCCTCGGCCCAGGACGGTCAGCTCGACAGTGAGCAGTTCTGCGGTCTGCCGGGCCTTGGTCTCCTTGGTAACCTTGGCGTCCACCCTCTGGACCTTGTCCCCCAGTGATGCGATCTTCGAGATCTTTTCGTCGGCGTATTCGCGGAACCGGTCCGAGACCGTCAAATTACGACCGCTGATCATGAACTCCATGGTGCCCTCCAAATGACTTCGGTGACACGACGGCGGCACTTCCCGGGGCTGATCTGACTGACAGTCGAGCCCCTTTCCGAGCCGCTATCGACAGGTACATCTGTTCTTGGTACCCATGTTCGACGTTAGTTCATGGACCCCTGTTATTCATCTTTTTTTGGTTTATTTTTTTCCTCACCGCCGGGGTTCCCCGCCAGCCCGGGGATTGCCGCGGCAAAGTTGTACCGGGCGGGCGGGCGTGTCGCCGCGAGCACCACTGCGCCGCGGACCAGCCCTCCCGCGGCGTGCAGCGCGCGGGCCGCTTCCGCCAGCGTGGCGCCGGTGGTCAGCACGTCGTCCACGACGATGCAGGGCCGACCGTTCAGCTCCGGCCGGCGGAGTCCGCCCTTGATCCGCATCGAACCGCGTACCCGCCGGGTCCGGGCCGCGCGGCCCAATCCCTTCTGCCCGCCGGGCGAGCCGGCCGCCAGCCCGGGTCGGCCCCGGGGACCGTTTAGGGTGGGCCGCGCCTGGCGCAGCACGTCGGCGACGTCGGCTCCGGCCAGGGCGGGGATACGCCGGGCCCGCGCGAGCAGGAGGTGGACCGGGCTGAAGCCCCGGCGTCGAAACGCGGCACCGCTGGTAGGCACGGGCACCAGCAGGATTCCTTCCGCCCGGCCGGCCGCGGCGCCGATGGCTTTGACGAGGGCCTTGGCCAGTTCATCGGCCAGCTGACGCTGGCCGTGCCTCTTGAAGGACAGCAGGGACTGGGCCAGCTCGCCCCGGTAGACCCCGGCTGCCACGACCGGCAGCAGGACCGAGCCGTCCAGGTCCACGAGGGCAGGGGCCCGCCCTTCCGCCCGGAACGGCCGCCGCGTCAGCTGGCGGACACGATGCGCGCAGCCGGCGCACAACGTCCGGTCCTCCGCGCCGCAGCAGACGCATTCCACCGGCGCTGCCAGCGCCAGTAACTCCGCGGCAGCTGTGGCGGCACGGTCCGCGATGCGCTCCGTCCAGCGTCGGTAGCCACCACGGTGTTTCGCTGCCGGGGGTACCGGGGCAAGGTCCGGGTCGACAGCGCGGATTCTGGTGCTGTTTCGGGTGCTGTTTCTGGTGCTGTTTCGGGTGCGGTCTCTGGCGCGGCGCCGGCGTTTGTTCACCCTTCAAGGCTGGGCGCCGCCGGTCCGCCGCGGAAGCCCTCCCGGCTGCTATGTGGACATCTGTCCGGGCGCCGCCCGATCAGCCCGGCCCCTCCCGGTCAGCCCGGCCCCTCCCGGTCAGCCCGGGTAGGAGGGGTCGATGGCGCCCTTGACCTGCGGCGACCAGCCGTTACCGAGCCGCTGGAAGATGCCCTCCGTGGATTGGCCGTAGATCTCCGTCGGTCCGTTGCCGGCGCTGAGCGCGGTTAGCCCCGGCCAAGGTGCCAGCAGCTGCGGCGCCCCGGAGGTAAGGGACAGCAGCTCGGGCGTGACGTTGTCGTTCGCCGAGCTCTTCATCACGGCGACGGTCGTGTCGTTGACCCAGACGCCCCGGTCGGGGGCACGGGCTGACAGGAGTGTGATCGGCGCGGTGAGGTCCCTCGGGGTGCCGTCGCCGTTACGGATGATTCCGGTGATCTGGACGCTGGTTTTGCCGTTCAACTCCGAGATGACGAGTGCACGGGTTCCTTCGCGCGAGACCCTGAACTCCTTGATGCTCCGTCCGGCGAGCCAGGGCGGGGTCATGGTCACGGCAGGCACGTTCGCTCCCGGCGCGGTCCCGGCAGGATGGTAGGCGAGAACCTCGGTGGCCCCGTTGCTGCCGGGGCCGGCGGTCCAGACCCAGTCGTAGCGGTCGAAGGACGGCCGCGACAGGCCTGCCCGCGTGGTGAGGGCGCGCGCCGGCTGGCCCGGCAGGATCGAATACAGCGTGGTGCGGCCGGCGTTGAGGAACGCCGCTGCCTGGGACACCGGCGATTCGGCGGGCACACGCGGCGCCAGCGCCCGGACGGACTGGATGTCCGGCAGCGGACCCAGCTTGTTGTTCTCATAGCGGATCAGGTCGTTGTTGCTGACGGCGATCTGGTGGGCGGGAACGTCCTTGTCCCGCACCGGCGGCAGCACGGAGCCGTCGTCTTCGACCCGGACAAGGTCCTGGTTCGCCCGCAGCTCCACGTTGATCACGTCGGGCTGGCTGCGGAAGGTCAGCGCCAGCTGGGTCTGCATGCGCAGCCGGTCCTCGTTGGAAGCGTCCACGAGCTCCTTGGCCGTGAGGTCCACCTGCGCGGCGCCGGAGACCACCGGCACCGACTCGCGCGCCAGCTTCATGCCCGAAGGGAACGCGCTTACGGCGGCGCCCTTGAGGTAAGGGGCCGGGCCGCCGAGCAGGGCGCTGGTCATGGCCTTGACGGTCTTCTTCTTGATGAACCAGCGCATGTCCGGCACCGCGTAGGTGAAGGTGGGGTCGTAGAAGTAGATGGGGTAGGCGCCGTAGATGACCTTGAACGTCTGCTCGGGGATGGCGGTGCCATCAGGGATTTCCGAGATCCTCCACTCGCCGTCGACCTTGGTCAGCGTTGCGGGAATGCTTTCCTTGGAACCTTCCGGCAACGGCGTGGCGATCCCGTCGGCGTCGACCGAATACGCCAGGTCCAGTTCGTAGTTGAAGACATTTTCGACGGCGGTGCGCACCACGCGGGCGGAACGGAAGACCAGCACCCGCTGGTCCGGCTTCCACTTCACCGAGGAGGCCTGGGTGAGGTACTGCCGGGCCACGGCATAGTCGTCCTCGTAGCCGCTGCCCGCGAGGTAGAAGTCCTCGATCATTGCCTCCGGGCCCGCCCCCGCCCGCGGAGCCACGGGGAAGAAGACCGGTGCGTTGTTGGGCTTTCCCGCGCTCTCGTCCGTGCTCTTTCCTACCGGGCCGGAGCGCGGAATCTGCGCGCACGAGGTCAGAAGAAGCAGCACCAGCGCCAGCAGGGCCCCGGCGAGCCTGGTGAGTTTCCCGGCACCTCTCATGGCTGCTCCTTCGTTGTGTCGGGGCCGGACGGGGCCGGACGGGGCTCCCTGACGGCCGTCTCCAGCAGCAGCATCGTCCGTTCACGCACGACGCCGGCGGGCCCGACGTCGGCGGGTTCCAGCTGGAGCGGTGATCGGGTGATCGTTTCGCCCTGGCGCAGCGGCAGGGTCAGTCGGAAGTTGGAGCCCCTCCCCTTGTCGCCCCAGGCCTGCAGCCAGCCGTTGTGCAGCTTGGTGTCCTCGGTCGCGATGGACAGACCCAGGCCGCTGCCGCCCGTGGTGCGGGCGCGGGCCGGGTCGGCGCGCCAGAAACGGTCGAACACGCGCGCGGCCTCCGCGGCGGTCATGCCTATTCCATGGTCCCGGACGGCGACGGCCACCGCGGTGTCGTTTGCCGCCACGGAGATGTTCACGGGCCGGCCCTCGCCGTGCTCCAGCGCATTCAGAACCAGGTTCCGCAGGATCCGGTCGATCCGCCGGTCATCCATCTCGACGATGATGCTGCCTGCGGGGGCATTCAGCGTCACCTCCGAGCCGTATTCGGCCGCCACCGGGGCCACCCCCTCGATCACGTGCGAGACGAGCTGGACGATGTCGGACGGTTCGGCGTCGAGCATGGCCACGCCGGCGTCGAACCGGGAGATTTCCAGCAGGTCGGCCAGCAGCGACTGGAAGCGCTCCACCTGGTTGTAGAGCAGTTCCGCGGACCGCTTGTTGATCGGGTCGAAGTCCTCACGGGCGTCGTAGAGCACCTCCGCCGCCATCCGGACCGTGGTCAGCGGGGTGCGGAGCTCGTGCGAGACGTCCGAGACAAACCGCTGCTGCATTTGGGACAGGGTGGCCAGCTGGGTGATCTGCTCCTGCAGGCTGGCGGCCATGTGGTTGAAGGAAGCGCCCAGCCGGGCGACTTCGTCTTCGCCCTTGACCACCATGCGCTCCTGCAACTGGCCGGCGGCCAACTTTTCGGAGACAACGGCAGCGTGGCTGACCGGGCTGACCACGTTGCGGGTGACGTACCAGGCCACGGCGCCGATCATGAGGGCCAGGGCGGCGGCACCGGCCAGCAGGACGTTCTGGATTTCGTCCAGGGTCTTTTGCGCCGTGTTGAGGTCGTAGATCAGGTAGAGCTCGTAGACCGTGCCGTTGAAAGTCACCTTGTTGCCAACCGCGATCCCGGGGCGATCCTCGGTTCCCACCGGGAATTCCGTGGAGGCCCAGAACTGGTCTTTGCCGGAGTCCTGCACCGCCTTGCGCAGCTCGGGCGGGATCACACTGATCGTGAGCTGGTCGGACGCGCGCGACTCGACCCACCGGTTGCGCGGCTTGGTCTGTTCGGGCATGGCCTCGAAGACGTAGCGCCGCTGGATCACCGAGCCGCGGCCTTCGACGGCGTTCAGGGTGTCGTAGACGAGGGTGATGACGCTGGACTGGTCGGTGACCTGCGCGCCGTCGAACGTGTCCTGGACCTGCTTGACGTTGTAGCGGGTCTCCGACTCCGCCTGGGCCAGCCGCTMCTGGAATAGGTTGTTGGCGATCTGGTTGGAGAGATACGCGCCGACGACGGCGAAGGAACCGATCGCGAGCATGAGGGTGGTGAGCACGGTGCGGAACTGCAGGGACCGCCGCCAGCGCCGGTGCACGGCACGCAACAGGTACCTGGTTGCCGGCAGGATGCGGGACGCACCGGTGCGGACCAACCGGGCAACGCGGGCGGTGACAATCCGGGCCCGGCGGCTCCAGATCCGGGCCCTGAAAAGCGGGGTCTGTCCACGGGACGACGACGGCGCCGTCTGGCCCTCGGGGGCAGCGGCCTCGGTCGCGGCAGCATCAGGCTGGCCGTCCGACGGGGCGGCAGTCTCCGGGAGCTCAAGCCGGGCAGCGGTCTCCGGCGGGCCGTCCGCCGGCTCAGGAACCTGCTTTGTAGCCGACACCACGGACCGTCAATACAACTTCAGGGGCTTCCGGATCGCGTTCGATCTTCGAGCGCAGCCGCTGGACGTGGACGTTGACCAGGCGGGTGTCCGCCGCGTGGCGGTAGCCCCAGACCTGCTCCAGCAGCAGCTCCCGGGTGAAGACCTGCCAGGGCTTGCGCGCCAGGGCGACCAGCAGGTCGAATTCCAGCGGGGTCAACGAGATCCGCTCGCTGTTGCGGCTGACCACGTGGCCGGCGACGTCAATCGTGACGTCCGCGATGCGCAGCGTCTCCGGGGCCTTCTGGTCGCCGGGACGGAGCCGTGCCCGCACCCGGGCCACAAGTTCGGCGGGCTTGAAAGGTTTGGGAACGTAGTCGTCGGCGCCGGACTCGAGTCCGCGGACCACGTCCGAGGTGTCGGATTTGGCCGTCAGCATGACGATCGGCACATCAGACTCGCCGCGGATCTGGCGGCACACTTCGATGCCGTCAATGCCGGGAAGCATCAGGTCCAGCAGCACCAGGTCCGGCTTGGATGAGCGGAAAACCTCCAGGGCCTGTCCACCGTCCGCGCAGAAGACGGGGTCGAAGCCGTCGTTGCGCAGCACAATACCGATCATCTCGGCCAGCGCCTCGTCATCGTCCACTACCAAAATCCGTGCCTTCATAGGTTATATATTCCCCTATTGAAATGGCTTTGTCGTATTCGGGCAGTCCCCGGCATGGCGCGGGCGATTGCACATGCTGCGGCACCCGGGGTGGTCCCGCCGCTAACTTGGTGCCGCGACTTGGCCCGAATGCTTGCGGCCGGCCGTCGAAACTATAGGCTGGGGGCAAGCCTGGCCCGGACTCACGCCGGGGCACGCGGGCGGCACGGCAACCGGTCCCCGGCCGCGTGCATCCGGTGGGCAATTTTCTTGGGGAGGAAAAGCTTGTCTGAGCAGGAACCTAGCGAACCGCAGCAGTGGGGCGGCCAGCCGCAGTGGGGGCAGCAGCCGCCGGCCCAACAACCCGCATGGGGCACCACCCCGCAGTGGGGCCAGCAGCCGCCGGCCCAACAACCCGCATGGGGCACCACCCCGCAGTGGGGCCAGCAGCCGCAGTGGGGCGCTCCCCAGCCCGGCCCCCGCTTTTCCGGCCCCTACGTCCCCTCCCCTTACGGCCAGCCGCGTTACGTCGCGCCGCCCAAGCCCGGCATTGTGCCGCTGCGTCCCTTGATGTTCGGCGAAATCCTCGACGGCGCATTCCGGACCGTCAGGCGGAATCCCGCGGCCATGCTGGGGGCGGGCGTAATCGCCCAGGCCCTGACGTCTGTCACTTCCGCGCTGGCCCAGACAGGTGCCCTCTTCGGGGGATCAGGCGCACCGTGGCCGGGCAACCTGGGTTCGTCGCAAGCCACGGCGTTCGCCTTTGGCACAGCGGCCGGCGTCGGCGCGCTGTTGTCGCTCCTGACCGTGCTGATTTCGGTGGTCATGCAGGGTGCCATGGCGGTCCCCGTGGCGCGGGCACTGCTGAACAGGCGGACAGGCTTCCGCCAGATGTGGACGCTCGCCCGTTCCCGGACCGGTGCGCTGCTGGGACTCGCAGGCCTGCTGATCCTGGGCGCGGCCGCCGTCGTCGTCCTCGCAGTGGTGGCAACGATGGCCCTGGTTGCGGCCATGGAGCGCGCCGCCGTGCTTGCCTTGGTGCTCCTGTTCATCGGCCTGATGATTGTGCTGCTCTGGCTCGGCATCCGGTTCCTCGTCGCGCCGGCGGCGATTGTGGTGGAGGAGATCGGCACCTTCGCCGGGCTGCGCCGTTCCTGGCAGCTCACGGGCAGGAACTGGTGGCGCATCCTGGGCGTCACCCTGGTGGTGGGGCTGCTCGTCGGGGTTATCACCCAGATTGTCCTTATTCCGGTCAGCCTCCTGGGCAACGCCGTCGGGTTTACCGTCTTCTCCCAGGGCGGCGAGGGTGGGCCCCAGGTGGTCCGGATCCTGGTCGCCGTCGTCGGCACCGCGGTCACCGCGCTGGTGGCCGCCGTGGGCTACGCCTTCCAGACCTCAACCGTTGCCCTGGTCTATCTGGATCTGCGGATGCGCAAGGACGGACTCGATCTGTCCCTGCTGCGGCAGTTGGAGACGGGCAGTGACCCGGAGGGGGTCCCGGGACGGACCGCAGCCATCCGCGGGGACACCTCCACCTGGCAGCAACCTCCCTACGGTCCTCCCCCGGTCCGGCGGTGACGGCGGCCCCCGTCTTCGCCGCCGAGCGCGCGGTGGCGGTGCTGTCGGCCCGGCTGCAGCCGGAACCTCCGGTGCTGCCCGACCGGGACGAAGCGCGCCGCTGGGCGGCGGAGGAGCTCGCGAAGGCACCGTACCGCGAAGCCGAGCCCAGTTGGCTGGACAAGGCACTTGCCGAGTTCGGTCGCTGGCTGCGCTCCCTGTCCGGCGACGGCACCCCCGGCGCCGACGGCGGCTATGCCGTGCCGCTCCTGCTGGTCATCGCCGCCGTGGTCATCGCTGTCGCCGTCGTGGTGGTGCGTCCGCGGCTCAACGCCCGGCGGGCCGCCGCCCAGGACGTGTTCGACGCCGATGCGGCACTAAGCCCTGACGCGCACCGCGAGCGGGCCTCCGCCGCCGCGGCGCGCGGGGACTGGTCCGCCGCCGTCGTCGAGCAGTTTCGCGCCCTCGTGCGCGCGGCGGAGGAGCGCACCGTACTGGATCCGCAACCCGGCCGGACCGCCAGCGAGGTCGCCGCCCGGTTGGGCCGCGCCTTTGGAGCGTACGCCCGCGAACTGGAAGAGGCGGCACTCACTTTTGACGCCGTCCGGTACGGCGGGGCGGACGCCGGATCCCCGGACCACGCGGCGCTCGCCCGGCTCGATGCGGCGCTGGCCGGCACCACCCCGGATTATCGGGGCACCGGCTCGGACGCGCTCGTCAGGCCGCTGTGAAGAGCACAGCGGCGCCGCTGCGCTGGATCCGCCGGCACCGCACCTGGGCCATCCTCGGCGTCGTCTTTGTCGCTGCCCTCGTCCTCACGGCGGTGCTTCAGCTGCAACCCCATGGAGATCGGACCCAGCTGTCCATCCGAAATCCCGCCCCTGAAGGAGCACGCGCCGCCGCGGAAATCCTTGGTCGCCATGGCGTCGTCGTGGAGCAGCGGGACTCTTTCGAGTCGACCATCCAGACGCTTGAAAGCGCCAAACGCGCCGGCGAGCGCACCACCGTCCTGCTCTACGACCGCAACGGCTACCTCGGCCGCGACCAGCTGCAGTACCTGGGCGGCGCGGCGGACCGTCTGGTGGTGATCACACCCCGGCTCAACACGCTGCAAGGCGTCAGCGGCGGGATCGTGCAGGCCGGCGTGGTGCGGGACGGCACCGAGGTACTAGCCCCGGCTTGCGTTATTTCCGACCCCGTCGACGCCGGCACGGTCTCGGCCGCGAATGGCTACCTCTACGACGGAGAAGTGGTCTGTTACGCGCCGCGCGACGGCGGGGGCGGCCTCTACGCCGGCAGCGAGGACGGCCGGACCGTGGTCCTGGGCAGCACCGAAATCCTCAGCAACCGGGCCCTCGCCGAGCAAGGCAACGCCGCTCTGGTGCTGCGGACCCTTGGGGCGGAGCAGCGGCTGGTCTGGTACCTGCCCGGGATCGCCGATGTGCCCGAGGCGAAGAAACCGGTGACCCTCGATGAGCTGGCCGCGCCGTGGACCCACGTCCTGGGGCCCTGGCTGGCGTTCGTGGCGGTGCTGGCAATCTTCTGGCGCGGCCGCAGGCTTGGCCCGCTGGTCTTCGAACCGCTCCCCGTGGTGGTGAAAGCGGTGGAGACGGCTGAAGGTCGGGCCCGCCTCTACCATGACGCCCGCGCCGTGGACCGTGCCGCCGACGTCCTCCGGGCCGGCACGCTGGTGCGGCTGGCCAGGACCCTCCGGCTGGGACCGGACGCCGGGGCCGCGGCCATCATCGACGCGGCTGCCCGGCACCTGGACCGGACTCCGGAAAGCGTCGCCGTTGTCCTCGACGCCGAGCCCCGGGCCGAAGCCGAGCTCGTGCGCTGGGCCCAGCAGCTGGAAAGACTAGAGAAAGAGGTACACGCCCGATGAATGATCAGCCAACCGTCTCCACCGGCCCGGCCGCAACAGCCGCTGCCGGATCCAGCACTGCCGCCCCCTGGCCCGCGCCACGGCCCGCCGCGCAGCAGGCGCCGCAGCAGGCAGCGGGAACCCGCGGCTACCGGGACGCCCGGGACCCGGACCCAGTCCGCCAGGCCCTGCTGGATGTGCGCCAGGAGGTCGCCAAGGCCGTCGTCGGGCAGGACGCCACCGTCACCGGGATGCTGATTGCGCTACTGTCCCGGGGACATGTGTTGATTGAAGGGGTGCCTGGCGTGGCCAAGACCCTGCTGGTGCGCAGCCTCTCCGCGGCCCTCAGCCTCGATACCAAGCGGATCCAGTTCACCCCGGACCTGATGCCCGGCGATGTCACCGGCTCGCTCATCTACGATTCGCGCACCTCGGAGTTCAGCTTCCGCGAGGGCCCCGTTTTCACCAACATCCTGCTCGCGGATGAGATCAACCGGACGCCGCCCAAGACGCAGGCCTCGCTTCTGGAAGCCATGGAGGAGCGGCAGGTGTCGGTTGACGGCGTCTCGCGCCAGCTTCCCGCGCCCTTCATCGTGGCGGCCACGCAAAACCCGGTGGAGTACGAGGGCACCTACCCGCTGCCGGAGGCGCAGCTGGACCGCTTCCTGCTCAAACTGACCATGCCGCTGCCCGGCCGGGAGGATGAAATCGAGGTGATCCGGCGGCACGCGGCCGGCTTCGATCCGCGCAACCTGGCCGCGGCCGGCGTCCGCCCCGTCGCGGGTCCCGCCGAGCTGGAGCAGGCGCGGCAGGCCGTGGCCGCCGTCGAGATCGGTCCCGAAGTCCTGGCCTACATCGTCGACCTCGTCCGCGCCACCCGTTCCGCGCCGTCGTTCCAGCTGGGCGTCTCGCCGCGCGGCGCCGCGGCCCTGCTGAACGGCTCCCGTGCCTGGGCCTGGCTCTCCGGCCGCCGCTTCGTCACCCCGGACGACGTCAAGGCCCTCGCCCTGCCCTGCCTGCGGCACCGGGTGGCCCTGCGCCCCGAGGCGGAGATGGACGGCGTGCACGTCGACGGCGTGCTGGGCAGCATCCTCGCTTCCGTGCCCGTGCCGCGCTGAGCCATGGCGATTTCCGGACGCTTCGTGCTGCTGGCACTGCTTGGCCTGGTCCCCGCCGTGCTCCTGCCCGGCTGGGAGTCCGCAGGGGTTGTCCTCCTGCTGCTGGCCGCCGCCGCGCTGCTCGACCTGGGCCTCGCGGTACCGCTGCGGCACGTCTCGGTGCAGCGCACCGATCCCGGCAGCGTCCCGCTCACGGGGTCGGCGGAGTCCGTCCTGACGGTGGCCAACGCCGGCCGCCGCGCCCTGCACGGCCTGGTCCGGGACGCCTGGCAGCCCTCGGCCGGCGCGCAGAACCCGAACCAGCGCCTGCTCGTACCGGCGGGTGAGCGCCGCCGGATGACCGTCACGCTGCAGCCCACGCGGCGCGGCGAACTGGGCGCCGCGCATGTCACGGTCCGCGCCTTCGGCCCGCTGGGCCTTGCCGCACGGCAACGCACCCTGCCCTGCCCCGGTTCCCTCCGGGTGCTCCCGCCGTTCCACGCGCGGCGGCACCTTCCGTCCAAGCTGCGCCAACTGCGGGAGCTCGACGGCAAGGCGGCGGTCCAGATCCGGGGCGCCGGCACCGAATTCGACTCCCTGCGCGACTACGTCCGCGGCGACGACGTGCGCTCCATCGACTGGCGTGCCACGGCCCGCCGCTCCGCCGTCGTGGTCCGCACCTGGCGGCCGGAGCGCGACCGCCGCGTCGTCATCCTGCTGGATACTTCGCGCACGGCCGCAGCCCGGATCGCGGACGAGCCGCGGCTGGACACCGGCATCGAGGCGGCGCTGCTGCTGGCTGTCCTTGCCGAACGGGGCGGCGACAGGGTGGACTTCCTCGCCTTCGACCGCAGGCTCCGGGCGCGGGCCGGGTCGGCAGCCAAGGGGAACCTGCTGGGACAGCTGGTCCAGGCGATGGTCCCGCTCGACGCCGAACTCATCGAACTCGACTGGTCACAGATCCCGGCCCAGATCCGCTCGGTTTCCGCGCACCGGTCCCTGGTGGTGCTGCTCACCGCGCTCGACGGCGGCGCGCCCGAAGAGGGGCTGCTGCCGATGGCCGCCCTGCTCGCGCAGCAGCACGTGGTGGTGGTGGCCTCGGTCCGCGATCCCATGCTCGGCGAAATGCAGCAGGAGCGTTCGAGCGCCAGCGGGGTGTTCCGGGCCGCGGCGGCCGAGCGGGCCCTGCTGGAACGCGAGGCGGTCAGCGCCCAGCTGCGCCAGGCCGGCGCTGAAGTAGTCGATGCCGAGCCATCCCTGCTGCCGCCGGCGCTGGCGGACGCGTACATTCGATTGAAGGCCGCCGGACGGCTGTGACCCCAAGGAGTATGCCGTGACCAGCTACGAACCCATCTACCAGCTCGGCCTGGGACGCGAATTCTCCCGGCTGCAGCCGGAACTGCAGCAGTACTTCTCGCTCGCCCCGGGCTCCGGGCACTACGGGGTGGGCGAGGGCGTCTTCGACGTCGTCGGCTGCCGGCAGCGCTGGCTGCGGCCGCTGCTGCGGCTCGCGACCGGCGAACAGGCGTTCTTCCCGGAATACGGCGAGGGCATCAGGTTCCGGATCGAGAACCACGCCCATCTGGACCCGTTCGGGCGCTCCAGCCTGACCGCGCGCCGGGAAATTTTCTTCCCGCAGACCACCCGGATCTTCCAAGACACCACCAGCACGGACTCCTCCGGGGGCACCCCGCGGCTGGTTGATTACGTCGGCCGCTACCGCAGGCTGGTCACCGACCTCAATCTGAGCGTCACCCCGGAAGGCCGGCTGCGGGGCGTCTCCGAGGCCTCCCGGCTGTTCCTGGGGCCGCTGCGGATCCCGCTGCCGGACGCCCTGGATGCCAAGGCCTATGCCGAGCAATGGTGGGAGCCGGACGAGGGCCGGCACCGGATCCAGGTCAAGGTGATCCAGCCCCAGATCGGCCTGGTGCTGGTCTACGCCGGGCACTTCGACTACCGGCTTGAGCCTTACCCGGCGGATGCCCTGGCGCCGGGCTACCTGCCGGAGAGGGCCCGGCCCGAGCGTTGGGAAAGCCGCGTCTAGGTCTTAGCCGAGCGCCAGCTGGTTGAGGCCGTCAGCGAGCTGCGTCAGGCGGGTCAGCACCGCCGTCGCGGACGACGGGGTGTGTCCGGCGAGGCCTGCGGAGGGCGTCACCCGCACGGTGCCCAGCGCCGTGGCCGGGAGGCCGAGCTGGCGCCACGGGAGCCAGAGCGTTTCGACGGCCTGGGGCACGCGCGGCAGCGCCGCGGCCGGCTGGTCGACCGGCAGCGCCCCGGCCCAGAAGCGTTTCCCGGACTCCACGGCTGCCGCGATTTGTTCCCACTGGCGGGAGGTCAGTGCACGCAGCGGCACCGCGATCCCGTCGGCACCGGCGGCGAGGATCCGGTCGAAGGGCGCCTCGACTTCAGGCACGGAGACCACGATTTCGGCCGCGCCGGCGGCCCTCAGGGCATCGATGACGAGGCGCCAGGACTCGGTGATTTCAGAACCGGCGACCGCGCGCAGGGTGCGGTAGCCGCTGGAGGTGGGGATGGTGCCGGCCATCACGGCGGCGATGTCCGGTTCGTCGAGCTGCACCACCAGGCCGGCTCCGGGCGCGGCGGCGGCGACCTTGCGCAGGTGGGGGCCCACACCGGCTGCCAGCGAGGCCGCGAGGTCCCGCCGGGCGCCGTGGTCGAGGAGGGCCCGCTCCCCGTTGTGCAGGTGCAGTCCGGCGGCGAGGCTGAGCGGGCCGCGCAGTTGGATCTTGAGCTCCGCGGCCGGCGTGTCCTCGGCCCCGACGACGTCGGCGAGGACGTTGATGTCGGTGGACAGCGCCGAACGGGCCCGCATGAGGTCCTTGCCGGGGCGGTCAACGAGCCGCCAGCCGTAAGGCTGGACGTCGACGGCGAGGCCCTCCAGCAGCGACGCCGTCCGGCCGAGCGCGTCGGAACCCACGCCTCGGTCCGGGAGTTCGGCGAGGAAGGGAACGTGTGGACTGCCGAGCTCGCCGCGGATGATGCGGGCAGCTTCGACCGGGTCCTCCCCCGGCCACGGGCCGAGTGCGGTGGCCGTGACCTGGCCGGGGGAAACGGGTGCGGGCACGGCTACGCCTCGGCGGAAACGCCGGGGTCCGCAGCAGCCGTGGCCCGGTGCGCGGCCGCCTCATGGTCCTCGGCGATGGCCTCATGGTGCCGGATCACCTCGCCGATGATGAAGTTCAGGAATTTTTCCGCGAACGCCGGGTCCAGGTGGGCTTCGGCGGCGAGGCGGCGCAGGCGCGCGATCTGTGCCGTTTCCCGGCCGGGATCCCCCGCGGGAAGCTTGTGCGCGGCCTTGAGGAAGCCGACCTTCTGCGTCGCCTTGAAGCGCTCGGCCAGGAGGAAGACCAGGGTGGCATCGATGTTGTCGATGCTGGAGCGGATGGAGAGCAGTTCCGCCATCACCGCGGGATCCACGTGCCCGGCCAGCGAGCTGGCCGTGGGGTCGTAGGAATCGGCGTCAGGGAGGTGCTGGTTCTGCTTGGTCATTCGTCCAGTCTAGGGGCTGGCACGGAAATCCCGCGGGGTGTTAAGCGGGCATGCCCGCCGTTCGCAGTGAACGGCGGGCATGCCCCTTGGTGCGGCCAGCCCTCGCCCCAGGCGGGGCAGTCGCGGCCGCTTGCTAGGCTCCGAGAACCGCGCGGAACTCCTCACGACGCCGCGCCTGCTCGTCCGGATCCGGGACCGGCAGCGACGCGATGAGCTTCTTGGTGTAGTCGTGCTGCGGGTGCCCCATGACTTGGTTTCCAAGGCCCTGCTCCACCATCTTGCCCTTGTACAGGACACCGACCCAGTGCGAGAGGATGTCCACCACGGCGAGGTCGTGGCTGATGAAGAGGCAGGCGAAACCGAATTCGGCCTGGATGTCCTTGAACAGCTCCAGCACCTTCGCCTGCACCGAAACATCCAGCGCCGACGTCGGCTCATCGGCGATCAGCAGCTTCGGGTTCAGGATCAGTGCCCGCGCCAGCGAGGCGCGCTGGCGCTGGCCGCCGGAGAGCTCGTGCGGGTACCGGTCCGCGTAAGCCGCCGGCAGCTGCACCGATTCGAGCAGCTCCCGGGTCCGCTGGCGTGCCTGCGCCGGCGTCGGCTTGGTGTGGATGATGAGCGGCTCCGCGATGCAGTCACCGATGGTGAGCTGCGGGTTGAACGACGCCGCCGGGTCCTGGAACACGAAGCCGATCTGCTTGCGCAGGGGTTTGAAAGTGCGCTCCTTGAGGTTGAGCATCTCGTAGTCCAGCACCTTGAGGCTGCCGCCCGTGGTTCTGTTCAGGCCCGCGATGGCGCGGCCGATCGTCGTCTTGCCGGAGCCGGACTCGCCGACGAGGCCGAAGACCTCTCCCTCGGACAGGGTGAAGTTCACGCCGTCCACGGCCTTGAACGCCGGGCTGCCCAGCCGGCCGGGGTACTCGATGGTGAGGTTCTTCGCCTCGACCAGTACCTTGCCGCCCTGGTGGGCGCGTTCGGTCATGCCCGCCGAGGCGGAGTTCCGGCCCAAGTGCGGGACGGCGGCCAGCAGCTTCTTCGTGTAGTCCTGCTTCGGTTCCGCAAAGAGCACCCGAGCGCTGGCCTCCTCGACGACGTCGCCCTGGTACATCACGACGACGCGGTCGGCGAGGTCGGCCACGACGCCCATGTTGTGCGTGATCAGCACGATCGAGGTGCCGTACTGGTCGCGCAGGTCGCGCAGCAGTTCCAGGATTTCCGCCTGCACGGTGACGTCCAGTGCGGTGGTCGGCTCGTCAGCGACGATGAGGCCCGGGTTGAGCGCCAGCGCGGCGGCGATGACGACGCGCTGTTTCTGGCCGCCGGAGAACTGGTGCGGGTAATAGTTGACCCGCGTTTCCGGATCCGGGATGCCCACCTTGCGCAGGGCGTCGATGGCGCGAGCCTTGGCCTCCTTGGCGCTGACCCGGCCCGCTCCCCCGTGCCCGGCATGGGCGCGGATGCCCTCGGCGATCTGCCAGCCAACGGTGAAGACCGGATTGAGCGCCGTGGAGGGCTCCTGGAACACCATGGCCACGTCGCGGCCGCGGATTTCCCGCAGCTTCGAGGCGCTGACGCTGATCACGTTGTTGCCGTTGATCAGCACTGCGCCGGAGCTGATCGCCGTCTCCGGCAGCAGCCCCAGGATGGTCTTGGCGGTGACGGTCTTGCCGGAGCCGGACTCGCCGACGATGGCGACGACTTCGCCGGGGTTGACCTCGAGGCTGACATCCTTCACGGCATAGACGTCCCCGGCGTCCGTGGCGAAGGTGACCCTGAGGTGGTCGATGTCCAGCACGGGCCCGGCGCCGCGGTCGTGCTGGTCTGAAACGGAACCGATATTGGTGCTCATGAACTGCTCACTTCTGCTGAGTGCGCTGCCTGGGCGGCGGAACCGGGTCCGCCGGTGCCGGGGCCGGCTTTGCCGGAGGCAGCCTTCTTGCGGCCGCGCAGGCGCGGGTCGTTGAGGTCGTTGATGCTTTCGCCGACCAGGGTCAGCCCCACCACGGTGAGGACAATGGCCAGGCCCGGGAAGACACCGGTCCACCAGATCCCGGAGGTGGTGTCCGCCAGCGCCTTGTTGAGGTCGAAGCCCCATTCGGCGGCCGAAGTCGGTTCGATGCCGAAGCCGAGGAAGCCCAGGCCCGCGAGGGTGAGGATGGCTTCGGAGGCGTTCAGCGTGAAGATCAGCGGCAGGGTGCGGGTGGCGTTCTTGTAGATGTGGCGGGTCATGATCCTGATGTTGGATGCGCCCACCACCTTGGCCGATTCCACGAAGGGTTCGGCCTTGAGCCGGATGGTTTCGGCGCGGATGACGCGGAAGTACTGCGGGATGAAGACCACGGTGATCGAGATCGCCGCGGCCAGGATGCCGCCCCACAGGCTGGAACGCCCGCCGCTGATCACGATTGCCATGACGATGGCGACCAGCAGGGACGGGAACGCGTACACCGCGTCGGCGACGACCACGAGGATCCGGTCAAGCCAGCCGCCGATGTAGCCGCTGACCAGGCCGAGGATGACGCCGATGAAGATCGACATGATGACGGCCACGATGATGACCATGACGGCGGTCTGCGCGCCCCAGACGACCCGGGAGAACACGTCGTAGCCGCCCACGGTGGTGCCGAGCAGGTGCTTCCCGCCGGGTGCCTGCTGGGCGGGGAAGCTGCCGTCGGCGTCGGAGATCTGGGAGAAGCCGAAGGGTGCGATCAACGGTGCGAAGATGGCGGTCAGCAGGAACAGCGAGGTCAGGATCAGCCCGGTGACGAGCATGCCCCGCTGCAGGCCGACGCTCTTGTTGAAGTGGGAGACGACCGGCAGGCGCCGGTACCAGGGGTCCCGGCGGCTTTCTGCGGCAATGGTTGGTTCGATGCTCATGTCAGTACCTCACGCGGGGGTCGATCAGCGCGGCGACGATGTCCACGATGAAGTTGGTCACGGCCACGATCACGGCGAGCAGCACCACGATGCCCTGCACGGCCACGAAGTCGCGGGCCGTCAGGTAGGTCGCCAGCTGGAAGCCGAGGCCTTTCCATTCAAAGGTGGTCTCGGTCAGCACGGCGCCGCCGAGCATGACCGCGATCTGCAGGCCCATCACGGTGATGATCGGGATCAGCGCCGGCTTGTAGGCGTGCTTGGTGACCAGCCGGAATTCGCTGACGCCGCGTGAGCGGCCGGCCTCCACGTAGTCCTTGCCGAGGGTGCCGATCACGTTGGTGCGGACCAGCCGCAGGAAGATGCCGGCCGTCAGCAGCCCAAGGGCGACGGCGGGCAGCACGGCATGCGCGGTGACATCACCGAGTGCGGCCATGTTGCCGCTGCGGACGGCATCGAGCCAGTAGATGCCGGTGGGCGCCTGCAGCGCGGTGAGGGCCAGTTCGGTGGAGGTCTTGGCGCGGCCGGCGACCGGGAGCCAGCCGAGCCAGACCGAGAAGGTCAGCTTGAGCAGCATGCCGGCGAAGAAGACGGGCGTGGCGTAGCAGAGGATCGCGAAGATGCGCAGGACGGCGTCGGCCGCCTTGTCGCGGCGATGCGCGGCGATCATGCCCAGCGGGATACCCACGAGCAGTGCCACGATCAGTGCGTTGATGGACAGTTCCAGCGTTGCCGAACCGTAGGTGGTCAGCATCTCGGAGACCTGGCGGTTGTCCGAGAGCGTGGTGCCGAAGTTGCCGGTGATGAGCTGTCCGAGGTACTCGAAGTACTGCACGAAGATGGGCCGGTCGTAGCCGGCCGCGTGGATGCGCTCCGCCAGTTGTTCCGGCGGGAGCCGCCCGCCGAGGGCGGCCGTGATCGGGTCGCCCGTGATGCGCATCAGGAAAAATACGAGTGTGACCAGGATGAAAATGGTCGGGAAGATCAGCAGGAACCTGATCAGGATGTATTGGCCCAGTCCCCCACCGGACGCCTTCTTCTTTGTTGGCAATAGGCCGTCGGCGTCGCTGGGCGGCGCCTCAATAAGTGTTGTCATTGGTACCTAAATTTGTGTTTCCGTCGGCTTCGTGGGCTTCCGGAATCGGTTGTCCTGCTATCAGCAAGAAAGGCGGGACGCCGCGCAGGCGCCCCGCCTCCTTGGCTGGTCAGGACCGGATGGGGAATGGACCTACTTGGAAATCACACCAAGACGGGTCTTGAAGGACGCATCGAGGGTCTTTTCGACACCCTGGACGTCCTTGCCGGCGACCATGAGCTGGGCGCCCTGCAACAGCGGCAGCGTGGAGAGGTCCTTGGCGACGGCCGTCTGGGCCTCGCCAAGCACCTTTTCGCGCTCGGTCTTGTCAACGGTGGTGAGCTGCTTCTTGATCAGCGCCGTGACGGAGGCGTTCTCGTAGTGGTTCTTGAGGAAGTTGCCCGGGACGAAGAACGGGGTCAGGTAGTTGTCGGCGTCGGAGTAGTCCGGGAACCAGCCGAGCTGGTAGACCGGGTAGACGTCCTTGGTGCGGTCCTTGGAGTAGGTGACCCACTCGGTGGACTGCAGGTCGACCTTGAACAGGCCCGACTTTTCCAGCTGCTCCTTGATCATGGCGTACTCGTCGCCGGAGGACTTGCCGTAGTGGTCCGGGTTGTACTGCAGCTTCAGCGTGACCGGGGCGGTGACGCCGGCGTCGCTGAAGGCCTTCTTGGCCTTGTCCAGGCTGGGCTTGCCGTTGCCGTCGCCGTACATTTCCTTGAGCGGCTTGATGGCGCCGACGAAGCCGTCCGGGACGACGGAGTACGCGGGCAGGTAGGTGCCCTTGTAGACCTGGCTGGCGATCGCGTCGCGGTCGACGATGTCTGCCATCGCCTGGCGGACGGCGAGTGCCTTCTTCGGGTCGGCGTCGGCAGCCTTGGCGCCGAACGGCATGGTGTCGAAGTTGAAGACAATGTAGCGCAGTTCGCCACCGGGGCCCTTGTGAACCTTGACCTTGGAGTCCTTCTCGAGGTCGGCGGCGTCGGTCGCAGTCAGGCTGCGGCCGGCGACGTCGATGTTGCCCTGCTGGACATCGAGCTTGAGGTTGTTGGAGTCCGCGTAGTACTTGATCGTGGCGCTGTCGTTCGCCGGCTTGCCGAGCAGACCCTTGTAGTCAGGGTTGGCCTTGAGGCTGACGAGCTCGTTCTTCTTGTAGCTCTCGATCGTGTACTGGCCGGCGAAAGGCTTGCCCTTGACGATGTCCTCGTCGCTCATCAGCTTGTCGGCGGAGAAGACCTCTTCGTCGACGATCGGACCTGCGTTCGCGGCGAGCACGCCCGGGAAGACCTGGTCGTTGCCTTCCTTGAGCTTGAAGACCACGGTGGAGTCGTCTTTGACTTCCACCGAGGCGAGGTTGCCCAGCAGGGAGGCCGGGCCGTTGTCGTCGTTGATCTTGATGACGCGGTCGATCGAGAACTTCACGTCCGAGGACGTCAGCGCGTGCCCGTTGGCGAACTTGAGGCCGGACTTGAGCTTGACGGTGTATTCCGTGGGGCTCGTGAAGGACGCGGACTCGGCGATGTCCGGGCTGGAGTCAGCCGTTCCGGGCTTCGAGTTCATCAGGAACGGGTAGATCTGGTTCATCACCATGAACGAGCCGGCGTCGTAGGAGCCGGCCGGGTCGAGGGTGACCACCTTGTCCGTGGTGCCGTACGTAATGCTGCCTCCGCCTGCGGCGCTGCCGGAGGACGTTCCGCCGCCGGTAGGGCCGGTGCAGGCCGTCAGTGCAAAGGCGGAAACCCCGGCAAGCGCGATGGCGCTCTGCAGGGCCTTTTTGTTCATTGCCATCTGTGAACTTTCTGTTCGATGAGTACTAGTGCGCAGCCCGAAGTAGCTTGACTCGTTGGGCAGCACCTGTCCTGATTCCTAGATTCAACCAGAAGACCACGGGCGAATCGCTACATCTTGTGAGTTGAGACACAAAATTTACACGAACCGGCGGAAGTTATCGCATTCTTCGGGATTTCGCCCGGATCTTCGGCACCCCGGACTCGGTGCGGCCTGCGGCGGCGGGGGCTCGGGAACGGACATGCCCACCGCCCGGGCCAGGGACTGGGCATATACCCGAAGTGCCCACTCGTGGCCGCGAAGAATGGACATGTCCCGCGCTCTAGCCGGAAGACGAACATGGCCCGCGCTCTGGCCGGAGGACGGGCATGCTCACCGCCGAGGCCCGGGAGTGGACATAATCCCGAAGTGCCCACTCGTGGCAGCGAAGAATGGACATGGCCCGCGCTCGATGCTTGCGCGGGCCGCACGCTAATGAACATGTCCCGCGCTCTTGCCGGAGGACGGGCATGCTCACCGCCGAACCCGGGAGTGGACATAATCCCTAAGTGCCCACTCCTGGCTGCGACGAACGGACATGTCCCGCGCGGGATGCTTGCGCGGGGTGCACGCTAACGAACATGTCCCGCGCCCGAGCCCTGGAGTGGACATATACCCGAAGTGCCCACTCGTGGCCGCGAAGAATGGACATGTCCCGCGCCCGGGCGACGGTTAAAGGCAGGAGCGCCGCAGGCCAATGGCATGCGGCGCTCCTGGATTCGGCGGACCCCCGCCGAAGCGAAGACGCGGCCCGTCGAGGGCGGTTAGAGTGCGGCCCGCTGGAGCGACCGCGCGGCGTCGATGGTGGCCTGGCCAAGGACCCGGCTGCCCTGGTAGAGCACCACGGTCTGGCCGGGGGCGACGCCGCGGAGCGGTTCCGCCAGCGTGACCACCAGGTCGCCGGACCCTCCGGAGTGTTCCATCCGGGCGGTTGCCGGCACCGGGTCCCCGTGGGCGCGGACCTGGGCGTAGCAGTCGAACTCCTCGCCGGTGGCGATCTCCGCAATCGGCAGCCCGGCCCAGGACACCTTGATGCCGCGGATCTCGTCGATCGCGAGCAGGGCCTCGGGGCCGACGACCACCTTGTTCTCCTTGGGGCGGATCTCCAGCACAAAGCGCGGCTTGCCGTCGGCGGCCGGGGTGCCCAGCTTCAGCCCGCGGCGCTGGCCGACGGTGAAGGCGTTGGCGCCCGGGTGTTCGCCGACCTTGGCGCCGGATTCGTCCACGATGTCGCCGGTGGACATCTCGATCTTCTCCGCCAGCCAGCCGGCGGTGTCGCCGTCGGGGATGAAGCAGATGTCGTGGCTGTCGGGCTTGTTGGCCACGGACAGCCCTCGGCGTTCGGCCTCGGCGCGGACCTCGGCCTTGGAGGGGGTGTCCGCGAGCGGGAACATCGAGTGCCGGAGCTGTTCGTGCGTGAGGACGCCGAGCACGTAGCTCTGGTCCTTTGCCCAGTCCGCGGCGCGGTGCAGTTCGGGGTTACCGTCGGCGTCCGTGATCACCTTGGCGTAGTGGCCGGTGCAGACGGCGTCGAAACCCAGCGCGATCGCCTTCTCCAGCAGCGCGGCGAACTTGATCCGCTCGTTGCAGCGCATGCACGGGTTGGGCGTGCGGCCGGCGGCGTATTCGTCGATGAAGTCCTGGACGACGTCTTCCTTGAATCGCTCGGAGAAGTCCCACACGTAGTACGGGATGCCCAGCACGTCGCACGCCCGCCAGGCGTCGCGCGAGTCCTCGATGGTGCAGCAGCCGCGGCTGCCGGTGCGCAGCGTTCCGGGCATGCGTGAGAGGGCGAGGTGGACCCCGACGACGTCGTGGCCGGCCTCGACGGCGCGGGCTGCGGCAACGGCTGAATCGACGCCGCCGCTCATGGCTGCAAGAACTCGCATGCTGGCTTTCTCTAGGAATCGGGAGGTCCGCGGGCAGAGGAATAACACAGCGCCCGCCTACCGATTCTATCGCCACGCCGATTCCTGCCCCAAAAAGGCTTGACGGCAGCCTGCCGCGCTTCTAACGTCAGCGTTAGCGGTTTTAGAACAAGGGCGGCGAAAGCCCAGACGGGACGCGCGAGATGGCTGTCGAGAACATCGTGATTGTGGGTGGCGGCCTGGCGGGCGCCACCGCCGCGAAGACCCTGCGGGTGGAGGGCTTCGAGGGCCCGGTCACGCTGCTCGCCGAGGAGGCGCAGGCCCCCTACCTGCGGCCGCCGCTGTCCAAGGAATATCTCCTGGGCAAGGACGGCGAGGACGCCCTCCCGGTGGTTCCGGCCGGCTGGTACGGGGAGAACGACGTCGACCTCCGGCTGGGCGCTCCGGTCACCGGGCTGGACCCCGCGGCCCGCACGGTGACCCTCGGCGACGGCAGCCGGCTACCCTATTCCGCGCTCCTGCTGGCCACGGGGGCACGTCCGCGCTCGATTCCGCTGCCCGGCAGCAGCCTCGACGGCGTCATGACGTTCCGGACGCTCGACGACAGCCGCCGGCTCCGGGATGCCCTCTCCGCGGGCGGCCGGAACGTGGTGATGGTCGGCTCGGGTTGGATCGGAATGGAGCTTGCGGCCGCCGCGAACTCGTATGGCAACTCCGTCACCCTGCTGGGCCTCGAGCAGGTGCCGCTGGCCGCGGCGATCGGCCCCGAACTGGGCGCCTTCTTCCGCTCGCTGCATGAGTCCCGGGGCGTGCGGTTCCGGCTGCCGGCGTCGGCCGCAGCCATCACAGGTGTCGACGGCCGGGTCACCGGCGTCCGCACCGACGCCGGCGAAATCCTGGCCGCCGACCTGGTTGTCATCGCCGTCGGCGTCGTCCCCGACACATCGCTCGCCGCAGCCGCGGGCATCGCCCTGGACAACGGGATCCTCACGGACGCGTCGCTGCGCACTTCGGCTCCGGGAGTCTTTGCCGCCGGCGACGTCGCCAACGCCCTGCATCCGTTCACCGGCGGGCACCACCGCAGCGAGCACTGGTCCAACGCGCTCAACGGCGGGAAGGTCGCCGGCCGGGCGATGCTCGGACGGGAGGCCGTACTGGACACCATTCCTTACTTCTATACGGACCAGTACGACGTCAGCATGGAGTATTCCGGCTTCCCCAGCCTGGTCGAGGGCCCGCCCGTACTCAGGGGTTCACTGGAGCGGCAGGAATTCCTCGCCTTCTGGCAGCGCGAAGGCTGCGTGGTCGCAGGCATGAACGTCAACTGGCCGCGGTCCGACAAGCCGCAAAAGGCCATCAAGGCACTCATCACTGCACGCGCCTCCGTCAGCCCGGACTCGCTGGCGGATCCGGACGTCCCGCTGGAGCAGCTACTGTCCGGGGACTAGCCGTTGGCGGATTGGCGGGCGACGGTTCCCGCGGTCTGGATGCTGGACTCGTGTCCGGCCATGCCGGCCTGGCGGGCGCGGGTGTACGCCGCCGGCAGGGCCGCCAGCAGCGCATCGACGTCGGCGTCGGTAGAGGAGTGGCCGAGGGTGAAGCGCTGGGCGCCCCGGGCGGTGTCCTCATCCAGGCCCATGGCGAGCAGCACGTGGGAGGGCCGTGGCACGCCGGCGGTGCAGGCTGAGCCGGTGGAGGATTCCACCCCGGCGAGGTCCAGCAGGAACAACAGCGAGTCGCCCTCGCAGCCGGGGAAGGTGAAATGCGCGTTGCCCGGCAGCCGGCCGTTCCCGGGGGCACCGCGCAGGACGGCCTCCGGAACGGCGGCGCGGACGCCGTCAATCAGCCGGTCCCGGAGCGCGGAGATCCGTGCCGACTCGGCGGCGAGATTTCCGGTGGCTGCCCCCGCCGCGGCGGCGAAGGCTGCGATCGACGCGGTGTCCAGGGTGCCGGAGCGCACGTCGCGTTCCTGTCCCCCGCCGTGCTGGACCGGGGTCAGCTTGACGGCGCGGCCCAGCAGCAGCGCGCCGACGCCGACCGGGCCGCCGATTTTGTGTCCGGAGATGGACATGGCGTCCAGGCCGGTCCCACGGAAATCAACCGGCACGGAGCCGAACGCCTGCACGGCGTCGGAATGCACGGGCACGCCGGCGGCGTGCGCCAGCCGCACGACCTCCGCGACCGGTTGGAGGCTGCCTACCTCGTTGTTGGCCCACATGACGGTGACCAGGGCAATCGAGGCCGGATCGTCGGCCAACTCGGCCTCCAGCGCGGCCAGGTCCAGCACGCCGTCGGCGTCCACGGGCAGCCAGCGAACGTCGGCTCCCTCGTGCCGTTCGAGCCATTCGACGGCGTCCAGCACCGCGTGGTGTTCGACGGCGGAGCAGAGAACGCGGGTCCGCCGCTGATCCTCGGCCTGGCGGGCCCAATAGAGTCCCTTCACGGCAAGGTTGTCGGCTTCCGTGCCACCTGAGGTGAAGATAACCTCCGAAGGATGCGCCCCGGCTGCCGCGGCCAGGGCCTCGCGGGCATCCTCGACAGCCCGGCGGGCGCGGCGGCCGGACCCGTGCAGAGAGGAGGGGTTGCCGGTGCGGGCCAGCTCACGCGTCAGCGCGGCCAGCGCCTCCGCGGCAAGCGGCGTGGTGGCTGCGTGGTCTAGGTATACGGGCACACGCCAATTCTACCGTGGGGGCTTGCTCCGCGCCGCGGGACGGCGCGGCCGGAAGGCGCGGGACGGCGCGGGACGGCGACGCCGGAAGGAGACGGAAGGCGCCGGAGGGCGACGCCGGAAGGAGACGGCACTGGTGTACATTCAAGCGGTGAAAGCGTCCCTCTACCTCGTCCTGGCCACCCTGTTCTGGTCCGGAAATTTCGTCGTCGGCCAGGCCGCTGTCGCCTCGATGACGCCCCTGGACCTGACCTTCTGGCGCTGGACGCTGGCCGCCCTGCCGCTGCTGGCCCTGGCCCACTTCGTGGAAAAGCCGGACTGGCGCGCGGTCCTGCGCCGCTGGCCCGTGCTGCTGCTGCTGAGCGCGCTGGGGATGAGCGGCTACACCTTGCTCCTGTACAGCGCGCTCGGCTACACCTCCGCGATGAACGCCTCGCTGATCACCGCGGCGAACCCGGCCCTGATTGTGGTGATGGCAATTTTCCTGCTCGGCGAGAGGACCACCCGGCTCGGCTGGCTCGGCATCGGGCTGGGGCTGCTGGGCGTGCTGCTGGTCCTGACCCGCGGCGAACTGCAGCGGGTACTCAGCCTCTCGATCAACACCGGGGAGCTCCTGATGATCGGCGCCATCGTGGTCTGGGGCAGCTACACGATCATCGCCCGCAGGCTGGACATTCCCGCCATCGCCGCCACCGCCGTGCAGGTCACCATGGCCACCGTGACGCTGGCACCGTTTGCGCTGGCCATGCACGTGCGGCTGCCGGAGACACCGGCGGAGGGCTGGTCGCTGGCCTACATAGCGGTCTTCCCCTCGCTGGGCGCCTACCTGTTCTGGAACCTGGCATTAAAGACCACCCCGCCGGGCACCGCCGGGAACTATCTGAACCTCATGGTGGTCTTCACCGCCGTCATCACGGTCGCGCTTGGGACGCCCCTGACCCTCGTCCAGGTCGCGGGCGGCATCATGGTGGTAGCCGGCGTCCTGCTGACCGGCATCAAGGGGCAGGCGAAGCTCAGAGCGGCCTGATCCGGGCGCAGCACTGGGCCGGGGCAGCCGAGCCCTGCACCCGGAGTTCCTCGATGTCGAGCGCTTCGACCCTGGCCGGATCCACCCCGCAGCCCGCCGCGGCCCCGCCCAGGAACGCGCCGTTCATGGCGCAGACCACCTCCGCGTGGCCCTGGGCCACCCGGTGAAACGGGCAGTTGAGCAACACGAGCCCGCCGGCACCGTCGTCCGCCGGTCGGTACCCCTCGGCGGTCAGCAGCTCCGCGAAGTCGGCGGTGCCGGCGGCTTCCCCCGCGGCCAGGCCCCGCGACCGGGCGGCCTGCAGCAGCGCGGTCCGGGCCGATCCGCCGTCGGCCGCGGATTGTTCAATCGCCGTCACCAGGAGTTCGGCGGCCAGATCATAGTTGCGTTCCGGGACGGATGCCGAGACCTCCTGGACGGCCGCGCGGTACAGCTTGGCCGGCCGGCCGGAACCGGGCCCCTCCTTGCCGCCGAGTTTGCGGAACTCCACCGCCAGCAGGCCGTCGTGGACCAGCCGGTCCAGGTGAAACGACGCGGTGCTCCTTGCCAGCCCGAGGGCACCGGCCGCGTCGTCGCGGCCCACCGCCTGATCCGCCGCGGTGACGAAGTCAAAGAGCCGCCTGCGGTTTTCATCCCCCAGGGACGCGACGGCGGCAATCCTGCGGCTCCACGGCAAACGGTTCATGGCATCAGCCTAACTCTAAAAACAAGATCCATTGCTTAACCCCTGGAGTCATTCTAAAATCAAGTTACCCAATTTTAGAGGAGCAGAAGATGAAATCTTCAACAGCACTTGCGGCCCCGGCCCCGACGGTCGCAGCCGGTTCCCAGCGGCAGGCCTTCCTGTTGCTGCGCACGGTCTTCACCGTCGCGCCGATCATTTTCGGCCTGGACAAGTTCACCAACCTGCTGACCGACTGGACGATGTATCTCGCCCCGGTGGCCACCTCGGTGGTCCCGGTGTCGGCACAGAGTTTTATGTACGTCGTCGGCGTCGTCGAGATCATCGCCGGCATCGCCGTGGCGGTCCGCCCGCGCTTCGGATCCCTGCTGGTCGCCGTGTGGCTGCTCGGCATCATCGTCAACCTGCTGGTCCTTGGCAGCTACTTCGACGTGGCACTGCGCGACTTCGGACTGCTGGTCGGGGCCCTGGCGCTGAACCGGCTCTCGCCGGCGAAGCTCCACTAGTCGGCCCCCTTCCGCCGCCGGCCTGTCCGCTTCGGGCGGGTCAGGACGACGGCGGCAGCACGGCCAACCGTGCGGCGATGTCGGCCCGCGCGGCCGCGAGCGCCGCGTCGTCCGGGCAGGACACGGAGACATAGACGGATGAGCCGGCCTTGGCAAAGAGCCGGGCGTAGCTGGCGCTCGCCCGGCTCCCGGCCTTCTTGCCGCCCTCGAGCACCAGCACCTCGACCCGCGGGCCCGGCTTGTCCGGTTCGCCGCCCCAGCGCAGGACTGCCGTCTTGAGGTAGGACGGCAGGATGCTGGGGTCCAGGTAGTGGAAGAGGGCCTCCGTGGACGCCTTGTCGTCGCCGGCGACGACGAGCGGCCACTGGTTCACCCGGACCCTGGCGGAGACCAGGCAGCCGTCGGCCTTCCGGTACTCGCTGGCGCCGGCCACATCCTGTTTGCCGGCCTTCCAGGCGGGGGCGTCGCTCAGCCCGTCGGAGAGTCGGACCGGTACGCCGGCAGCGAGGCGGTCCCCCGCTCCGAAAGGCAGGCTGCGCGCAGCGACCGCTTCGGCGTCGTACCCCGGCGTCACGGTCGGGGTGGCGACGGTGGCAGCGCTGCTCACCGGTTTGGCCGCCGAGGGATCCGGAACCCCCACACTGCAGCCTGCCAGCAGGGGCAGCAGTGCCAGCAGTGCGCCGCCGAACCGTGCCGTGCCGTGGCCCGCCATGTCCGTCACCCTGCCTACGCCAGGACCCGGAGCGCACCGGGCACAACGTCGATGGTCAGTGGCAGCGGTCCGACCCGCTCGCCGTCCGCGTACGCGACGACGCCGTCGGCCTCAAGTTCAACCCGCCGGACCCGGCGGATCTCCACGGCCGGGTGGCCCACGTGCTTGCCGGAAAACACCTTGGGGAACACCGCCAGGAAAGCGGCGCGGGACAACGGCCGGACGATGAACAGGTCCAGATAGCCGTCGTCGAGGACGGCGTCGGGCACGACCTTCATGCCGCCGCCGATCGACTGTCCGTTGGCCACCGAGATCAGCATGGCACCCTGCTGCCAGCGTTCGCCGTCGGCCGTCACGGTGTACTCGATGGCGCGAAAGGTGGCCAGTTCGCGCAGCATGGCCAGGTTGTACCGGGCCTGGCCGCGCGGCCGGCGCCACGCGTTGGCGCGCTCGTTGACCGCGGCGTCAAAGCCTGCGGACACCACCCCGGCAAACCAGTGCGTCCGGCCGCCGGAGCTCACCCGGCCGGCGTCGATCAGGCGGCCGCCCGACGGCAGGGCAGCCAGCACCCGTGCGGCGGCCGCCGGGATGTCGTGCCGCGGCAGGCCGAGCGCGCGTGCCATGTCATTTCCGGTTCCGCTCGGAATGATGCCCAGCGGAGTCCCGCCGAACGGGGCACCCGACCCGGCGAGCGCATTGACACCCAGGTGGACCATGCCGTCGCCGCCCGCCACAACCAGCGCGTCCACCCCGTCGGCGAGCACCTTGTCCACGGCCCGGGACAACTGCTGGTAGCTGTCCTCGCACAGCAGCTGGACCTGGACCCCGGCCGCGCTGAGGCACTTGGCCGCTTCCCGGCCGGCATGCCGCCCGCGGCCAAAGGAGGCGCGCGGGTTGACGGCGAGGGCAATCTTCATGCGCTGAATTATGCCAGCCGCCGGGAACCATCCACGGCCACACGCTCGTTATTCCCCCAGCCGGTTAAACTGTCCACGCCGGAGGTCCCCGACCGGACCGGCTCCACTGACGCAAAGGAATCGTGCTTGACGCAGGGCAACAGCTCGCATTACCAGGTCCTCAGGATCCCCGTCACGGCGACGGACAAGGACATCAAGGTGGCCTACCGCAAGGCTGCCCGCACGGCCCACCCCGACCACGGAGGCGACGCCGCCACCTTCCGCCGGGTGACCCTGGCCTATGAGACCCTCATCGATGCCAAGCGCCGTGCCGATTACGACCGTTCCTACGGCAGCGGGACCGCCTTCTCCAGCCGCACGGCCCCGGCCGAAGAAGGTGCGCACTTCGACGCGCCGGCAGCCGGCAGCCGGGCTTCCGCGCATGTCCGCCGTCCTAACACGCCGCGCAACACCGCCGCGGATCCCCCGGTCTACGTTCCCTCCTTCGAAGAGGTGGCGGCGGCCGGTGAGGTGCCGCTGATCCCGGCGTCGGTGGCCGGGCAGCAGGTCCACGGCATGCCCCGCCGGCGGGGCATTTTCGGCGCTGAGGCGCGCATCCAGCGCGAAATGCGGACGGTGCAGCTGATCACCCGGCAGATCCTGCCTGCCATCCCGGCCGCCCGGCTGATCAATGGTCTGCAGTCCCCCGCGGACAACAGCCACATCGACCATGTGCTGGTCTCCGGCTACCGGCTGGCCATCATCGGTTCCATGCTCCTGCCGCCGGGAGCCTACGCCTGGAACGGCAGCACCCTGAACCACGGCGGCCGGTCCATCGCCCCGCCGCAGCTGGCCCATGTGGTGCGCCGGATGCAGGACATCTTCCCGGAGCTGAACGTCACCGGCTGGACCGTCGTCCACAGCACCGACGGCAACCTGCACGAACCGGTGATCGACCGGCACGGCCGCTCCCGCGACCGCGGCGACAGCCAGGAGCTCGTCCAGGTGGTCAACGCCGCCGGGCTGGCCCGCGGCCTCAAGCAGTTCCTCAGTTCCGGGCCCGCCCCGAACACCGTCAACGTACCGGTGCTGGCCAGGCTGCTGCGCGGAATGCATTAGCGGCCAGCCGGCTCGCTAGGATGGGAGCGTGTTCCGCATCCTCTTCCACAGCCCCGAAATCCCCGGCAATACCGGCAATGCCATCCGGCTGGCCGCCATCACGGGCGCCGAACTCCACCTCGTGGAGCCGCTGGGCTTTGACTTCTCCGACGCCAAGCTCCGCCGCGCCGGCCTGGACTACCACGACCTCGCTGTCGTCACCGTCCACCCGGACATCGACGCGGCCTGGGAAGCGCTGCAGCCGGAGCGGGTCTTCGCCTTCACTTCCGACGGCGAAACCTCCTACACGGACATCAGCTACCGTCCCGGCGACGTGCTGATGTTCGGCCGGGAATCCGTGGGCCTTTCCGAGGCACTCAAGCACGACCCGCATGTGACGTCCCGCGTCCGGCTGCCTATGCTGCCGGCGCTGCGTTCGCTGAACCTGGCCAACGCGGCGTCGATTGCTGTCTACGAGGCCTGGCGCCAGCAGGGCTTCGCGGGCGCCAAGCTGTAGTACCTGGGGCTTGCGGCGCTGGATCCGGATCAGGCCGCTGGCGCAAATTTCCCTGAAGCCCGCCCATCCGTTTCTCCCGCCGCGCCGAATCGTTTGTGAGACACCATCCAGGCGAGCGTTGAAGGGAGCGAGGAGCGGCAGGTGACAATAATGCAGGCGGATAGACGCCCGGCCCGTTGGGCTGCGGGCAACCACGGCACGGTCGAAGTCCGTTCTGGCCCCGGACCGGAGGCTGGCACCTTATGCTTGAGGGTGATGGAAACTCCGAATGCCCCGAATCCCGAGGCCGCCGCTCCCCCCAGCGCCTCAGCCGACGTTAACCGCCGGCTGGGAGCCCTGCTCGGACAGATCGCCAACGGTGACCAGGCCGCCTTCGCCGAGTTCTATCAGCTCACGTCGCGCCGCGTTTTCGGCATGGCGCGCCGGGTCCTGATTGACACGGAGCTCAGCGAGGACACCACGCAGGAGGTGTTCCTCCAGGTCTGGCAGAACGCCGCCAAGTTCAACGCCGACGCCGGCAGCCCGCTCGCGTGGCTGATGACCATCTCCCACCGCCGGGCCGTGGACAAGGTCCGGTCCTCGCAGTCCTCCACCGACCGTGAGGCCAAGTACGGCGCCAGCAGCCAGGAGATCGACCACGACTCCGTTTCCGATGCGGTCGGCAGCAAGCTCGAGGCCGAAGCGGTGGTCCGCTGCCTGGACACGCTGACGGACACACAGCAGGAATCCGTCCGGCTCGCCTATTACGGCGGGCTCACCTACCGGGAAGTCGCCGAGAAGCTCAACGCGGCCGTTCCCACCATTAAGTCCCGCATCCGCGACGGACTGATCCGACTGAAGACCTGTTTGGGGGTGAGTTGAGATGAATGACATGAATCCTCAGAACAGCGGCCGCACGCCCGGCAGCTTTTCCGCCGACATCGCCAGCGACCTCAGCTCCGGCCGCGCCGTCGACCTCGCCGAGGTTTACGCGCTGCACGCCCTCGACGACGCCGAACGCACCGCCGTCGACCGCTACCTCACGGAGGCCCCGCCGGCGGAACGCGCCGAGTTCGAGGAGCGTGTCCGGCAGGCCCGAGAGACGCTGACGATGAGCTTTAGCGCGGAGGAGGAGCCGCCGGCCGGCCTCTTCGACCGCATTGTCGCGGCCCTGCCGGCGCAGGCCGCCGAGCCGGGTGCCGAGGCACGGCCTGGCCCTGCCGCTCCCCCGGTGGTGGCCCGTCCGGTCCGCGAACACCCGGGGCTTCCGGTCACCGACGAACTCAGCGCCGCCCGCCAGCGCCGTGACGAACGGCGCCGGCCCCAGGGCATGCGCAACTGGCTGATCGGCGTCGCCGCTGCTGCCGCCATCGCGGTAGGCGGAGTCGGGGTGGGCGCGTATGTCGCCAACCAGAACGACCCGCTGAACCAGGTGCTTCAGGCCAGCGACGTGCGCAAGGCGACGATCGACGTGATCGGCGGCGGCACGGCCTCGCTCACGCTCTCGTCCTCGAGGGACGCCGCGGTAGTAAAGATGAACGGCGTTCCCGCTCCACCGACGGGCAAGGTCTACCAGATGTGGCTGATCCCGAAGGACGGCTCGGCTCCGGTCTCCAAGGGCCTGATGGACGCGGAGGCGCTGTCAAAGCCTGCTGTCGTCACGGGCATCGGCTCCGCCGCGGCCCTGGGCATCACGGTGGAGCCGGCGGGCGGCTCTAAGACGCCCACCATGCCGACCGTGGCCTCCGCGCCGCTGGGCGCTTAGTAGCTGACGCTTAGTATCCGACAACGACAAAGCCGCGCAGGACCCGATTGCCCGGGGCCTGCGCGGCTTTTGTTGTGCCGCCCGCTAAATGACCAGCGAGAGCAGCATCACGAAGGCAAAGCCCACCACGGAGATCAGCGTCTCCATCACGGACCAGGTCTTGAACGTCTGTCCGACGCTGAGGCCGAAGAGTTCCTTCACCAGCCAGAACCCGGCGTCGTTGACGTGGGAGAGGAAGAGCGAGCCGGCGCCGATCGCAAGGGCCAGCAGGGCGGCGTGGGTCGGGGAAAGCGAACTGGCCAGCGGTGCCACGATGCCCGCCGCGGTCACGGTGGCCACGGTCGCGGAGCCGGTGGCGAGGCGCAGCGCCACGGCCACGAGGAAGCCGAGGACCAGCACGGACATGTTGGCGCCCTCGGCCCATTTCTTGACGGCGTCGCCGACGCCGGCGCCGATCAACGTCTGCTTGAAGCCGCCGCCAGCGCCCACGATCAGCAGGATCGCGGCAATCGGGCCGAGACTCGCGCCGATCTTGGTGGTGATCTTGTTGCCGGTGAAGCCGACGGCGTAGCCGAAGGTGCCGATGGCGAGCAGGACCGCCAGGGTCATCGCAACGAGCGGCTGACCCACGAAATCGAAGAAGACCCGGATCCACGGCGCCGAGGCGGCGTCGGGCCAGATGATGTCCACGACGGCCTTGAGCAGCATGAGGACGACCGGGAAGATGATGGTCATCAGCGTGACCGGGAAGCTGGGCTGGCGCTTGACGCCTTCGAGATCGGCGCCGTGCTCGGTGTCGATGCCGCCCGCGACGGCGGGGGCGCCCACCGGCACCCATTTGGCGGCGAGGCGGGAAAACAACGGACCGCAGATGATGACGGTGGGGATGGCGACCAGGAGTCCGAGCGCGAGCGTGGTGCCCAGCTCGGCCTTGACGGCGCTGATCGCGATCAGCGGACCCGGGTGCGGCGGCACGAGGCCGTGCAGCACCGACAATCCGGCCAGCGCCGGGATGGCGATGCGCATCAGCGGCATTTTGGAGCGCTGCGTGACCAGGACAATCACGGGCAGCAGCAGCACGAGGCCGATTTCGAAGAACATCGGCAGGCCGATGATCACCGCGACAAGCGTGATGGACCAGACCACCCGGTTACCCCCCGCCTTGGCGAGCAGCGTGTCCACCACGCGGTTGGCTCCCCCGGAGTCCGCCAGGAGCTTGCCCAGCATGGCGCCGAGGGCGATCAGCAGGCCGACCTCCTTCAAGACGCCGCCCACGCCGTCCTCGAAGTTGCTGATGATCTTGGGCAGTTCCACGCCCGAGGCCAGTCCGACAAAGGCCGAGCCGAGCACAAGCGCGAGGAAGGGGTGGAGCTTAAACTTCGCGATCAGCACCACGATCAGTGCGATGCCGAGGCCGGCGACCACCAGGAGCTGGGTGTCGTGGCCGGTCCAGGCCTCGAGGGCAGCGGGAAGCTGCATTGCTGTAAGAGAATTCAAAACGTTTTCCTAGCTGGAATAAGGGGGTGGTGACCGGCGCGCGGTTAGCGCGCGGCGGCGTCGGCGCCGTTGAGGTGGAGCCGGTCGATGATTTCCTGGGCTTCGTCCGCGGGGGTTGCCCCTACGGAGAGGGTGATGAAGTTTTCGTCCTCGGTGGGGGCTTCCAGCGCGTCGAACTGGGATTCCAGCAGCGCCGGTGGCATGAAGTGGCCGTGCCGGGAGGCGAGGCGGTCCGAGATCCGGTCCTTGCTGCCTTCGAGGAAGACAAAAACCACGCCTTCCCCGCGCAGGACGTCGCGGTACCGCTTCTTCAGGGCCGAGCAGGTTACGACGCCGGGGGTCCCGGCGGCGGTGTGCTCCCGGATCCAGGCGGCGATGGTGTCCAGCCAGGGCCAGCGGTCTTCGTCCGTCAGCGGCTGGCCGGCGTGCATCTTGGCCACGTTGGACGCCGGATGCAGGTCGTCGCCTTCCGCGAGGTCCCAACCCAGCCGCCCGGCCAGCAGGCCGGCCACGGTGGATTTGCCCGAGCCTGAGACGCCCATGATGACCAGGACGGGGTGCTGCGCAGTCTTCGCCATTAAAGTCTGCCTTCCATCAATAAATATGATTTAAACAATGGCAAGCATATGGCAGCGGTCACGCTCGGGCAACACTAGAAGCCGGCGATGGTTCCCGGGCCGTTGACCGCGACGACGTGGAACGCCTCGGCGCTCCGGCCCGGAGCGAGGCCGCCGCGTTCCCCGGTGGCGAGCATGAGGCCGCGGACGGTGCGTTCCATGGCGTCAACGTCGGGGTGCTGGCTGGCGTGGATGTGGATGGCCGCCAGCTTTTCCTCGACGTTCCCGGTGACATCCACAAAGTGGTTCTCCCGCTCCTCCGGTCCGGCGAAGAGCCACAGCCAGGGCAGCTTGTAGGCCTCCAGCCCGGCCGCGGCCAGCTCCGGGTACGCGAAGGGGTTCTCCAGGGCCGGGTACACAGCCCTGGTCACCGCCTCCCCCACCGCCAGGTGGTCCGGGTGGCTCTTCTGGATCCGGTTCCAGTTCCGTTCCGGATGCATGGCGAGCACGACGTCGGGACGGAGCCGGCGGATCAGGCGCACCACCTCACGGATGACCTCGTGCGAGGGCTCAAGGTAGCCGTCCAGCTGGTGGAGGTAGTGGATATCGCTCACGCCGACGAGCGCGGCGGCGCGCTGCTGTTCCTCCGTCCGCAGCCGGACGATTTCGTCGCGCTTCGCCGGGTCGAAGCCGCCGGCGTCCCCGTCCGTCATGATGCAGTAGCTGACCTGGACTCCGGCGGCGGTCCACGCGGCGATGGTGCCGGCGGCGCCGAAGTCGATGTCGTCCGGGTGGGCGGTGAAACAAAGCACCCGCTCGATCCGGGTGTGGTTCGGATCGAACGGGCTCTGTGCCGCGGGGGCGTTGGTGCTCAATGGTCAGCCTTTGCGCTTCTTGATTTCTTCGGTGGCCTGCGGCAGCACCTGGAAGAGGTCGCCGACGATGCCGAAGTCGGCGATCTCGAAGACCGGGGATTCGGCGTCCTTGTTCACCGCCACGATCACCTTGGCGGTCTGCATGCCGGCCTTCTGCTGGATGGCGCCGGAAATGCCGGCTGAGATGTAGAGCTGCGGGGAGACGGTCTTGCCGGTCTGTCCGATCTGCGCGTCGTGGCCGATCCAGCCGGCGTCCGTGGCGGCGCGGGACGCGCCGATGGCCGCGCCCAGGGCGTCGGCGAGGTCCTCAAGCGGTCCGAAGTTTCCGTCCACTCCCCGGCCGCCGGCCACGACGATCCGGGCCTCGGAGAGGTCGGGGCGGCCGCTGGCGGCCTTCTCGGTCCGGGCGGTCACCCGGGCCGCGCCGGCTATGGCGTCCGCCGGCAGGTCGACCGTGACAGGCTGCGGGGCGGTGGCCGTGGCGGCCGGCTCCGGGGCGACGCTGTTGGCCTTGACGGTCAGCACGGCCACCGGGGTGGTGGCCCTGGCCGTGGTGGTGTACGAGCCGGCGAGCACCGACTTGTGCGCGGTCCCGTCCGGGTCGACCGCGACGACGTCGGTGATCACACCGGCGCCGAGTTTGATCCCCAGCCGCGCCGCGACCTCCTTGCCCTCGGCCGAGTTCTCGGCCAGCACCACGGTGGCCCCGGAGGTTCCGGCCACGGCCGCGAGGAACGCCGCCTTGGGGCCGACGAGGTAGTCGTTGAGGTCGGCTGCCGCGGGGACGTAGAGTTCCCCCGCTCCGTAGGCTGCCAGCTCGGCGGCGACGTCGTCGTGCAGTTCGCCGTTGAACGCCACCGCGGCCTCACCCAGCGAGCGCGCGATGGTGAGCAGCTCCAGGCTGGACTTCTTCAGCGCCTGGCCCGGGGTATCGATGAATACAAGTACTTTTGCCATGTCTGGATTTCCCCTTAGAGCAGCTTCTGGGCGGCCAGGAACTCGACCAGCCTGAGGCCGGCGTCGCCTTCGTCGGTGATGATGGTGCCGGCCGTCCGCGGCGGGCGCGCTTCGGCGGTCTCGACGGCGGTCCAGGAGCCCGCGAGCCCCACCTGGCCGGGTTCAACGCCGATGTCCGCCAGCGTCAGGGTGGCGATGGTCTTCTTCTTCGCCGCCATGATGCCCTTGAAATTCGGGTAGCGGGGGTCGTTGATCTGGTCCGTGACCGAAACGAGGGCCGGCAGGGTGGCCTCGACGGTGTCCGCGTGCGAGTCACCGTCGCGGCGGGCCGTGAGCTTGCCGCCGTCGAGCTCCAGCGAGGATGCGAAGGTCACCTGCGGCAGGCCGAGGCGCTCGGCGAGCTGGGCCGGGACCAGCGAGGTCTCGCCGTCGGTGGAGGCCATGCCGGTCAGGATGAGATCCGCCGGCGCGTCGGCGCCGAGGTGCCGGATCGCCGCGGCCAGCGCCAGCGAGGTGGCTGCCGCGTCCGAGCCGGCGAGCGCATCGTCGCTGAGGTGAACGCCTTCGGTGGCGCCGATCTGCAGCGACTTCTTGACGGCATTGACGGCGCCGGCCGGGCCCATACTCAGGGCGATGACCTTGTTGCCGGCCGCTTCGCCACCGCGGGCCTCGATCAGCTGCAGCGCGGCTTCCAGGGCGTATTCGTCGAGCTCCGACAGGATGCTTTCGGACCGGTCCGTGGTGTTGTCCCCGCCGCCAAGGTGGCGGTCGAACTGCGCGTCCGGTACGTGCTTGACCAGCACGATGATCTTCAAAGTCTCTTCCACTGTGTTTACAGCAGCCTTCCATGCGGGTGGGCAGCCAGCCGGGTGGGGACGTGGCCAGGGAGCGCCCGGGGTGCCGGGTTGCTCCTAGCTAACCATATAGCGCGGGCCTGGCGGGGCCTCGGTTAACGCCTGTGTCAGGGCGCCCCGGAAAGGGGCAATAGCGGTCGTTAGCGTGCCGGAAAAGGGAGCCGGGAAAAGCAGCGCCGGCCGGCACCCCAAGGCGCCGGCCGGCGTCACGGGCCGGGCGTTGCGGCTCCGGGACCCTCTCGTCGTACTGCTGTTCGCTACTGGTGCCGGCTACTGGTCGGCGGCCGCACCAAGGGTCACATCGAGCTGCTGTTCCTGGCCGCCCCGGAGGACGGTGACCTTGACGGTCGCGCCGGCGGCCTGCTCGCGCACGGCGGCCGTCAGCTGGTTCGGATCGCTGATGGTCCGGTCCTGGAACTTCGTGATGACGTCGCCCACCTTGATGCCGGCCTTGTCGGCGGCCGAGCCCGGTTCGACCGTGGCCACGTCGGCGCCGACCGAGAAGCCGGAGGACGAGGTGCCGGCCGCCTTGGACTTCACGCTCACTCCAAGCTGGCCGTGGGTGGCCTTGCCGGTGCTGATGATCTCCTGGGCCACGCGCTTGGCGTGGTTGATCGGGATGCTGAAGCCAACGCCGATGTTGCCGCTGCTCGTGCTGCCGCTGGCGTCCCCGCCGGCGGAGGCGATGGCCACGTTGACGCCGATGATTTCACCCTTGCTGTTCACCAGCGCGCCGCCGGAGTTACCCGGGTTGATGGCCGCGTCGGTCTGGATGACGTTGATCGAGATGCTGCCCTGATCGGCAGTGCTCGGCGCCTGGCCGCCACCGGGAGGGGCGAACTGGAAGCCCTGGTCGCCGCCCTGGGAATTGTCGGCGCCGCCCTTGGGGGCGGCCGAGGAGGCCACGCTGATGGTGCGGTTGAGCGTGGAGACGATGCCGTCCGTGACGGTTCCGGTCAGGCCCAGCGGGGAGCCGATCGCGACGGCGGTGTCACCGACGTTGAGTTTGTCCGAGTCGCCAAGGGTTGCCGGAACCAGCCCGGCCGGCTTGTCGATCTTGATCACGGCGAGGTCCGAGAGCGGGTCGGTGCCGACGATCTTCGCGCTGAAGACTTTGCCGTCGCTCGTGCGGACCTCCACGGCGGCGTTGGCGGTCTTGCCGTCCAGCGTGACGACGTGGGTGTTGGTGAGGACGTGGCCATCGCCGTCGAGGATGATGCCGGACCCCGTGCCTCCGTCGCTTCCGCTCGAGGCCTTGATGGTCACGACGCTGGGCGAGGCCTTCATCGCTGCGGCGGTGATCGCGTTGACGTCGTCCTTGTTGTTCACGATCACGGTGCCGGACTGGCTGGTGCTGCCCGTGGAAGACAGGGGCCGGTTCCCGATCAGGGCGTTGCTGCCGGCCACGACTCCGCCGCCCACCAGACCGGCGGCCAGGATGCTGGCAATGAGGGTGGGAACGCCGAAGGCGGCCTTGCGCTTCGGCGCGTTGGCCGGGTGGTTAAACGCATTGTTGTGGGGAGCCTGTCCGGCAGGCGGCTGGTTGCCGTAGGCGCCATAGGGGCTGGCTCCCTGGCCGTAGGGCGCGGGCTGTTCGTGCGAGGGCGCGCCAAACTGCTGCGTCTCGGGACCCGAGTGCTGGGCATAGGCCGGGGGACGCTCCGGATACACCGGGCGCGGGGAGCCGTCCGCCGATTGGTCAAGCCTCATGGTCGGGTTTTCCCGGGCTGAGTCCTCCGCCGCCGTGCTGTGCGAAGCCCCGGCAGCGGCCTCCCCCGGCTCAAGCGGCTCCCCGTTCGGGGTCGATGGATCCGGTGACGCGCCCTGCATTGGGTTCTCAGTCATGGGACTTCCTTTCATCCTCGTCTGCAGTCAATTATGGCGGTCCAGACTGGAACATAAGCGAACATTTGCTGGGAGGTTCCTGAATGCCGACGCGCGCCGGGGCGGGGCTGGGTCCTCCCGTCCCGCCAGCTTCAGCGCGTTTCGCTGGTGGCATATTCCCGGCGGTGGACGGCCTTTGGGGTGCACCATAGAATCAAATGGAATTGCCACAGCGACCTGCGGCTTTACACCTGCGTGGGGGCGCTGCTGCGTTCTGAGACGACCGGCTCGGCTCGATCCGGTCACAGAAGTGCTGAAGGGTTGCACATGCGGTCAATGATGAAACGATTCCTCGCCGTTCTCGGCGTGGCCGGACTGCTGGCGCTCCCCGCCGCTCCTGCCCTCGCCGAAGATCCGGTGACCATTCCTTCCGGGCAGAACATCGTCGACAGCGGCAACGTGCTCGGCAGCCGCAAGGGCGAGGTCCAGGACGCGATCCAGAAGCTCCTGAAGGACCACAAGTACAACCTTTACGTGGTCACCGTAAAAACCTTCGAGAACCCGGCCGACCCCAAGTCATGGTCACAAGCCGTGGCCACCAAGAAGGGCATGGGCCGGGCCGACGTCATCCTGGCCATGTCCGACGACGGCAAGTACTACTTCTCGCCCAACTCGGCCAGCGCCATCTACTCGAAGACCAGCACCATCAGCCAGAACGCAATCGTCGCGAACCTGGCCGGCGGAAAGCGCGACTTTGCGCAGGCCGCGATTGACACCGCCGCGGCAGTCGGTGACGCCGCCGGCGGCGGCAGCGGCTCGGTCCCCTCTGCGGGCGCCGGGAACGGCGTCCTGGTCGGCGTCGGCGTCGTGGCGGCCGGCGGCGTGGGAACCTATCTTTACCTGCGCAACCGACGGAAAAAGACCGCCGCGGCAGGCGGCACCGCCTATGGCCCGCAGGGCGCCGAACTCGACCCCCTCGCCGGATTGAGCGTCGAGGAGCTGCGCCGCAAGAGCGGTTCGCTGCTGATCGAAGCGGACGACGCCATCAAGTCCAGCGAACAGGAGCTTGGCTTCGCCCAGGCGCAGTACGGCGACGCCGCCGTCGGCAACTTCACGAAAGCACTGCAGGACGCCAAGGCCCACATGAGCGAGTCGTTCAAGCTGCAGCAGCAGCTTGACGACCACATTCCGGACACCGAAGAGCAGCAGCGGACCTGGCTGGGCGAAATCATCCGCCGCTCCGAGGCCGCACTGTCCTCCCTCCAGGAGCAGAAGGCGGACTTCGATTCCCTGCGGGAGCTTGAGAAGAACGCCCCGCAGGCGCTGGCGGCCGTCGGCACCGGCGCAAAGGACGCGGAGGCCAAGATTGCGGCCGCTGAGCAGTCGCTGGGCGAGCTCCGGGCAAAATATGCGGAGAGCGCCCTGACGCAGGTCGCGGACAACATCAGCCAGGCCAAGGAACGTCTGGCATTTGTGCAAAACGCCTCCACCACGGCCCAGGACAAGCTCAGCGCCGGCGAGGGCAGCCTTGCCGCCGTCGCGGTCCGGGCCGCCGAGGAGAGCCTGCACCAGACCAACGTGCTGCTCGGGGCCATCGCCAAGGTGGCGGCCAATCTGGACGAGGCCCGCAGCGGACTCGAGTCTGCCGTCGTGGACACGTCGCAGGACCTCGCCCAGGCGCGGGCCATGATCCAGTCCGGCGCCCACCCGGAACTGGCCGGACCGGTCGCCGGGGTGGAGGCCGCACTGGCCCAGGTCAAAGCCGAAATCCAGGCCGGCAAGATCGACCCCATCGCCACGCTGGAGCGCGTGGAGAACGCCCACCAGTCCCTCGACACGGCCCTGACCGGCATCCGGGACCAGCAGGAGCAGGCCCGCCGGGCGCAGGCCTCGCTGCAGCAGAGCATCATGTCCGCCCAGGCGCAGATCAGCGCGACCTCCGACTACATCACGGCACGCCGCGGCGGGGTGGGCACCGAGGCGCGCACCCGGCTCGCCGAGGCGCAGCGCAACCTCGACTACGCCCTGTCCATCTCCCGCACCGACCCGGTCACCGCCCTGCAGTACGCGCAGCAGGCGCATTCCCTCGCCGCCCAGGCCGCACAGCTGGCGCAAGCCGACGTGGACCAGTTCGGCGGCTACGCGAACCAGGGCTACGGCCGCGGTGGGATGTTCGGCGGCGGCGGAGGAGGCGGCCTCGGCGGCGCCATCCTCGGTGGCATCCTGATCAACTCCATCCTGCACGGCGGCGGTGGCGGCGGTTGGGGCGGAGGCGGCGGAGGCTGGGGCGGCGGCGACTCCGGCGGCGGTTGGGGCGGCGGCGACTTTGGCGGCGGCGGCGATTTCGGCGGCGGGGACTCAGGGAGTTTTTAGCTGGCCGGTCACAGACTAGGCGCCGGCGGACTCGATCCGGCCGGCGGGTAGAAGCGGTACATTCACTGTTCACCGAATTCAGTGGCCACCACTGGATAGGACGAAAGGTAACACCATGGTTAAGCAGTCCATTTTCGGCCGCATGGCGCAGCTGGCGAAGGCGAACATCAACTCCTTGCTGGACCAGGCCGAGGACCCGCAGAAGATGCTGGACCAGATGGTCCGCGACTACACGAACAACATCGCCGAGGCCGAATCAGCGGTCGCCCAGACCATCGGCAACCTGCGCATGCTCCAGGACGACTACAACGAGGACATCAAGAACGCGCAGGACTGGGGCAACAAGGCACTGGCCGCCTCGCGCAAGGCCGACGAGTACCGTGCCAAGGGCGACATTGTGGATGCCGAGAAGTTCGACAACCTGGCCAAGGTGGCCCTGCAGCGCCAGATGTCGTCGGAGAACGAGGCGAAGTCGGCCGAGCCGAGCATCGCTTCCCAGACCGACGTCGTGGACAAGCTCAAGCACGGCCTGGACCAGATGAAGGGCAAGCTCAACGAGCTCACCAGCAAGCGCAACGAGTTGGTGGCCCGGTCCAAGACGGCGGCCGCGCAGACCCAGGTGCACGATGCCCTCAAGAGCATTGACATCATGGATCCGACCTCCGAGGTGGGCCGCTTCGAGGAAAAGATCCGCCGCGAGGAGGCCAAGGTCCGCGGCCAGCAGGAACTCGCCGCTTCCAGCCTGGACGCCCAGTTCAACTCCCTGGAGGACCTCGGCGAGCAGACCGAGATCGAGGCCCGCCTGGCAGCGCTGAAGTCCGGCGGCGCCACCCCGGCCCTCGGCGCCGGCAACGGCTCGGCCGCCCGCTCCACCGTTGAGGAAGCCGACTTCGACAAGCTCTAACCCTTGAGGCGGGGCCGGGCACCTGTGGGTGCCCGGCCTTTGCTGTGTCCCCGGGGGGCCGCCAATCCAGTAGCGTGGAGCCATGTCTTCGACCCTTGTCTGGCTCCGCGATGACCTCCGCCTCGACGACAACCCCGCCCTGGCGGAAGCTGCGGCGTCCGGTGACCCGCTGACCGTTGTCTATGTGCTCGACGAAGCTTCGCCGGGCGTGCGGCCCCTCGGCGGCGCCGCGAAGTGGTGGCTGCACCACTCGCTCGAGTCGCTCGCCGCCGACCTTGAGGCGGCAGGGTCGCGCCTGCTCCTCCGCCGCGGCCCGGCCTATGAGGTCATCCGGGGGCTAGCCGAGGAAACCGGCGCCACCCGGCTGCTCTGGAACCGCCGCTACGGCGGCCCGGAACGCACCATCGATGCCGGCCTCAAGGACTGGGCGGCGGGCCGGGAGATCAACGCCACGAGCTTCCAGGCCAGCCTGATGTTCGAGCCGTGGACGGTGCGGACCGGATCCGGCGGCCCGTACAAGGTCTTCACCCCCTTCTGGAAGGCCTGCCTCGACGCACCGGAGCCCCGACTGCCGCTGGACGCGCCGCAGCGGCTCCCCGAGCCGGCGAAGACCGAGGCCGGTGAACTGCCGGGGAGCGACGCTCTGGAAAGCTGGCACCTGCTCCCCCACAGCCCGGACTGGAGCGCCGGGCTCGCCGCGGAATGGACGCCGGGCGAGGCGGGCGCGCAGAGCAGGCTGGAAGACTTCCTCGACGGGCCCGCGGTCGAGTACGGCACCGGCAGGGACGTCCCCGGCGTCGAGGGCACCAGCAGGCTCTCCCCGCACCTGCGTTTCGGCGAGATCAGCCCGTTCCGGGTCTGGCATGCGCTGCGGGAACGCTACCCGCGCGGCGCACCGGCCGACGTCGGGATCTTCCGCTCCGAACTCGGCTGGCGGGAATTCTGCTGGCAACTGCTCTACGAGAACCCGCAGCTGGCCACCCGCAACTACCGCCCCGAGTTTGACCGCTTCGCCTGGCAGACGCCGTCGGACGCGGAACTGCAGGCCTGGCAGCAGGGCCGCACGGGCTACCCGCTGGTGGACGCCGGCATGCGCCAGCTGTGGCAGACCGGCTGGATGCACAACCGTGTCCGGATGGCAGCGGCCTCGTTCCTAGTCAAGAACCTGCTGGCCGACTGGCGGCTCGGGGAGGCGTGGTTCTGGGACACCCTGGTGGACGCCGACGCCGCGAGCAACCCGGCAAACTGGCAGTGGGTGGCCGGTTCCGGAGCCGACGCCTCCCCCTACTTCCGCATCTTCAACCCAGTCACCCAGAGCAAGAAGTTCGACGCTGCCGGGCGCTACCTGCGGGCCTTTATTCCGGAGCTTGCCGGCCTCGACGACAAGGCGGTACATGAACCGTGGAAGGCCGACGGCGGCGCGGCCGGCTACCCGGGCCCGATCGTGGGTCTGCCCGAGTCGCGGGCTCGGGCCCTGGACACCTACCAGCGGCTCAAGGACGCCTAGGAAACGACAAAGGCCCGGATCCTGGGATCCGGGCCTCTGTTGTTACTGCCATTGGTTGCGGGGGCAGGATTTGAACCTGCGACCTCTGGGTTATGAGCCCAGCGAGCTACCGAACTGCTCCACCCCGCGTCGCTTGATCAACACTACCGCACTTTGGCCGCCGCCCCGACCACGGGCGGGTCCAGGGGGCTCCCATGGGTAGCCGACGGCGCTCCCGACCGGTCGCAGGCGCCGCCGTCCTGACCTTCTGCAGCACCCGGTCGGACTTTCTGCACCATCGGCAGGACAGGCCATAGACCGTGCCGCACCGGTAAAGGTAAGCTCCGAAGAACCCATGTCCACCTGATCTCCGCAGTACCAAGAATCTTCGAGAGATCGATCCGTTTTCCTCCTATCTCCGTGCCCGCGGGAAGGAAGGAACAGTCGCGACGGCGACTACCCTCAGGAACGGAAAGAGGACACATCATGTCCGGACCTGTACGAGCCAAGCTGGCGCCCGGGCTGGCTGCCACTCCAAGTGCGCCGCCGGCCCTTGCCCCCGTCCGGGATCGGTACCTTGACCTGCTGCGCGCCGTTGCTCTGGCCCGCGTGGTCGCCTACCACTCCTTCGCCAGCGCGGTATGGCTGAGCGTCGTCTTCCCCTCAATGGGTGTCATGTTCGCCCTCGCAGGTTCCCTGATGGCGCGCTCCCTCGAGCGGCCCGCCTTCGGCGTACTGCGGAGCCGGACCCGCCGGCTGCTGGTTCCCCTGGCGGTCTACAGCGCGACCGTACTTATGCTGTTGCTTTGGGAGGGCTGGATCCCTGATAGGGAGGCGGGGCAATCCTGGTTGCAGACCCTGCTGTGGTTCATCCCGGTAGCGGACCCGCCCTTCCCGGAAGCTATCGGAACGGATGCGGGCCTCGTCGAATCATCCTGGGCATCACAGGCCGAAGAAATCCTCTGGTACATCCGGGCCTACTTCTGGTTCATGCTGCTCTCACCGCTGCTGCTCAAGTCCTTCCGTCGTTTTCCGTGGGCCACACTGCTTGCCTCGCTGGGCCTGATGGCCCTGCTTAGCCTTGGCGTTGTCCCCCTTCCGGGCTGGGCAGACAGCGGCGTCACGGACTTCGCCACCTACGGCTCCTGCTGGATCCTCGGCTTCGCCCACTACCAGGGCCTCCTGCGCCAGTTCCCCCGGCGGGTGGTCTTCATCGCGGGGCCGGCCGTAATGGCGCTGGGCTTACTCTGGGCCTCCACCCACCTGGACGATTCCGGCTGGGACCTGAACAACATTCCCCTCGCCCAAGCCCTCTGGTCCGTGGGGTTTTGCGCGATGCTATTGCGGATTTCACCGTCCTGGCAATCGCTCCCGAGGCCCCTGCGCTTCTTGGACAAGACGGTCACGCTTGTGAACAACAGGGCCATGACCATCTACCTTTGGCACAACCTGCTGCTGGTCGTCACGGTGGTGATCATCGACAGGCTTTATGACATCGACACCGTTGCCACAGCCATACCCTGGCTGCTGGACAGCGAGTGGACGCAGTTCATCGCAGTCTGGTTCCTGTTGGCGCTCATGTTCCTCACCATCGGGTGGGTGGAAGACGTCGCCGCCAAACGCACCCCGCAGCTTTGGCCCACCGGAACCCGAAACACGCCTCCCGGAGACGGGCATCCCCCGGCCCCTGCCGATCCACTGATTGCGGAGGAACCGATCACTAACGGAAAGCTGACAGTCCTGCCGCTGAACCGACAGACCGGGCGGATCCGGGCCTACAAATGCATCATCGCTGCCGGACCAGGGGGCCATCAGCCGGAACCGCACGCTCACAGCGGCCAGGAGTCGATCCACGTTCTGAACGGCCATCTGCGGTTGCTGGTCGGGGACAAGGAACTGGTCCTGCTCGCGGGCGAGAGCGCGGACTTCGACCCACGGGTCCCGCACTGGTTTGGGCGCGCCGGGACCGAACCGGTGGAGTTTCTGGGCCTGTTTGAAGGGCACAGCGAGCGGATCCACATACCTCCGAGGTCCGGTCGGGCAGTCTGAGGACTTAAAGCAAGAAGTCCGGAACACTTTCCAGTGTTCCGGACTCCTTCTCAGTTGCGGGGACAGGATTTGAACCTGTGACCTCTGGGTTATGAGCCCAGCGAGCTACCGAACTGCTCCACCCCGCGTCGCATGATCAACTTTACCTGCCGGTGAACGGCAGGCCAAATCGGGGCGGCGTGATGTGCGTCCCATCCGTCACTCGGCCCCTGCCCGGAGGTCCGCACGGGACCCGCAAGCTGCCGGTTCGCCCGTTCAAGCCAAGGCGAAAGGCCGGATCCCCCGCTCGAACGGTACGGGGAATCCGGCCTTCGGCCTTCCTACAAACGCCTGCCGGGCCGTCGGCGCCTACTTACTCGGCGAGGGCGACGGCGAGGGCGTGGACGACGGCGACGCGCTGCCCCTCGGCGACGGAGTGGCCGACGGTGACGGCGACGGCGTCGTCGTGGTGATCCTGGCCTCTGCGTCGATCGCCCGCTGCAGGGCCGCGGAGAGCTTCTTCTGCTGCTCGCCGTAGGCCGCGAAGTCACCCTTGGCCAGGGCCGCCTGGCCGGCCTGGATCGCGCCGTTGGCCTCTTCGAGGGCCGCTTTCAGTTCCGCCTTGGCGTCCGTCGTACCGCCGGCGGCCGGGGGCGTTGCTCCCGGGGCCGGGGTAGCCGGAGTTTGGCCGTTGTTGGCGGCGTCGCCGGCGGTGGCGCCGGAGCGGCCGCCGAACAGCTGGTTCAGTGCCTCGTCAAGGGTCGGCGCGAAGCCGATCTTGTCACCGAATGCGACCAGGACCCGTTGCAGCGTCGGGTAGGAGGTCTCGCCGGTCGACTTCAGGTACACCGGCTGCACGTAGAGCAGGCCCCCGCCCACCGGCAGCGTCAGCAGGTTGCCGTTGAGCACCGCCGATGCGCCCTGTCGCAGCAGGTTCAGGGCCTGCGACACGGTGGGATCGGAGTTGAACTTGTTCTGCGCCTGGCCGGGCCCGGGGACGTTGGCTTCCGGCGGAATCTGCAGCAGCCGCAACTGCCCGTAGCTCGCCGCCTTTACGCCCTTCTGGTTGCCGGCATCCGAGTCCGCGGCCAGGAAGCCGTAAAGCACGTTGCGCGCATTGCCATTGACTACCTGCGGGATGAATGAAGACGTCAGCTGGAAAGCAGGCTTGTCCTGGTCGGGCATCTGCAGCGACATGTAAAACGGCGGCTGTTTGACCCCTTCTTCCTTGACGGTCGGGTCGTTCGGGACGCTCCAGGCATCATTGTTGGTGAAGAAGCTGTCCGGGTTCGTTACGTGGTACCGGCCCAGGAGTTCGCGCTGGACCTTGAACAGGTCCTCCGGGTAGCGGACGTGGCTCATCAGGGCGCCGGACATCTCCGAGTACGGCTTCAGGGAGGTCGGGAACACCTTCTGCCAGGCCTTCAGGACCGGATCCTGGTCGTCCCAGGCGTAGAGCGTGACGGAACCGTCGTAGGCGTCCACGGTGGCCTTCACCGAGTTTCGGATGTAGTTGACGGAGTTGCTCGGCAGCGCGGCGGTGCGGCCGGCCGAGGTCTGCGAGTCCCGCGTGGCGTCCGAGAGCTGCTCCTGCTGCGAGTACGGGAAGTACGGGCTCGTGGTGTAGCCGTCCACAATCCACTTCACCCTGCCGTCGACGACGGCGGGATAGGCGTTTCCGTCGACCGTCAGGTAGGGCGCGACCTTCTCCACCCGGTCCTTCGGGCTCCGGTCGTAAAGGATCTGTGACTCGGCGTTGACGCCGTCGGACAGCAGCAGGTCCGAGGACTGGAACTTGATCGAGTAGAGGATCTTGTTGAAGAAGCTGCCCACGTTCGGACCGCCGTTGCCGGTGAAGGTGTACTGCGTTCCGGCGTCGCCTTCTTTGGCCGCCGGGCGGTCCTGCTCGCGGTGCGCGGCACCGGCCGGAGCGCCGACGATCGAGTAGTCCGGCGAGTTCTCGCCGAAGTAGATCCGCGGCTGGTAGCTGGTGTCGGTCCCCAGCACGCCTGTGGAGGGGATACCCGATTGCAGGAACTCGGGCTTGCCGTCCGCGGTGAACTTGTTGCCCTTGGCCGCGACCACGCCGTACCCGTGGGTGTAGACCACGTGCTTGTTGAGCCAGGACTGCTGGTTGGTGGCCAGGCCGCCCGGGTTCAGCTCGCGCACCGCGATGACGGTGTCCTGGATCTTGCCGTTCACCTCGTAGCGGTCCACGTTCAGGGTGCTCGGGAACTGGTAGTACGGCCGGTACTGCTCCAGTTGGGAGAACGCGTCCGAGATCAGGTTCGGGTCCAGCAGGCGGATGTTGGCGGTGGTCTGGGCGTCCGGGGCCAGGGCGCCGGTGGTGGCCTTGGTGGTGGCCTCGTAGCGCTTCTCCTGGATCTTATCCAGGCCATAGGCGGCGCGGGTCATGGTGATGTTGCGCTTGATGTACTCGTTCTCCAGGGTCTGCTCCGAGGGGCGGACCTGGAACTGCTGGATCACCCAGGGGTAAACGCCGCCGGCCAGGATCGAGGTGATCACGAGCATGGCGGTGCCGATCACCGGCAAGCGCCACTTGCCGATCACTGCAGCGACGATGAAGAGGACGGCCACGAGTGCGGCGGCGACGGCGAGGATGGCCTTGGTGGGGATGACCGCGTTCACGTCGGTGTAGAGCGCGCCGGCCCAGCGGCCGCCGTTGTTCAGCACGGCGGAGTAGCGGTCAAGCCAGAAGTTGACGCCAAGCAGCAGCAGGAACGCCGCGCCCGCGACCGCGAGGTGGATCTGGGCGGCGCGGCTGGTGAAGACGCCGCGCTCCATCAGGCGGATGCTGCCGTAAAGGTAGTGCGTGAGGATGCCGGCGACCCCGGCCACGACGGCGACGCTGATCAGGAAACCGGTAACGAAGCCCAGGAAAGGCAGGGTCATGAGGTAGAAACTGATGTCCAGGTTGAACTGCGGATCGTTCTGGCCGAAGGGCTCCTGGTTGAGGAAGAGCATCACCTTTTGCCACTGGCTGGCGGCCGCGCTGCCGGCGAAGAGGCCGAACAGCACCGGCAGGCCGATCATGACCACGCGGCGGATCGGTTCAAGCTGGGCCTGGTAGCGGTTGAGGTTGTCGCGGACGTCCGAGTCGGGTGCGTAGACCGGCCGGGCGATATAGGCGATCCGGATCGCGAAGAACACGGCGGCGAACATCACGGCGAAGCCGGCCAGGAAGATGGCGATCCGTGCGATGTTCTCGGTCAGGAAGACTTCAAAAAAGCCCAACTGCTGGTACCAGAGGACGTCCGTCCAGACATTGGCGAAGAAAATGAAGCCCACGACGATCAGGGCGACAACAATCAGTGTCGGCGTCAGTGCGCCTCGCCGTTGCTGTGGCCTTCCGGGTGGGACGGTGCTGGGACGGGACAAACTCGGTACCTCATAGCTGGTCGTCAGTGCTGCTGGTTTTTTAGTTGTCTAAGTGCATCGTGTTGCTGCAGTCTAGCGACTGCCGGCGCCGGCCCGGCAGGGCGGCAGCGGCCGTCATTAGTGCCACGAGTGGCGCCTGAGCTTAGTTCCGGGGTCAGTCTAGTTGCTGGTGCAGACCGGAAGCCCCGATGTGTCGCCGCCGGCAGCGGCGAGCTCGACGGCGCGGCGCGCGTCGGCCAGGTTCTCCACCTTGACGACCTGGAGGCCTGCCGGGATGTGGCCCACGACGTCGTCGCAGTTGGCCGCCGGGGCCAGGAACATCGTGGCGCCGCCGGACCTGGCCCCGACCATCTTCTGGCTGATCCCGCCGATGGCCCCCACGGCGCCGTCGGGCGTGATGGTGCCGGTGCCTGCAACATGCTTGCCGCCGGTCAGGTCACCGGGGGTCACAGTGTCCACGATGCCGAGGGCGAACATCATGCCGGCGCTGGGGCCTCCGACCTTGTCCAGCGAGATCTTGACGTTGAACGGGAACTTGAACTTGTACTGCAGCACGACGCCGAGGAGGTAGCGGCCGGTCTGGGACTTGCTCGGGGTGACCGTCAGAGGCAGTTGGCTGCCATTGCGCTCGACGACGACCGTGACCGGCTTACCGTTCCCCGCCGCGAGCTGCGCCTGGACAACGCTCAGCGCGGTGATCGGCTTGCCGTCGATCGAGACCAGCACGTCGCCTTCCTGGATCTTGCCCTTCGACGCCGAGTCGTCCGGAATCCCGGCAACCTGCAGCTTCTGCTCGAACGGGATACTGAGTTCCTTGAGCGCCGCGGCGACGGCATTCTCCTGCGAGGTCGTCATGGCGACCGCGCTTTCCTGCTGCGACTGTTCCTTGGTGACGCCCTTGGGGAAGATCAGTTCCTCCGGATAGACCGCCTTTGCGGCGTTCAGCCACGCGCTCAGGGCTTCGAAGACCGTGACCGGCCCGTTGGGGCCGCCGTCGACGTAGACGGTGGTGAGGTCCAGGTTGCCCTTGGCCGGGAAGGTCTCGTGTCCCGCCACGGTGATGACCGGCTTGCCGTTGTCCGTGCCGAGCGTATTGAACGTAGGGCCGGGCGATTCGATCACATAGGGAACGGGCAGGCTCATGGCGGCGAGTCCGAGGGCCATCGCCAACAGGCCGGAGACGAGCATGGTGGAGGAGCGGTTGTCCTCTCCCCCGCCGTTGGCACCGCGGGTCCTCCGTCCCGGGGCACGGCCTCCGCTGCCTGCGGCGCCGCGTCCGGCGGCGAAACGGGACCACAGGCTGGGCTTGCCGCCGGCGCTGCGGGTACCGCTGCCGCCGGCGCGGGGCGCGGGTTCGGCCGGCAGCTGCCCGCCCTGGTTAAACGTCAATGAAGGACCTCTCCATGCCGGCGCCCTGGCCCTTGCGGGGCCCGGATCAGGGCGCTGCGGCTGCGGCCGAAACCGGCTCCGCAGCCTTCAAATATTCCAGCCTCTAACACTACGCGCTCGGGCACCGCAGGGGCTCTTTGCCGACAGCGAACGTGGCCGGGTTTCGGGAGACAGCCACTCACACGGAGGGGTAGCGTGAAGATGAGCACCAGTCACACCGACGATCGGCGGGATCATGACCTCTAACCCACTCAATCCGTCCAACGGGGACGACGAACCCAAGGATCCGCTGGCAGAAATGCTGCAGAACCTGATGGGCGGCAAGGGCATGGGGGACATCGATCCGGCAGAGCTCGCCAAGGCCGCCGGGCTGCCCGACGACCCCAACCTGCTGGCCCAGATGTTTTCGCAGGTCCAGGCCATGATGAGCGCGTCCTCCGACGGTCCGGTGAACTGGCAGCTGGCGCACGAAAACGCCCGCCGGGTGGCCGCCAGCGGCTCCGACCCGTCAGTGACCGCCGCGCAGTCCCGCGAAGTCGACGAGGCCCTCCGGCTCGCCGAGCTCTGGCTGGACCAGGTCACCGAGCTTCCCGCCACCGGACTGATCGGCCGGGCCTGGTCCCGCGCCGAATGGGTCGAGGAAACCCTGGGGACGTGGAAGCGGCTGACGGAGCCCGTCGCGAACAGCATCGCCAACGCGCTCTCCTCCGCCATGACCGAGCAGATGCCCGAGGAAATGAAGTCCATGATGGGCGGCGCCTCCTCGATGCTGCAGAACATGGGCGGGGCCATTTTCGGCATGCAGCTGGGCCAGGCGATCGGCGCGCTCTCCGCCGAGGTGGTCAGCTCCACCGACATCGGTGTCCCGCTGGCCGACCTGGAAATGGCGCTGCTGCCGGCCAACGTGGCGAAGTTCGGCGAGGGCCTCGGCCTGCCGGAAAACGACATCCGCCTCTTCCTCGCGGTCCGCGAAGCCGCCCACGCCCGGCTCTTTGTGCAGGTCCCGTGGCTGCGCGGGCACCTGCTCGGCGCGATCGAGGCCTACGCCCGCGGCATCCACATCGACACCTCCAAGATCGAGGAACTCGCCCGCGAGCTGGACCCCAGCAACCCGGAGGGCATCCAGGAAGCACTCTCGCAGGGTGTCTTCATGCCGCAGCGCACGCCCGCCCAGGACCAGGCCCTCGAGAAGCTTGAGACGGCACTGGCCCTGGTGGAGGGCTGGGTGGATGAACTCACGGCCGCCGCAACGGAGAAGCTGCTGCCCTCGGCCGCGGCGCTGCGCGAAACCGTCCGGCGCCGACGCGCGACAGGCGGCCCCGCGGAGCACGCGTTCTCCTCGCTGGTCGGTCTTGAGCTGCGGCCCCGCCGGCTGCGCGAGGCCGCCACGCTGTGGGCCCAGCTGAAGGAAGAACGCGGCGTGGAAGGCCGGGACGCCATCTGGCAGCACCCCGACCTGTTGCCCACGGCCGGAGACCTGGACGATCCGAAGGGCTTCAGCGAACGCCGCAAGCTGGCCGAGGCCAGTGACACCGAGGTTGACGACGCGCTGCAGAAGCTGCTGAGCGGCGGGTTCGACACGGCTGAACCCGGGGCGGAGCAGGGCGAAGACCATACCGGCGAAACCGGGGACGATTCCAGCGGTGAGCCCGGAGCCGGGGACGACACCGGCAGCCCCAAGGCCTGACTGGCTATTTCGGCGAGCGGCACCGGAAAGCCCCGGCCGGAACCTCGGTTCCGGCCGGGGCTTTCCCGTGCCCGGGGTCGTCAGCGGACGGCGGTCCCGGCGTCTTCGACATCGGCGCTGTCGACGTCGTCCCGGTCGGCCGGCAGGCCGCGGGCGGTGGCAAAGGACACGCCCTCCAGGAACGCCTTGGCGCGTTCGGTTTCCGGGTAGGCGGCCAGCAGCCGCCAGAACGCGGCGTTGTGGGCGGCCACCAGGAGGTGCGCCAGCTCGTGCAGCAGGACATAGTCAATGACCCACTGCGGCATCGGCTGCAGCTTGTGGGAGAGCCTGATGGTTCCCTCCGATGGCGTGGCCGAACCCCAGCGTGAGTTCTGGTTGGTCACCCAGCGGACCGACGTCGGGACCGCCCGGCCGCCGAGGTATTTGGCGGAAAGGTCGGCCGCATGGGCCGCCAGCTCCGCGTCGCTGCCCGCCCGGCGCTTGCCGGCGGCCTTGGGGCCGCGGCTGCCCTGCAGGCGGAGCTTCTCCAGCATCCGGTGCACCCATTCGCGCTCCTGGGCGCCGCTGAAATGCGCCGGGATGGCGACCACCGCGGTGCCGTTCTCCCAGAATGCGGCCACCGTGCGGCGCCGCCGGGCCGAGCGGCGCACCTCCACGGGAGCGCCGTCGGCGGTGGTCACCGGGGTGACGCTGGTGTTGGCGGCGCCGGCCATCAGAGGCTGGAGCTTTCGACCAGGACGGCCAGAACGGCTTCGCCGTACTTTTCCAGCTTCGACGCGCCGACCCCCGGCAGCGTGGCGAGCTGTTCGAGGGACTCCGGCCGCGCCTCGGCGATCGCGGTCAGGGTCGCGTCGGTGAAGACCACGAAGGCGGGGACGTCTGCCTCCAGCGCGGTCTCCTTCCGCCACTGCCGCAGCGCGTCGAAAGTCTGTTCCTCGTAGCTCGGCGGGCACTGGCTGCACCGGCCCACCTTGCGTTCGGCACCGGAAGAGAGCATGCTCCCGCAGACCCGGCACGACGCCGGCACCGCCGCCTTGCGCCGCGGCGCGGCCCCCTTGCCGCGGACGGAGGAGCTCGCGACCGAGTCGGGCCGCAGCCCGTCCAGGAACCGCGAAGGTTTCCGGTTGGCGCGGCCGCCCGGTGTCCGGGCCGTGGACCAGGACAGGTGCAGGTGCTCCTTGGCGCGGGTAATGCCGACGTAGAGCAGCCGGCGCTCCTCGTCCACGGCTTCGGGAGTGTCCGCGAAGGAGATCGGCATCAGGCCTTCGCTCAATCCGACCAGGAACACGGCTTCCCACTCCAGCCCCTTCGCGGCGTGCAGCGAGGCCAGGGTCACGCCCTGGACGGTGGGAGCGTGCTGCGCCAGCGAGCGCTCCTGCAGTTCATTCACGAAGTCGGCAAGGCTGAACTGCGCTCCCCTGCTGACCACCAGTTCGTCGGCGAGTGCCACGAGTGCTGCCAGCGACTCCCACCGTTCCCGGAGGGCGCCGCCGCTGTGCGGGGCCGCGTCCGTGTAGCCCAGCGAGGACACGATGTCGCGGACCAGCTGACCCAGGGGCTCCGGCGTCGCGGTCTCGGCGACGGCGCGGGTGGCGGCCCGCAGCTGCAGGATCGCGTCGCGGACTTCCTTGCGGGCGAAGAACCGCTCGCCGCCGCGGAGCTGGTAGCCGATGCCGGCCGAGGCGAGTGCCTGTTCGTAGGCCTCCGACTGGCCGTTGGTGCGGAACAACACGGCGATCTGGCTCGCGGGCGTCCCGGCGTCGAGCAGTTCGCGGATCTTCACGGCGACGGTGGCAGCCTCGGCTTCGTCGTCGGAACATTCGGTGAACTGCGGCACGGGGCCGGCCGGCCGCTGGGCCACGAGTTGCAGCGGCGTGGCCCAGGCCGCGTCCGCCACGGGACCGCCGCTGCGCCGGCCGGCGAGCAGGTCGTTGGCCAGCTTCACCACCTGCGGCGTGGAACGGTAGTCCCGGATCAGCTTGACCACCGTGGCGTTGGGGTACTGCGCCTTGAAGCCGAGCAGGTGCTTCGGCGAGGCGCCCGTGAAGGAGTAGATGGTCTGGCTGGCGTCGCCGACGACGCAGAGGTCGTCACGGCCGCCGAGCCACAGCTCGAGGAGCCGCTGCTGCAGCGGCGAAACGTCCTGGTATTCGTCCACCACGAAGTGCCGGTACTGTTCGCGGACGGTGGCGGCGACCTTGGGGTCCTCCTGCAGGATCCCCACGGTGATCAGCAGCACGTCCTCGAAGTCGATCACGTTCCGGTCCGTCTTGACGTCCTCATAGGACTGGAACACGCGGGCGACGGCGGTCAGGTCGAAACCGCCGGGGGTGCCACGGCCCTGGGCCTTTTCCAGGTAGTTGGCCGGGGTGAGCATGGACACCTTGGCCCACTCGATTTCGGAGGCAAGATCCCGGATGGAGGCCCGGTCGGTGCTGAGCCGCAGCCGGCGGGCAGCCTCCGCGATCATCTGGGCCTTGTGGTCCAGCAGGTTGGGCAGCGCGCCGCCGACGGCCTGGGGCCAGAAAAACTGGAGCTGGCGCAGCGCCGCGGCATGGAAGGTGCGGGCCTGCACGCTACCGACGCCGAGGTCGCGGAGCCGGCTGCGCATTTCGGCGGCGGCCCGCGAGGTGAAGGTGACGGCCAGCAGCCGCTGCGGGCTGTACACGCCGGAGTGCACACCGTAGGCGATGCGGTGCGTAATGGCGCGGGTCTTGCCGGTGCCGGCGCCTGCGAGCACGCACATGGGCCCGTTCAGGGTGCTGGCCACCTCGCGCTGTTCGGCGTCGAGGCCGCCAAGAATCCGCTCCTCGAGGGAACGGCCGTCCGGCACCGAAGCTTCAGCGGCGGGTGAGCCGTCGTGGGACTGTCCGGCCGGAAAGGCGCTGGACTGGAAGATATCTGTGTTCACTTCTGCTGCTCAGTCGTTGGAGTGTGTGCGGTGGATGCCGCGGCGTGTGGAACCCGCCGCACGGGGGTGCCGCCGGATGGTGTCACGAGGACGTCAGGCACTGTCCGGGCGATCCTGGATGACGCCCCCGTACCAGTGTTCAATCAGGGCCCGCGCGATCGAGAGCCGGCTGGAAATAACGATTTCACCGCTCAGCACCGCTTCCTGTAGCTCGGCGCGGCTGAACCAGCGCGCCCGGGTGACCTCGACGCCGTCGGGCGTGGCCTCCGTGTCCGCCGTCGTCGCGGTGAAGCCGAGCATGAGCGAAGCCGGAAAGGGCCAGGACTGGGAACCGAGGTACTGCGATGCGGTGACCCGCACCCCCACCTCTTCGCCAATTTCCCGGACCACTGCCTGCTCGAGGGACTCACCGGGCTCGACGAACCCGGCCAGGGTCGAGTAGTTCCGGGAGTCGAGCGGGCCGCCGCCGCCCAGCAGCAGCCGGTCGTCCGGGCCGACGACCGTGACGATGATGGCCGGATCGGTGCGCGGGTAATGCTCGGAATTGTCCGAGGGGCAGCGCCGGACCCAGCCGCCGGCCTCCGGGACCGTGGCGGCGCCGCACCGCGGGCAGTGCGTATGGGTGGCGTGCCAGTTGGCAATGGCGCTGGCCTCAATGAACAGGGCAGTATCGGTGGGGTCCAGCTGGGCGGCCACCTCGCGGAAGCCGGCCCACTGCGCACCCGCCGGGATGCCCTCGACGTGCGGCTCGAACGGCTCGGCACGGACCTCGAACTGTTCCGGAAGGACGAACAGCACGTATTGCGTTCCCTCGGCCGCACGCGCTCCGGGCAGTGCGGTGCCGAGGTAAATCACCTGTTCCGGGGCGTACGCGGTTCCCTTGAGCCGCCCGGCGAGGCCGGCCGCGTCCAGGAAGACGAGCCCCTCACCGCTGACCAGCGCCTGGCGCCGGGACAGGACCATCGCCTGCACGCCACCGGAACGCAGCAGCTCCTCCAGCATGCCCGGCTTCAGCCTGGCCGCGGAGCCGCGGTCAATCATCGCGGGCCGGACCGGAAGAACGGTGTCCCGCAGCTGGTTGGCCGGGGGGCTGTCGCCCGCGGCCCGGGCCACCGCAACTCCCCCCGCCGGAGCGGCCCCGGCAGCGGGCACCGATCCAGGATCAACCTGTCCGCTATTTTGCCCGGTAATTTGCCCATCGATTTCTGCATTACCGGACTCCGGTGACTCCGCAAGACTCATGTACCCACCGTACCGACCCCCGCCGACAATTGACATTTTCGCCGGCCCTCCGGGGCCCGCCTCCCGGCCGATTGCGGGAGCGGTTGCCCAAGCAGCCGCCGTTAGGCGCTATTTCGGGCCGATCTTTCAGACTCGCCGTGATGCAGCGCCGTCTTAGGGCCGGCTCAATCTACCGTGGAAGCGTGAGAAGAAAACCAATCGAACTGGCAGCTGTAGCGACTGCGGCTGTCCCCGGCCTGACCCCGACCGCCGTGAGCTCCGCGCCCGACGATCCGGCAGACTTCGATTCCGCCCTTCTCCTGGACTCCGAAGGCAAACGCTGGCGTGTCCGCTCGCCACGCCATGCCGAGGCCAGTGCGCGGCTCGAAACAGAGTTCCTGGTGCTGCGCGCGTTCACTCCCGGCATCCGCGCCGAGCTCCCCTTCCTGATGCCGACCGTGGCCGGCACCGTCCGGCAAGGCACGCTCAGCACCTTCGTCTACTCCCACCTTTCCGGCACCACGCGCTCGGTGGAGGAGCTCAGCACCGGCTCCGCCGCGCTGACCCGGGAACTCGGCGCCGCTCTCGCGGCCATCCACGACCTCCCGCACTCTCTGGTCAGCAACGCCGACCTGCCCAGTTACACGCCGAACGAGTTCCGCCAGCGGCGGCTCAACGAGCTGGACCAGGCCGCCACCACGGGAATGATCCCGCCCCTGCTGCTGCGCCGCTGGGAGCACGCGCTGGAGGACGTGTCGCTCTGGCGCTTCAACCCCAGCGTGGTGCACGGCGACCTGCACGAGGACAACCTCCTGGTCGACGGCGACCGGGTCACCGCCGTGACCGGCTGGACCGACCTGCGGATCGGCGACCCGGCCGACGACATGGCGTGGCTGGTCGCGTCCAACGACCAGGACTTTGTGGACGCCGTCCTTGCGCACTACACGTCCAGCCGCCGGGACGCCCCCGACGCCCATCTGCTGCGCCGCGCCGCGTTGTCCGCCGAGTTCGCCTTGGCGCAGTACCTGGTCAAGGGCCTTGCGGCGGCCGACCAGGACATGATCCGCGAGGCCGAGTCGATGCTCGCGGTGCTGGCCGAGGACGTCGCGGAACATGGCGGCCAGCCGATCAGCGTCGAGCCGCTGCCGCAGCCGGCCGTGACCGTGCAGCCGATCAGCCCGGATGCCCCCGGCTCAACGCCCGGACAGGATCCGCAGCACGTCAGCGATATGGCGACCGCTGTCCACGTCACGCCGATCCCCCGCGAAGAGGTTCCGGGCGTGGCGCAGGACGACGCCGGGACGCAGGCCGCCACTGACGGCGATCCGGAGGACAGCACGCGCGACGCCGGTGCCACCGCCGCTGACGGCGATCCGGAGGACAGCACGCCCGTCGACAGCCCGGCAGCCGCCGACGGCGATCCGGGGGACGGGAAGCCCGTTGCCGACGTTCCGGCCCCGCCAAAGCCGTCCGCTGCGGACGACACCTCCACCACGACGCTCACCGTGGTACCGGCGAGCGAGCGTCGCTAAGGCCGGCTAGCCCGATTTCCTTCCGAGGGCCGCCGCGACGATTTCCTCCAGCCGTTCCGCGGAGCCGAGATCGTGCGGGCGGACCACCTGGTTGTCTGCCACGTAGTAGAACGCTGCCCGGACGTCCTCAAGCGGGACGCCCTTGAGCCGGGACCACGCCAGGCGGTAGACGGCGAGCTGCACGGACTTGGTCTTGAGCTGGCCGGCCGAGGGCCGGCGTCCGGTCTTCCAGTCGACGAGGTCCCAGCCGCCGTCGGCGTCGCGGAAGACTGCGTCGATGCGCCCGCGGACCACGACGTCGCCGATCCGGGTTTCGACCGGCACCTCGACGTGTGCGGGCGCCCGGTGGGCCCACTCCGACTGGCGGAAGGTCTCCACCATGGCGTCCAGGCCGTAGGCCTCGTCAATGTGGTCGTCCGAGCCGGCGGCCTCGCCGAGGTCCAGCATCCCGGAGGTGCCGAAGTATTCTTCGACCCAGGCGTGGAAGGCCGTTCCCTTGCGGGCCGACATCCCGGGTTCGCGCGGAACGGGCCGCCGCAGCCGGGCCACCACGGAGGCCGCATCCTCGTCCAGGTCCACCAGGGTGGAGGCGGAAATATGGCCCGGCAGGTGCACCTCCTGGACGGCTGACCGCCGGGAACGCCGGTCCAACAGGGTGGCCGCTTCCTGCGCCCACCCGGCCGCCGGCCCGCGCAGTCTGCGCGCCCCGGCCGCCGAAGCTACGGGCGCCGTTCCCGGCCCGGCGGGAGCCGGCAGCGAGCCGGCGCCGGGCTGTTCCAATTGCTCCAGGACCCGCGCCGCGGCGGCCTCCATGGCGGCACGGCGGCCCGGTACGAGCCGCAACCGGGCTCCGGTGTGCGGGTGGACTGGTCCTTCCAGGGGATCGTAGGGCCACAGGGCCAGCTCCAGCTCGGAGGTCAGCGGGCTTTCCTCCGGCAGGGCCTCCTCGGCGACGGAATGCGGATGGATCTCGGCCGCGCCGGCCCCACTGAGCCCTTCGAGTTCGGCCAGGAACGGGGACATCTCGGCCAGGCCCGCCCGGGAGCCCACCCAGGCTGCGCTGGAGACCCAGAGCACATGCTTGGCGCGGGTGTAGGCAACATAGGCCAGGCGCCGTTCCTCGGCTTCGCCGTGGGCCTGGACCGCGGACTTGAACTCCTTCTCGGCGTCGAGCCAGCCTTTCTGGTCCGGCTGATCCAGGTCCCACTGCGGCAGGTCGGCGCGGTCCCCGCGGAGCGGCCACGGCAGCGCGGCGGACCCGCTGCTCCAGCGCGAATCCCGGCTGGACGGGAACGCCCCGGCGTTGAGGCCGGGAACGAACACGACGTCCCATTCCAGCCCCTTGGAGGCGTGGACAGTCAGCAGCTGGACGGCCTCGTGGTTGACGTCCGGCGCGGCGGCGTCGAGGCCGTTCTCCTCGGCGGCGGCCGCTTCCAGCCAGGCCAGGAAGGCGAGCACGTCGACCCGCTGCGAGGTGTGCAGGAACCCGGCGGCAGCATCCTGGAAGGCGTCCAGGTTGCGCCGCGCCTGATGGATGCTGATGCCGGGCCGGGCCGCAACTTCGATGTCCAGGAGCATGGCACGTTCCACTTCGCCCAGCAGGGTGCTGAGGTCATCGCCCATGAAGCTGCGCAGTTGACGGAGCTCGGCGGAGAGCCGCTGCAGCCGCTCCAGCGCGTCCGGGCTCAGCCGGCGGCCGTGGGCGGACGTCCAGTCGGGACGGGGCAGCCAGTCCAGCGCCTCGATCAGGCTCGCGGCGTCGGTGAGGTCGCCCTCGATGACGGTTTCGGCGCTGTCGCCGTCGGTATCGGTGTCGGTGTCGCTGCCGGGGCGGCCGCGGCGCCGCGCCAGGAAGCTCGACCAGTCGCGGAACGCCATCAGGTCCGCAGGCCCGATCCGCCAGCGCGCGCCGGCCAGCAGCCGCATCAGCGAGTCGGAGCGACCCGGATCGGCCAGCACCCGCAGGGTCGCCACCAGGTCGACGATTTCGGGGGTGTCCAGCAGCCCGCCGAGGCCCACGATTTCGTAGGGGATGCCGCGCAGCTCGAATTCGCGGCGGATGCACTCCATCTGGGCCCGGCGGCGGCACAGTACGGCCATCGCCGGCGGCTCGGGCTCCTCCGCCTTGCCGGCGCCGAAGTCGGTCCGCCGGAATTTCAGCACGTCGGCGGCGATGGCCGCCGCTTCGTCCTCGTCCGTGCCGAAGCGGCCCATCAGGACGCGGCCCTGGACCGCGGCGGGGCTGGGCTGCAGCGGCGGGACCTCCACGGTGTCGGCGCTGTCCCGGGCACCGGCCACGGCGGCATGGGCCGCCGCCTTGCTGAGCGGGGCCGAAATGACGTTGGCGGCCTCGAGAATATTCCGGCCGTTGCGCCACGCGGTGGTGAGGTACGACGTCGGCGCGACGGCGAACTGCGGCGGGCCGCCGCCGGCGTCGCCGGAATCACGCGCACTTCCGCCGTCGTCAACCCGGACAGGGAATTCGCGGACGAAGTGGAAGAGCTGGCCCGCGGACGCGCCGCGGAAGCCGTAGATGGACTGGTTCGGGTCTCCCACCGCGGTGACGGCGTGCCCGTCACCGAACAGGCGGGAGAAGAGGACAAGCTGGGCGTGGGAGGTGTCCTGGAATTCGTCCAGTAGCACCACCTTGTAGCGCTGGCGTTCCGTTTGCGCGGCCACCGGGATCTCGTTGGCCACCCGGGCCGCGAGGGCCACAAGGTCACCGAAGTCCAGTGCGCCGCGGGCCCGTTTGGCCTCCGCATAGCGGCCCACCATGTCCGCAACGCTGGCGCGGGTCCGGAGCAAAGCGCTGAGGTCCCCCGCGGCCTGGCTGGGATTCTTCTTGGCCGTGGCGACATACGGCAGCGCCTCGAACTCGGCCACCCGGTCCAGCAGCCAGCCCCGGACTTGCGCGGGGTCCTGCAGGTGCTCCGCGCATTCCCCGGCAAGCTGGATGACCGCCTTGACCAGGGTGGACTTGGCGGAACGGAAATGCTGGTAGTCGCCGTCGAAGGCTTCCACCACCTCGCTCGCGAGCTGGAAGGACTGGGCACCGCCGAGGAGCACAACGTCCCGTTCGACGCCGAGCCGGAGCCCGTAATCCGAGACGATGCCGCTCGCGTAAGAGTGGTAGGTGGAGACCTTGGGTTCCAGTGCGTCGGTGCTCAGCAGCCCGGCCGGAAACACCTTGTGCTCCGGATCGGCCGCGGCGATCCGCGCCAAGGCGGCCAGCTTGGCCCGGATCCGGGTGGCGAGCTCGCCGGCAGCCTTTCGGGTGAACGTCACGCCGAGTACTTCCTCCGGCCTGACCCAGCCGTTTGCGACGAGCCACACCACACGGTCCGCCATGGTGGCGGTCTTGCCGGAGCCGGCCCCGGCGATGACAAGCCGGGGCGCCAGCGGCGAGGAGATGATCCGTGACTGTTCGGCGGTGGGGCTGTTCTTCTCCCCCAGCATCGCGGACAGCTCTTCCGGGCTGAACCGCGGTTCGGGCAGGGGCTTCGGCCGTGTGTCCGCCGGCGCGGCGGTCTCCGGCCCGGCCGCCGTCGTCGTCGTCTCGATACTCATTCGGTGACCTGCTTTCCGCGTGCGCACAGCGGGCAGACTTCGGGGAGCCTGCAGCCGTGGCCGCCGTGCCCGCCCTTTGCGGGGTCGTGGCGGGCTTCAAACGTGGTGCCGGACATGACGCGTGCGGCCTCGCCGACCATCTCCAGGGCCCAGTTCGCTTCCGGATCCAGCGCCGGCTGGCTCTGCACCCCGGGGCTTTTGGTGCTGGTGCCGAGCTGGGCCAGCACCGCGCCGCCGGGTCTTGGCGGCGGACCGTCGTCCGGGCCGGTAAACCCGCCGGCCAGGACCGCCGCCTGGTAGGCGCCCAACTGGGGATGGCGTTCCAGCTCGGCCTTGCCGGGCTGGCGCTTGCCGGTCTTGAGGTCCACGATGACCAGCCGCCCTTCGGCGTCGATCTCCAGCCTGTCGACCTGGCCGCGGAGCACGGCGGGCCGCGAGGGCCAGGACTCTTCACCGCCGGCAACGGCTGCGGGCTCCAGATCGGGAAGCTTCACCTCGAAGTCCTGCTCGACGCCGAGCAGGCTCCGGCCCTCGCTCCGCATGACCAGCACGTACTGGGCGAGCTTGCGGACCATGGTTTCGGCCCGCTGGAAGTCGAGCTTGCCCTCCCAGTTGTCCTTCATCCCGAGCGCGGGCCAGCGTTTCACCAGCTCGGCCACGTACTCGCCGCCCGAGGCGTCCGGGAGATCCTGGGCAATGGCATGGACCAGGGTTCCGAGGCTGCGGGCGAAATCCGTTGCGGCCTCTCCGCCGGCTGCCTGGACGAACCAGTCGAGGGGCGACTTCTGCACGGTCTCGACCTTGGAGGGCGAAACGAAGACGGTACTGCCGGGCGGCACCACGGGGTCCGTCGACGACAGCGGAGCCAGCCCCCACCAGCTGTCCGGGTGGGCGCCGGGCACCGCCGGCTGCGCGGCCGCGAGGGCGCCCAGCACGGCGGTGGCTTCGGCCGCCTCGGCGGGGGCGCCGTCGAGCTGGGCGTACTGGCGCAGTTCCGCGACGAGCGCGCGCAGGGTCAGCGGCCGCTCAACGGGCGTGAAGCCGCGCCGGTCCTGGTCCGGGTGCAGGGGCGAAACGTAGTCCAGGAAGGATGAGGGCTGTTCGTCCTCGGAGGAAACCGCCGTGCAGATCAGCACTTCGCGGGCCCGTGAAACGGCGGTGGAGAAGCTCCGCAGCTCGTCATAGCGGATCTCGCGGAGACGGCTCAGCGGATCGAGCTGCAGGGCGTACTCGACACCGTGTTCGACGGCGTCGGCGAAAAGTGTGCTGCCGAGCAGTTCACCGCGGAGCCGGGTATTGGGCCACACGCCTTCCTGGAGGCCGGGCACAATGACGACCGGCCATTCACGTCCCGCGGCGCTGGCCGGGGTCATGAGTTCCACCGCGTCCTCGAGCTGTGCCCGGGCCGCCAGCGTGTCCATAGGCAGTTCCTGGCTGAGCAGGTACTCAAGGAACTGCTCCGGACCTGAGCCCGGGAGCTGGTCCACGTACCGCTCGGCGGTGTGGAACAGGGCCATCATGGCGTCCAGGTCGCGGTCCGCGCGGGCGCCCGCCGCCCCGCCGGCCAGGGCTGCCTCGGTCCAGCGGCCGGCCAGTCCGGTGGAATGCCAGAGCGCCCAGAGCACGGTCTCGGCGTTGCCGCCCGGTGCCTCGGCGGCGTCCCGGCCGGCGCGGATCATCCGGGCAACGCGGCGGGCGGAATGCCCCTCGATGCCGAGCGTGGCAAGGGCGCCGGGGTCCAGGAGTGCTTCCACGAGCAGCGCGTCGCTGGTGCGGCCGCCGCCGCCCAGGAGTTCCTCACGCCGCAGTGACTGGCGGAGCCGGCGCAGCTCGATCGACGTTGCCCCGCCGATCCTTGAGGTGAGCAGCGAGACGGCGGCTTCCGGGGTAAGGACGTCAGGGTCCAGCGCCACCGCGTAGGCGTCCAGCAGCGGCCGCACGGCCACCTCGTCCCGGACCGCGGACTCGGCCACCGGGATCCGGACCGGGATGCCTTGGCCGGCCAGGTGGCGCTGCAGCTGGCTGAGCTGGCCGCCGTTGCGCACGATCACCGCGATGTCTCCCAGCTCCCGGCCGTCATTCAGCTGGGCTTCCAGGATCCGCTGCGCCACATAGCGCAGTTCGTGGACCGGGGACGGCAGCAGGTGCGCCTCAACGACGCCGTCGCCCTGTCCGCTGGGCTTCGGGTGTTCCAGCCGGCGCGCCATCGTCCCGCCGGAGCGCAGCGAGATCCGTTCGGCGACGCCCTGCCAGGCCTGCGCGACGGCCGGGGTATGGCGGTGTGCGGTCCAGAGCGGCCGCTCCAGGACGGTGCCGCCGGCCGGAGCGAGCAGCCGGGGCAGCTCGGCCACCAGGTCCGGCCGCGCGCCGCGGAATCCCTGCACCACGGTGTCCGGGGAAGAGGTGACGAGCGTGTCCTTGCCTGCGGCGATGTCCGCGAGCAGTTCGAACACGGCCGGGTTCGCCTCCTGGATATCGTCCACGAGGATCAGCTGGAGCCGGTCGCGCTCCGCGGCCAGGAATTCCGGGGCGTCCTGGAAAATCTGGCGTGCCGCCGTGATGATCCCGGCCGGGTCAAAGGATTCGGGCATCCGCAGGTCGAGGACGTCGCGGTACTCGGCATAGAGGGCGGCCGCGGCGGTCCAGTCCGGCCGGCCGCAGCGCTGCGCGAGGGCCGCCAGGTCCTGCGCGGTGCGCCCGGATTCGATGATCCGGTCAAAGAGCTGGCGCACTTCCTGCCGGAAGCCGCGGGTCTGCAGGGCGGCGGCCAGGTCCTCGGGCCAGGGCAGTTCCAGCCCGGGCTGGGCATGGCCTTCGAGGAGTTCCTTGATGATCAGGTCCTGTTCGGGCCCGGAGAGGAGCTTCGGCGCACGCGGCAGCGGCAGGATGCCCTCCGCCTTGGCACGCCGGATCAGGTCGAAGGCGTACGACGCCCAGGTGCGGGCCGGCGTCGTGCTCAGGCTGCGGTCCAGGCGCGCGGTGAACCGGTCGCGCAGCGCATCGGCGGCCAGCCGGCCGGGGGCCAGGATCAGCATCCGTTCCGGGTCCAGGCCGTCGCGCTGGGCCCTGCGGACGGCGGCCTCGACCAGGACCGTGGACTTGCCGGTGCCCGGCGCGCCGGGCACCAGGACGGGTCCGGAGCCGTGCGCGACGTCGACGGCGTCCCGCTGGTCCGGGGACAGTACCGGGACGGCGCTGTGCTGCGTCCGGGGCGGCAGCAGCCGGAGGCCCGTCTGGCCGGGCACGGCTTTTTTGGGGACGGTCTTGTTGGGGGCGGCTTTGTTGGGGGCGGTCCGGCTGGGGCTACTCACACAGACATTTCATCATTGGGGACAGACAATTTATGCAGCTCCCGTTCGAGGCGTTCGGCGATGGCGTCGATCTGCTCGAAGTCCGGCTCGGACGGCGCCCACCGGGCCGCCATCAGGTCGACCCGCCAGCGGCCCTCGCCGGTGCGCTCGTATTCCAGGTAGCTGCCCAGCAGCGGTGTCCCTTCGGCGAGGTAGAAGGCCAGGGCCTCCCGCTCGTGGCCGGGCGGGGCGTCTCCGTTGGCTTTGAGGATCCGCCACCAGGGAACGGCGCTGCCGTGGTGGCTCATTACGGAGCCGACCTGGCGGGGGCCGCCCGCGCCCAGGAGTTCGGCGACGTCCCCGTAGGCGACGGCGGTGCCCGCCGGAACCATCGCTGCGAGCTCCAGTACCGCCTCCACATACTCCGTCCGCATGGACCAAGGTTACCGGTGCCGGCTGCCGCCGGTCCCGGCACGGCACCGCAAGGCACTGCACGGCGGTGCAAAAAACTGTCAGCGGCAACAGGTAGCGTTGAAGCATGAGCACCTGGCACACCCTCCCCCGCGCAGCCTTCGACCTGGAAACCACCGGGCGGAATTCCCGCGCTGCGAGGATCGTGACGGCATCGGTGACCGTGGTGGACGCCGACGGCTCGGTCATCAAGGAGCACGAGTGGCTGGCCGATCCCGGGGTGGAGATCCCCACCGAGGCGAGCGACATCCACGGCGTCACCACCGAGCAGGCCCGCCGTGACGGCCGGCCTGCGGCCGAGGTGACCCGGGAGCTGTCGGCCGTGCTGCAGGAGCTGTTCGACACCGGCGTACCGGTCATTGCTTTCAACGCCAGCTATGACTTCACCGTGCTCGCCGCCGAGTCGGCCCGCTACGGCGTGCCCCAGCTGAGCCGCTTTCCCGTGCTGGACCCGTTCATCATGAACAAGCAGGTGGACCGGTACCGCAAGGGCAAGCGCACCCTGACCGCGCTGTGCGAGGAGTACGGCGTCAGCCTCGACAATGCGCACACCTCCGCGGCCGATGCGCTGGCCACGCTGCGGATGCTGGATGCCATGGCCGGGAAGTTTCCCAAGCTCCGGATGCCGGCCAGCCACCTGCACCAGCTCCAGGTCGAGTGGGCGTCGGCCCAGGCCGCGGATTTCCAGAGCTACCTGCGCAAGACAAAGCCCGCGGCCGTGATTGAGGGCGACTGGCCGGTTCTGCCGCCGGAAGATGCCAGCCGGGGCGACTTCTAGCCCTGAGCGCGGGCCACCGGCACGGGACCGGCAAGCTACTGGGACTGAGATCACAGCGGCGGTTGCCCCTGCCGGCGGCTCCTGGCGCCCTCAGGGATTTGGCCGCGGGACGGCTGCCGGTTTCCTCCCGCGCCCAGCGACCTTCAGGACGAAATTATCTGCACCCGATGGCACTTTGTGACGAACTAAATGCGCAAGTGGATGGCCTTTGGTGCCGCTGACATAATTTAGTTCAGAACAGAGCGTGTGTTATGTCGCGCCCAGACCCCAACCGCCAAGGGATAAATGATCACAGTTACCGACCTTCGCAAGGTCTACCGGCAGGGCAAAAAGGAAGTGGTAGCGCTCGACGGCGTCACGCTCTCCGTGCCGAAGGGCTCGATCCACGGCATCATCGGACACTCCGGCGCCGGCAAGTCGACGCTGGTGCGCTGCCTGACCCTGCTGGACCGCCCCACCGCCGGGTCCGTCAGCATCGACGGCACCGAGCTGAGCTCCGTGCGGGATTCGGAGATCCGTGCTGCGCGGCGGCGCATCGGCATGGTTTTCCAGCACGCGAACCTGATGGACTCCCGGACCGCGGCCGGCAACGTGGCGCACCCGCTGGAACTCGTCAAGACCCCCAAGGACAAGATCCGGACCCGGGTTGCCGAGCTCCTCAAGCTCGTGGGACTCGAAGGCTTCGAGAACGCCTACCCGTCCCAGCTCTCCGGCGGCCAGCGCCAGCGCGTAGGGATCGCACGGGCCCTCGCCTCGGACCCCGAAGTGCTGCTCTGCGACGAGCCCACCTCGGCCCTGGACCCTGCCACCACTGAGGAAATCCTGGACCTGATCCAGGACCTGACCCGGCGGCTGCAGCTGACCGTCCTGATCATCACGCACGAGATGAACGTCGTGAAGCGGGTCTGCGACTCGGTGTCCCTGCTCTCCCGGGGCCGCATCATCGAACACGGCGCCCTGCAGGACGTGGCCGGCGAGCTGGACAGCAAGCTGGCCCGGGCCCTGCTTCCGCTGCCGCCGTCGGAGCCCCTGCACGGCGCGCTGCAGCGCGGGCCGGTCCTGGAGATCCTCTTCTCCGGCGAGAGCGCCAAAGAACCCGTCCTGACCGGCGTCGCCCGGCACTTCGACATGGACCTTAACGTCCTCGCCGGCAGCGTCGAGACCCTCGGCGGCCAGCAGTTCGGGCACCTCCGGGTCCAGCTCGCCGAAAACGCCGATTTCGACGCCGTCCTCCACTACCTGCACGAGCGGGGCATCAGCGCCAAGCGCCTCGCCGCCGATGCTGCTCCGGCGGAAGAAGGAGCCAACTAATGAACGACATCTTCAGCAACCCCGTACTCGCCAGGGCCCTCCCCGAGGCAATCGTGGAGACCCTGCAGATGGTCGGCATCTCGGCATTCTTCACCGTGCTGATCGGCCTGCCGCTGGGCGTCTTCCTGCACGTCACGGCCCCCGGCGGACTGCGCCCGATGCCCGTCACCAACCGGATCCTCAGCGACGTGATCGTCAACATCACCCGGTCCATCCCGTTCGCCATCCTGATGGTGGCGCTCATCCCGCTGGCCCGCGCCCTGACCGGGACGAGCCTCGGCCCGATTGCAGCGTCGGTGTCGCTGTCCATCGGTACCATCCCCTTCTTCGCCCGGCTCGTCGAATCCTGCCTGCGCGATGTGCACCACGGCAAGATCGACGCCGCCCAGGTGATGGGGTCCACCAACATGCAGGTCATCAGCAAGGTGATGCTGCGCGAATCCCTGCCAGCCCTCGTMGCGGCCGCCACCACCACGGTGGTGACCCTCGTGGGCTACTCCGCGATGGCCGGCCTCGTCGGCGGCGGCGGCCTCGGCAAGCTGGCCTACAACTACGGCTTCCAGCGCTTCGACGTCACGGTCATGATCGTCACCATCGTCCTGATCGTCGTCCTCGTCCAGGTCATCCAACTCGTGGGCGAGCGGATTTCCCGCGGCCTCGACCACCGCTGACCCGACGAACAACCACCCCAGCCTTGCAGCGGGTAGCCGCCCTCTGCATCTGCGCGGACCACGGCACCGCCGTCGTGTTTTCCGCCTATTTCGAAAGGAACGCATCCGATGCGTAAGTCACTCACCCTCTTGGCCACCGGCATTGTCACTGCCCTGGCGCTGACGGCTTGCGGTGGTTCTTCCACCCCCAGCGCCCAGGTCACGGCCCTGGATCCGGCGAAGCCCGCCACCCTCAAGGTCGGCGCCAGCCCGGTCCCGCACGCCAAGATCCTCGAATTCATCAACCAGGAGCTCGCCCCCAAGGCCGGCCTCAAACTGGAGATCAAGGAGATCGAGGACTACCAGACGCCGAACACCGCGCTGAGCGACGGCTCTCTGGACGCCAACTTCTACCAGCACCTGCCCTGGTTCGAGGACCAGGTCAAGACCAAGGGCTACAAGTTCGGCCACGGCGCCGGCGTGCACATCGAGCCCTACGCCGCGTTCTCGGAAAAGGTCAAGGACATCAAGGACATTCAGGACGGAGCCAAGGTCGCCATCACGAACGACCCGTCCAACCAGGTCCGGGCCCTCAAGGTCCTCCAGGTCGCCGGTCTGGTCAAGGACATCAAGGACGACACCTCGGTACTGACGCTCAGCGACGAACAGAACCCCAAGAAGCTGAAGTTCTCCGAGAACCAGCCGGAACTGCTGATCAACGACCTCAAGGACCCCTCGGTGGATCTGGCCCTGATCAACGGCAACTTCATCCTCAAGGCCGGGCTGAGCACCAAGAACGCCCTCGCGGTGGAATCCGTGGACAACAACCCCTACGCCAACTTCCTGGCCTGGCGTGAGGACTCCAAGGACGACGTGCGCATCAAGAAGCTTGATGAGCTGCTGCACTCCCCCGAGGTCAAGGCCTTCATCGAGAAGGAATGGCCCAACGGCGACGTGACCCCGGCCTTCTAGGCCCGGACCAGCGTTAACAACTTTCGGCACCCGCTGCGGCGGGTGCCGAAAGTGTTTAAAGGGCGACGACGGCGACGGCCGCCGCCGGCTCGCTGGGCCTGCGCCCTGCTCCTAGGCTCGCGCCGCCGCGGCGGCCCGGGCGGCAGCCGGCAGGGCCTCGAAGATCCGGTTCATCGCGGCGTCGTCGTGCGCGGCGGAGAGGAACCAGGCCTCGAACACCGACGGCGGCAGGTACACCCCGGAGTCCAGCATCGAGTGGAAGAACGGCGCGTAGCGGAAGACCTCCTGGCCCTGCGCGTCGTCGTAGTTATGGACGCCGCGGGCCGAGGTGCCGAAGGCCACCGAGAACAGGTTCCCGGCGCGCTGGATGGAGTGGTCCACCCCTGCCGCGTCCAGCGCCGAAGACAGGGCGCCGGAGAGTTCCAGCGAGCGGGCGTCGACGAACGAGTAGACCTCGGGGGTCGCGTGGGTGAGGGTGGCGACGCCGGCAGCCATCGCCACCGGGTTCCCCGAGAGGGTCCCGGCCTGGTAGACCGGGCCCACCGGGGCGAGGTAGTCCATGACCTCGGCGCGGCCGCCGAGGGCCGCCGTCGGCATGCCCCCGCCGATGACCTTGCCGAAGGTCAGCAGGTCCGGGGCCCAGGGCTCGGCGGCGTCGGCCGCCCCGCCGGTGAGTCCCCAGTAGCCGGAGTAGCCGGTGCGGAACCCGGTGAGGACCTCGTCGAGGATCAGCAGGGCGCCGTGTTCGCGGGTGATCCGGGCCAGGCCGGCGTTGAAGCCCTCGCCCGGGGTGACCACGCCCATGTTGGCCGGCGCGGCCTCGGTGATGACGGCCGCGATGCTGTCGCCGTGTTTGGCGAAGGCGGCTTCGACCGCGGCGAGGTCGTTGTAGGGCAGCACGAGGGTTTCGGCGGCCGTGGCGGCGGTGACGCCTGCCGAGCCGGGCAGCGCGAGTGTCGCGAGCCCGGAACCGGCGGCGGCGAGGAGGCCGTCGAGGTGGCCGTGGTAGCAGCCGGCGAACTTGATCACGAGGTTCCGGCCGGTGTAGCCGCGGGCCAGCCGGATCGCGGTCATGGTCGCCTCGGTGCCAGTGGAGACCATCCGGACGCGCTCGGCCGCCGGGACGCGTTCCTGGACGATTGCGGCGAGGTTGGCCTCGTCCGGGGTCGAGGCGCCGAAGGACAGCCCGCGGTCGACGGCGGCGTGCACGGCCGCGAGGACAGCCGGGTGGGCGTGGCCCAGCAGCGCCGGCCCCCAGGAGCAGACGAGGTCCACGTACTCGGCGCCGTCGGCGTCGGTGAGGTAGGGGCCCGTGGCGGAGACCATAAAGCGGGGTGTGCCGCCCACCGAGCCGAAGGCCCGGACCGGCGAGTTCACGCCGCCCGGCATCAGGCGGCGGGCGCGGTCGAAGAGTTCCTCGTTGCGAGGGTGGCTGGAAGTCATGGTTCCTATTCTCTCAGTGGTTCTCACAGGTCGCTCTCACAGGGCCCGGTCACTGGCAGGCACCCCGCCGCCCAGCTGGGCGGCCACACGCGGCGCCACTTCGGTGCCGAACAGCTCGATGGAGCGCATCATGGCGGTATGCGGGAGCGTGCCGTTGCTGTATTTGAGGTCGAAGCGGTCCACGCCCAGGTTCCGCTTGAGCAGGGCGATCTTCGCGGCCACCGTGTCCGGCGAGCCGACGTAGAGCGCACCCTCGGGGCTGCACAGGTGGTCGAATTCGTCGCGGCTGCCCGGACCCCAGCCGCGTTCGGCGCCGAGCTGGTTGCGCTGGCCCAGCCAGTGCGGGAAGAACTCCTCCCGCGCGTCCTCATCCGTGGCCGCCACGTGGCCGGGCGAATGCGTGGCCACCTGCTGCATCGGGTGGCCGTATTTGGCCATGGCCTCACGGTAGAGCCCGGCCAGCGGACCGAAGGACCGTGGCTGGCCGCCGATGATGGCGAAGATGATCGGGTAGCCGTATTCGGCGCAGCGCAGCACCGATTCCGGGGTGCCGCCGACGCCGATCCAGGCCGGCAGCAGGTGGTGTTCGAGCGGCGGGTAGACGCTGAGCCCGTTGATGGCCCGGCGCGTCCGGCCCTCCCATTTGATCGGTTTCTGGGCCCGGACCTTGTCGAAGAGCTCAAGCTTCTCCTCGAACAGGACCTCGTAGTCGGCCAGGTCCAGTCCGAACAGCGGGAAGGACTCCACGAAGGAACCGCGGCCCAGCATGACCTCGGCCCGGCCGTTGGAGATGGCGTCCACGGTGGCGAAACGCTGGAATACCCGGATCGGGTCATCGGAGCTGAGAACGGTGACGGCGGAGCCGAGCCGGATCTTCTTGGTCCGGGCCGCGGCGGCGGCGAGGAAGACCTCGGGCGCGGAGACGGCGAAGTCGCGGCGGTGGTGCTCCCCCACCCCGAAGGCGTGCAGGCCCACCTGGTCCGCGAGTTCGGCCTGTTCCAGCAGTTGCCGCAGCACCTGGGCGTGCGGGACCGGGTGCCCGTCCGGGAACACCCCGACGTCGCCGAAGGTGTTCAAGCCGAGCAGGATCTTGTCCGGGCCGACCGGCGCGGTCGGGTTGGCTCCCGATGCCGGGTCCGGCGCTTCCGCGGGGCTCATCGGGTCTCCTTCAGCCAGCCGGCGAGTTCGCTGGCCCAGTAGGTCAGGACCATGTTGGCCCCGGCCCGTTTGATGCCGAGCACGGATTCGGTGATCGCGGCGCGGCGGTCGATCCAGCCGTTCGCGGCGGCGGCCTCGATCATCGAGTATTCACCGGAGATCTGGTAGGCGGCCACGGGCACCGGGCTCATCGCGGCGACGTCGGCCAGGATGTCGAGGTAGCTCATGGCTGGTTTCACCATCACCATGTCGGCGCCCTCCTCGAGGTCCAGTTCCACTTCGAGGATCGCTTCGCGGCGGTTGGCGGCGTCCATCTGGTAAGTGCGCCGGTCCCCGGTGAGCTGCGAGTCGACGGCTTCGCGGAACGGGCCGTAGAAGGCGGAGGCGTACTTGGCGGCGTAGGCCACGACGGCGGTGTTGGCGTGTCCGGCCTCCTCCAAGGCCTGCCGGATCACGGCGATCTGGCCGTCCATCATGCCTGAGGGGCCGAGCACGTGCGCGCCGGCCTCGGCCTGCGCCACGGCCATCTGCCCGTAGATCTCCAGGGTCGCGTCGTTGTCGACGTAGCCGTGCGCGTCCAGGACGCCGCAGTGGCCGTGGTCGGTGAATTCGTCGAGGCAGACGTCGCTCATGACGACCAGTTCGTCGCCGACCTCGGCCTTCACATCCCGGATGGCCTTGTTCAGCACGCCCTCGGGGTCCAGCGAGGCGGTGCCGCGGGCGTCCCGTTCGGCCGGAATGCCGAAGAGCATGATGCCGCCCACGCCCAGCTGCACGGCCTCGGCGGCGGCGCGCTTGAGCGAGTCGGTCGTGTGCTGCTGCACGCCGGGCATCGAGGCGATCGGGTTCGGCTCGGAGAGGCCCTCGCGGATGAAGGCCGGGAGGATGAGTTCGGCAGCCGAGAGGCGGTGTTCGGCCGTCAGCCGCCGCATCGCGGGGGTGGTGCGGAGCCGGCGGGGGCGGTGGGTCGGGAAGCTCATGTCTGGTCCTTCACAGTCTGCTCGGGGTCGGGATGGGGAGTGGGGGTTGCCGGATCCAGGGCCCGGATAACGGCGGCGACGAGTCCGGAGGCGGTGGGCTCCTCGGCAACGGCGGCGACCGGGAGTCCGAGGGCCAGGGCCTCGGCCGCCGTCGAGCGTCCGATCGCGACGAGCTGGCAGCCGCCCAGCGGCGACAGCCCGGTGTGGACGCGGCGGGCGGCGCTCGGTGAGGCCGCGACGACGGCGTGCAGCGTTCCGGCGTCGATCGCGGCTTTCGCGTCGGCCACGGTCAGGACCGCGGCGTCGTGCCCCTGCGGGTCGGGGGCGGCGGCCAGGCTGCGTCGCGGGTCCGCGGGGAAATCGACGGTCTGGTAGGCGGTGACGGCCTGGACCGAGGCGCCGCGGGCCTCCAGCCCCCGGCGGAGCCGCGGGTCGGCGATGTCGGCCTGAGGCAGCAGGACGCTGCCGTGGCCGCGGGGCCAGATGTCGAGCAATCCCGCGCCGGACTGCTGGCCGGCGGGCGCGAGGTCCACTGCGATGTCCAGGCCTTCAAGCATGCGGCGGGTGGCCGGGCCGACGACGGCCACCTGCAGGCTGCCCGGAAGCCACGCGCTGAGGGCCGCACCGCGTTCGGCCGCCTTGGCTTCCAGGACCTGGACCGTGGTCACGCTGCTGACCACCAGCCATGAGTAGGCGCCGGCGCCGAGCGCGTCGAAGGCCACGTCCAGCGAGTGCTGGTCGGCGGCGCGCTCGAAGTCGATGAGCGGCAGCAGCAGCGGCTCGGCGCCGGTCTCGCGGAGCGCGGAGAGCAAGGCACCGGCACGGTCCGGGTTGCGGGTGACCAGGACCCGGGCGCCCTCGAGCACCCGCGGCCCGGCGCCCCCGTCCGGCCGGCGGCTGGCGCTGCGGCGTCCCATCAGGTGAGAATCCGTCCGGCTCAGGAAGCGGCCAGGTCGGCGATGTCGGCAGCACCGGCCGCCAGCAGCGCCTCGGCCAGTTCGATTCCCAGCAGGGTGGCGCCGACCTCGGTCAGCCCGTCGGTGGCCTTCTTGTCCCGGACCGTCGCGGTGCCGTCCACGGCACAGACAACGGCCTCGAGGTGCAGCATGCTGCCCTTGCGGTAGGCGTAGGCGCCCACCGGCGCGGCGCAGCCGGCCTCCAGCCGGGCCAGCAGCGCGCGTTCGGCGGTGACGGCCAGCCGGGTGTCCGGGTCGTCCAGGGCTGCGAGGGCCTGGGCGAGCACGCCCTGGGAGCCCTCGGTGGACCCGGCCTTGCGCGGCGCGTCGGAGCTGCGGCATTCGATCGCGAGCGAACCCTGGCCGGCGGCCGGGAGCATCACCTCGGTGTCGAGGTATTCGCTGACCGCGTCCAGCCGGCCGATCCGGTGCAGGCCGGCAGCGGCGAGCACGACGGCGTCGAGGTCGCCGGACTTGCCTTCGACGACGGCGCCTGTGTTGTTGCCCGGCAGGCCCGGCACGCGGCCCAGGCGGGTGTCGACGTTGCCGCGGATGTCCCGGATGTCGAGGTCCGGCCGTGCGGCGCGCAACTGGGCGGCCCGGCGCGGGGAGCCGGTGCCGACGGTGGCGCCGGCCGGCAGCTGGGCCAGCGTGAGCCCGTCCCGGGCGCAGAGCACGTCCCGGACGTCCACGCGCTTGGGCGTCGCCGCGAGGGTCAGGCCCAGGGCAGCGCCGGTGGGCAGGTCCTTGAGCGAATGGACCGCGACGTCGCACGCGTCCCGCAGCAGGGCGTCGCGCAGCGCCGCCACGAACACGCCGGTGCCACCCATTTGGGACAGCGGGCCGGTCAGGACGTCGCCGTCGGTGCGGATGTGGACGAGTTCCACCGGAAACCCTCCGACGGCGGCCAGCTGGTCCGCAGTCTGCTGGGTCTGGGTTAGGGCAAGTTTGCTGGCCCGGGTGCCGATCCGTACGGTCACGGCGTGGCCTGGCCTGCTGCCGGGACCGCCTCATCCGCAGCCGCGGATGCTCCTGCCGGGTAGGGATCATGCCCTGTCCCGACGGTGGTGTCCGCGCCCGCGATGGTGGGCTTTTCGCCGCGGAAGTTGGCGCAGCAGCCGGGGCGGCAGACGTCGTACCAGGGGCCGAGCTTGGTCAGGTGCGGCCGGTCGGCGATGTTGTTTGCCGCCGTCCGCTCGCTGATCAGGTCCACGATCCCGGCAACGAATTTGCGGTGCGTCCCGGGCGTCGGAACGCGGGTGGCCGCGAGGCCCAGCTTGCCGCAGGTTTCCAGGGCCTCGGTGTCGAGGTCCCAGACGACTTCCATGTGGTCGCTGACGAAGCCCAGCGGCACGATCACGACGCCCTTGACGCCCTGGCCGGCGAGCTCCTCGATGGCGTCGTTGATGTCGGGTTCGAGCCACGGCACGTGCGGGGCCCCGGACCGGGACTGGTACACGAGGGACCAGGGGGCGGTCAGGCCGGTTTCGGCTTCGACCCGGCGGATGACCTCGGTGCCGGTGGCCAGGTGCTGGGCCACATAGGCGGAGTCCTGTTCGAAGTGGCGCGGCTCGCCCTCGGAGCGGCCGGCGGCTTCGGCGTCGCGGGTCGGAATCGAATGGGTCGCGAAGAGGATGTGCACCGGCGCGTCAGGGGTGCCGGCCGCGGCCAGCTGGGCGCGGACGTCGGCGAGGCCGGCGGCGGTGCCCTCGACGAAAGGCTCCACGAAGCCCGGGTGGTCGAAGTACTGGCGCACCTTGTCCACCTCGAGCTTGCCGTCCAGCCCGGTCTCGGTGAGCGCCATGCCGATGTCTTCGCGGTACTGCCGGCAGCTGGAGTAGCAGGAGTAGGCGCTGGTGGTGACCATCAGGACCTTGCGGTGCCCGGCGTCGTAGATCTCCTGCAGGGTCTGCGGGATGTAGGGATCCCAGTTGCGGTTGCCCCAGAAGACCGGCAGGCCGATGCCCCGGGTGGCGAGCTCCTTCTCCATGGCGGCCTTGAGCTCGCGGTTCTGCTGGTTGATCGGGCTGATGCCGCCGTTGGCGCGGTAGTGGTGCGAGACCTCTTCGAGCCGTTCGTCCGGGATGCCGCGGCCGCGGGTCACGTTGCGCAGGAACGGGATGACGTCTTCCTGGCCTTCGGGACCGCCGAAGGAGGCCAGCAGCACGGCGTCGTAGTCTTTGGGGGCCATCCGGCCGGCCTCGGTGACGGGATTCACGGCGGTGGCCGTGGGATCCTGCGGATCGAGCGGGCTCATGCGAGGACCTCGGCAATCTCGACGGCGCTGACGCGGCGGCCGGTGTAGAACGGGACTTCTTCGCGAACATGGTGGCGGGCTTCGGTGGAGCGCAGGTGGCGCATCAGGTCCACGAGGTCCACCAGCTCCGGTGCTTCGAGGCCCAGGATCCACTCCCAGTCGCCCAGGGCGAAGGAGGAAACGGTGTTGGAGATGACCTGCGGGAAGTCCCGGCCCAGCAGGCCGTGGTCCCGCAGCATCGCGCCGCGCTCGGCGTCCGGGAGCAGGTACCACTCGTAGGAGCGCACGAAGGGGTAGACGCAGAGCCATTCGGCCGGTTCCACGCCGCGGGAGAAGGCCGGCGTGTGGTTCTTGGCGAACTCGGCCTCGCGGTGGACGCCCATCGCGGACCAGGCGATCTCAGTCCCCGTGAAGAGCTTACTGCGCCGGATGTCGCGCACGGCGCGCTGCAGCGCTTCGGCCCGGGGGCCGTGCAGCCAGATCATGATGTCGGCGTCGGCCCGCATCGCGGACACGTCGTAGCTGCCGCGGTGGACGACGCCGTCCTCGGCCAGCCGTTCGATGAGTGCGTCGAAGTCCTCAGCCGCGTCGCCGCTGCGCAGGACATCGGCGGAGCGCTTGAAAACCGTCCAGAGCGTGAAGAACTGCTCGGTCGATTCCTCGGCTGCTGTTCCGGTTTTAGTGACAGATTCGGCAGAAGTGTGGCTCATGGATACCAGTCTGCCCCCTCCCCCGAGCTAAGTCGAAATAGAGCACTTCTACAACGCGTAGAAGTGCTCAATTTCACAGCCGGGTGGTTCGGACGTCCCTTAGATCTTGCGCATCCGTAGGGCCACGACGCCTGCTCCCAGCGACACCGCGAGCAGGCAGATCCCCCAGCCGACCAGGGCGGAGGGGGACGGTTCAACGGAGGAGGCAGCCTGCATCTTGTCGCCGGACCGGGGCGCGGCGGTGGGAGCCTGCTTGGCGGCGGACATCGTGGTGGCGGACCTGGGCGGGCCGCTCGGCGTTGCCGCCGGCGTACCGGTTGCCGCCGGCGTACCAGCCGCAACACCGGGAGCGGCACCGGCGGGAGTGTCGTTCGCTGGCGCCTGGACCGGGGCCGGGGCCTGCTGGGTTCCGGAGGGCTGGCCGGCTGCCGGCTGCGGGGCTGCGGGCACCGGTGGCGGAACCGAGGTTCCCGGCGCCGTGGCCCGCTCGGAGGCCTGCCGGGAAGCCCGCTGCTCCGGCGTCTCGGTCGGATCCGGTGCGGTCGACGTCGGCGGGGCCGTGCTTTCGGTGGGGTCCGGGCTGCCGGAGTCGGAGGTCGGCGAGGGCGACGGCGTCGGGGATTCCACCAGGCCGCCGATCAGGTCGTCGATGCCGACGGAAATCGAGGCTGACGGGCCGTCCGGGCTGGGCGTCGGGGTGGCAGCCTGGGTGGCAGGAACCCCTGCGGTGAGAGCCAGTACCGCTCCGAGTGCTGCCACGGCCGTGCCGCGTCGGAGTCCCCCATGGTGACCGGCCGGCGTTTCTGGAACTTCGGACCTGTGCATAACCATGGTCATCGACCCTAGCCGGAGAACGCCGGCGTGGAAAATTTGCCCAAACGCCTACTTTCCGGCTATCGGGCACCGTGCCGTGGCCCCCCATCAAGCCCCGGGGCAGGCTTCAGGGAAGCAGGGCGGCCACCTGTTTGGGGGTGTCGGCGACGATGGCGGCGAGGCCGTTTCCGGACAGCCAGCCCCCGACGACGGCGAGGCCACCTTCCGCCGCGCAAAGCTGCCGAACCTGCTCGACCCGCCGCTTGTGGCCGAGTGCCGCGAAGGGCAGCGCGCCGGACCAGCGCACCACGTCCCAGCCGACGACGTCGGTCCGGGCCAGCGGGACGGCGAGCAGCGCGGCGGCGTCCTGCAGCGCGGCGTCGAACAACTCCTCGTCGCTCCGGGGCTCCGGGGCCGCCGCGGCGTCCGGCACGTTCGCGCCGCGTCCGTAGGAGAGCCGGAGGACGTGCCGGCCGGGCGCCGTCCGTTCGGCCAGCCAGGCCCACTTGGCGGTCGCGTGGGTGAGGGCCTTCGCGCGGATGCCGGGGCTTTGCGGGGCCACGAGCACTCCGGTGCCGCGCGGTGCGGCGTCGAGCGCGGGACTGTCCAGCACCAGCGTCACGAGCCGCACATCGGGTCCCGCGTCCGGACGGAGGGCCGCCAATGCCGGCAGCGTGCCGGCGAGCAGCGAGACCGCCGCCGGGCCCTCAACCGCCACGATTAGCCGCCCGGCGTCGAAGGTGGCCTGGCCCGCGGTGGCCCGCCAGCCGCCCGGGATGCGCTGCACCGCGCCTACCCGGGTGCCGCTGAGCAGGGCCACGTCCAGCCCGCGCAGCTCGGTGAGGAGGGCAGTGACGAGGGTGTGCATCCCGCCGCGGAGGCCGGCCACGGCGGAGCCCGCCTTCTGCAGCCCAGGCTGCTGGGCACCGGGCGCGGGAGCGCTGGACTCCGGCGCGCCCGGCCGGGGCCCAGCCCCCCGGCGCTGCGCGGCCACGGCGGCCGCGAGGGAGCCGTGCGTGCGGATTCCGGCGCGCAATCCGGGCGCCACCATGTCCACGTCAAGCAGGGCCGGGTCGGCCGAGTGCACGCCGCCGACCACCGGCGCCACCAGCCGCTCCAGCACGCGTCGGCCCATCCGGGCGCGGACCAGGGCCGCCACGCTTGTGGCCTCGGCAGCGGTCCCCATGGAAGCCGGCAGCAGTGCGTCGAGCGATGCGCGCAGGGATCCGAGCAGGCCAAGGGAACGCCGGACTTCGGGGTCCCAGGGGTTGGCGGGAATGCCCAGCACCCCGGTCTTCGGCAATTCCCGCGGACCCTCCGGCAGTTGGACCCAGGCGCCGCCGGGGTTGGGCGGAACGATCTGCGCGCCGAGGCCGAGCTCTTCGGCCAGGCCGGCCACCGCGGCGGACCGGGTGGCGAAGGATTCGGCGCCGCTGTCCAGGGTCAGGCCGGCCACCACATGGCTGCCCACGCAGCCGCCCCAGTCGCCCGATGCTTCCAGCACCGTGGTCCGGACGCCAGCCCGCGCCAGCTCCCGGGCGGCGAGCAGGCCGGAGATGCCGCCGCCCACCACCACGGCCGTCCGCGCGGGAGCAGCACTGGTGTTGGAGCCGGGGTTGGTGTCAGTGGCGGCGTCGGTGGCCATCGGGGTTACTCCGGGGCGATCGAGTGGATCAGTTCGACCACGCGGGTCAGCACCGCCGCGTCCGTCTCCGGAGGCACGCCGTGGCCCAGGTTCAGGACGTGGCCCGGGGCCGAGGCGCCGGCTTTGATGACGTCGCGGACATGGGCCTCGAGGATTTCCCATGGTGCGGAGAGCAGTGCCGGGTCGATGTTTCCCTGCAGCGGCACGGTCCCGCCGAGCCGGCGGTTGGCCTCGTCCAGTGGCAGCCGGTAGTCGACGCCGACGACGTCCACGCCGACGTCGCGCATTGCCACCAGCAGCTCCGAGGTGCCGGTGCCGAAGTGGATCAGGGGTGCTCCGAGGTGCCGGACGTGATCCAGGGCGCGGGCGGACGCCGGAGCCACGAACCGCGTGTAGTCGGCCAGGCCCAGGGAGCCGGCCCAGGAGTCGAAGAGCTGCCCGGCGGAGGCGCCGGCCTCCAGCTGCGCGCGCAGGAACATCCCGGAGGCGTCGGCCGCCCAGTTGGCCAGCGCCGTCCAGGTCTCCGGATCCGCGTGCATCATGGTGCGCGGGCCGAGGTGGTCGCGGGACGGCTTGCCCTCCACCATGTACGCCGCCAGGGTGAAGGGGGCGCCGGCGAAACCGATCAGCGGGGTGCTGCCGAGTTCGGCCACGGTGAGCCGCACGGCCTCGCGGATCGGCTCCAGGGCCTCCCAGCTCAGCTGGGGCAGCGCGGCAACGTCCGCGGCGGTGCGCACGGGCTTGTCCAGCACCGGGCCGACGCCGGGGACGATGTCGACGCCGACGCCGGCCAGCTTGAGCGGGATGACGATGTCGGAGAAGAAGATCGCCGCGTCGACGTCGTGCCGGCGCACGGGCTGGAGGGTGATCTCGGAGGCGAGATCGGGGCGCAGGCAGGAATCCAGCATGGCCACGCCTTCGCGTACCTTGAGGTACTCGGGCAGCGACCGGCCGGCCTGGCGCATGAACCAGACGGGGCGCCGGGAGGGCTTGCCGCCGCGGTAGGCGGTGATCAGCGGCGAGTCGGCGGTACGGCCGTCCATCAGGGGGTGGCCGGCGTCGAGACTGTTGTGTGCCGTGCCGGAGTTTGCCGTGCCGTCGATTGCAGTGCCGTTCGTGGCCGCAGCGCTAAGAGTCATGCCTTTGATTGTGCCGAAAATCGGCTCCAAAAGATAACGACAACCTGTCACGGCAGCCGCTGCAGGCGCCGCCGTGGCGGGAATCACAACCCCGGGTGGGCAGTCCCACGCCCGGTAGTTGTTCTACACGGACGCGAAAAAGCTATGATTGTCGTGCTGTGGTTCTTTTCTCATTGGTGGCTACACACGCCGACATCGATCTGGAGACCGTTGCTCAACTGAGCACCGGCGCTTCCGGGCTTGCCACATCCGCCCTCGCCGGATCGCCGGCCGTGGCGGGTGCCGTTGTCCTTGCCACCTGCAACCGCTTCGAAATCTACGGCGAAGCGCCGCACCCGGACGACGTCGAGGCGGCCCGCGCCGCGCTGGTCTCCGAGATCAGCGGTGCCAGCGGACTCAACGAACAGCTCGTCTCCCGGTCCTTTAATACCCGCACCGGCCCGGACGTCAGCCGCCACCTGTTCGCGGTCAGTTCCGGACTGGATTCCGCCGTCGTCGGGGAACGGGAGATCGCAGGCCAGGTCCGGCGCGCCCTGATCACCGCGCAGCACGAAGGCACCGCGAGCTCCGGTCTCGTGCGGCTGTTCCAGGCCGCTTCCAAGACCGCCAAGGACGTCGGTGCGCAGACGGCCCTCGGCTCGCGCGGACTGTCGATCGTCTCCGTCGCTCTGGACCTCGCGACCGACCTCTCCGAGAACCCCGACTGGTCCACCAAGAAGGCCGTCGTCTTCGGCACCGGCGCCTACGCGGGCGCAACCATGTCCCTGCTCCGCGAACGCGGCTGCACCGACATCTCCGTCTTCTCCTCCTCCGGCCGCGCCGCCGGCTTCGTCGCCACCCGCGGCGGCACCGCCCTGGACAGCGCTTCCCTGCCGGACGCAGTCGCGGCCGCCGACGTGATGATCGGCTGCAGCGGCTCCGACAACCGCGTCGAGGCCCCCGAACTGGCCCGGATCCGCTCGGCGTCGCCGCAGCCGCTGATCGCGATCGATCTGGCCCTCACCCACGATTTCGACCCCGCCGTCGCCGAACTCGACGGCGTCGAGCTGCTCACGCTTGAGTCCGTCCGGCTGGCCGCCCCGCAGGAGCAGGCGGAGTCCCTGAACCAGGCCAGCGGCATCGTCGACGGCGCCGCCACCGCCTTTGAGCAGGAGCGCGAGGCGCGCTCGGTTGATTCGGCCATCGTCGCCCTGCGCCGCCACACGATGGACGTGCTCGACGCCGAAATGGAAAAGGTGCGCGCCCGCCACGGCTGCACCGCCGCGGCCGAGGAAGTCGAGTTTGCCCTGCGCCGGATGGTCAAGCAGCTGTTGCACGTGCCCACCGTCCGTGCCCGGGAACTCGCTGCGAACGGCCAGCAGGACGACTATGTGGCCGGCCTCGAGGCCGTCTACGGCATCACGGTTGAACAGCCTGCGGCACGGCGCCCCGCTTCCGGCACCGAGGCCGAGTGCCCGGTCGACCACAGCGCGTTTCCCGCCGCCGACGGCCAGCGGGAAACGGCCTAATAACGTTCAGCGCCTTGCCCGGCGGTATTTCCGTCCGGCCGCCAGTCCGGTCAGTCCGGCCGGCCAGTCAGGCGCCTAGTCCGTTTGCGCGGCGAAGGCGTTGACGCCCGTCAGCTCGGCGGACAGCTGCCACAGCCTCTCGGCGTCCGCCCGGTCCACGGCGTGGGCGTCGACTCCCCTGACCCGTGCTTCCGGGGTTCCCGGCACCGTCGGCTCGGCAATGTCGCAGTCCTCGCAGTAGACGCCGCCCTCGCCGGCAAGCAGCGGCGAGGTGGCCGCCCAGACCGAGGTCGCGGCCCCCTGGGCAGGCGTCTTGAACCGTTCGTTGAGGTTGCCCTCCGCGTCCATCCAGCCCGAGGCGATCATCTCTTCCCGGGGCAGGTGCCGCTGCAACTCGGTCATGATGCCTCCCGGGTGCACGGCGAAGGCCCTGACGCCGGCATGTTTCCCGAGCGCGTCCAGCTGCACCGCGAACAGCGCATTCGCGGTCTTCGCCTGACCGTAGGCCTTCCACTTGTCGTAGCCTGAGTCGAAATTGATGTCATCGAACCGGATGGGCGACAGCTTGTGGCCGGTGGAGGACAGTGCCACCACCCGCGCCCCCTCCCCCGCGGAGAGCGCGGGCCAAAGCAGGTTGGTGAGCGCGAAGTGGCCCAGGTGGTTCGTGGCGAACTGGGATTCCCACCCCGGGCCGACGCGCTGCTCCGGGCTGGCCATGATGGCGGCGTTGTTGATCAGGATGTCCAGGCTGCCGCCGTCGCCGAGGAAATCGGAGGCAAGGAAACCGGCCGCGAACTCCCTCACGCTGGACAGTTCGGCCAGGTCCAGCCCGGCCACGCGGACGCCGTCGAGGCCGGCCTCGGCCAGGACCTTGCGGGCATGGTCGGGGCGCCGCGCCGGAACCATCACCCGGGCCCCGGCGGACGATAGCGCCCGCACCGTCTCCAGGCCGAGCCCGGAATAGCCGCCGGTGACGACGGCGGTCTTCCCGCTCAGGTCCACGCCCGCAATGACCTCCGCCGCCGTCGAACGCGGGCCGAAACCCGAGCCGATCTTGTGCTGCGGGGTCAGGCTGGTGTCTTCGCTCATGGCAGTGCCTCTCGGGTAGGGGCCCGGCGGTCCGGGGACAAGGTGTTCAGGGCAAGGTGTTCAAAAACGTCAGTAGACCGGTTTTCCCGGTTCCACCTCGCGCACCCAGGCGAGGATCCCGCCCTCCAGGTGGCTGACCCGTTCGTAGCCGGCTGCCCGGGCGGCGGCGAGCACGGCCGCGGAGCGTGTCCCGCCCTTGCAGTGGAACACAATGTCCGTGTCCTGCGGCAGCTCGGCCCACGCGTCGCCGGCCAGGATCCTGCCTTGCGGGATCAGCGTGGCGCCGTCGATGCGGACGATGTCGAATTCGCCGCTCTCGCGCACGTCCACGAGCTGGAAATCCTTCAGGCCGGCCTTGCGCGACGCGAGCATGGTGGCGAGCTGGGTGGCGGTGACGGTGTGTTCGGTTCCGGCGTCCGCGGCGGGGGCGATCCCGCAGAAGGCCTCGTAGTCGGTGAGCTCGGTGACGCGCGGGGCTCCGGGGTCCCGGGAGACTTTGATTTCGCGCCAGCTGCCGCCGAGGGCGTCGAACAGCGCGACCCGGCCCAGCAGGGAACGCCCGACGCCGGTGATGAGCTTGACCGCCTCGGTCACCATGAGCGAGCCGACCGCGGCGCACAGCATGCCGAACACGCCGCCTTCCCCGCAGGAGGGCACCGAGCCGGCGGGCGGCGCTTCGGGGTACAGGTCCCGGTACGTCGGGCCGTGCTGCTCCCAGAAGACGCTGACCTGTCCGTCGAAGCGGAAGATCGAGCCCCACACGTAGGGCTTTCCGAGGATGGCGGCGGCATCGTTGACCAGGTAGCGGGTGGCGAAGTTGTCGGCGCCGTCGACGATCAGGTCGTAATCGGCGAAGAGCTCCAGAGCGTTGGAGGCATCCAGCCGGACGTTGTGCAGCCGGACATCGACCAGGGGGTTCAGCGCTGCGATCGCGTCGCGGGCGGACTCGGTCTTGGGCCGGCCGACGTCGGCCACGCCGTGGATCACCTGGCGTTGGAGGTTGCTGAGGTCCACGTCGTCGTCGTCGATAATGCCCAGGGTTCCCACCCCGGCGGCGGCCAGGTAGAGCAGCGCGGGCGAGCCGAGGCCGCCGGCGCCGATCACCAGGACCCTGGCGTTCTTTAACCGGCGCTGTCCGAGCGTACCGATCTCGGGAATGATCAGGTGGCGGGAGTAGCGCTCCACCTCGTCCGGCGTCAGCGCGTCCGCAGGTTCGACCAGCGGTCCGGGCGCCGGCGGCGGGGTTGCGGGGGTTCCGTTTGGGGTCAACTGGGAAGCCATACTTCAATGTATGCCCGAAGATGCCGCCAGGTCATATTACCCCCGCGTAAAGTGGAGCTAACAGCGAAGGAAAGAAGGCCGATAGTGGTTCATCAGGCACCGGTTGAGCGGGGACATACCGGAAAGTCGTCGGCGGCCCAGGCGCGGAGCGGGACACAGCGCTCGGCGCGGCTGCCGCGCGATGAACGGCGGGCCCAGCTGCTCGCCGCCGCGCAGGAGGTCTTCGTCGCCAACGGCTACCATGGCGCCGCCATGGACGAAATCGCCGAGACAGCGCACGTGAGCAAGCCCGTGCTGTACCAGCACTTCCCGTCCAAGCGCGAGCTGTACCTGGCCCTGCTGGACAGCCACCTGTCGGCGCTCACGGAACTGCTGCTCGGTGCGCTGAACTCCACGACGGACAACGACGAGCGCGTCCAGGCCGTCATGCGGGCCTATTTCCATTTCATCGCCAACGATGACCAGGCCCACCGGCTGGTCTTCGAATCCGATCTGGTCAACGACCAAGATGTGAGCGCGCGGCTGGAAACGTTCAACAAGACTTTCGCGGACGCGATCGCGAAAGTCATCGCCGAGGACACCAAACTGCCGCTGCTGGAAGCCCAGCTCCTGGGCCGCGGACTGTCCGGAATGGCGCAGGTCAGTGCCCGGTACTGGCTGGAAACCGACGGTAACCTGGACATCGATGTGGCCAGTGACCTGATTTACCGTTTAGCTTGGCGCGGAATCTCCCGCTTTCCCAAAGAGTCCTAGACTACAAATAGAGAACACCTCGTGGAGGAAACTCGCAGAGAACGCCTCGCAGAGAAACCCTCGCAGAGAAAATTTGAACACTTTGATTGGCTGGGAGGCCTTGCTGTGGAAGTAAAGATCGGCATTCAGAACATCGGCCGCGAAATTGCCCTCGAATCCAACCAGGACGCGGACGCGGTGGCGAAGCTTGTGGAAGAGGCCATTTCCAAGGGCACCGAACTCCGCCTGACCGATGAGAAGGGCCGCCAGATCATCATCCCGGCGAACGTCCTGGGCTACGTGGAAATCGGCGCCGAAGAGGTCCGCCGGGTCGGCTTCGGCGCCCTCTAGGCAACGCCCCGGATCCCCCTACCGTTCAACCCGTCCCTCAACCCGCAGTTCCCAAAGGAGTCTGAATGCTGTCCCTGATTGTGGTGGCCATGGTCGCCGTGGCCGCGGGTTTTTTGGTCTGGGCGAACGACAAGCGGCACGCCAAGTACGGCATCACTGTCCCGGCCGGTATCGCCCTGGGCGTGGCGATGCTGAGCTGGATCATCTTCATGGCGGCCGGCTTCGGGTACCAGCCGGGCCTGACCTGGATTCCGTGGGTCCTGCCCCTACTGCTGGGCTCGGCGGCGGCGGTCGGCGCGGTGCTGTACCTCGGCAAGTCCCGGACCCGGCTGGACACGGCCCGGATGACCGCCATCCTGCGCATCTAGCGGACAGCTGAAGTCGCAAAGCGCTGTGGCCACTCCCCCTCGGGTGAGTGGCCGCAGTGCCTTAACCGGCTGAAGCCCTCAGCGCCGGGAAGCTTCCTTCACTTCCGGGTCCGTGGTTTCCTGAAGGACCCAGCGGTTGCCGTCCGGGTCGCTGAAGTAGGCGAAGGCTATCCCGCCGATGTCCTGGACTTCACTGATCTCGGCTCCGCGTCCCAGAAGTTCGGCGCGGGTGCCGGCCATGTCCGGGACCACCAACTGCAGTCCTTCCAGGCTTCCGGGGGCCATGGCGGTCATTCCGGTGCCGATGACGATTGAGGCGGCGGAGCCGGGCGGCGTGAGCTGGACGACCCGCATGCCTGGAATGTATTCGACGTCGTGGTCCAGTACGAAACCCAGCTTCTCCGTGTAGAACAACTTGGCCGCGTCCACGTCGGTGACCGGCACTTGTACGACTTCCAGACGCATCTCCATGCGCATCACAGTACTCCCGATACTTCCGGGCGGGTCTCCGCCAGGCGTTTGCTGAGGTAGCGGCGCTCGGCCTCAGACGGTGCGAGCTCCCGGGCACGCCGGTATTCCTGGCTGGCCTCCGGCATTCTGCCAAGGCGCCGCAGGAGGTCCGCCTTCGCGGCAGGCAGGAGGTAGTACCCCTCCAGTGACCGGGCATCCTCCAGCCGGTCGATGAGCGCCAGCCCGGCGTCCGGCCCTTGGGACATCGCGACGGCGACGGCACGGTTGAGTTCGACGACCGGTGACGGTGCCAGCCGCGCAAGACGGTCGTACAGCATTGCCACGCGGCCGAAGTCGGTGCTGCCAAAATCGCGGGCGGTCATATGGCACGCGGCGATGGCTGCCTGGATCCGGTAGCTGCCGGGCCGGACGCCGAGTGAAATGCCGGCGCGGTCGGCGGCCGCCAGGAGCGCCACCGCTTCCGCAGTCGCTGCCCGGTCCCATCGTTCGCGGTCCTGGTCCTCCAGCGTCACCAGGTCCCCGGCCGCGTCCGTACGTGCGTGCCGGCGGCCGTGCTGGAGGAGCATCAGCGCCAGCAGGCCCAGCGCTTCGGGTTCCTGCGGTGACCCTTTGAGCAGGCCAATCAGCAGCCGGTCGAGACGGATCGCCTCCCGGGCAAGGGGCTCGCGGATCAGTGTGTTGGCGCCGGTGGCCGCATACCCTTCATTGAACATGAGGTAGAGGACTGCCAGGATCCCGGCCGTGCGTTCCGCTATTAATTCTGGCGGCGGCACCCGGTAGGGGATCCCGGCGTCGCGGATTTTGGCGCGGGCACGGACCAGCCGTTTGGACATGGTTGACTCCGAGACGAGGAACGCGCGAGCGATCTCGCTGGTCGTCAGGCCAGCCACGGTGCGCAAGGTCAGGGCGACCCGCGCCTCAAGCGGAAGGGCGGGATGGCAACAGGTGTAGATCAGGCGCAGCCGGTCGTCGCCGTCCACGGGATCCCCGGGAGCATCCTCCGCCAGCTCTTCGAGCCTGGCCAGGACCGAGAGCTCCCGCACCGCCTTCTTCTCGCTCGCTGCGCTCCGCAAGCAGTCAATAGCCCTGTTCTTGGCAACGGTCGTCAGCCAGGCCGCCGGGTTTCCGGGGATGCCGCGCTGGGGCCAGTCGACGAGGGCACGCGCGAACGCGTCCTGGACACAGTCCTCGGCCAGGCTCCAGTCGCCGGTGATGCGGATGAGGGTGGCCGTGATCCGTGCTGCCGCCTCGGCGGAAGCACCCCCGAGGGCCGCCCGCACCTCCGCCGCGTCCGCTGCCATCTGATCCCCCTTTTCGCCCTCCCGCGCTGAGGCGCCGATTGCTGTAACGAGTGCTATAAACCGAGCGGCCACACGGGCCTGATCTCGATCTTGCCGAATTTTGCCATCGGATGCTTGGACGCCACCTCGATCGCCTCGTCAAGATCGGTGCAGGCGATGATGTCATAGCCCGCGATCCATTCCTTTGTCTCGGCAAACGGGCCGTCCGCGACGACCACCTCCCCCGCCCGCACCGTCACGGTGGTCGCGTCCTCGACAGGTCGCAGCCTGTCGCCGTGGCGCGCGATGCCTCGCGCTTCTATCTCCGCCGCCCATTCCTCGATGTTGTCCTCGGCCGGCACATATTCCGGCGCAGTCGGATCGGTGCAGATGAACAGCATGTAGTCCACGGTGACTCCTTCTAGTAGGTCGATACGTCAATACGACGAAGGAGCTGCCGGCAAAAGGACACCCGGTGGAAAAATTCCTGGTCGGCCGGCCAGCCACCTCCAACCGGAGTCTATGGCCCGTGAACGCCCGCGGGCGGTCAATCGCCGATCCATGGTCACCACGGATAAAGGGCTTCAGTACGTCGGGCCCCCTGGTTCGGCGAGCGGGTGTTCGCGCTGGAGCTGGGCCACCTTCGGATCGTTCTCGTCTGCGCCGTAGTCCGAGGAGCGGGTGATGTCCTTGCCGTCGGGGACTTTCATTGCCCGGAAAACCAGGGACAGCACAGCTGCGACGACGAGGTTAATCACGAACGCCACAACGGCGATGTAGACCTGGATATCGGTGCCGGGGATGGCCGAGATGGACCCGCCAAAGTGGGCTTTCGTGACGGGATTGACGACGTTATACGCCGCGATCGTGCCATAGGCGATGCCGGCCGCCCAACCGAGGAACAGCGCCCACCGGTGGAACCAACGGGTATAGAGTCCAGCCACGATGGCAGGGAAGGTCTGCAGGATCCAGATGCCGCCAAGTAGTTGCATGTTGATGGCCGCGGACTGGTCCATGGCGATCACGAAGACCAGCGCGCCGAACTTCACCACCAGGGAGGCGATCTTGGAAACGCTGGCTTCCTGCCGGGGCGTGGCGTCCGGCTTGATCAGGTCCCGGTAAATGTTTCGGGTGAACAGGTTGGCCGCGGCGATGGACATGATGGCGGCCGGGACCAGCGCCCCGATGGCGATGGCGGCGAGCGCAATGCCGGCAAACCAGGCCGGGAACTGATCCAGAAACAACTGCGGCACCACCAGTTGCGGATTGACGGCGCCGTTCAGGTCGGTGGGCTTGGTGCCGGCGAAAATGGCCGCGTAGCCCAGGAGTGCCAGGAAGCCCAGCATCAAGGAGTACAGCGGCAGCACCGCAGCGTTCCGGCGGATGGTGTTCCGGCTTTTGGTCGCCAGGACGCCCGTGATCGAGTGCGGATACATGAACAGGGCCAGCGCGGAACCAAGCGCCAGGGTCCAATACGCGGAGTAGCTGGACGCCCCCGGGATGAACGCGCCCGCCGGTTTGCCCGTCGCCGGATTGACCGCTCCCAGCTTCGCCTCGGCGGAGTCGAAAATGGTACCCCACCCGCCGAACTTGATAGGCAGGTAGATCACCGCCACGATCACGGCCAGATAGATCAGCAGGTCCTTCACGACGGCGATCAGGGCAGGAGCGCGCAGGCCCGAGGTATAGGTATACGCGGCCAGAACCACGAACGCGATGATGAGCGGCAGGTCGGTCAGCAGCGCGTTCTCAGCACTGCCCAGGCCGAGCACAGTGAGTACGGCCTTGATGCCCACGAGTTGCAGGGCAATGTAGGGCATGGTGGCGACGATGCCGGTGGCGGCGACCGCAACGGTAAGGGCCCTGCTGCCATACCGGCCGCCAACAAAGTCCGCCGGCGTGACGAAACCGTGGCGGTGCGAGACGGACCACAGCCTGCTCATCAGCAAAAACACGATCGGATAGAGCACGATTGTGTACGGCACCGCGAAGAAGCCGCTCACGGCTCCGGTGGCCCACATCGCCGCCGGGACCGCCACGAAAGTGTAAGCCGTGTAAAGATCCCCGCCGAGCAGGAACCAGGTCACCCAGGTACCAAAGCCCCGGCCGCCCAGTCCCCATTCGTCGAGGCTATGCAGCCCTGTCGTTTCTTCCCGCCTCCACCGCGCGGCAAAGAAGCCGAGGACCGCCACCAGGACGAAGAGGATGATCACAATAGTGAGGGCTATGCCGTTGACCGGCCGGTCCGGTGCCGCCAGCGGCACGACCGCCCCGTTCACCGCTCCTCCCCCGCAGCGGCCGCCCCGCGGACGGATTCACGGCGACGGCGGTCCTCCCTGGTGACCAGCCAGTAGGAGATCCCCACCAAGGCCGCGGTGACCGGGATCCATGCCATCTGATACCAGTAGAAATACGGGATACCCGCCAGCCGCGGTTCGTCGAAGGCGTACGCGGGCACAACCAACGGAACCACAATGGCGACGAGCAACAGGATTCCGGACACTACATAGGGACCCGGCTTGGCCGGCCCCCGCGTTGGCACATCAGGACTGGACATGGACGCCTCCTCACCGAGACGGGCCCCCGGAGCGGGAAGGCTTCCCGGGACGTGCCGGCGGCCTGCGGACCGTGCAGTGCAGCGGTCGTTACCCAACAGGATAGACACTGGATTTAAATCTTAAACAGTGCCTTTAGCCACCGATTGGCGAGGCGAACGGGCCCGGACGGAAGCGCCGCCGGGGCCGCTACAGGAACTCGGCGCGTCCTTCCATCGCGGACGACGCGAGGGCGTGCTCGCGGCGCGGGATCCGGCCGGCCCGCCGCGCCAGCCGGCCGGCGATGACGGCGTGCCGGAACGCCTCCCCCATCAGCGCCGGGTCCTGGGCCCGGGTCACGGCGGTAGCGAGCAGCACTGCGTCGCAGCCCAGTTCCATCGCGAGCGCGGCGTCGGAGGCGGTGCCAATTCCTGCGTCGAGCACCACCGGCACCGAGGCACGGGAGACGATGAGTTCAATGTTGTGCGGATTCAAGATGCCCAGGCCGGTGCCGATCGGGGCGCCCAGCGGCATCACGGCCGTGGCGCCGAGGTTCTCCAGCCGGAGGGCCAGGACCGGGTCGTCATTCGTGTAAGCGAAGACCTTGAAGCCGCGCGCCACCAGCTGTTCGGTTGCCTCCACCAGTTCCAAGGCGTCGGGCAGCAGGGTGTGCTCATCCGCGATCACCTCGAGCTTCACCCAGTCCGTCTCCAGCGCTTCGCGGGCCAGTTCGGCCGTGAGGACGGCGTCACGGGCGGTGAAGCATCCGGCGGTGTTGGGCAGTACCCGGATGTTGTGGTCCGCCAGCATCTGGAACAACGAGCCGCTCTCGGCCGGAGAGTAGCGACGCATGGCCACCGTCGTGAGTTCCGTTCCGGAGGCCGCCAGCGCGGCACCGAGGCCGTCCAGGCTGGGGGCACCGCCGGTGCCCATGATCAGGCGAGAGCCCAATTCCACCCCGTCAACCGTCAGCGGGTCCCGGCGCCCCTGCTGCGTTTCCTGCATTGCTGTTGCTTCCATGCCCTCTATCCTCCCTGTACTGCCGTAACGAGTTCGACGTCGTCGCCCTCGGCGAGCGCGGTCGCGTGCCACTGGCTGCGCGGCACCACCTCGGCGTTGCGGGCGACGGCGACGCCCAGTTTCCGGCCGTCCGTGGCCCGGCCGTCGGCGGCCAGCGTCCGGCCGGTCACCCCGCTGACCAAGGCGCTGATTGTGGCGCCGTCGGCGAGGGCGTGCTGCGCTCCGTTGAGCCTGATATTCATGCTGTCGTCCTGTCTTTCGCTGGAGCGTCCGCGGGTGAAGCGTCCCGCTCGGATGAGCCGGGGGCTGGAGAAACCGGGCGGCGGCTGGAGAAGCGGTCCGGGCGGAAGCCCGCCCAGCGCGGATCCGGCTCTCCGTCCAGCAGCGCCCGGCAGATGGCGGCGGCCGCCGGGGTGAGCAGGACCCCGTGCCGGAAGAACCCGGTGGCAATGATGAGTCCCTCGACGTCCTGTCCGGATCCAGCGCTGGCCACGCGCCCTAGGAGCGGGGCGTTGTCCGGGGTCCCGGGCCGTGCCCGCGCCGTGGCCTCGAGCAGTTCCAGCTCGGCAACGGCCGGGACCAGCTGCTGGGCATCACGCAGAAGCTGGTACACGCCGCCGGCAGAGACGGCGCCAGCCTCGGAGGGCGCATCCTCCCGCTGGGTTGCGCCGATCACGACCGTGCCGTCCTCCCGCGGGACGATGTAGACCGGAACCCCGCGGACCAGGCCCCGCACGGTCGAGCGCAGCAGTGGCCGGAGCCGTGCCGGGACCCGGAGCCGCAGGATGTCCCCGTAAACCGGACGCAGCGGCAGGGACAATCCCCCGGGCAGGCCATGCAGTTCCGCCGCGGCCAGGCCGTTGGCTACGACCGTCTCGCCGGCGCGGAGCTCTCCGCCGCCCTCGAAACGGATGCCGGCGACGCGGCCGCCCCGCCAGAGCAGCCCGGCCGCGCGGCGGGGCACGGCCGTGAACCGGCTGTCGGCAGCCAGCAGTGAACCAATCCTGGCCAACAACCGGCGCGGATCCACCTGGTGGTCGGCCGGGATGTCGAAGGCGCAGGAGATACCGGGGCTGAGCAACGGTTCGCGGCTGCGTGCTTCACGGACGGTCAGCGGCTCCACGGCCAGGCCGCAGGCCTGCTGCGCGGCCCGCAGGTCGGCGAGCGCCCGGCGGTCGGCCGCGTCCGCGCCGACGGCGAGGGTCGGCGTCGTGAGATATCCAGTACCGCCGCCGTCAGTGCTGCCGCCGGCCAGGCCGGCGGCGAACTCCGGCCACAGCCCTGAGGCTTCCAGCATCAGGGCCAGGAGCTCCTCCTCCTGGTAGTGGAGTTCACTCACGGGCGCCAGCATGCCGGCGGCAGCCCAGCTGGCGCCGGTGCCGGGGGCGTCGTCGACCAGCGCGACGGTACGGCCCGAACGGCGGGCCTCCCAGGCGATGCCGTGGCCGATCACTCCCCCGCCGATCACGATGACGTCGTAATAATCCGAGGATGGGCCCGGTGGTGTGGCGGGCGGTGCGACGGATACGTCCATGGGGTTCCTTCCCTACGCCGGTACTAGCCGGATCAGGTCAAGCGGTCGGCTCTGACGCCCTCTCAGCCCGTCGGCCGTCTGGCGGCCCGCGCGGGCTCCCGCGGTATGCGCCCAGTTTAGAGGAACTAGGCTTGGGGCATGAGCCAGGATGTCCACACCACCGCCCGCCTGTACCTGTGCACCGATGCCCGGAAGGAGCGCGGTGACTTCGAGGACTTCGTTGACGCTGCCTTTTCCGGCGGCGTCGACATCATCCAGTTGCGGGACAAGTCGCTGGAGGCGGCCGAGGAGCTTGAGCTGCTGGAGGTCCTGCACTCCGTGGCGCGGCGGCACGGCCGGCTCTGGGCGGTAAACGACCGTGCCGACCTGGCCTCACTGGCAGGGGCGCCGGTGTTCCACATTGGGCAAAAGGACATCCCGTTCGCCGCGGCACGGGATTTCCTGGGCAAGGGCACCGTGATCGGCATGTCCACGCACACGCCGGAACAGGTGGATGCGGCCATCGCGGCGTCCCCGGGCCGGGGCGGGCTGGACTACTTCTGCGTGGGCCCGGTCTGGGCCACCCCCACCAAGCCGGGCCGCGCCGCCGTCGGGCTGGACCTGGTGCGCTACGCCGCCGCGGCGATCGGCCGGGCCGAGGCCGCCGACGTCGGGAAAGTCGCCGGGGTGGTGCCGTGGTTCGCGATCGGCGGCATCGACCTGGGCAACGTGGCGCAGGTGGTCGACGCCGGAGCCAGAAGGATTGTGGTGGTCCGGGCGATTACCGAGGCCGCTGATCCTGCCGGGGCCGCGCGTGCCCTGCTCGCCGCGCTCGACGCCGGGGCGGACGCCGACGCCGACGTCCACAGCGGCGCCGCGGACAACTAGCCGGCTAGTCCCAGCTCTGACATCCGACGGGAATGGGCGGCGGCAAGCTCGGCGGTCAGGGCGCGGGCGAGTTCACCGGCCCGGTCATCGTCCGTGCCGGTCAGGCCGCCGAGGAAGGCGTGCTCCACGCTGACCCGCTGGGCCTGGGTAAGCGCTTCGCCGAGCAACCGCCGAGCCCACAGGGCCAGCCGGGACGCCAGCCGCGGATCGTCGGCGAGCGCGGCCTTGAGCCGGTCCCGCAGCACCACCGTCGCGTCCCCGGCCGCCTGGACCAGTTCGATCAGCCCGGCCGTCCCGGCGTCGACATAGCCCGAAATGGACCGGTAAAAGTCCGCGGAGACCGTGTCGATCACGTAGGCCTTCATGAGCGACTCGTGCCAGTCGGCGGGGCGGGTGCGCTCATGGAAGTGGTCCACCGAAGGCTGGAACGGCAGCATGGCCTCCTCCGCGTCAATGCCCATCTCCGCCAGCTTCGCGCAGACCAGTTCAAAATGCTGGAACTCGATGACGGCGAGGCCGCCCAGCACCGCCCGGTCGTGCAGGGTGGGCGAATACCGGGCGTCGGAGGAGAGCCGTTCGAAGGCCGAGAGCTCCCCGTAGGCCATCACGCCCAGCAGGTCCCGGAGGAAACGGTTGTAGCGGGCGGGCTCGGCCGGGGAGGTGCTCATGCTTCAAGACTAGTAGCGGAAATCGGGCTAACCTGATTCCGTGTCTCATCATCGCCTGACTCCGAGCGTCCGCCAGCAGAAGAACCAGCTTGCCCAGGCGCTCAACGCACTGCGCACCGTCCTGGAGCTGCCCGGGCCGTTTCCGGAAGCCGTGCTCCGGGACGCCGAGGCGGCCGTCGCCTCCCACGAGCTGCCGGAACTGGATTTGACTCACGTGGAGTTCGTGACCATCGACCCGGCGTCCTCGACGGACCTGGACCAGGCCTTGTTCATTGACCGCGCCGGCGACGGGTACAGGGTTTTCTACGCGATCGCCGACGTCCCGTCCTTCGTCGCCCCCGGCGGCGCGCTCGACGCCGAGACCCGGCGCCGCGGCCAGACGTTCTACACTCCGGACGGCCGAATCCCCCTGCACCCCGAGGTCATCAGCGAAGCGGCCGGCAGCCTGCTGGCGGGCCAGCTCTGCGCGGCCTTCGTCTGGGAGTTCGAGCTCGACGCCGCCGCCGAGGTCTCCTCCGTGCTGGTCCGCCGGGCACAGGTCCGCAGCCGGGCCAAGCTCAGCTACCAAGGTGTGCAGGCCGAACTCGACGGCGGTACCGCGGACCCCGTTCTGCAGTTGCTCAAGGAAGTCGGCAGCAAGCGGGTGGAACTGGAGCGCCTGCGCGGCGGGGCCAGCCTGAACATGCCGGAGCAGGAGATCGAGCAGCTGCCCGACGGCGGCTACCGGATCGTCGCGGCGCCGCCGCTGCCGGTGGAGGACTGGAACGCCCAGATTTCGCTGATGACCGGCATGGCCGCAGCGGAGCTCATGCTGCAGGGCAAGGTCGGCATCCTGCGGACCATGCCCGCCCCGGATGAGAGCTCGCTGCGGCACTTCCGGCGCCAGACCGGCGCACTCGGCAAGCCCTGGGACGGCCGGATCAGCTACGGCGAATACCTGCGCACTCTGGACCCCACCGACCCGCGCCAGCTTGCCATCGTGCACTCGGCCGGGATGCTCTTCCGCGGCGCCGGCTACACCCACTTCGACGGCGCCGTCCCGGAGGACGCCATCCAGTCCGCTATCGGCGCGGCGTATGCCCACTCCACCGCCCCGCTGCGGCGCCTGATCGACCGCTTCGTCCTGGTCATCTGCGAGGCCCTGTCCAACGGCGCCGAGGTTCCGGGCTGGGCCCGCGAAGCCCTCCCGTCGCTGCCGGCCATCATGGCGGCTTCGGACCAACTGGCCGCCAAGCTGGAGCGGCTGTCGCTGGACACCGTGGAGGCGGCCCTGCTGAGCAACCACATCGGGCAGGAGTTCGACGCCGTCGTGATCTCGGGCTCAAAGCCCGCTAAGAACGGCGGCACGAACGGAAACGGTAAGGGCAGCAACGGGAACGGGAAGAGCAACGGGAACGGCAATGGCCCGTCCGGGATCGTGCAGATCGCCGAGCCCGCGGTGACCGCACGGTGCCCCGGCGAGCTGGAACCCGGCACCCAGGTCCGGGTGCGGGTCGTATCCTCGGACATCGCCACGCGGGAGGTCCGGCTCGAACTCGTGGGCTGATGTTACGCCCGGCTTGCGCCCCGCAGCCGTGCCACTGGCGCGCCGCACCGCGGGCCCCGGTCGAGGTTCCGAACGGCGAACAGCTAGACTGGAAGGGTAGTAATGGATGCCCGGTCGTTGATTTCCATGTTTTTCGAATTCAACAAGCCCGCCCCTACGCGATCTTGAGACACACCCGCTGGTCCCAGTGCCAGCATTTAGATAGCCCGCGATCGGCTTCCACTGGACTTGCTTGCGCTCCTGAGCGTGCTCCGGAACGGCCCTCGGCCGGCCCCGTTGAGCAAGCAGCGCAGCCCAAATGAATAAGGAAACTCCCCTGTGAGTGAATTGCACACGCACCAGCTTCTTACCGACGAGTCCGGCACGGAATCGATCGAGCCGGAAGAGACCATCATTTCGGACGAAACCCCGCACGAAATCGCGGAAAAGTCCTTCGCCGACTACAACGTCCGCGCCGACATTGTTGAATCCCTTGCCGACGCCGGAATCACCCACCCGTTCCCGATCCAGGCCATGACGCTGCCGGTCGCACTGAGCGGCCACGACATCATCGGCCAGGCCAAAACCGGCACGGGCAAGACCCTCGGCTTCGGCATCCCGGCCCTGCAGCGCGTCATCGGACGCGACGACGCGGGCTTCGCCGACCTCCCGGCCCCCGGCGCACCGCAGGCCCTCGTGATCGTGCCGACCCGTGAGCTCGCGGTGCAGGTCGCCGGCGACCTGCAGAACGCTGCCCGCAAACGCAACGCCCGCATCACCACGATCTACGGCGGCCGTGCTTACGAGCCGCAGGTCGAGTCGCTGCAGCAGGGCGTCGAGATCGTCGTCGGCACCCCCGGGCGCCTGATCGACCTCTACAAGCAGAAGCACCTCGTCCTCAAGAACGTCAAGATGGTCATCCTCGACGAGGCCGACGAGATGCTGGACCTCGGCTTCCTGCCGGACGTCGAGACCCTCATCGCAGGTACCCCGGCCGTTCGCCAGACGCTGCTGTTCTCCGCCACGATGCCCGGCCCGGTCGTCGCGATGGCGCGCCGCTACATGACCAAGCCCACCCACATCCGCGCCGCGGATCCCGAGGATGAGGGCCTCACCAAGCGCGACATCCGCCAGCTGATCTACCGTGCCCACAGCATGGACAAGATCGAGGTGGTGGCTCGCATCCTGCAGGCCCGCGGACGAGGCCGGACCATCATCTTCACCAAGACCAAGCGCACCGCCGCCAAGGTCGCCGAGGAGCTCGTGGACCGCGGCTTCGCTGCGGCCGCCATCCACGGCGACCTCGGCCAGGGCGCCCGTGAGCAGGCGCTGCGCGCCTTCCGCAACAACAAGGTGGACGTTCTCGTCGCCACTGACGTCGCCGCGCGCGGCATTGATGTCGACGACGTCACGCACGTGATCAACTACCAGTGCGTCGAAGACGAGAAGATCTACCTGCACCGCGTCGGCCGCACCGGCCGCGCCGGCAACAAGGGCACCGCCGTGACCTTCGTCGACTGGGACGACATGCCGCGCTGGGGCCTGATCAACAAGGCCCTCGGCCTGAGCGTGCCCGAACCGGTGGAGACCTACTCCTCCTCGCCGCACCTGTTCGAGGAGCTGGACATCCCGGAGGGCACCAAGGGCCGCCTCCCCCGCGACAAGCGGGTGCTCGCCGGCGTCGACGCCGAAGTCCTCGAGGACCTCGGCGAGACCGGCAAGAAGAACGCCCGTCCCGGCACACGCGACGGTGCACGCGACGGCGGCCGCTCAGGCTCCCGCGAGGGTGGACGCGACGCCGGCCGCTCAGGCTCCCGCGAGGGCGGACGCGACAATGGCCGCTCAGGCTCCCGCGAAGGCGGCCGTGACGCCGGACGCTCCGGTGAGCGCCGTCGTCGTTCGCCCGAAAAGGAGACCGCCACGGGACCCGCCGAGGCAAGCGCCCCGGCAACGGCGAGCGCTCCGACCGAGGTCGACCGGGCTACCCGCGCGCGCCGCCGGACCCGCACCCGCCGCCGCAACGGCGAAGTGGTGGCCGGCGAGGCACAGGGCGGCGCCCCGGCACGCAGCGCCGAGGCCTAATCCCCTACATGACTGACACCGTCTGGGCGCCGGACGGCAGCAACCTGGTGGTTCACGCGGATAACGCGGAATACCTCCCGACGCTGCCGGACGGCGCCTTCACACTCATTTACGTGGATCCGCCCTTCAACACTGGCCGGGTCCAGCGGCGCCAGGAAACCAAAATGGTGCTCAACACCGGCGGCGAGGGCGACCGCGTCGGCTTCAAGGGCCGCTCCTACGACACCATCAAGGGCGCGCTGCACAGCTATGACGACGCCTTCAGCGACTACTGGTCCTTCTTGGAGCCCCGGCTGGTCGAAGCCTGGCGGCTGCTCGCCGACGACGGCACCCTGTACCTGCACCTCGACTACCGCGAGGTGCACTACGCCAAGGTCATGCTGGATGCGATCTTCGGCCGCGAGTGCTTCCTCAACGAGATCATCTGGGCGTACGACTACGGCGCCCGGGCCAAGTTCCGCTGGCCGACCAAACACGACAACATCCTCGTGTACGTGAAGAACCCGGCGAAATACCACTTCGACAGCGCCGAGGTGGACCGGGAGCCGTACATGGCACCCGGACTCGTCACGCCGGCCAAGCGCGAACTCGGCAAGCTTCCCACCGACGTCTGGTGGCACACGATTGTCTCGCCCACCGGCAAGGAAAAGACCGGTTACCCGACGCAGAAGCCCGAAGGCCTGATCCGGCGGGTGGTCGCGGCCTCCAGCCGCCCCGGGGACTGGTGCCTGGACTTCTTCGCCGGTTCCGGCACGCTCGGCGCTGTGGCGGCCAAGCTGGACCGTCGGTTTGTGTGTGTGGACCAGAACCAGGCGGCCGTGGACGTCATGGCCAAGCGGCTCAGCGCGCACGCGTCGTTCACCGCGCTGCCGGGCTCAGACCCCAACTAGCTCGCATTAGTTGTCGTTTTGACGCCTCAAAACGACAACAAGTGGGAGTCAGTTGGGCGACGTCGTCAGGTCCAGCTCTTGATGAAGGCGTGCACGGCGTCGGCGATCATCTGCACCGCAATCGCGGAGAGCAGCAGGCCGGCGATCCGGGTGATGAGTTCGACGCCGTTCTCGCCCAGGGCGCGCTGCACGAGACCGGCGAACCGCATCGCCAGGTACAGGGACGCGAGTGTCACGGCGATCCCCAGCCCGACGGCGAGGTACTGCGCCATGCTGCCGGAGCGCTGGACGAACACCATGACGGCCACGATTGCACCCGGGCCCGCCATCAGCGGCGTCCCCAGCGGCACAAACGCGACGTTCTTGTACTTGGCGGCGTTCTCCTCGCCGCTGGTGGAGCCCGTGAGCAGCTGCAGCGCGATCAGCACCAGCAGCAGGCCGCCGGCCCCCTGCAGCGCGGCGAGCGAGATGTGCATGTAGTTCAGGATGGACTGCCCGAAAATCGCGAAGGTCACGATCACGCCCGTGGCCACGAGCAGCGCCTGCAGCGCCGACAGGTTGCGGTCCCTGGCGTCCATCTGGGCCGTCAGGGACATGAAGATCGGCACCGTCCCGGGCGGATCCATGATCACGAACAGCGTGACGATCACGGAGGCCAGGAGCTGGAGGTCAATCCACTCCATCAGCGCACCACGGACGATCCAGTGCCCAGTTCCTCGATCCGCGCGAAGACCTCGGGAGCGGTCAGGTTCTCGCCCAGCAGGTTGGGTTTGCCGGTCCCGTGGTAGTCAGAGGACCCGGTCACGAGCAGTCCGTGCTGTGCTGCGAGGCGGCGCAGGAAGGCGCGGCCCTCCTCAGGGTTGTCCCGGTGGTCGATTTCCAGCCCGGCCAGGCCGGCGTCGATCATCTCCCCGTAGGTGCGGTCCCTCACGATCCGCCCGCGGGAGGACGCCACAGGATGCGCGAACACGGGCACCCCGCCGGCGTCGCGGACCAGTTCGACGGCGTACACCGGGTCCGGCGCGTAGTGCTGCACCCAGTACCGGGAATGCGAGGTCAGGATCGATTCGAAGGCTTCGCTGCGGTCCTCGACCACGCCCGCGGCAACGAGGGCGTCGGCGATGTGCGGCCGGCCCAGGGTGGCGCCGGGGGCGACGTGGTGGATGACGTCGTCCCAGGTCAGCGGGTAGTCCTCGGCCAGCAGGCTGACCATCCGTTCGGCCCGCGTGAAGCGCGCGTCCTTGGCCTTGGTGATTTCCTCCAGCAGCCCGGGGTGCGCCGGGTCGTGCAGGTAGCTGAGCAGGTGGACGCTGATGCCCTCCCGAGTCCGGCAGGAGATCTCCATGCCGGGGACCAGCGCCACGCCGTTTTCCCGGGCGGCGGCGGAAGCCTCGGCCCAGCCGTCGGTGGAGTCGTGGTCGGTCAGCGCGACGACGTCGAGCCCGGCCCCCGCAGCGGACGCGATCACCTCCGCGGGCGCTTGGGTGCCGTCGGAAACATTCGAGTGGGCATGCAGGTCAATCCTCACCTCCCTAGCCTAGTAGATCCGCCGGGGCGGCTTGTTGGCCTAAGCCGCGCAGCTGGTGAGACGATGGGACGGTGAACGATGCAGATAACACCCAAGTCTCCGCTTCCCAGCCCCTCGAAGAGCGCGTCAACAACCGCTCGCAGCGGCCCAGCTCCGATGCCTTCAAGGCGTTCATGGCCAGCAACTGGGCCCCGTCCCGGGAACAGCTGCCGGAACTCGACGCCGTGGCCGGCCACGCCGCCGCCCGCCGCCGGGCCATCTCAGAGTTGTTCAAAGGTGAACGCCTGGTCATCCCCGCCGGCCCGCTGAAGGTCCGCTCCAACGACTGCGACTACCGCTTCCGCCCCCACTCGGGCTTCGCCCACCTCACCGGCCTGGGCCTGGATCACGAGCCCGACGCCGTGCTGATCCTGGAGCCGGCCGACGAAGGCAAGGGCGACGACGGCGGACACCACCGCGCGACGCTGTACTTCCGCCCGCTGGCCGGCCGCGACACCGAGCAGTTCTACGCCGACTCCCGCTCAGGCGAGTTCTGGATCGGCGCCCGGCCGACCCTCGCCGAGTTCAAGGCCCAGCTGGGCCTGGAGACCGCCGACCTGGCCGAACTCGAGCTCGCCATCACCAAGAACGTCGGTGCCCCGGAAATCGGCGGCATCTCCATCCGGCTGGTGCGCAAGGTGGACGAGAACATTGATGCGCTCGTGGACACCGCCCGCTACAACACCGCCAAGGATCCGGAGAACCTGGACCTGGGCGTGCTGGACGCGCTCGACGAGAAGCTCAGCGAGGCCCTCTCCGAGCTGCGCCTGATCAAGGACGAATGGGAAGTCGAACAGATGAAGACCGCCGTGGCCGCCACGGTTGAAGGCTTCACCGAAGTGGTCAAGGCCCTGCCGCGGGCGCTCACCCACCGCCGCGGCGAACGCGTGGTCGAGGGCGCCTTCTTCGCCCGGGCCCGCGAGGAAGGCAACGAGCTCGGCTACGACACCATTGCCGCTTCGGGCAACAACGCCACCGTGCTGCACTGGACCCGCAACACCGGCAAGGTCAACGCCGGCGAGCTGCTGCTGCTGGACGCCGGCGTCGAGGCCGACTCCCTGTACACCGCGGACATCACCCGCACCCTGCCGGCCAACGGCACCTTCTCCGAGATCCAGCGCAAGGTCTACGAAGCCGTGCTCGACGCCGCCGACGCCGGCTTTGCCGCCGCGCAGCCCGGCACCAAGTTCCGCGACATCCACACCGCGGCCACCACCGTTCTGGCCGAACGCCTCGCCGAGTGGGGCCTCCTGCCGGTGTCCGTCGAGGAAGCCATCAGCCCCGAGGGCCAGCAGCACCGCCGCTGGATGCCGCACGGCACCAGCCACCACCTGGGCCTGGACGTGCACGACTGCGCCCAGGCCAAGCGTGAACTGTACCTGGACGGGATCCTGGCCCCCGGCATGGTCTTCACGATCGAACCGGGACTGTACTTCAAGGAGGAGGACCTCGGCATTCCGGCGGAATACCGAGGAATCGGCGTCCGGATCGAGGACGACATCCTGATGACGGCGGACGGCCCGGTCAACCTGAGCGCGGCGCTGCCGCGGAAGGCCGACGACGTCGAGTCCTGGATGGCGGGCATCTACCAGGACGTTGAGGCGCAGCTGCCCTAGCAGCCGGGCAACAAGAAAGGGAGGGCCGCCGGTGATCCGGCGGCCCTCCCTTTCTTGTCCAGTGCCGTGCTTTGACTGCCTGGCGGCCTTAGCGCTGCTCGCCGTCCCGGCGGGGTCCGTCCGCGCTGGGTTCTCCCTGCCGGGGTTCGTTGGTGACCCGGACGCCGTACTGCGGCCGGCCGTCGGGCAGGTCCGGGTAGCTGACCCCGGAGGGGCGCACCGGCTCCTCCTCCGCGGCGGGCTCACCGGCGGCCGCCGGCTGGCCGGCGTCGGCGGTCCGCTGGCCATACGGGTCGCTCCAGCCCGCGGGACGCTGGGGCATCGGCCCCTGCCCCTGGTGGCCGGGCTGCTGCTGCTGCGGGCCCGGCTGTTGCGGACCGGACTGCCGCGGACCGGGCTGGAACGGCTGGTGCTGGTGGTCGTGCTGCTGGTAGCCCGCGGCGGAGGCGTCATGCTGCGTCATCGGCAGCTGGTGGAGCAGGCGGCGCGCCTCATGGGCGGCCTCGAAGGCCACCACGACGTCGTAGTTCGTTGCGACCACCTGGCTGGTGGAGGTGAAGTCACGCTGGCCGCGCTGCATGGCGTACGTGACGATGCCGAACAGCATAAAGAAGGCCGCACCCATCAACACCGAGGTGACGATCGAGAAGTAGCCGCCCGACTCCGAGAAGAAGGAGAGCATGACTCCCACGAAGAGGCCGAACCACATGCCGCTCAGCGCGCCGGAGAGCGCCACGCGGGGGTAGGTGAGCCGGCCGGTGACGCGCTCCACCATCTTCAGGTCATTGCCGACGATCGAGACCAGCTGCACGGGGAACTGCTGGTCCGCCAGATAGTCCACCGCCTTCTGGGCGTCCAGGTAGGAGTTGTAGGAACCGACGGTGTCCCCCTTGGGAACAGCGCGGGACTCGTCCGCCCCGCCGGGAGCGCCGGCCTTTGGACCACCAAAAATGTTAGACATACGCCCATTCTCACCCATCCAGCTGGGCAGCGGCTGCAAATTCAGCTAAAAGAGAGCGGACTCGGTAGCCTGTAGGTGTGAGCACAACTCTTTCGCGGGTATTTGTCGCGCGCCTCCTCGGACTGGACGTCTTCGACCCACTGGGCGACCGTCTGGGCCGGTTGCGCGACGTCGTCGTGCTCTCCCGCGGCAACCGGGGCGCCCCGCACGTGGTGGGCATCGTCGTCGAGGTCCCCGGCAAGAAGCGCGTCTTCGTGCCGATGACCCGGATCACCTCGATCGACCAGACCCAGGTCATCTGCACCGGGCTGGTGAACCTGCGCCGGTTCGAACAGCGCGGCGCGGAAACCCTCGTGGTCGCCGAGATGTTCGACCGCCGCGTGACCCTGGCCGACGGCAGCGGGGACGCCACCATCGAGGACATCGCGATGGACCGGCACCGCTCCGGCGACTGGTTTGTCAGCAAGCTCTTCGTCCGCCGCGGCCACTCCCTCTCGCCGCTGAGCAGGCTGCGCCGCAACGAAACCATGATCATCGACTGGGCAGACGCCCAGCAGGGCGCCCGCACCGAGCCCCAGGCCGCCACCCAGTTCGTCGCCACCCACGAGGACCTCAAGCCCGCCGACTTTGCCGAGGCCCTCCAGGAGATGAGCGACAAGCGCCGCTTCGAGGTCGCCAGCGAGCTCCAGGACGAACGCCTCGCCGACGTCCTGCAGGAAATGCCCGAGGGCGACCAGGTGGAAATCCTCTCCGCCCTCGACGTCGAACGCGCCGCCGACGTGCTGGAGGAGATGGACCCCGACGACGCCGCAGACCTCCTCGCCGAGCTCCCCAGCGCGCAGGCCGAGGAACTGCTGCAGCTGATGGAACCCGAAGGCGCCGAGGACGTGCGCCGCCTGCTCGAATACGACGAGGACACCGCCGGCGGCCTGATGACGCCCGTTCCGGTCATCCTGCCCCCGGAAGCGACCGTCGCCGAGGCCCTCGCCCACGTCCGGCGCGAGGAGCTCTCCCCCGCGCTGGCCTCGTCGATCTTCATCGCGCGCCCGCCGCTGGAGACGCCGACGGGGCGTTTCCTCGGCGTCGTGCACATCCAGCAGCTGCTGCGCTACCCGCCGCCGGAACCGCTGGGCAACCTGGTGGACAAGAACCTCGAACCGGTCTCTGACCAGGCCCACATCAGCGAGGTGGCGCGCACCCTGGCTACCTACAACTTGAACTCACTCCCCGTGGTCAACGAAGACGGCCGACTCGTCGGGGCGGTGACTGTTGATGACGTGCTTGATCATCTGTTGCCCGACGACTGGCGCGCCCACGATGACGACGCCCCGATAAGGAAACTTGGAGGCCGCATTGGCTGATATCAGCACACCACGGAACCCCAACGTCCGCCCGGGAGCCCGGACCACCGGCGGCCTTGATACCCCGTTGAGCGGCCGCGCCCGGATCCTGCCCAAGTTCTCCCCCAACCCGGATGCCTTCGGCCACGCCACCGAGGGCTTCGCCCGGTTCATGGGCACGCCGACGTTCCTGGTCTACATGACCGTGTTCTGCGTCTTCTGGCTGGTCTGGAACACTTTTGCGCCGAAGGAGTGGCAGTTCGACTCCCAGGCGCTCGGGTACACGCTGCTGACCCTGATGCTCTCCCTGCAGGCCTCCTACGCCGCACCGCTGCTGCTGCTGGCCCAAAACCGCCAGGACGACCGTGACCGCGTCTCGCTGGAGCAGGACCGCCAGCGTGCCGAACGCAACCTCTCCGACACCGAATACCTGACCCGGGAACTCGCCTCGCTGCGCATCGCCCTGCGCGAGGTCGCAACCCGCGACTACGTCCGGGCCGAGCTGCGCAGCCTCCTTGAGGACATGCTCGAAGCGCAGGAGGAACTGCGCACCCACGACCCCTCGGCCGGCGTACACGAGACCCCGCGGGACAAAGTCAAGGAAAAGCTCAAGGAACGCCGCGACAAACAGCGCAGCCCGCGTACCCAGCAGATCCCCCGCGTCAGGAGCGAGGCAACGCCGGACAAGCAGTCCGGTTCCGGTCCGGACGCCACCGGCGCGCCGGCGCACCGCACCTTCCCCGAAAGCTGAGCCAAGCCCGCAATGAGCACCCCGCAGGGATCAACCCCGGCATTCCCCCTGGACCAGGCCGTGCACGCCGCACTGGCCACCGTGATCGACCCGGAACTGCGCCGCCCCATCACCGAACTCGGCATGGTCGATTCCGTGGACATTTCCGGCTCCGGCCACGTACGGATAGCCGTGCTGCTCACCATTGCGGGCTGCCCGCTGCGCGGCACCATCACCGCGGACTGCGAGGCGGCCCTGGCCGCCGTGCCGGGCGTCACCGCCGTCGACGTCGAACTCAAGGTCATGTCCCAGGAACAGCGCGACACCCTCAAGGAGCAACTGCGCGGCCCGGGCGGTGCGCGCGGCATCCCGTTCAACGCGCCGGGCTCCCTGACCAAGGTCTACGCCGTGGCGAGCGGCAAGGGCGGGGTGGGGAAATCCTCGGTGACCGTGAACCTGGCCTGCGCCCTCGCGGCCCAGGGGCTGCGGGTGGGGATCGTCGACGCGGATGTGTACGGCTTCTCTGTCCCGGCGCTGATGGGCATCAGCCAGGCACCCACCCGGGTGGACGACATGATCCTGCCGCCGGTGGCCTACGGCGTCAAGGTCATCTCCATCGGCATGTTCGTCACGGGCAACCAGCCGGTGGCCTGGCGCGGGCCGATGCTGCACCGCGCCCTCGAGCAGTTCCTCACCGACGTCTACTTCGGCGACCTGGACGCCCTTTTCCTGGACTTGCCGCCGGGCACGGGCGACATCGCCATCTCGGTGGCGCAGCTGCTGCCCAGGGCGCAGATCCTGGTCGTGACCACTCCCCAGGCCGCGGCGGCCGACGTGGCCGAGCGGGCCGGGGCGATCGCGGTCCAGACCGGCCAGTCAGTGGCCGGCGTCGTGGAGAACATGTCCTATCTGGAAATGCCCGACGGCGGCAGGATGGAACTCTTCGGCAGCGGCGGAGGCGCCGTGCTCGCCGAGCGTCTGTCCGCCACCGTTGGCACCGACGTGCCGCTGCTGGGCCAGATTCCGCTCGACATCCTGCTTCGCGAAGGCGGAGACACCGGCGTTCCGCTTGTGCTTGGCCGGCCCGAAACTCCGGCAGCGCTGGCCCTGGCGGGCATAGCCGGCAGGCTGGCTGCCAGCCCGCGCGGGCTGAAAGGGATGTCGCTGGGCCTCCAGCCCCGCTGACACGGGCCGCACCGGGCCCGCCGGACGTCCTGTTTAGGTTGCCTCGGAGTCGAACGGCGCAGCCTCGCCCTCCGGCAGCCGCTCAACGACCCGGGCCGGCCGGCGCTCTTCGGCGGTGGCGACGGCGGCGGGCGCACCGGCGCTCACGGGCTTGGTGTCGTCCTCCAGGAGGGCTTCCTTGATGATCCGGCGGGGGTCGTACTGCCGGGGGTCGTACTTCTTCCAGTCCACATCGTCGATGTCGATGCCGACTTCTTCCTTGATCTGCTCGCGGGCGCCGGAGGCCATCCGCCGGACTTCCTTGACGATGTTGGCCAGCTTCTGCGTGTATTCGGGCAGCCTGCTGGGTCCGATCACCAAAAGGCCGATGATCAGCAGAAGTATGAACTCCGGTCCGTTGATTCCAAGCACCCTAGGAAGATTACCCTCTCAGTCCTGTGCGCGACGATTCCAGAAAACGCTGCCCGGGCCTGGCGGACGGGCCCCGTTACGGTGCGGCGCCATGGTGTGCGTCATCGTGCCAGCAGCTCCACAATCCGTTCCAGGCCCCGCTCAAGGCGGGCCGGGACTCCCTCCGCGCCGTGCGCCGTCGGGGCCTTAACGGGATGGGCATGCACCATGGCGCCCACGCCGTCGTCCGCCTGCTCCGCCGGGAGCTCGGAGATATACGTGAAGGTGGCCGTGGACGTCCGGTAGATGGCGCGGAAGGGCGCCTCTTTGTTGATCCAGAGCGAGCCGGCCGGGGCGGCGGGGCCAACCGCCGCGGCGGCGTCCAGCCGGGCGGCAACGAAGCCGTCCTCGGTGGCCGGATGCCCGGTCAGCACATTCACCGGCGGCCCGGCGGCGGGCTGTGCTGGGCCAGGCTGTGCTGGGCCAGCGGCCCCGGGGGTCGGCCGCACAGTGCCAGCCGTGCCGTGCTGGTCGGCGGAGACGTCCGCGTGTTGTTCCAGGACCGTCGCAAAGTGCCGGCCGTCGGTGAGGCGAAGCTCCAGGAGTTTCGAGCCGTCGGCGACCCCGCCGCGGGCCCAGACGAGGTGGTAGCCCAGCTCCCGCAGTTCCGGGCAGGTCCAGCCACGGGCACGCAGTGCGGAGAGCTGTTCGGCGCTCAGCGAGCCGGCCGGCGTGACGTCCGGCTCGACGCTGAGCTTCCACGCGGCCGCCGAGATGCTCTCGGAAGACAGCGCCGGGCCGGACGGACCCGACCCGGGAAAGGCCGAGGTGAACGCCTCGTCGGCGGGCAGCGCCGTATCGCTGCCCATGAGGTAGGCGGCACCGCCCATCAGGACGGCGGTGGCAGCCACGCCGCCGGCGATCTGGACAGCGAGCCGCAGCGGCCGCCCCTGCTGTGGCGGCGTCCGCCGCGGCGCAACCGAGGCCGGACCGGGCGCGGGAGCCGCCTCCGCATCCTGCTGCCCGGCGGCCAGGACGCCGGTGCGGGCCAGCAGGCGGGCGGTCAGGTCTTCGCTTGCGGCGGGCACAGCGGCACCGCGCAGCCGTTCGAGGTATTGGCGTTCGCGCTGCAGCCGGGCACGGCACGCGGTGCACCGCTCAAGGTGTTTCCGGCGCCGCTCCTGGGCCCTGCCGGCGAGCGGCTGCGCGCCCGTCCGGACCCGGCCCGGTTTCCGGCCGAAATACGTGCACGTGAGGCCCGCGAGGAAGTGTTTCAGTTGACCCATTGCCTGGTTCAGAGGAGGCCGGCGATGCGGGGCATCTTGAGCCGGGGCTTCAGTGACTGCTTTGCGGCCGGCTGCGGCCTGGGGTCGCGGTGGGCGAGCTTCTCGCGGAGCATCGTCCGGCCGCGGTGGATCCGGGACCGGACGGTGCCGAGTTTGACGTCCAGGGCCACGGCAACCTCGTCATAGGACAGGCCCTCAAGGTCGCAAAGCACCACGGCGGCGCGGAAATCCGGCGGGAGCTCCTCGAGGGCGGCCTGCACGTCCAGATCGAGATTGTTGAATTCAAAGCTCTGCTCCGGACCGGGCTCGCGGCCGGGAATGCGCGACTCGGCGTCCTCGGCCAGCGCATCGAAGCGGATCCGGCTCTTACGCCGGGCCTGGTCGAGGAAGAGGTTGGTGGTGATGCGGTGCAGCCAGCCGTCGAGCGTACCGGGCTTAAAGTTGTCCAGCGAGCGGAAGACCCGGACGAAGACTTCCTGGGTGAGGTCCTCGGCGTCGTACTTGTTGCCCGTGAGCCGATACGCCAGGCGGTAGACCTTGGCGGAGTGGTTGGTCACCACCTCTTCCCACGTCGGCCTGACCCACTCGGCCTCGGCCGTGGGCTGGGACTCGTCAGTTACCGGGACAGCTGCCACAACCGACATTGTCCACTCCCCTCGCGGATGGTGCTTACGCCTGGATGGCACTTGCTGCTGCAAGCCCCTACACCCCTAGATTCGGCGCCGATCACCACGCGGATGAGCGGATATCCATCATTTCAAAATAAGCTGGGAATTTCCTGACGTGGCCGGTTCTTCCGCCCACGGCGGAACGCAGAAGACCGCGCAGGACACAGTACGCTGTATGAAACACTCCCCTCCTGCCCGGAAAGCGATACCCATGAGCGCCGATAAGTCCACGAGCTGGTCCTACGCAGAAGATCTGCCTGCCGAGGATGAGGTCTTGTTGCACGCGCGCGAACGGTCTTTCGAACTGGGCGTCACCCCGATCGGGCCCGGCGTCGGCGCCGTCCTGACCGTACTCGCAGCCGCCTCCAAGGCTCAGACCGCGGTGGAAATCGGCACCGGGGCCGGCGTTTCCGGCGTCTGCATCCTGCGGGGCCTGGGGCCGCAGGCGGTGCTGACGACGATCGACGTCGACGTCGAACACCTCCGCGCCGCGCGGGAGTCCTTCCAGGAGGCCGGGAGCCCCGCCAACCGCACGCGCACCATTTCCGGCCGTGCCGGCGACGTGCTGCCGCGCCTGACCGACGGCGCCTATGACCTGGTGTTCATCGACGCGGACAAGCCCAACTACCCCAGCTACGTGGAGCAGGCCGTCCGGCTGCTCAAGTCCGGCGGCCTGCTGATCGTCAACGACGCCCTGGACAAGGACCGCGTCTCCAACCCCGCGGCCCGCGAGGCAACCACCGTCGTCCTGCGCCAGGTCGGAAAATCCATCCGCGACGACGACCGCCTCGCCTCAGCCATGCTGCCCACCGGCGACGGTTTGCTGGTGGCGGTCAAGAAATAGCCCGGGCTGCCGGAAAGGGGCCCGCTGCCAACCGGCTGCGGGCCCCTTTTCCTGTGACGATAAGGCTATTCGGTAACGCCGACCAGGCATTCCTTAAGATTTGTCGCTTCGGCAGCGTTGAGTTCGACCACAAGCCGTCCTCCGCCTTCGAGCGGAACCCGCATGATCAGGCTGCGGCCCTCTTTGGTCACTTCCATAGGGCCGTCGCCGGTGCGTGGTTTCATAGCCGCCATGAGGAATATCCCCTCCAGTAGTCCCGTGACTTACCAGCCCGGCCGGGCTGTGTCCGCTTGGTCAAACAAGACGCCTGGCGGCCGTGATGGCAGCCGCCGTGGCTCAACACTCAGTTTTCCTTTGCTTACGGCCCATTATCCCGTAATTACGCGCTTGTAGCTAATCGATGGACTTTTTATGCTCCTTGGGAATGTCGCGCTTACGGCAGGAAAACGTGTTCGGCGTCACGGCGGATAGTCGCCGCCGCCGGGCAATTGGGCCCACGCCCAAAGCCACACGATCCAGACGATTTGCAGCAGAATAAACATGACAACAACCGTCGCGCGGTAGGCGCGGGAGCGGGATACGAGTGCCGCGCCGAGGGCCAGCGGGAAGAGCGGCAGCAGCATCCGGAAGGTGCTGGTCTGCGGGTGCAGGAACACCAGCAGATAACCCACGTAACAAACGCACCACAGCCGCAGCTCCGTGCCCAGCGCCGCCACGGGACGGGACATCATGAGCAGGACAAAGGCGGCCACGAAGACGAACGGCGCCAGCAGCCCCAGGACGGGTCCGAAGAGCTGGACGCCGGCGTCGAACCAGGGTTTGAACGGCACCAGGTCATGCCCGCGCCACACCGTTTCGGTCTTGGTGTAGGCCTGGACGTCGCCCGTGACGGCCCAGGCAAACGCGGGCCACAACAGCGCCCCCAGGCCGCTGACGGCGGCAAGGCCGGCCAGCGACCACAGCTCCCCGCGGCTATGCGGCCCGGCGGCGGGGATCCCGGCGGCGGGCATCCCCAGGTCGGGGCTGTGCACCGCACCGGTCCGGGGCCGGCCGCGGACCGTCGCGACGAGGCTCGGGTACACGCGGTACAGGAACAGCAGCCCGACCATCGCGGCGAACGGCACGCCGGTTGGCCGCGACAGGCACATCAGCAGCACCACCGGCATGGCCCAGAGGTAGCGCCGGCGCAGGACGAGCAGCAGCGCCGCGGCCAGCAGCAGGAGATTCAGGGACTCCGCGTAGGGAACCTGCAGCACCGGGGAGACGGGGAAGGTGGAGAAGAACACCGTGCCCCAGAGCGCCGTGCGGTGGGTGGCCTTGTGCCGGAATAGCCGGTAGACCACGAGGGCCGCCGCCAGTCCGGAGAGCATGGCGATGACGGTAAGCGCGGCGGCGGGCGCGATTCCGGCCAGCCCGGCGAGGGTCCGGCCCAGCAGCGGGAAGAGCGGGTAGAAGGCCCATGTGTTTTCCTGCACCGCGCCGGCGTCGTCGGTCGGCAGTTGGGCGGGATAGCCGTTCCGCAGGGCCTCGCCGTACCAGCGGGCATCCCAGATGTTGATGAAGTTCCAGTAGTCGGGCTTCGCCGGAAACCACGGGTTCACGCCCTGGTGCAGGGCGGCCGCCATGAAGATGCAGGCGCTGACCAGCCGCGCGGCAAGGTAGATGCCGCCGACCTGCAGCCACCACGGCCAGCGGGCGGCGCGCGTGCCGGCGGCCGCAATCCGGCTCCACACGGCGGAGTTCAGGCCCTCCTGAGCCACCGGGGTCACGGGGCCGGGTCCGGCGCAGGGTCCGGGTGCCGTTCCGGCGCCCCTTCCGGCAGCGGGTGTTCCAGCGGGGGTAGTTCCGGCGTCGTTGCCTCACGCTCCGTGCGGAGCCGGGCGATTTCACGGTCCTTCCGGGCGATCTGGTCCCGCAGCTCGTCGAGGACCTGGTCCACCTGGTCCATCCGGTAGCCGCGCAGCCCGACGCCGAACCTGATCCGGTCGACGTCGGCCGGGTCCGCGTCGGCGGGCAGCAGCACGGCCGGCAGCGAGGCCACCGGCTCGTCGAAGCCGTCGTTGAAGGGCTGTTCGCCGGCGCCGCGGCGGAAGATCCGCGGCACCAGGTCGGTGCCGACGAGGATGGCGACGGCGGCCAGCACGATCGCCACGAAAACCAGGAAGAAACTCACAGCTCCATCGTGCCAGACCCGGCCGTGCGGGCTGCTCAGGCCCGCGGGCCGTTAGCCGCGCCGTAGCTGCCGTTTCCAGTGCCGCTGGTCCCCGTGCTGTTATTCCCATTACTGGGGCTGGTTCCGTTCGGGTTGCGGTGGCGGGCGGCGCCTTCGACGATGAGTTCGACGGCGAGCGCCGGGTCGTCAACGACCTGCACCAGGTCGAGGTCTTCCTCCGCCATCATGCCCTCGGCGACCAGGGTGGTCTGGATCCAGTCCAGCATCGGGCTCCAGAAGGCGGTCCCGATCAGCACGATCGGGAAGGAAGTCACCTTCCGGGTCTGGACCAGGACCATGGCCTCGAATAGCTCATCCAGGGTGCCGAGGCCGCCGGGAAGGACAATGAAACCCTGGGCGTACTTCACGAACATGGTCTTGCGCGCAAAGAAATAACGGAAGTTGATGCCCAGGTCCACCCACTGGTTCATGCCCTGCTCGAAGGGCAGTTCGATCCCCAGGCCTACCGACACCCCGTTGCCCTGGACCGCGCCCTTGTTGGCCGCTTCCATGGACCCGGGACCGCCGCCGGTGATCACGGCCAGGCCGGCTTCGGCCAGTTTGCGGCCCACGTCGACGGCCAGCTCATAGTTGAGGCTGCCCGGCAGCGTCCGGGCGGAGCCGAACACGCTGACCGCCGGGCCAAGGTCCGCGAGGGCGCCGAAACCTTCCACGAATTCGCTCTGGATCCGCAGCACACGCCACGGGTCGGTGTGCACAAACTGTCCGGGGCCCTTGGTGTCCAGCAGCGTCTGGTCCGACATCGTGACCCTGGCAGCCTTGCGGCGCAGCTCCAACGGACCCTTGTGCCGGATGCCGTTCGCCTGCGGGGCGTCCCGCCGCCCGGCCCCGGCGTTCGGTGCGGGGTTCTGCTCTGGCGTGGGCTGCTGCTCGGTACTCATGCCCATAGGCTAGCGCGGATCGGAAGGCCCGGCGCCGCGGCGCGGCGGGGCGCCGGGAGGGTGTGGTACGACCCTGACCTGCGGATATCTCTTGGGTCACGATGTTGACCAACTCCGAGTGATTGGGGTCATAATCCGCTAATGTTCGCTAGATTCTTCTTATGACTACTCAAGTGCCCGGCGATGCCCTCGTCTCCCTAAATGCCGTCAACAAGCATTACGGCCAGTTGCACGTCCTCAAGGACATCAATCTGAACGTCCGCAAGGGAGAGGTCGTTGTTGTCATCGGCCCCTCGGGCTCCGGCAAGTCAACGCTCTGCCGCGCCATCAACCGCCTCGAGACCATCGACGACGGCGTCATCACGATCGACGGCAAGGAACTTCCCGCCGAGGGCAAGGAACTCGCAAAGCTGCGCGCCGACGTCGGGATGGTCTTCCAGTCCTTCAACCTGTTCGCGCACAAAACGATCCTGGAAAACGTCACGCTCGGCCCGATCAAGGTCAAGGGGGTGTCCAAGGCCGAGGCCGACAAGGACGCCATGGCTCTGCTGGAGCGCGTCGGCGTCGGACACCAGGCACCGAAGCTGCCGGCTCAGCTCTCCGGCGGCCAGCAGCAGCGCGTGGCCATCGCCCGCGCCCTGGCCATGAAGCCGAAGGTGATGCTCTTCGACGAGCCCACCTCCGCGCTGGACCCGGAAATGATCAACGAAGTCCTCGACGTCATGATCCAGCTGGCCAAGGAAGGCATGACGATGATCGTGGTGACCCACGAGATGGGCTTCGCCCGCAAGGCAGCCGACCGCGTGGTCTTCATGGCCGACGGCCAGATCGTCGAGGACGCGACGCCCGAGGAGTTCTTCACCAACCCCAAGAGCGATCGGGCCAAAGACTTCCTGTCCAAGCTCCTGACCCACTGAGCCGGCAAGGCTCCGCACACCACCACTGAAATTCCGCAGATTCCGCACCCAGGCTGCCGCGAGGCGGCCGTCCAATGAAAGGAATGTCATGATGGCATTTTTGACCCGAAGGAAATCCCTTCTGGTGGCCGCATCCGCAGCTCTGGCGCTGAGCCTGAGCGCCTGCGGCGGCAGCTCCTCCACGACGAACCCGCCCGTAGCCGAGAAGCCGAGCTTCGCCGCCGACAGCACCATGGCAAAGCTTTCTTCTGCCGGCAAGATCACCATCGGCACCAAGTTCGACCAGCCGCTGTTCGGCCAGAAGGGCCTCGACGGCAAGCCTGTCGGTTTCGACGTTGAGATCGGCAAGCTGATCGCCGCGAAGCTGGGCATCCCCGCCGACAAGATCGAGTGGGTCGAGACTGTTTCCGCCAACCGCGAGCAGTTCATCAAGCAGGGCAAGGTCGACATCATCGTCGCCACCTACACGATCAACGACAAGCGCAAGACCGAAGTCGACTTCGCCGGCCCGTACTACGAGGCTGGCCAGGCCCTCATGGTGAACAAGGACAACAACTCCATCACCAAGCCCGAGGACGTCAAGGGCAAGAAGGTCTGCTCCGTGACCGGTTCCACCCCTGCCTCCACCATCGTGGAGAAGTACGGAGCAATCCTGGTCCCGGCCGCTACCTACTCGGCCTGCCTTGAGCCGCTGCGCAACAAGCAGGTTGAAGCCGTCACCACCGACAACGTCATCCTCGCCGGATTCGTCAACAAGGAGCCGGACGCCTTCAAGCTGGCCTCGGACGAGACCTTCACCAAGGAGCCTTACGGCATTGGCCTGAAGAAGGACGACAAGGTCTTCCGCAACTGGATCAACGACCAGCTGGAAGCCTTCGACAAGGATGGCTCCTACAAGAAGGCCTGGGAAGCCACCGCGGGCTCCGTCATCAAGACGGCCCCGAAGCTCCCCGCCATCAACCGCTACTAAAGCCGGATGTGGCGGCCGCCGGAAACCGCGGCACTCGCGGCCCGGCGGCCGCCACAGCCCCGCTAACGCTTGAATCCCCTCAACGCAGCTGAAGGAACCTATGGACGTCATCATTGAGAGCCTGCCCCAATACTGGGACGGCTTTCTCAGAACCCTCTTCCTGGCAGTGGTCTCGGGAATCATCGCCCTTGTCTTCGGTACCCTGCTCGCAGCGGCCCGGGTCTCCCCCATCGCCGCGCTGCGCGGCTTCAGCATGGCCTACGTGGAGATCGTCCGGAACACCCCGCTGACCATCGCCTTCTTCTTCGCCGCCGTGGTGCTGCCCCGCCTGGGTGTCACGTTCCAGCAGTTCGAAGTCGCCGCCATCATCGCCCTGAGCGCCTACACCTCGGCCTTCATCGCCGAGGCCGTCCGCTCCGGCGTCAACAGCGTTCCCGTGGGCCAGGCCGAGGCCGCCCGCAGCATCGGCATGAAGTTCAGCCAGGTGCTCTCCCTGATCATCCTGCCGCAGGCCCTGCGCACGGTGATCCCGCCCTTGATCAATATCCTGATCGCCCTGGTGAAGAACTCCTCCGTGGCCGGCGCGTTCTATGTGCTGGAGCTCTTCGGCTACGGCAAGCAGCTTGCCAACGACCACGGCGATGCCGTCATGTGGGTCCTGGTGGGCGTCGCGTTCTTCTACCTGCTGATAACCGTCCCGCTTGGCTACCTCGCCAACGTGGTTGAACGAAAGGTGGCGATCGCACGATGACCTCAGTTCTCTACGACGTCCCGGGTCCCAAGGCCCGCCGCGTTTCCCTGATCGGTTCGGTCATCGGCGTCATTGTGATCGGCGCGCTCCTGGTCCTGGCCGTAATGACCCTGGCCCAGCAGGGCATCTTCGAAGGCCAGCGGTGGGCCATCTTCGGCCAGGCCGACGTTTGGACGCTGATCGCCAACGGCATCGGCGCCACGCTGAGCGCCGCCGCGGTCTCGGCCGTGATCGCCTTCCCCCTGGGCCTGCTGCTGTGCCTGATGCGGATCTCCGACGTCGCCTGGATCCGTGTCCCCACCCGCATCGTCCTGGAGTTCCTCCGCGGCATGCCGGTGGTCCTGATGATGCTGTTCGTGTTGCTCGTCTTTGCCACCAGCTCCTTCATCGCCGTCGTGGCCGGCCTGGTCCTCTACAACTCGGCCATCTTCGCCGAAATCATCCGGGCCGGCATCCAGTCGCTGCCCAAGGGCCAGCGGGAAGCCGGCCTCGCTATCGGCCTGACCAGCTTCCAGTCCCGGCTGACCATCGAGCTGCCCCAGGCCATCCGCCGCATGCTCCCCTCGCTCGTGGCGCAGCTGGTTGTCCTGCTCAAGGACACCTCGCTCGGATACATCGTGGCCTACGGCGAGCTGCTCCGCGCGGTGCAGGTCATGGCGGACTTCCTGGGTCCGCAGTTCCTCTTCCCGGTGTTCTTCGTGGCCGCCGCGATCTACATCGCGATAAACCTGGCGGTCTCCCGCATCGCCATCTGGATCGAGAAGCGCGGTTCCAAGAAGGCCGCCGGCGGCATGGCCCACGTCCCGGTCGCCGGAGTCGCACCGGCCAAGTAGCCGGTACCAGCCGCCAGTACAAACGCAGGAGGTCCGGAACCCAGTCGGGTTCCGGACCTTCTGCCTTTTTCCCGGACGGGCCAGCGGCGAATTGGTCCCGGCCGGCTAGACTCCCAGCCAGCTCCGCAGCGCCCGCAGGCACTCGCGGATCGCGTCGGCGTCGACGTGCTCGTCGTCCTTGTGCGCCAGCAGCGCATCACCCGGCCCGAAGTTCACGGCGGGGACGCCGAGCTCGCTGAAACGCGCGACGTCGGTCCAGCCGTACTTCGGCTTCGGCTCCGCGCCGACGGCGGCGACGAAGGACGCGGCGGCGGGGTGGTTCAGGCCGGGCCGGGCCCCGTTCGCTCCGTCGGTGCGGACCAGGTCGAAGCCGGCGAGCAGTTCGCGGACGTGCTCCTCGGCCTGCTGCATGGATTTGTCCGGGGCGAAGCGGTAGTTGATCTCCACCACGCAGCGGTCCGGAATGACGTTGCCGGCCGTCCCGCCGTTGACCCGCACGGCGTTGAGGCTCTCCCGGTAGTCCAGTCCGTCCACGGTGACGGTCTGCGGCTGGTAGGCGGCCAGCCTGGCCAGGATCGGGGCCGCAGCGTGGATGGCGTTGCTGCCCATCCAGGCCCGCGCCGAGTGGGCCGCCTCACCGAGGGTGGTCGCCTCGAAACGGATGGTGCCGTTGCAGCCGCCCTCGACGGTCCCGTCGGTCGGTTCCAGCAGGATCGCAAAGTCGCCCTCGAGCAGGCCGCCGTGGTTCCGGACCAGCCGGCCGAGGCCGCTCTTGACCCCCTCGACTTCCTCGTGGTCATAGAAGACGAAGGTGACGTCCTTATCCGGTGCCGCGCCGCCGTCGAACAGGCCCGCTGCCAGCGCGAGCTGCACCGCGACGCCGCTCTTCATGTCGGTGGCGCCGCGCCCGTACAGGACGCCCTCCCCCGGCGCCCCTGAGGGCCAGTAGGAGGGGACGGTGCCCAGCGCGCCCTCGGTGGTCGGCAGCGGGACCGTGTCCAGGTGTCCGGCGAGAATGACGCGCTCCGCCCTGCCCAGGTTGGTGCGGGCGATCATCGCGTCGCCGTCGCGGGTCAGCTCCAGCTGCGGGATGGCGCGGAGGGCATGCTCCACGGCGTCGGCCAGCCGGCGTTCCTCTCCGGAGACGCTGAAAATGTCGATGATGTCCGCGGTCAGCAGGGCAACGTCCTGGCGCAGGTCCAGGCGGGCGGGGGCAGTATGATCAGTCACCGTTCCACTGTATCTGCCCGCCCCCCGTCACCGGTTTCGGGGAGCGCGGGGGCCGTCTATAGACTTGACGCATGACTGAAACCGCTTCTGCTGCTGTGCCCGACAACTCCCGCTCCGCCTACGGTTACGGGCTCGCAACCATCGCCACCCGCAACGGCACGGCCACGGTGCTGGACGTCTGGTTCCCGGCGCCGGCGCTCGGAACCGCTGCAGAGAACCTGCGCGACGTCGCGAACGCGGACCAGTCACTGCTCGACATCGCCGCACACGGCGCCGACGCGGACCGTGGCACCGAACAAAAGGTCGTTTTCGCGCAGATCCACCTTGACGAGGCGCCTGCCGACACCGCCGACGCGTACCTGCGCCTGCACCTGCTCTCCCACCGTCTGGTGCGGCCGAACAGCATCAACCTGGACGGCGTTTTCGGCAAGCTGCCCAACGTCGTGTGGACCAACTTCGGCCCGGCCGCCGTCGAGGACTTCGAACTGACCCGCGCACGGCTGCGCAAGCGCGGCGCGGTGACCGTCTACGGCGTGGACAAGTTCCCCCGGATGGTCGACTACGTCATCCCCTCCGGTGTGCGGATCGCCGATGCCGACCGGGTCCGCCTCGGCGCGCACCTGGCCGAGGGCACCACCGTCATGCACGAGGGTTTCGTAAACTTCAACGCCGGCACGCTCGGAACATCCATGGTCGAGGGCCGCATCTCCGCCGGCGTGGTGGCCGGCGACGGCTCCGACGTCGGCGGCGGGGCCTCGATCATGGGCACCCTCTCCGGCGGCGGCAAGGAGAAGATCTCCCTTGGGGAACGGGTCCTGCTCGGCGCCAACTCCGGCGTGGGCATCAGCATCGGCGACGACTCCGTCGTCGAGGCCGGCCTCTACGTCACGGCCGGAACCCGGGTGCGGGTGATCGGGCCGAAGGACGCCGACGGCGAGGACACCAGCCGGATCGTCAAAGCCGTCGAACTCTCCGGCGTCCCGAACCTGCTCTTCCGCCGCAACTCCTCCAGCGGCGAGGTGGAAGTACTGCCGCGCAAGGGCCAGACTGTCGAGCTCAATGAGGCCCTGCACGCCAACTAGGCGGCTGCCGCCAACCAACCGGCTGAAGAACAAACCGGCTGAAGAACAACTGGCTGAAGAACTAACTAGCCCGTCAGGGCTTGAGGGAGTAGTTACGTGGCACGCAGAGGTGGCTGGCGCCGTCGGATCGTGCTGTTGCTGACCCTGGCCATGGTGGCGGGTGCCATCTACACGGCGGTGGGATTCCTGCAGCGCTCCGAAACGCTGATCACGGAGCGCTGCACCGCGGTGGGCGCAGGCGGCGAAGATCTTGCCACCGACCAGGCCGCCAATGCCGCCCTGATCAGCGCCATTGCGGTCCGGCGCGGGCTGCCGGCACGCGCAGCCAGCATCGCCTTGGCCACCTCCATGCAGGAATCGAAGCTGCGCAACATCGGCCACGGCGACCAGGCCGGCCCGGATTCCCGAGGGCTGTTCCAGCAACGGCCGTCGCAGGGATGGGGCACCGAGCAGCAGGTGATGGACCCGTACCACGCCACAAACGCCTTCTACGATGCGCTGGTGAAGATCCCGGGCTACGAATCGCTTCCCATCACGGAGGCCGCGCAGCGGGTCCAGCGTTCAGCGTACCCGGGCGCCTATGCCCAGCATGAGCCGATGGCCCGGGCCTTCGCCTCGGCGCTGACCGGGTACACCCCGCAGGGCGTCGATTGCTCGCTGCGCAAGCCGGATACCGCCGGGGCCGCCGGGCAGGTCCGCCAGCGCCTGCTGGCGGCTTTCGGGAGCATCCCGGCGACGGCGGCCGGCCGGACGCTGACCATCCAGGTCCAGGGCAGCGAGGCGTGGGCAGTGGCGCAGTGGGCGGTGGCCAACGCCAAGGCCTTGTCCGTCACGGAGGTGCGGGTTGACGGGCAGGGCTGGACCAGGGTGTCCCACAAGGGCTGGCAAACCGCAGAAGGGCCTGAGGGGCAGGTCACCATCACGGTTGCCGACAAACCCGCGTCGTAGCTGCCGGGCCCCGCTCAGACCAGCAGTTCGACGACCGGCTGGACGTAGCTGCGGAAGAGCTCCGGTTCGGACAGCAAGGCCGAGCTCATGATGATCTTGTCCGGCTCCAGGTACCAGGCCCGGGGCTCGGCGAGCGGAAGCTCGATGATGGTCAGTTCGAAGTCGCGCGCGGCCCGGCCGACTTCCAGCAGCCGGTCATCGACCATGTCGGCGAGCACCTGATTGGCCCCGCTGGCGTCCCGCTCGGCTTCGAGGGCAAGATACTCCCCGCGGCGTTCCCGGGCCCAGCTGAGGGCGGCGCCGAAGTGCGCCTGCAGCACGCGCCGGAGGGCCGGCGAGTTACCGAAGGCCCGGAAGCCAGGCGGACCAAGCTCGGGCTCCATCTCCGGGTGGGCCTTCAGGATCTGCGCCCACCAGGCTTCCCACTCGGTCTTGAGGGCCGGCATGCCGCCGACCTCGTCAATCAGGTGCGTATGGTCGGAGGACCGGATTTTCGGTGCCACGTGGGAGAGTGCGGGGTGGCCCGCGGTTTCCAGGCCGGCCGCGTCGCGGACGTAAAGCGCTATGAGCATGGGACCTGAGGTGTCCATGGTGATTCGCCAGCCGGGACCGCCTGTGTGGTGCATCCGATTGCCTCCCTTGGCATGACGTACTTATCCAGTCTATTCCTGAAGGTAGCGCACGTTAATGGCTGGCAGCGCGGCGGTCCAGGCTCGCCAGATGGGCTTCCAGTACATCGTGGCACATTTGCGCCGTCATCCATTCCGGCTGCAGCAAAGCGTGCATGGTAAGTCCGTCCAGGGTCGCCAGCAGCCGCTCGGCCTCGGTGACGAGCCGCTGCTGCCCCGGCACCTCCGTGCCGTCTGTGCCGTCGACGGCGGCCGTGCCGTCGGCCGCGGCTAGGTCCATCATCAACCGGCCCACGACGGCTGCCACCGTGCGGTGGCTGCGGTCGGCTTCCGCGGCGAGGAATGGCTTGGTCCGGGCCGCGTTCTTGAAGGCCATCCAGACGCAGGCATCCACGGCCCGCTCCTCATCCAGCGGCAGCAGTTCCCCCAGCAGGGTTAACACGCCTCGCCGGTGCTCGGCCGAGCCAGGGGCGGTTTCCGCCAGCCGGTCCTCGGCGGCGTCGAGCCGGCCGGCGATGCGGTCCACCACGACGCCGAACGAGTGGGCCAGGAGTTCGTCGCTGCTGGCAAAGTAGTGCCGCACCGAGCCCACCGCCAGATCGGCTTCGTCCGCTACTTCGCGGAGGGAGGCCCGTTCCAGCCCGTCCGCCGCGACGATCCTGAAGACGGCTTCGACAACTTCCTGGCGCCGCAATGCAGCGTCGACAAATTTGGGCATTGCTCCTTTTTAGCACGGATGTGCCCCCACCCGGGTTGCCCACGCCGGTCACACCCGCAACTCCAGCACCATTCACTCCAGCACCATTCACTCCAGCACCACGGACTTCCCCGCTAACGACGCCGGCCGCGCACCTCAWGCWTGAGGTGCGCGGC
>NZ_JBFTHF010000004.1:0-275459 GCF_056394105.1 Arthrobacter sp. 10T419 | reverse complement strand
TCCACCTTGCCCTCCTGCACCATCCTGATCACGGCGGGATGGTCCCGGACGTAGGCGATGGTGCCGCGCAGGTCGATCTCCTTGAGCACCAGCTTCTGCATGTCCACGGTGGCGGGCGCGCCCCAGATGGAGACATTGACCACCACTCCCCCGGGCCGGACGGCGTCGAGCATGGTGTCCAGCACCGCGTTCACGCCGGCGCATTCGAAGGCCACGTCCGCGCCGGTCCCGCCGGTGAGTTCCAGCACCCGGGCCGGGACGTTTTCCAGGCTGGGGTCCAGCACGTGGTCCGCCACCCCGCTGGAGAGGGCCTTTTCCTTCCGCGCCTGCGTCAGTTCGCTGATGATCGTCGTCACTCCCATGCCTTTGAGGACGGCCGCGGTCAACAGCCCGATCGGGCCCGACCCGCCCACCAGGGCCACGTCGCCGGCCTTGGCGCCGCTGCGCGCCACCGCGTGGTGGGCCACGGAGAGCGGCTCGATCAGGGCCGCCTCATCCAGCGGGATGTCGCCGATGGGGTGCACCACCGCTGGTCCACCACGATCTTCTCGCTCAGCCCGCCACCGCCGCCGGAGAGCCCGATGAAGCCCATCTGCCGGCACAGGTGGTAACTGCCCGCCTGACACATATCGCAGTCGCCGTCCACAAAATACGGTTCGACGACGACGTTGTCCCCCACCGCGAGCCCCTCCACCCCGTCGCCGACCTCGGACACGGTCCCGGAGAACTCGTGGCCCAGGGTCACCGGTGACTCCTCGTGCGAGAGCGGATGCGGATGCCCGGGGGCCGGGCAGAAAATGGGGCCTTCCAGGTATTCGTGCAGGTCAGTGCCGCAGATCCCGCACCAGGCGACGTCGATCTTCACCGCGCCGGCCCGGAGCTCGGGCTCCGCGATGTCCTCGATCCGGATGTCCTTGCGGCCATGGAAACGTGCTGCCTTCATAATGGTCCTTCCAGTCGGTGGAAGCGGCGCTCTTTCAACGTCGGGGCCTGCGGGGTGCCCGGGCATCCTGCTGATCCTCGCACCGTCGCGGCGGGATCGTTACGGACTACAGACCCTGAACGAAAAGGGCTTGCAGTCGCTTCTGACGCAGCCCTGCCAAAGTTCCCTGTCGCGAGCGGTACGCTCTGTTTCATTGGCCGCACCGCAGCGCGGCTGGAGCTCATTTGGGGGAATGAAACCGATGGTGGAACTGAAGCGCATCTATTGGAGCCGGCGGGCTCTGCGTCTCGCTTACTCGGCCGTAATTGTGTGGTTGGCCGTCTCCGTGTTCCTGGCGCTGATGCCAAAGGGGAAAGCCGCCACAGGGAACAGCACCTCAACCGTCAGCGGCGTCCTTCGCGGCTTTGTTGACAGCGTGCTAGCTGCCGTTGCCCTCCCGGTGCTGTTCCTCATTGTGCTGTTCATTGTCGCGTCCGTTGTGCACAGCCGGGACGTGCGGCGGCGGGATCCGGTCCGGCGTTTCAGCCGGCAGGATCGCAGGGAAGGGATGACGCGGGCCGGCGGTCAGTGCGAGATGGAAGCTGGATTCGGGCGTCGGTGCTCGCGTGCCGCTGAGCACGGTGATCATTTCTACCCCTGGTCCAAGGGCGGATCCACCAACCTGCAGAACTTCGTCCCCGCCTGCGCCAGGTGCAACCGGACGAAGGGCGCGAGGATTCCTTCGCCCGGTCAGCAGGCAAGGATAGAACGACGGCGGCGGGAGTACGCTGCGCCGGCCGGTTCCGTCGGCGTCGGCGCGCGCCGGCCGCTGGCTTGAGCGGCCCAAGCCGAGCCGTCAGAGTCTCTGGCTCAGGCTCGTGTAAAGCTGGTCCTCGTTCCCCGGCCAGCTCACGGCGACGACGGCTCGGCCAGCCAACCAACTTCCACACGGCATTATCCGGACGACCAGCTCGCCGGCGGCGACTGGACAGAAGCGTGGTTGAGCGCCTGACCGAGAACTGCACCGGCACCTGCGCGGCGCAGGAGAAGTGGCAGCTGGACGGTTTCTTGAACTCCGCGCCAGCGCTGGGAATTCCCGGGCCAGCCGGCCTTATCCGCCGGGCGGGACCGGAACCAGGCACGGGAGATCGACGACGTCTCTAAGGACGGGTGGGACGGCTACGCTATGTCAGTCCGCCGCTGCACGCGGGGCTGGGTGGATACGAACCTGCGCAACGCCGTGGTGCTCAACTGGGACGTGCGCCTGAACTTCGCCAACGACGCCGAGGTTGACCACAGACGCCCGGCCTCGCCTGTGGTCGGCTCGGTGAGAGTCTGCACGTCCATCGCGTCCACCGGCTATGACGGACCCGACGATGGACCGGAACCCTCGCCTTAAGGTCGGCAACGACAACCGCGTCTACGTGGACACCCGCATCACCAAGGACGGGATGACCGCGGACTTCTGGGACGTTGGACTACGTGACGACGCCGGGCGGACCGATGACTGCGAAAACTTCGTTTGCGGTCCTGAACGAGTGCAGGCTGCAGCCAGCCGAAACGGCGGCAATCTTGTCACCTGAGTACTGTGCGACAGGCTGCTGCCCGTTGGGCCCACCATGAGTTCTGGCCATGGTCCAAGCCGGTGGCGCCGGTGAGGTTCACGACTTATGCGTGGCGAACGCTCCGCTCGAACATCGCTGAGGCGATCGTTACATTGCTGAAGTCATTGCCGAACGTACTGAATGCGAGGTTGCTTGCGAGCCGGGGAGGCATTTTCAGCGGCAAGAGGCAAGTCGGCAGAACAGGTTGTCGACGATGGGCAGCTTATAAGCGAAGGTGCTTTGCCAGTTTCCCCTGCAGAGCGGCCGGACTTAGCTAGGCACCCGCCACTCTCCCTCGGGTTCTGCGCACGAGGAGACTGTCAATTTTTGTCTTATGCTCATGTTGATGAGGACGGTCCTCGGGGGAAGGAAACCTGTCATGGTTTACGACAAGAAAGTCATCGAACGTCTGATATCAGAAGCAAGATTCTCTGCCTATCTCGAGGAATCGGCAACGCCGGCAGATGCGCTAGATCTATACAGGTGGAACGCTGCCATGGCATCCGCGTTGTTTGAGCTTGTCGGGCATTTGGAGGTCGTGCTGAGGAACTCGGCGGATAGCGCGCTGCGGGAATCCCTCTCCGAAGACGAACGGCGCATTCCATGGTTCATGCTGAAGCTTCCGAATGTAGAAGCTCGACTCGAGTCGCCTCACTGGAGTGACCTCAACGTCGATAGAGACACCGCTCTCGCCAGTCTCACTATGGGCTTCTGGTCAAAACTGATTGCCACTGACAAGCTTTGGGATGACCTGAAAGCTGGCTTCATGATCGGCTGCGACCATGAGGAATTGAAGCAACGGACGATTCGTGTCGGCGAGCTCCGCAACACTTTGGCGCATCACGGCTCGATGCTTGATGTCGATGTAAACGCCGAGCTCGACAACGTCCTGAGCCTGGCTGGTCTCATTGGCCCGGATGTGCGGATCTGGCTGCAGAGCTTAGAGCGCGTAACGGAGATCAATCGGAGTCGTCCGAATACCGTGCCTGACACAGTTCTAATCCCTGCGAAACAGGCCTGGGCAGTTTATAACGCGGTTTCTGCCTACGTCTGTCAGCCTCAGCGCGCATTTAGAACAGTTAAGCGAATGGCCTTCTACTTCCAGGGCCAAATCATGCGGGATGTACCGCAGATACTAGACCGGCGAGACGATGTCCCATGGAACCCGGAAGAAGTTATCCGCCTCAGATCCACGGGCACCTCTTTTGATCGACAACTTGCCACTATTATCGAGTACACGCTAGCTAATGGCTGGACCGGCCCGACTCAGCAGGTGTTTATCCTCACCCGACCCAGCGAGAAAGGCCGGGGGCATCGTGTCCTCACTAGGCCCATAGTTCACGGCCGGACGGGAGCCGGATCCGCTTTTGTACACAAGCAGAGATATTTCCACTTCTCAGACCTTACTTCAGCGTCCACTACCGCGGAGCTGCCGAAGTCGTATTTCCTCGCAGATCCGCTTCCGGAGGCCTCGGACGAGGTTCAGGAAGAAGCGTCAGAAGGTTAGCCTCGAACTTCCCTACGGCCGGTAGCTTCCATGGAACCCCCGGTAGCTTCCAGGGAACGACATGTAGCTACATGACTAGACCAGAATCGGCGCTGTCGCCCAGCCCGCCACAGAGCATTACAGCCCGGACAATCCGCCTTCCCGGGAACCTGTGTCAGTGACGCAATACACTCCTTTGCGAAGGCGAACTGCCACCGCACCTGTATCCTCGTTCTGTGAACGACGCACTTTTCGATTTCGGCACTAATAGACACTCAACAGGTGTTTCCGGCCCAACCCAGCTACCTATTCGGGACGACCAAGTGCTGGCCATTCGTGAGGCTTTCGCTTCCGCCGGAATCGAAAGCCAAGAAGAACGGCAACAGATCGTCCAGTCCACGTCCATCCGTCCCGTCGGTTCGCTGCTCGAACTCTATGCCCACGAAGCTCACCGCGTGCTGCAGCGGATTAAGCAGCGCGTCAACGCGAAGCCCCGCCCCGAGGGCGCCTCGGCTTGGGACCTTCGAGAAGAAGACACCTGGATCGACAAGCTCTAGGTGCGAGATAGCCGAGAAACGCTGAGAGAAAGAAGTAGGAAGTGGACGCACGCAATCGATCCTTGCATGACTGGTTTGGCCGAGTTCGAACAGGTCAACTCAGGCTGCCGCGATTCCAGCGTTTCGAAGCTTGGAGCCACAATGAAGTGGCAGCATTGGTGGAAACCGTCTTGCGAGGACTGCCTTCTGGCGCCACTCTGATCCTTGAGATTGGCGACAATGAGCCGTTCGTGAGCCGAGCACTCGAAACGGCTCCTGTGACGCGGGAGAGGGTTTCTGAGCACTTGCTTGATGGACAGCAGCGGCTCACCGCCCTATGGCGCTCGCTACACGACAATTATCCGGACCGCACTTACCTTGTCCGTTTCGAAGAAGATGAAAATCATGGGACTGACGTTCCGAAAGTATTGGCGCAAAACCGCTGGACCAGGAGAAACACTCGCTATCCCGTTTGGTGCGATAGCCCAGCTGAGACGTGGGGACGCGGGTATATCCCTCTCCGCCTGCTGAATGTCGACGACACCGCCGAGGTCCGCCAATGGGCCAAGGAAGCTTGCGGCAGTGATCCCGACATGGTCTGGGAGATCAGCGACAGGATCGCAAAGCTATCCGCATCGATCAAGTCGTACAACGTTCCATTCCTCAGTCTCCCACCTGCGACTCCGAAAGATGTCGCACTCGACGTCTTCATCAAAATGAACACTTCCTCTGTCAGACTGAGTGCCTTTGACATTGTGGTCGCTCAGCTCGAAGAAGCCCTAGGGCAGTCTCTCCATGACCTGGTAGACAATTTGCGCGCCCAGGTGCCGTCCTTGCATCGCTATGCAGACGCCGGCACTCTCGCTTTGGACGTGGCGGCGCTCCGCTCCGACCGGCCGGCCGGCCAGCAGAGCTACCAAAAGCTGGACCTCAGAAAAGTTGGCACCGAGTGGGATGACATTGTTGGTGGTATCCGGTGGGCCATTGAGTTCCTCGAAGCCGAGCGCGTCTTCGACGCTCAGCGGCTCCCGTCTGTTGTCGTCCTGCCTGTTTTGGCTGCAATCCATGAGTTCATTCCAGAGAAACTCGACGCGGCTGGCAACGCACGACAACTCGTTCGTGCTTACCTGTGGCGGGCCTTTCTCACCCGCCGTTACGATCAGTCTGCAAGCTCGCGAGCATTTCAGGACTATCGGGGCCTCAAGAACCTCCTCACCGGACAGATCACGGACCGCGCAGCGGCAGCTCCAGTTTTCGATGAGGAAGTTACGCCCCTCCCTGCTGAGCAGGATCTGATCGGTGCCGGTTGGCCTCGCAGCCGGGAAGTAATCGCTCGCGGAATCCTCGCAGTCTCTCTTCGTCAAGGCGCGCGGGACATTGCGGACGATAGAACAGTTACCGCTGAGCAGCTTGGGTCAAGGGAATACCATCATCTTTTCCCTGACTCACTGCTCGTTAACGCGGGCCTCGAGTCTTGGAAATCCATGCGTGCACTCAACTGCGCGCTCATCACCTGGAGCACGAACCGCACAATTTCGAGCAAGCCACCACTGCAGTATCTTGAGGAGCGTACCAGCAAAGCCGACTTAGGCGAGTCTGAAATCCGGTCCCGACTCGCGTCTCACATCGTTCCCTACTCCGAGTTGGCTTCGGCGGGACCATATGGTGAGTTCGACGCTGAGCGAGTGGCGAAAGATTACGATCGCTTTCTTTGGGCTCGGGCCGAAATGATGATGCCGGTCATCCGGACTCTCTGCGACGGCGGGCAGCCCTAGCACTCCGCAGGGAACACGCATTTCGCGGTGCCTGCCCCCTTGGGACACGCCAGACGCGCCGTTCACCGTCAGACCGGCTCAGTTCGCCGGGGTAGGATGGCCGCCAGTTCGGGTGTGCCATACGTGAGGAGCGTTATTTCGGAAGTACTTTGGTCGGCGGTGTTGCGGTCGAACGTGACGAGAATACCGTCGGCGCGGCTGTCATCACGCTCGCAGTCGCCGGGGCTCAGCAGCCCTCCATTTTTGGCAAACGAATACGGCGCCATAGCCGCGGGTGGGAAAAGTCTGTATGTCTTGGGCTTGTCTGTTTCCGCGGTGAATAGCGGGGAGGTCAGTGAGTTGTTTGTGAGCACCCGTTCGAGCTCGCCTAGTCCCACTTCCCCGTGTAAGATCGGCGGTTCTTCCACATGCCCGGTGATTTCGGGAGCGTTACCGAGGTCATTGGTTTTGACGGCGCTGCTTTTGACGGCTTCGACTTGGCCGCGGATGTTGTCGACTTGAGCGTTGATGATCTCTTCCGTGACATCACCGAGTGCTAATTGTTCAATGGCCTTCTCGATGCTGGCCAGGACGGGTGCGGCGTCCCCGACAATGTCTGTGAAGTCTCCGTAGTCTTCAGCGATCCCTTTATACACCTGCTCCTCAACTGTGTCGGCGTAGAAGTAGTTTGTGATCCGGATATCCTTATAAGTCGCTCCGATACGGTCGACGCGCCCAATGCGTTGTTCGACCCGCATGAGGTTCCATGGCATATCGTAGTTAATAAGCCTGCCGGACGTTTGCAGGTTGAGGCCCTCGCTCATGGAGTCTGTGCCGATAAGTACCGTGAGGTCTCCGTTGCGAAACTTGTTCTTTATGTCGGACTTGGTGACGGTGGTCCACGTCTGGTCCGCGTGGTCGTACACCTCTCCCCCACGTCCGGAGTAGCAGCCAATTTTCTGTATACCCGCTGCAATAAGTCGTTCGCGGATGTAATCCATGGTGTCGGTGTACTGCGTGAACACGACCAGGCTCGAGTATGCGAGGAGTGCCGAGTTTACGTCGGCGACGAGTCGGCTGGCCTTTGTGTCCTCGCCGGTAACCTTGTCCAATTCGTTGAGGAAGAGCCGCAATTCGTGGATTTCGTCGCTGAGCCGCTCGGCGGACACATCGAACGCTTCCGGGTCGAACAGCGAGTCCTCGATGTCAATGTTGTCGTCGTCGGAGAGTAGTTCGCCGAGGCTCTTGCCCTTTTCGAGAACGTCGAGACGGCGAGTGAGAGACTTCTTGATTGCTTCGAACGAAGAGGTGAGGCGTCGCCGGTAGACGGTCATGATAAATCCGAGCGCCTGGCTGGATTTGTCGCTCTTGTAGGCGTTGTAGTGGCGGCGGATGTACTCCTCGATGCGGTCGTACAGTTTCCGTTCCGCCACGGCCAGATCGATAAACGCGTCGTCGACGTGTCGGACGGGGATAATGACATCCTCGCCGATGATGCCGGCGGCCTGGTACTCACGCATGGTCTTCCGGGTGTTCCGGAAGACCCGGTCGCGCATCGGGGTGTGTCTACGGAGCCACTTGTCCATCCATTCAGACGATTCGTTCGGCATCTGGGCACGCGCGTCTCCAGATGGGACGTTGTCGGCGAGCTCAAGCACGGAGTAGGCTCCGGCCCAGCCGAGCGCCTCTTCGACTTCACCTTCGAGCCGATGGTCTCGTTCGGCAATTGGATCTGAGAAGTAGTCGTGGAGCATGGCACACAACAGTTGCCAGCCGCGCATCTTCGGATTGTCGTGAAGCCGCTCGAAGTACTGGAGGAAGAAAGTCGCTGATTCACCCCACTTGCCTTTGAGCCCAAGAAGCGAAATGAGATCCCACGCCTCATGAGGATTCATCTGCATGGGGGTTGCAGTAGCGAGGTATAAGGCTCGCCACATGTCCCGGTCCCGCATATCCAGGAGTAGCGCAAGAAGCGAACTGGGAGTATCGGTGGGCTTGGACCCGCGACGGCGGGCGTGATGTGCCTCATCGACTAGCACGACGTCCCAGGGGCCGGCATCAAGAATTTGTTGTCTGCGGCTCTTTCTGCGTGCCAAATGACTAGAAGCAAGCACGATTGGGAACGCTGACCAGGGGTTCGCTTGGGGCTCGACCGGGAGGGGCTGGTCGAAGCGGTCAAGGTACTGCCCCTTATCGAACCTCGGCACATCCAGGTTCATCTTCTCGTGGAGCTCTTCCTGCCACTGTTTCATCACCGACGCGGGTACCAGAAGCAGGGCCTTCTGCGCCCTCCCCGACAGGAACAATTCTCGCAAGACAAGTCCCGCTTCGACGGTCTTACCGAGGCCCACTTCGTCCGCCAACAAGTAACCCCGCGGGTATGTGGACACCACTCGATCGATGAGCTCCGCCTGGTGCGGAAGCGGTTGCACCCACGCGGTACCGACGGCGGTGTATGGTGAGCGCGCGGGTGCTTCAGCGAGAGCGGCGAGTTCTTCCCATGCGACCGCCGAGTCGGCGCTACCTGGCTCGTCGGGCGTATGGTCGTTCTCACCCTCGCCTGTGTGTTCCGGCCTGGGGTACGGAGCCTTGTCTGGTGCGTGGTGAATCAGGTGATCGCGAACAGCTTTTGGGAGGCTGACGACGGCCCAGCCAGCATCCGGACGGTCGCTCCAATGCTGCTCGAAGTCGTGGACCTTCTTCTTGCCAACCCAGTCCCACACGCCTTCGTTCCATGAGGGGTATACATCGAACGTCTCGTGGTTTGCAACCCACGCGCTCACAGATGCATTGTTTGAGCCATTGAAGGCGACCTTATTGCCGTGCTTGTCCGTGAAGATCCCATACTTCGTATGAAAATACTTGCCCGACTCTCTGTAAGTGAGCAGCCGGTCCCCATCGCAGGGAATGCCTACACGGATCTCGAGTCGGTCGTTCGCAACCATCCACGCCAGAACACGAAGGTGCTCCCGTTGCACGATCTTCGCGCCCTCCATTTCGGGGTCTGCGAGAAGGCGCCGAGCAACGACGTCTTCCAACGGTTGCCCCGAAATCACAGCTTGCACATCGGAATCGATGAGTTGCGCGCCGACAATTAGTCGCATCCTGCCTCCGTTGGCCAGGAACTGCGCGGTCCCCTGAGCAGCGAACTGAAGTTCGGCGGCGGACCAGTAGCCTACAGCCCTGTCATAGGCGACAGCGCGGGACAGCATCGGAACGTAGAACGTCGTGAACGGCCGGTCGTCTGGTGAGTAGTCGCCCTTGAGTTCAACGCCGACGAGGGAGTCGCTGCCAACTGTGTAAGGCGCAACGGACTCGTCCGGCCCGACGTGAGCCCTGCCCGGCATGTCGGGGAACAGGCTGGGGCGAGAGTCCGGATCCACTGTCAGTCATCTCCAAACAAGGTGTCCTGCTCATGCATGGTTTGAACAGCTTCCTCCTCCGCAGGGAGTTCCACACCCGGAAAATACAGCGTGCACATCGTGTCCAAGCGACCAGCCTCTGGCACGACCCACTCTCCCTTAACTTTGGTACGCGGAATCGCGTTCACAAGTCCGCGCACCGTTGCGATGAACGAGGCATCGGATGTAAAGCCGTGCCGGTCTAGGAAGCGCTTGGCCGCTTGCATCCCGTCCACTTCAGCGATGAACAGTGCCGTGTCCACAGCATCGATCGCGTACTCGAAGGAGGCGGCTTCCGGGCGAACGCCAGGAAGTTCGCTGTCGGCGTCCCGACGCAGGCGTTCCTGGGGTTCCAAGAGACCTACGACACCAGCCTTTTTCGAGACCACCTTTGCACGAGCGAGGTCGTCGACGTCCATCCCTCCGACGGCAAGCGCTAGTAGTCGGGCGGTGTCGAACGGGAACTCGCGTGCACCAAAGATGTCCCATGCCAACAGCACAAAGTCGGTCACATCGTCAACCTTGGCAGCCTTGCCGACAAGCCGGGCGCGGCGGAGTTCTACGACTTCCTCGCGAGCCAGGTTCAGGGCATCCTCTGGCCGCAACAGCTGGTCACGACCGTCCGCGTCGGGGGTGGACGAGAAGACGGGCCATTGCTGCGAGATAACCGACAAAGTGGGGCCGTAGGTGGACAGCAGCAGGTCAACGCCGTCGATGCCGTCATGCTGGAACCTTTTCGCAGCCGCGCGCGCGGCTCCACGGATGTCTTGTTCGATGTCATCGAGGTAGACGCGGTCACCGTGTTCCCGGTCGACCCGCTTCCGGCACACGAGCATAATGGTCGATGCCGCCGAGTTCATGTTCGCCTGGTGCAGCGAGCTCTCAGCCTCGGTATTGACGGGCCATGAAGTTTCGATCGTGAATCCGGCCTGTAGCAGACCCATGCCTAGGGTGTCCCATGCTTCGGCACGCTTGTGCGTGAACATCACGGACAGAACCCCGTCGTCCCGAAGCACCCGCCGCGCCTCGGCAAAGATGGCAGTCATCTTGGTCTCGTAGTCTAGGTCGGCCAGTTCTTTCTTCCGCTTGCCCATCCCAGAAAAGCGCGCGGCGTTCGCAACAGCCTCATTATCCTTGTCGGTGAGATCGTCAGCGAAATACTCAGGAACGATGCGCCCCAGAGTCCGCTTCTCCCAGACGTAGAAATAGTCGGCAAGTTCTGCGTACATGACGTTGTCATAGTACGGCGGGTCCATACAGATGTGTGCGATGGAACCGGAGTCGAGCAACAGATCGGTGGCGCTTCCCTGCGTGACCTGAACCGTGCGTTTCAGGCGGTCCTGGGTCTGAAGGTCGCTTGCGCCCGTCTCGTCCAACAGACGAGCGATGCCGCCGTAGGCATCGATCAACTGGTCAAGACACCACGAGTACAGCGCGGTGGCGCCCTCGAATTCCGCGAAAGTCCACTTGAAGGCGAAGTCGTGCCGGTCAAAGACGCTGCGCATCTTCTGTCGGGAAACATCCCAGGAGGAGAGCCGAGAATTCCAGTTAAGGGCCTTGCCCTGCATTAGTGCCAACTCGAATAGGACGTCATCTGCGCGTTCACCAAGCGCTTCGCGAACTTCCGGCATGATCCGAGCAAACTCCTCGCCGAATGTGCCGTGCACGAGCGCCTGCCTCGTTGAAAAGAAATCAACCCACCGGTTGAGGCCGTAATGCCTGGGCCGCAAATCGTTGCCGTCAGGAAAATCCTCCGTCGGCAGGACACCCTCCGAAAGCCACCGTCCCTGCACCTCCCCGTACTTATCTTCGGCACTTGCAAGGGCATCGAGATCCTTCTGCGTAGGCGCCCGAAATGTCCGCTCACCTCCGGCCGTGCGAATCGCGACGGCATAGAGTACCTGCGTCATGCGCCCCGCCTGCGCTTCAGCCTTGATGTAGTCGCCCTCGATGACAAGGTTGTCGTACGGAGAGACCGCCTTGCCACGCCCGGTTGTTCCATTGGCAGCATCGGACTTGTCGACGCTGCGGCCAAGTGCCACCTCGAATTGCGGCTCGCGAAGTTGAACGCCATCGACTTCGGTAGTGAAGGTGACCGCGGCCTCTTTGCCGGGCGTCTTGCGCAACCACTTGTCAGGGAGGAGTGGCACAGTCCGACCGCTGCGAGGGCAGGCTACGGCATTGGCCCAGATATAAGCGATGACGCTTTCGCCACCATGAAGAGGGAAGTATTCTTTGAGCCGAATCTCAACTCGGTCGACGAGAATCTGGCCCCATTGCTTTAAGTCCCTGACGAGATCCAGGCCATGCTCCGCAGGCACCTGGACTCCAGCTTTGAGTACACTCGCGGCGACTCCGTTGAGATCGTTTGCGAACGCGGGCAGGCCCATCCGTGCTGCGGCCCACGGGATCGAACCACCGCCTGCCGTCGGATCCGCCACTATCGGCAGTTCGCCCCACGTTCGGACCAAAACGGCGTGCAGAAGGTCAATATCCCCGCGCGCAATCGGGTTGCGGAAGGCTTGGCGGTAGCCGTAGCCATTGCCCTGAAGTTTCAAACCCGCGGCGTTCGCTGCGTCAATTACCTTTCGCGCCTTTACCGGGTCGCCCCAGACACCAACCAAGTAAAGAAGCCATCGGCGGTATGCAGCTTCGTCATTAAGTTCCGGGTATCCAGGAAAAGCGTCCTTGAGATCTTCGGACCACGCAGGCATAAGGCCGGCGAGCACCACTGCAGTCGACGCAACCAAAGGTCGGCGCGCCCACCAGATGTGGAGGAATGACAGTGGAGGCAGTGCTGAGGCAGCTCCTCGCTCGCGGCGCGATTCGATGCCGAGTTCGGCGACTGGGAGCCAGTCCTCGATGAGAACGCGTGGCCTGTCGGTAGTCATGATCAGCTTTCTGTCAGTCGTCTGCAAGAAGAGTGCGGAGCGCCCTGCGGGCGCGTGATGCCTCGGTGCCAATGCACTTGGAATACCAGTAGTAGGTTTCCTCGGTGCTCATCGCGTTGACCCCGGCGACGAGCGCCCGTACACGAGAATGCTTCGCTACAGGTTGGGTGGTGAGCAAGATGAGAGCGAGGCGCACCCCCTCGGGCTCGTCGAGGTGGATCGGTGTCTTGCGATTGAATGCGAGCACGCTGGGAGTGTGCCCAGAGCCGCGAACGGCAGCGAAGACCGCATCGGCCACGCGTCCGGTTTGCGCGGGCGTCGAGGTAGTGACCAGCGCCGCGAGAGGGTGTCCGTTCGCGCTGTAGCTCTCTTCGAGCAAAAGACCGAAGGTGTCACTCTTGATGGGCCGGACTGTCATCCGAAACGCCCTCGCGGTGTCTACAGACTGCAGCGGGCGCGGCCGATGGCTGCGGGCGGCGGCGCTCACTTGGTCACCTCAGCAGTCATGGTCGTCTGCTGCATCTGCAGGTTTTTGACGACTGTGTGAATCTGGTTAATTTCTGCGCTGTCGACGTTGAGCGGAGGGCTAAATGTGATGTCGAGAGTGAGATCCCCGGCGACCTTGGTTGCTCCGGCGAGTGATTTCTTCGCGTGACCGTATGCCGATTGGAACTCCGCGCGCTCAGCGGTTCCGGCGAACTGGAGGCCGCCGTTCAGCCCCTTGTACTCGGCCCGCATCGTGCTCTTCACAGCAATATCCTGCTTTGGCAACATGCCAAGAGCGGCGACGGCCAGGTCGACGTCGTTGGTCCCTTTGGCTTCATCTGCCGTCACCTTCAGCGTAAGACGACTGATGTCCTGAATTGTGAAGTCGGAGACCTGATCGACCAGATCCTGGAATGCTGCACCGCCCGGGCCGGATGAATTAAACGTCTTACTGCTGACTGTGCGGGTGGGAACTTCTACTCCGACTTCGTCGGCCTCTTCCCGTGTAAGGATATAGAGAGTGTCCAGGCCCTTGTCTTTGATGGCGCTTGGCGACAAGGCACGGACACCTGGCTGAGGCTCGGCGTCGAGGACGACGAACCATTTGTAGTCAGTGGACTGGACGGCTGTAGCGAGGACGTCGAGGACGTCCGATTTGCTGGGTTCGCCGCCGCACTCCGCCTCAAGTCGGGCACGGACGTCCGCTCCGCTAAGTTTGTCCGCGGTGAGCACAGCTCTGAGGTCCTTCTGCGTGGGCTTGCGCACCAAGAGGCCACGGTTCTGCGCCTCGGCGTCAGTCATGACCTCAGCATCGTTACTGAAGCCGACGTTCATTCCGGCCATTGTGTGGGCCGTGAACGCTTTCCCCGTCGCTCCGTCGAAATAAACCCAGTTCTCATTCTTAACGCCGTTGATAATGGCTTCACGCAGCAGCGTAGGGTTTCGGACAATTTGAATCGCGTGGTCGGTCCAAAAGAAGTCAGCGATAGCCGCGGTCGTCGTCGAAGTATTGTTATGCCATGTCTTAGACCGTAGGTAGGACGCCGTAAACGCTTCGGAGCGAATCTTCCCTTCGTCAGCGAGGAGTGTGACCACTGCGGACGTGGCGTTCTTAGGGTCGCCTTGTGCTTGAGCCGGAAGTTCGCGGTGGCGCAGGTGTCCGTTGCTCTTGTCGTTGGTCGGAAAATAAATGTGCTTGAAGCACCGGTTAACTGCGATACGCGCCTCAAGGGAAGCCTGCTTTTGGTATGCCTCCACCTTCTTGCGGACTTCGGGACTGAACTGTGCCAGCCTGGCAGTGTCGGTGGCAAGGTTGTCGGCCGCTATAAGCGCGCGAGCACGGTCCTTGAGCACGTCGACTTGATCGGCATCAGGAACAGCAAACACCACAGCGTTGCGGTATTTACGCGGCGAACCGACAGACCCGGACTTGTCGAGCACCTCTATAAGGAGACTGGGAGCTTTGTCGGCGCTCTTCTGCTCGACAGCTAGGACGCGGTAGTCGGCGACGACAACGCGAAGGTTCGGCTGGTCTGGAACATCGACGGGCCCGGAGGGGAAGTGAATCGCCGTGGCTCCGCCATCATTTGCGAATGCGCGGATAATGAGGTCGTCAACAATGGCTGCAACGCGGGTGTTGGCGATGTTCCGCTTCTCCGTCTCGATGATTGCGTTGACGTTCGGTTCGATGTTGAAGCGCCATCGCGCCCCATCGAATGACAAATGCCAGAATACCTTCTCGGACTCGGTGAGTGCCTTCTCGAAGATGCTGGCCTCTTCGCCTGGCCTGAGTGTGCCAATCAGCCAATCATTGCGTCCGGCTCCGGCGGTAGACACCATTTCCAGTGAGTGTGTGAAGACGCTGCGCGCAACCCTCGTAGCGTAGGCGGGCTTGCCGGGGAAAACATCCCGGTCGACCGCGGCGGCGTGTGAGTTCGTCCCAGCGAAGTCGCCGAGTGCAACGGAGGCATACTCGCCGCGTCCTAGACCATCTGTCAGGTGGTTGAGGACAGGCTCGTTGGAGTAGTCGATGTCACCGACGTTGATGATGGCCGTATCGTCTTCCTTCGCCCAGATGCCGGCGATTACCTCGGCCAGGAGTTTGAGGGCGCCGCGAGCGCGCTGGAACTGCGAGATGTTGCCGAGTCGTTTGTCAAGGACCCGAACGAGTTCCGGGTGGAAGGGGTACGTCTTCGCGACGAGGTCGCCGTAGGTCGCGGCATGCTCAGCACCCCCTGCGAGTTGCTCGGTCTTACCGAGTGTCTCGTAAAAATCACGGTAGGCATCACCGGCTGCACGGGCTGCGCCCGGGTCCACGGACTGGAAGATCCGCTTCTTAAGAATTTCGCCGATTTCGTTGTCGTCGGCGGGCTTGATAACCGCTGATGGCTGAACTGCACGCGTCAAAACGTCCGCGGTCTCGCCGACGGCATCATTCGCAGCCGTCGCTCCATCGTCTAGGAGCTCAGTGATTTCCGTCGTTTCGTTTCCGAACGCATTCGTCGTCGCTGCGAGCGTGATGATGACTGACACCCTGTTCGTCGGGTCCGAGGCGACCTCGAATAGATTTCCCAAGAAAACGGGAATTGCCTTCGCCATACGACGCACATCTTCGCTGCCTGATGAGGTGACTGCACGAATGTACTTTGCAATCTCGTCGATGATGACGATGGTTGGCTGGCCGCCGAAAGCTGCCTTTATGGTTCCAGTGCCGGGGGCCGTGCGGGCGGCATCGTTAGCGGCGAGTGCAGCAAACGCAACATCACCGATCTGCGCAGCCATCTCGCCCCAAAGCGTGTACGTGCGGTGGCCGTTCGTCTCAACACCGGCCGTGGCGTCGAGTGCGTCTCCTACGAGGGCTGCCACGTGCACGGGCCCCTCCGGCAGGAGAGCCGGGTCGAGGAACTCCGCGATGTTCGAGGGGCGCTCCCCCTTTGCGAGGTGGTACACGGCGGTGAGGCCGTGCGTCTTGCCGCCACCGAACGAAGTGGTGGGGCGCAGCACGCCGTTCTCCCCGGCGACACCCTTCGAGCCCGTTACCCGTCCGAAAGTCTTCATCAAAAGGGTTTTCAGCCCGCTAGTGGGGTAGGTCTGCGCGAAGAAAGATGTAGCGTTCCCGTACACGGGATAGTGGTCAGCGTCCCGAACGACCTTGTCCAGCTGTGCTGCAAAATGGTTGTCGGCGAGCCCCCCAGAGATGACGTCATCTCTCGGGACACAGACGGTACGCAAGGCCACAAGACTCGATCCACTACTACTCATTTGCAACTTTCCTATTCCCCCCGCAGCGGCGATTTCTCTCAATACTGTAGTCGCCCTGTGTCTGCCCGGCTTCCAACTAGCACATCGAGTCGGCGTACCGATTGAGGCCGGTGGTGTCGGCGACCTAAGCCAGCACAGCACCTGTTATCGGATCTCCGACCCGTTGGTGAACGCCAGCCTGCGGTGGCACGATACCTGGTGCTACGCACGCGTGCCGGCTTCCTTGTGTCCTCTCACTGCGCCACCGCAGCCGCCGTCGCATACAGATCAGCCGGCATCGGACGGTGCAGCTTCCAGGTGATCGCGATCGGCTTCTCCCCCGCATGCTGGACGTAATCGACCTGGCCCAGGCAGGTGTACGGAACGGTCAGCCCGGTCTCGTCCTCTGAGGTATCACGGGTGAAGATCAGGATTCGCGAGCCGTGCGCTGCCCGGTCTAGGTAGCGCCTGCCCGTCGGGCTTCTCGGCGACGTCGCGTTCTGCGATTCCCAGTGGAAGAGCTCCGGGCTGATGGCGTAGTCCTTGTACATGGTCGTGGCCGAGTGCTTCTTGTCGTCCTTGTTGAGGGTGACGAAGAAGGCGTCTGTGGATGTCGCAGGGCACCAGGCGACGCCCTCGCGGTGCTGCACGTTCTTGCCGAGCTCCAGCGACCCGTATTGCAGGGCTGCCAGGATCTCCTCGCGCCGGTAGGTTGCGTGCGAGAGCAAGGGGACGTGTTGCAGCCCGGCCCCGAGTCCCTTGGCGGCATGCTTTGACGCGGCCACGCCGAGCTTCACAACCTGCCGGATCTCGCTGCAGACAAACTGGTAGCCGCGCAGATAGTCGAGGCCGGCGTCGTACGACTGGAAACCGCCGCCGTCGTCCCAGAGCGTGTAGAACAGCATGCGGGCGAACGTCTGTTCGCGCATGCCGAGCTCCGCGTAGCGGGGTGCGTCAGCGCCGACGAGCATCGAGTAAGCCTCGGCGCGTTCCGGGTCATCCACGTGGATCAGCGCAGCCATCCGGCCCAGGAGCTTCTTCTCGTCGGCGTCGGAGAGGTCCTGGATCCTTCCGCTGAGAACGGTCTCCAGCGGCGAGAACCCTTCGATCAGCCCCGCCTGGCGAAGGTATCCGGTCCACGAATCTTTGGTGGACCGGTAAATCGACTTCACGTCGTTCCCGGACCGCTGCAGGTACATCTCGAGTTCGGTCTCGGCGTACGATGCGATGTCCCGGACCAGCTGGACGCGGTTGAACCGCAGCTGCGCTTTGATGTTGTCCAGCACGACTTTCTGCGCCACCCGGTCCAGCACAATTTGCGAGCCCGACGGCAGATACGGGAACTCGTCCTCGACAGCCTTCTCCAGCTCCTTGCGCCCGTAGCCGGTGAGCGCCCGGTAGCGCAGGTCAAAGCGAAACTCCCGGCGCTGCTGGCCGATGAAATCTATGACGGTCAGCACCGCCTTGCCCTCGGCGCGGCGCAGCCCGCGCCCCAGTTGCTGGAGGAAGATCGTGGCGCTCTGCGTGGGCCGGAGCAGCAGGATGGTGTCCACCTGCGGCAGGTCCAGGCCCTCGTTGAAAAGGTCGACGGCGAAGATGCAGTTGATCTCTCGTGCGGCGAGACGTTTCAGCGCCGCCGCCCGGTCGGCGTCGTCGGTGCTGCCGTCGACGGCGACGGAGGCGATGCCGGCGCGGTTGAAGACCTCGGCCATATAGTGGGCGTGCTGGACCGAGACGCAGAAGCCGATGGCCCGCATCTGCTCGGTGCTGGTGGCCTTATCGCGGAGCTCGCGGATCACTTTGGCGGCACGGGCGTCGTTGCCGGTGTAGAGGTTGTTTAGCTGGGCGGTGTCGTAGTTGCCGCGCTTCCACTCCAGCTGGCTGAGGTCGACGTCGTCGGAGACGCCGAAGTAGTGGAACGGCACCAGCAGGTCGGCGTCCAGGGCGTCCCAGAGGCGCAGTTCGCTGGCGGTGCGGCCGTCGAAGAACTGCTGAGCGACGTCGACGCCGTCGCCGCGTTCCGGCGTGGCGGTCAGCCCGAGGAGCTGCTGCGGCTGCAGGTGGTCCAGCAGCCGGCGGTAGGTGGGCGCCATGGCGTGGTGAAATTCGTCGATGACGACGACGTCGAAGAAGTCGGGCTCCAGCTTGTCGATGCCGAGGGAGGACAACGACTGCACGGAGGCGAAGATGTGTTCCCACTGCTGTGGCTTGTGTTCGCCGACGTAGAGTTCGCCGAAGGCGCCGTCCTGCATGACATCACGGTAGGTGCGCATGGCCTGCTTGAGGATTTCCTGGCGGTGGGCGACGAAGAGCAGCTTGAGATTCTTGCCCGCCGCTTCGCAGAGGCGTCTGTAGTCCAACGCCGCGATGACGGTTTTGCCGGTGCCGGTGGCGGCGACCAGGAGGTTGTGGTTGAAGCCCTTCAGCCGTTCGGCTTCAAGATCTTCGAGCATCTCCTCCTGGTGCAGGAAGGGCTGGAGCTCGAGACCGGTGGCCGCCCCGGGGACGGGTGTTCGCCGGCCGCCGTTGCGTTCGAGTGCGGCGTCCAGCTTTTCGCCGTCGCGTTCCGGATCGTAGCTCTGGAAAGCGCGCTGTTCCCAGTAGCTGTCGAAGGTGACCTCGAACTTGTTAAGGAGTGCGGGCGTGCCGACGGAGCTGAGCCGGACGTTCCATTCCAAGCCGTCCAGGAGCGCGGCTTGGCTGAGGTTGGAGCTGCCGACGTAGGCGGTGTCAAAGCCGGAGTTGCGGCGGAACAGCCATGCCTTGGCGTGCAGCCGAGTGGCCTGGGTTTCGTAGTTGATCCTCACTTCGGCGCCGTAGCGGTGGACGAGTTCGTCGATCGCGCGACGCTCCGTGGCACCCATGTAGGTGGTGGTGATGACGCGGAGTTTGGCCCCGCGCTCCTTGAGTTGTTGCAGCGCTGGTTCGAGGAGCCTCAGCCCGGTCCAGCGGACGAAAGCGCAGAGCAGGTCGACGGTGTTGGCGGATTCGATCTCGGTCCTGAGTTCCGCGGCGAGGTTTGGATCGTCCTTGCTGTTGGTGAGCAGGGCCGAGTCGCTGAGTTTGGTGGTGGGTCGGCGGAGACTGCGGCGCTTGAGCGTGTCCGGGCGGTGGAGGGATTGGAGCTGTGTGGGGCCGGGAGCGATTCGGTCTGTCGTGTTCAGTTCTTGGAGGAGCTTGTTCGCGAGGGCGACGCGGTCGGAGGGTTTCGCTGCTTCCAGGGCTTGACGGACCGCATTTGCGACGTGGCGGGAGATGATATCCGGGCTATCGTCGTCATCGATGTCTGCGAAGATCGGCTGGAGTTCTTCCACTTGGCTCAGATGGTCCCCGAGGGCATCCGTGTTGAGCAGTTCGTACAAGCCCTCGGGCAGCTGCTCCGCCGCCACTCCCCCAAAGAAATTAGTCACTGCGCCAGGGTATTTGGCTGGACCGACAAAGACCAACAAGTCGTATTGTCCGGGATGTCCCTTAGCATTGGCAAATGACCATTTCAGTGGGGGACCTTTTCAAAGAATGTGGCCTCAACCCGGCCGGAGTAGTGAAGTGGGGAGATCAAATTCCGTTGGATCTGCCCGGCGTCTATGTCGTCGCTTCCACCCCTGATCTCGGCGATCCGACAGGCCTGATGGGGAACTATCATCACGATCCCGGAGCGTTCGATTCGCTCAAGACAGCCTGCCCGTCGGTGACCATCGATGGCAGGCTCGCCGCCCATGATGCACTTTCCAAAAGAGTCGGCGCCTTTTGGATCCCGGATTCCGCCATTCTTTACATAGGCCTGGCGGGAACCTCTGTCCGGAAGCGGGTCAACCAGTACTACATCACTCGCATTGGTCAGCGATCACCGCACGCGGGTGGCTGGTGGTTGAAAACTTTGGCCGACCTAGAGACGCTCTTTGTCCATTACGCAGCAGCGGTCACCCCAAAATCTAAAGAGGCGTTGATGCTTAAGACCTTCGCCGACGCTGTGCCGCCGTCGGTGCGGCAAACACTCCACGATTCCGAACGAATTGCGCCGTTCGCGAATGTCGATGTGCAAGCGGGACTTCGGAAGAGACACGGGTTGGGCGGATACAAGACGTCGCGCGCGAACTCGAGGACTTCTTCAGCCACGGCTGTCGAAAGCGAAGAAGTTGCGTTTCCATTGACTGCCCCCAGTTCCGCTCGTCCAACGCTGACATCTTCGGGCACCCCGGGCTCCGACAACGGAACGCGCATTGAGTCTCAAGTCATCACGGAAAAGGATCGCACCGGTTCCAACTTGCGTATCCCCTCGCGCTCGAAATTCGCGCTCCCGAAAGTCGATGGCTTTCTAAACGTGACCTATCAAGGGCAGAAAATCGAGGCTCGATGGCGGGTTAACGGATCCCGTTCAGGAACCATCGGACTTGGAAGGTCCATCATGAGTTCGATTGGAAAACCGAACAGCAGCATTTGGATGCGGGTCAGTGGCACCTCCGTCGCCTTCGAGGAGTGACGATCCCATGACTCAACCTCATGTTTTCGTAGCCATGGCTGACATCCTGAATCTCAGATGTGACGCATGGCTATTGCCAACTGACTCAAGCGTTCGCATCGAGCCGCATTGGCTCAATGCTGATCCCGAGCTGCGCACGCTGGCAGCGGCTTCAGCCTCGGCTGAATTCCGAGACGGAGACGCGCTGGCCGAGCCGGTCCGGCCGTGGGATCCGGGTTGTCCACTGCCGATCCTGACGGCCGTCCCCGAGGATGGCGGCTGGGGCCGCACCGTCGTCGCCGAACGCCTTGAAGCGTTCGTGAGCAGCGCTGTGACGGCGATACCCGCGCCGCCCAATCACCGGCCGCACCGGCTCCTTGCCTTGCCTTTCTTCGGGACGGCAGGAGGCGGCGCCGGGAACCACCTTGGCGCCGCCCTGCGCGCAATCCTCGAGGCATCCGCCCAACTGGCAGACCGCTACGGCGTCGACATTGTGCTTGTTCTGAGAGACCGAGCCGCGTTCTCACTGGCCCAGAAACTGAGGCGAGAGGCAGCCGACGACCCGTCCTGGCCTTCTCTCGGGAGCCATCTGCAAGACAAGGCCAAGTCCCTTGGCCAGCTTGCAGGAACCGGAAACTTGGTGCCCTTCCTCGGCGCCGGGGTCAGCGTCAGCGCCGGCGCCCCCAGTTGGGGCCAACTCCTCGACACGTTGAGGGCAGGTATCCAGCTCAAAGATGCAGAGGCAGAGGCGTTTCACGGGCTGAGCCTGCTGGACCAGGCCGGGGTTCTCGAACAGCTCTACGCCGATCAGCATGGGACCCGGGAGGCATTCGGTCAGGCGGTCGCGGACGCCGTCGAGTTGCCGAGGTATGGGTTGGCGCCGGCACTCCTCGCCATCCTGCCCTCCGCCGGGGCAATCACCCTGAACTACGACCGACTTTTCGAGAAGGCCTGCAAAGATGCCCAGCGACCGCGGACGGTCATGCCGGAGAACGTTCCGGCCGTCGGCAACGACTGGCTGCTGAAACTTCACGGGTCTGTGAGCCAGCCGGACAGCATCGTACTGACCCGTGATGACTACCTTAGCTACAACAGCAATCGCGACGCGCTGTCAGCGCTGGTCAAGGCGCAACTGCTGACCCATCACTTGCTGTTCGTCGGGTTCGGCCTCGCCGACGACCATTTCCATGAGATCGTCCACGATGTCAGGCGGGCACTCCCGAACGATGTTAAGAACCACCAGATGGGCACGGTGCTGTCACTCTTTCATGAACCGCTGCAGAACCTCGTCTGGACAGGGAAACTGGACATCCTTCCCATGTCCAGCGCCCCGGCGCCGAACGCCGGCCCGTCTGACGTGCACACAGCCCTCGTGACTGCAGGGCGGGAGCTCGAGATCTTCCTGGACATGATGGCCGCCTACGCGACCGATAACCACTCTTATCTGCTGGCTCCCGCGTACAACCAAGGACTCGCCGACGACGAACTCGACCTGCGGCGGCAGCTCCTCGCCCTCGCCGGCCACAAGCGGTCTGCAAAGACGGCCGAAGTGTGGGGCGTGCTCGACAAGGCCCTCCGAGAACTGGGCTTGAAGGACCCGTCTTAGGAGTGGCCCGGATTTCCCCGATGTCCCGGCTGACTCTATGGATCTCAGCGTTCAGCTAGCCTGCATTACGGAACAGTTGGCAGTTCTTTGTGGTGGAGTCCCAGCGGGCACGGGTGTCGGTCATTTCTGCCACCTTGGACATGCTCGACTGTCACCAAGGGGGAATTTCCATCCGTTTGTCCGAGGAATTTGCCCACGTTCCCCTCCCGCAATCGGGTCCTTCAGGTAAATCGTCGGAGGTGCGTTCTATGGTGCCGTCCATGGACATCATGCCCCTCCTTGAAAGTTTCCTCAGCTGGATCCAGACGCCCCTCGGCATCGCCATCGTCGCTCCCATCGTGGTCACTTCGGTCATTGCTTCTTTCGTTGCGTTCCGGAGTTATGTGAGGTCTGTCCCCCGTCGCTTTGAGCGCTGGCTCGAGCGGAAGCAGGGGTGGTTGTGACCCACCGCCGCCGCTTGCACCGACCGAATTGGACAACTCGTAGCTCGGAGGAGGCTCATGCTCGTCGGGATCGCTCCCTATAGTGCACCCGTTTAGCCGCAGTGAAAACGGAAATTAGATCCGCACGCTGTTTCATATGCGCCGCACCCACAACCTTGAAGGCCTCCCCCGCGTCCCGTCGGACATCTGCCCCGTCCCCTGCAGCTTCGGCTCCATGAACCGCCGGAACGTGTCCCGCATCAACACCGAGCCCGCCACCGCCTCATGCAGCTCCCGCAGGTCCTTCAGCGTGAACGGTTCGGCCAGCAGCGCCGCCGGGTCCGGCGCCTCACGGTAGGCGGCCCGCAGCCACTCCACCGCCTTCGCCACAATGTTCGCGTGCCCGTAGGGCAGCCCCGCAATCAGTTCCGGTTCCCCTGTCACGGAAGCGAGCCGGACGGCGTCGGACTTTAGCGCCGACTCCAGGGCTGCGAGCGGCACGACGTCCACGTGCGCGACTGACAGGACCCAGCCGCGGTCGTCGCGCGCCGGGTCGTCGAAGACCTGCAGCTGGCGCGGCACCTGCCCGGAGATCCCGACCTTCTCGCGCAGGCAACGCAGCACCGCGTTCGCCAGGGTCTCGCGCTCCCGCAGGAAGGTGCCGGGCAGCGCCCACCGCCCGTGCTGATGACCCTCCGCGCGCCGCACCAGCAGAACGCAGACGGAACCGTCCGCCACCGTCAACACCGCCGTATCCACCGCCACCGAGGGGCGCGGGTAGTCGAGCAGGGACGTTCCGGGGCCGTTCTGGGAATCCTTCACAGGATTATTTATTGCAGTATTGCGCTAAAGATGCAAGCCGTGCATACTGAAGTCAATTAGCGCAGAACTGATCTAAATCAACCGGAGGTTCCCATGAAAGTCCCCCAGCTCCACGTCGGCGCCGGCAGCAGCTTCGGCCCGCTCAGCATCTTCCCGGTCTGGACGTCCGGCTCCGGCAGCCTCGGCATCAGCACCGGCACCCACGCCGACGTCGCCGTGACCGAACTCGCCAGCGGCCCCCAGGTCGCCCGGCTCACCGTCACCAACAACGGCCCGCACCCGGCGCTGCTGCTGGAAGGCGAGCTGCTCGAGGGCGGCCAGCAGCACCGGACCTGCGCCCGCGACGTCGTCCTGGGCCCCGGCGAAACCCGCGACATCGACACCTTCTGCGTCGAGGCCGGCCGCTGGGAAGCCGGCCAGTCCAGCCACCGCCGGCAGGCACGGCGCGCACCGCTGAACGTCTGGTCCGAGCTGGCCAACGGCCTCGACGGCCGGCGCGGCGGCGACCGGCAGGGGCGGATCTGGGAGCGGGTCAGCCGCTTCGACGCGGCCCGCGGCCCCTCGGTGACCAGCTCCCTGCTGGACCACATGGACCTGTTCAAGGACAACGCGCACAACCGCTTCAACGCCGCCGACGCCCCGGCACCGCTGGAGGGCCAGCGCGGCGTCGTGATCGGGCTGGGCACGCAGCCACTGCTCCTGGAAGTCTTCGGTACCGGCACGCTATTCCGCCGGCACTACCGCCAGCTGATCGACTCCGCGCTGCTGGACCTCGAGCTCCTCTCACCCCAGGTGCTGGCCTCCGGTCCTATGCCGGGCCAGCGGGCCCGCGACTTCGCCACCCACGTCCAGTCCATGGACTTCGGCGCTTTCGACCGCGGCGCCGCGGCGGTCGAGGTCCGCAACCACGGCGCACTCCGGAGCCGCAACGTCTCCCGCGCCGCCGGTCCCGTGTCCGCCGCGGGCATCGCCGTCGAACTTCCCACCCGCCGCCCCCAGCTGGCCCACCTGACCGGCTGGAACACGCACCACCCCCTGATGGAGCTGGCATGAAACTGACCCCCTTGCAGAATGACCGCGCGGCCGGAGTCCTCGTCGCCCTGGCCGCCGGCGACGCCCTCGGCGCCGGCTACGAGTTCGGCGCGCCCCTGCCGGACGGCGCCGAGGTAACCATGAAGGGCGGCGGGCCGTTCGGGTTTGCGCCGGCCGAGTGGACCGACGACACCTCCATGGCCGTCCCGATCGCACTGGCCCTGCTTGAGTCGGCGTCCGACGGCGGGGCCTCCTCCCCCGCGGCGCTCACCATGATCGTCCGGGCCTGGACGGCCTGGGCCGCCGAGGCCAAGGATGTCGGCGCCCAGACCAGCGCCGTGATCGCCGCCGCACGACGGCTGGCCTCCGCCGACGGGCGGAGCGTGACTGCCGCGGACTTCAATGCCGCGGCTGCGGAGTTCCATGCCCGCACCGGCCGCAGCGCCGGCAACGGCTCGCTGATGCGCACCGCACCGCTGGCCCTTGCCTACCTGGACCGGGACGCGGCCGAACTCATGGCCCAGGCCGGGGTGCTCAGCGCGCTCACCCACGCCGATCCCGACGCGCAGGAAGCCTGCGGCCTCTGGTGCGTGGCCATCCGCGCGGCCGTCCTGACCGGTCGGCCCGACGTCCGCGCCGGGCTGCCCCTGCTGCCGCCCGACCGCGCGGCACTGTGGCTGGAGCGGATCGAGGTTGCCGAGCGGTCCCGGCCGCGGGACTTCAACCGCAACGGCTGGGTGGTCGAGGCGTTCCAGGGCGCCTGGAGCGCCATCCACTTCGCGGGCCTGACCTCGCCCGGTCCGGCGCACCTGCGGGCCGCGCTTGAGGAAGCGGTTCGCGGCGGCCGGGATACCGACACTGTCGCCGCCATCGCGGGCGGGCTGCTCGGTGCGGCCTACGGCTTCACTGCGGTGCCGTTCGAGTGGCGGCGGCGCCTACACGGCTGGCCCGGGCTCCGGGCCCGCGACCTCATGATGCTCGGGATGGAGCTCGGCCGCGGCGAGGGCCGCAGGGCCGCAGCCTGGCCGCGCGCCGAACGCCAGGACTACAGCATGTGGGGCCGCACCGACGCCCTGGTCCCGCACCCGCACGACGACGGCGTCTGGCTGGGCGGCGTCGGGTCCCTTGCGCGGGTGGCCGACCTGGGGATCGACGCCGTGGTGTCGCTGTGCCGGCTGGGGACTATGGATGTGCCCGTGGTGGCGCCGGAGGATCACGCCACGTTCTGGGTCATCGATTCGCCAGTTACCGCCGACAACGCCGACGCAGCGTTTGTGCTGCGGGACGCGGCGGCCGCCGTCGAACGCTTCCGGACGGAGGGCAAGACGGTGCTGCTGCACTGTGTCCGAGCCGAGTCGCGGACTCCGACAGTGGCGGCGCTGTACGGGGCACGGGTTGCAGGGACTCCGCCGTTGGAGGCGCTGGAGGATGTTCGGCGGGTGCTGCCTGGGGCGAACCCGAATGGGTTGTTCCTGGGGTTACTGGGGGCAACCGAACCAGCGGCAGAACTCCATGTTGATGGAGCCACGACCGGGGTGCCCAAAAATGTCCGGCCCTACTGATAGGAATGTGACCATGACTACAACTCCTGAACTCAGTCGGGAGCAGCGCGATGCCGCCATGGTGGAGCGCTACTCGGACGGCGAGACCCTCGATGCCATCGGCCAGACCTTCGGCATAACCCGCGAGCGGGTCCGGCAGATCATTGCCAAGGTTGGTGGCACGAGCGCCGAGGAATCCCGAAAGAACCGCATCGCTGGGCGGGAAGCGGCCCGAAAGACCGCCCACGACGCGTTCCTGGCGGAGTACGGCGACTTGGCGCGCCAGATGGCGAAGCGCGGCGTCACCCGGCCAGACGCGGTGTTGAAGCTGCAGGCGCTTTACCCGGCGATCGACGTTGATCTCGCCGAGGACGTCCTCCGGGAGTCAACCATCGTCTTCGACAAGAGTCAGATCGACGACATCTTCTCCAAAGAAGCTGTTGCCGCAGGCGTCTGGTACCTGCTCGGTTCCGAACTCCGGCTGGCCCCGGACCGTGGATGGGCAGCAGTCAATCTGGATCTTTCGCTGATGGGCGAGCTGAGGGCCGCACTCGGATCCGCGGAAGCTACCCTCGAGGACATCGCCACCATTCTCGGTGTCATCGGCGCCGCACAGAAGCACCTCGCCAGCAACCCGACATCCAGCATTACCGGCAAGCGATACCAGGAACTCCGTGAGGAGCTGGTGGTTGCTCTTGGCCTCGTATCGCGGCAGGGCGCGTTCCCTTGGCCGCCGACTCGCCAGACCGTCACGAAACGCTTCGGCGGCTGGAACGAGGCCCTCGAGGCCATGGGCATCGGTACCACTACTCAGGGGAGGCCGAAGGGTCTGTTGAAGTTCACCCGCGAAGACTACGACGATGCTGTGCGCGACTTCTGCTTTCATGCCTCAGCCGCCGAAATAAATGCCACGTTTGCAGGATATGACCTGTGGGTGAAACAAGAGATTGCCGATGGTCGCGAACGGCCGTCGGGTGCATCCGTGCGCAACATCTACGGCACGTGGATGGACGCTGTTCGGTCAGTGCAGGAGTAGACGTTGGGATTGGGGGATTCTGCCGGTCAGGGGCGGACGACAGCCGCGATTCGAGTTCCTTCGGCCTGGATTCTTGAATCCGACTCCCTGATGGCATATCGGGGAGGCGATCCACTTCGATCAATAGCGAAAGACGCCGGATTGAGCGTTTCTGCCATGTGCGACGAACTCGCTGGCGAAGCGGAGCCGGCAGACGAGCTTGAGCGTCTCCGATCTGTCAGACAGCGAGGCCAAGCCGCAATGAAGTCCATCTGGGACAACGTGGAAATGATCACCAGACTAAACGATTCCGGAATTAAGCGTTCGGAAATTCCTGTGGTCCTGCGTGCGCTAGGGGTGGAGATTGACGTTGAGGTCGCCGTCGAGCTTCTGCATGTCCCCGGGATCCCTGGGGACGATCCCGCGATTCTGCAGGACCCAATGCGGCTCAGCGACAAGCTGAGCTTGCTGTATGTCACGGGCAAGCACCATGGGATCGAACCGGATTATCAGCTGACGCTGGGTCAGATGCCCACGGATGAGATCGCCCAGCTGCGGCTCTTGACTATGGCCAGGTTTCCTCCGAGACGTCTTGCTGAGATCCTGGCAGTCGCTGAGACCACCAAGCTGGCCATCCGAGCGCGGGTTACCAGATCCTTGTCCGTTGAGGAATATGCTGCAACGGCAGAACCTCTTGTAAGGCTATTCAAAGGCTATATCTTCAATGAGACCGCCTCATGGCCCGCCCCTGTCACAGCCCTGACGCGGCGCCTCGGCGGCGGCTACTGGGATCAAGCGCTGAGCGCAGTGGGATTGCAGCTGCGCAATGCCGCCGACCGCTTTGGCCCAGGCGACTACATCCGCGCGATCCACGACTACACCGAAGAATGCGCCGAGTGTGACTTCCCGCTGAGTGTCGAGACTTACGACCGCTGGGTAACGGCCGAGGTATCGCTGGGAGGCGATCGCCCTTCAGCCGTGGAGTTGATGGTCCACTACGGCGGCTGGCAAGAGGCGCTCAGCACCATCCCGGGGTACGAGGCGAAGCAACGGCTCGCCGGTTCTGACTCTGACTCGTACGACGCCTCGCTATTTAACCAGAGTGATTCAGCTGTGGAGGCTGCCTGGGTGCGCGCCGGTGAGTTCATCTGCGAGCTGCTGGCTAACATGCCCCGGAATCGATCCCTTCAGATTCAGTACGGCGACTCCCCCGATGGTTCCGTCCGCCCCTACGCGGAGGGTACCCGCGGTGCTGACGGCGTATGGTGCGAAGTGGTGTCCGAGCGTTTGTTGCCATGCAAGCAGTGGCCGATCGACGCAGAGTATTTGGAAGCCTGTGACTGGCTAGCCCCTGACGACGAGGTCTCGCAGTGGTGCAAGGAATCGGTGCCGCTCCAAGATGCCGGGCACCAGCTGCTCGAAGGGCTGAGATTTGGCCGGCTGTGCTCGGATCCGTGGCAGCTGCGGTGGAGTACCAAAGAGCCAGTAAGCGGCCCGGTTCGGGATCACGGCGTAACCATAGAGCAAGCTCTTGCTGGCGAAGTCCAGACTCTGCGTAATGCGGGCTGACGGCATTTGAAGAAGACGTTGGACCAATTCACTCGACACACACCAAACTCAACGGGGATTACATTCATGACGACACCCACCGAGGATTCGCGTCCGCAAGCTGACCCGCGGGCCGCAATTGGGCCGGCCTTGGCATCGTTTCTCGCCGGCGACCCCCTGAGTTCAATCGCAGCATCCGCGAACATGGACAGCTACAGCATGTTGCGTCTCCTCGGTTCCCGCGTAGCCGGCCGGGCGGAGCAACAGCGGTCAAAGGCGATCCGAAATCGATGCTCTGCAGCGGGGGTTGTCCTTTTCCAAGAGCGCGAGCGCTTCAAGCAACTTCAGGCAGCAGGTATGGACCTCCGGGAAATACCGCGAGTGCTGGCCGCCCTCGGCGCTCCGGTCGACGTCGACATCGCCGTGGAGATGCTCCGGAGCACCTACATGTTCAAGGAAATTCTGCATCGCGTGCTGCAACAAGAGGGTGTGGTTGGTGAGGTGATTGCCTCACCCATCGACGAACTCAGCCTGCTATACGTCACGGGAATTCAACGCGGCGTGACACCAGATTATGAACTGGCTCTGGGGATGATGCCGGTCTCATCCTTCACATCGCTCAGGGAGCTTCTTGGAGTCCGCTACTCCTATCAAAAGACCGCCGAAATCTTGGCGGTAATTGAAACAACGTCACAGGCCATCCGCTCCGGAGATGTGGTCGGAATTTCGTACGCCGAATACAACGAACTATCCGGGGCCATCTCGCGTGATCTTCAAGACGTCACCCCTCCACATGGAGGCAGCTGGCCGGTTCCGGCAGACGACCTCCGTCGCCGCCTCGGGCGGGGGTTCTGGGATGCTGCCTTGGACTCTGCGGGGCTGCAGCCTTCTTCCGCCGGATATCGTTTTAGCGCGGCAGATTTTGCAGAGGCGGCCAAGGGGTTCATGAACTCATACGGCGAGTTCGGGTCGCCAAAGGAAGGATCGAGCTACGACAGCTGGGTGATTGCCGAAACAGCCGCCGGTCGGGAGCGTCCCTCCGCCATTGCTATCCGCCGGCATTTCGGGACCTGGGAATCCGTGATCCGGGCGTCCATGCCCTCCGAAATCGAGGATGAGTTCGACGGGATCGTCGACATGTACAGAGCTGAGAACGCCCGCGAAGAAAGCTGGGCGAGAGCCGGCGAACTCATCAGCGAAGTTCTCGCAAACATGCGTCCGGGTTCTTTCCTCAGCATTCAATACGCATACGACGTCGACAAGCTAACACCGTACGCCCAGGCAGTCCCGGACGCCGATGGAGTCTGGTGCGAAATAGTCTCAGAGCAGTTTCTGCCCGCAGAGCAGTGGCCCATCAGCACTGGCTATCTTGCCGGCAATGGTTGGTCAGCACCGACCGACGATTTCCCGAACTGGCACAAGGACGGCGTCCTGCACGAGGCCGCCGGTCACGAGATTCTTGACGGCTTGGGAGGTGGCCGGCACTGCGCTGACCCAGCCAAATTTCGCTGGCACACGGGCCAATTTCCGGCCGGCCCCGGACCGGACGGCGAGGTCACGCTGGAGGATGCACTCAATGGTGCCGTGCAGTCTCTTGACAACGCAGCCTAGACAGCCCGACAGGAGCCAGCAATGAGATGCATACCGGAAGAACCCGAATTTGGCGACGGCCACGTGGCCGAGGAAGCGGTTTGGGAGGCCCTCAAGAAGAGCCTCCCAGACGACGTAGTCCTCGCCCACTCCGTTCAAGTAAGGGACGGGCGGGCTGAACACGAGATCGACATCCTCGTGCTCTGGCCAGGCGTCGGGATGGCTGCCATCGAGGTCAAGGGCGGAAAGGTCGGCGTCGAGAACGGGCAGTGGTACCAGTCTGACAAGGCCGGCGGGCACAACATCCAGAGCCCGGTGGTGCAGTCGCAGGCGTCGATGCACGCTTTCAAGAATTGGCTGGAGAGCCAGCTCGGATCCCGGCTCAGCAGCCGCTTCGCGTACCTGGTTAGTCTCCCCTACACGGATGTTCCGCAGGGCTGGGCCATGGCGGGGTGTCCCCGCTCGCTGATTCTAGACCGGGCAGACACTGAGTCGCTTAAGGACAAGGTGCGCCACGCTATCGAACGTGAAGGCTGCGGGGCCACCACCCTGACGCCGGTATTTCTGGAACGCATCGTTCGGAAGCTTGGCGGCGACCTCGACGCAGGGCCCTCGCAGATTCCCGACCCGCACGAAGCCGAAGACGCCCAGGATCATCTCACCATCAAGCAATCCGTGCTGTTGCGCGCAACCCGGTCTCTTCCCCGCGTCCGCTTCACCGGCGGTGCAGGCAGTGGCAAGACATGGCTCGCCCTGGAGAAGGCGCGGCTGCTCTGCAAGGAAGGGAAACGGGTGGGCCTCTTCTGCTACAACAAGGGGCTGAGCCAGTACCTTCAGCAGCAGGTTTCCGGCTGGCGGCAGGCCCAGCCGGTCTTCACCGGGGAATTTCACGAGTACGTCCGAGCCCTTGGTGTTCCGGACGGGACCGGGACGGACTACTTCGAAGAGGAGATGCCGCGCCTCCTCAAGGAGCTGGCGGGACGCATGGGACTGCACGAGCGGCTGGACGCCGTCGTCGTCGATGAAGCGCAAGACTTTGCACCACTGTGGTGGGAGTCGCTGCTCGCCTGCACCGCTGCCCCTGAGGCCGGCGAGGTGTACGCGTTTATGGACGACCGACAGGACGTCTATCAAAGGTGGACCGGGTCCGGCTCCGACGGCAAGCATCCGACGGCGGACCTGGTCCCGATCCATATCGACGAAAACCTCCGCAACACCCGGAAAATTGCCGAAACGTTCCGGTCCTTCGCAGGCGAACACTTCACGCCCCGCGGCGGCACCGGACTCCCCGTGCGGCGGGTGGAGTGCGACACCGAGAACGCCCTAGATGCGGCGGATGAGTGCGTCGAAGCACTCATGGACGAAGGCTGGAGCCCCAACCAGATCGCGCTGCTCACCACCAAGTCACGGCATCCGGTCCACCAGGAACGGTTCGATGCCGGTTCCATCGCCGAGTACTGGCTGGATTTCCACGCGAACAACGACGTCTTCTACGGCCACGTTCTTGGGTTCAAGGGCTTGGAACGCTCAGCCGTGGTGCTGTGCGTCAACGGGTTCAAGGACATGGAGCGTGCCGCCGAGCAGCTGTATGTGGGCTTGTCCCGGGCCAGGAGCCTGCTGGTGGTGGTCGGGGATTCTTCGCTGCTGGAGACTGCTGGCGGGCGGGACCTGAAGTTGGCACTCGCTCGGGCTGAGGCGTGGCAGCCGGCCTCTGTCGGATTGTGACTCTGGCGGCCGCAGTTCACGCGGGGCTTCAGATTGTCGGTGCTGTGCCCCACACTTCAGGCAGGAACCGTCACACCGCTTGGGGGATGCATGAAAGAGCGAGCACAACAGCTCAACGACAACTACGCCGAGTTCATCGCGCGGCTCGATGCGGCCACGCTCAAGCTCACGGACCGGAATGACTCCCTCAACACCTCTCTCGAGATCCTCACCCTGCTGGCCGAGCAGAACCGCGCCGGGCTAACGGCGTGGGAAGAACGGCGGGCGACCCTCAGCGGACAGCTGGAACGCCGCGCTGAGGGTCCGGAAACGGATTCCCTGAAGGAGCTATTTGAGGTTGCCCTCAGGATGACGCCCATGTTTCGCAACCGGGTGGATCGGATCGAACAACGGTTGTCTCTGCTGCGGAAACGATCGGACGAGCTCAGCAAGTCTCTCTTGGAGCTTCGGAAGAGCAAATTCAAGCTGACCACGTCCAGGGTCCTTGCTCAGGAGAAAGCCAATCTGAGCCGGGCCGTAGCGGAGTTATCAGGCACACCGCAAGGCCCTGTTGGTGGTCTTCCTGACGCCGGCCTGTTGGACGACCTCAAGAAGGCTAGGGAAGCGATTGTCCTCGCCGAAGCACTCTTGGAAGTGAAGGGACAATGAAGGACTCGTTGCCTAAAAAGGAGAAAAAACTGCTCCTTTCGTTTACGTCGCTGCAATGGAGCGGGCGGCCAGCGCAGGAGGCCATCTACTCCTGTCTGGGGCTGGGTGTCATCGGGTTCTTCGTTTGCCTGGTGCTCATGATCTTCTTTGCCGGTCTCCGGGACCCCGGAGTCGCGACACTTTTCATCGTCGTTTTCGCCGTTGGGTTGACGACACTGGCGGTCTGGTCAAAAGCGTCCAACGAGAAGAAATTCCTTGCCGCGATCAGCAAGCGCGTCAACGACACCATCGTCGAAATGACCGGCAACCCGAACGACCAACTGTCACTCCCTGACTTCAGGAAGTTCATCGAGAACGAGCGTCGCATTCCGCTGCTAGTTCACGGCGTGCCGGGCCTGGAGCTTCGGGCGGTCCGGCAGGGCGAATCACCGGCGACCGGACCAAAGGAGTCTCCACCGCACCGGAATCCACCGAGGAACTCGTCGTCCACACGCACGCCCGTGGTGACCACAACTCAGGTAGTCGTCGCCATCACCCCTCCCGACTACGGAACCGCCAGCTTTGACCGGCTGCTGCAGGCCACGCTCGACACCGATTGACGTCACTGCTCGGCCACCCCAACGCGTCGCAAGCTTCATTGTCCGACCCGGCCCATATGATCGAGGAACTGTCGCTCCAACACGTCCCGGGGGATGATGTGAACGTTTTGTTTGGCCTGTACCTGGGCCGCGCTCCGTGGACCTACCGTGAGTCCGCACTCGGCGCGGTCAGGCTAGGTCCGTTGGGGCTGGCCCAGCTCCTGCAGACCCGGCTCGGGCTCACCGGGCCCGATGCACGCCACTCCACACGGATCAGGCAGTTCATGGCCCGGCTCGCGGAGCAGGACAGCCCGGCGGCCTGGTACCACGGATCGTTTTCCGTCGATCCGTGGTCCACAGCCATCGACCTGTTGAACATGCGCGACGAACTTGTGACCAACGGGTGGACGGGCCTCGCCCCGGACGGATCCAGCGCCAAGCTGAAAGCCCTCGCTACCTTGGAGCAGAGCCGGCTCCCCCTCGACCGCGCGTTCGCCGACTTCCCGCTTGAACTCATCCATGAGCTTGGGAGTGAAGCTACAGCCCACTGGCCACTGGGAATCTCACGGCTTGAACTCCAGCACCCCCGCGCCTCGTTCCCCGCCATCTGGACCCGCCTGATCGGCTCACTGGAGCGCCGCGGCGTGACGGTCATGGAGCCGTCCGTGCCGACGGAACCCGTGGGCGACGTCACCGTCCTCGTCGCGAAGACCGAATGGGAAGCGGCCGAGCACACGGCCCGCTGGCTCGCGTCCGCGACGAGCTCCGCAGGCAAAGCCGGAACTGATCGCTCCGCCGTCGTCGCCTCCACGAGCACCGCCCTGCTGGACCAGGAGCTGCAGCGCCGCGGACTGCCCCGAATCGGTGTCAGCAGCCGTTCCCGGTGGCGGGCCATAGACCAGATCATTCCCCTCTTCTTCACCGTCATCTGGGGACCCGTGGACGTTCAACTGCTGGGCGAGTTCCTGAACCTCCCAGTGGGCCCCGTCCGGCGCGCAGCCGCCCGGCATCTCCTCCGCGCCCTCGCCGCCCAGCCGGGGACGGGCGGCGATGAATGGCTGAGCGCCCTCCAAAAGGTCAGCAGCGACGAGGCCCTCGGCCCAGTCGTCGCGGCAGAACTGGACCAGCTTCTCAGCACCGGCCTGCTGGCGGATGACGGAACCGTCACCGGCGCCGCCGTCGTCGAACGCGCACAATGGCTGCGGACCCAGCTCAGCCGCCGGGTGCAGCTCTACCCACAGCTCGAATCCGTCCTCAGCCACCTCAGCGAATTCACATCCCTGATCGACGGGCCCGAGCCTGTCACCCGCAAGACCATCGCGCGAATACTGGAATCCGTCATTCCCGCCAGTGCCAGTCCCCTGGCCGGCGGCGAGGCGGCGCCGTGGGTGACACTTCACAGCCTTGGTGAACTGTGCGACGACGTCGACTCGCTCGTCTGGTGGGGGTGCCAGGACGACGGCCAAGTCCGGTCCCGCCACTGGGACGACGCCGAACGCCAGGCGCTGCTCGGCGCCGGCGTCGTCCTGCCTGATCCCGCTGCGCTGGCAGAGCTGGAACTCTCCGTGGCGGTGAACGCCGCGAGGCGCAGTCGCCGGCTCCTGCTGGTACGCGCCGCGGAGATCGGCGGGGAGCCGACGAAAGCCCACCCTGTACTGTCCTCGCTGGCCTTCAGCACCCTCCCCTCGCCCCTGCCGGGAACCCCGGAGGAAAACAAGAAGGCGGTGGAGCACGCCATTTCCGCCTTCAGCATCACCCCCGCCGAGCTGGTGCGCGACGGCGTCTGGCGGCTCGCGGGCCGCACCGCCGCGTTGACACCGGTGCCGCCAGCCCGGACCACGCCGACGCCCGCATCCCATGAGCTGGGTCCCCGTCCGGAGTTCATGCCGGACAAGCTCTCCTACTCGCAGCTCAGCACGTTGATTGGTTGCTCAATGAAGTGGGTCCTGGAGAAGAAGGGCCGGCTGAAAGTCGGCGACGCGCAGTCCGTGCCCACCGGGAACACCATGATCGGCACTTTGGTCCACCGGGTGGTCGAAGAACTCTTCGGCGAGCTTTACGCCGCGAACCGGGCCGTGCCCGAGCCGGCGGAGGTCCAGGCCAAACTGGACCAACTCGTGCCGCATTACGCCTCGGAACTGCTCCTGCCAGGCCGCGGCAGCAGACTCGCCGGCCTCCGGCCCATCATCGAGAACTCGGTCATCAAGCTTTTCCAGACCCTGCAGACGCAAGGGGTCTACATCCGCGCCACCGAGCACGAGTTCAGCAAGCCGGCCCTGTTCAACGTCAACGGAACCCAGATCGAAGTCAACGTCTCCGGCTTCATCGATGTCCTGGCCGCGGACCAGCGAGCAGAACCCGTCGTGATCGACCTCAAGTGGACCAACCGTTCGAAGTACCGGCGCGACGAAATCACCCAGGGCGACGCCATGCAGCTAGCCCTCTACCACTGGGCCCTGGACGACGGGCCGGACCCCATGTCCACCGTCGCCGAAGACGCTGCAATGTCCTACTACATGCTCAAGCAGGGCGAGTTCGCTTCGACCAGCAGCCTCTTCGGCCCGGCCCTGGCCAGCCCCGCATCCAGCCGCAGCACCTGGCGGCGGTCGGTCCGCGCCGCCGAATTCTCCATCTCTGAAGTTGTCGGCGGGCGCGTCCTCGCGGCCGGACGACAGGAGTTGGGCTCCCCCGCTGAGCAACGGGACACGGCGACGGCGGACGGCCGGCTCTATCAGAAGCCGCCCTGCAACTTCTGCGACTTCTCCGCACTGTGCGGCCTTAAGGGGGACCTGTCATGAACGACGCACTCGACAACGTCACGATGATCACGGCCAGTGCCGGCACCGGCAAGACCTACAGCCTGATGGGCGAAATCGCCCGGGCCATTAACAGCGGCACGAAGCCCAGCCAGATCCTGGCCACGACCTTCACCAAGAAGGCCGCCGCCGAACTCATCGACCGGGTCCAAGCCGAACTCTTCGGCCAGGAACGCCCCGATGCCGCACGGCAGATGTCCGTCAGCATGGTCGGCACCGTCAACAGCGTCTGCAGCCGACTGCTCCAGGAATACGCGGTCGACGCCGGGCTGTCGCCGGCCCTCCGCGTCATCGCCGAAGACGAACAGCTCCGGATCTTCCAGCTCGCCACGGACGCCGTATTCGCAGAGTTCACGCCCCGGATCCAGCCGCTCGCCCGGCGGCTGGGACACGACGGCGAAGCCGACATCCGTGGCACCGACACCGACTGGCGCAAGATCGTCCGCGACATCACGGATGCCGCCCGCAGCAACAGGATCGCCCCCTCGGCGCTGACGCACTCCGCCGCGGTCTCATGGCAGGGACTGCAGCAGGTTTTGGGTCCGGCCGGCCTCGATGACCGGGCAATCTGGTCCAACCAGCTCCTCCAGGGGCTCATGGACCTTCGCGGTCTGGCCGGAGAGATCGCCGACTCCGGCAAGACTCCACCGAAGAACCTCCTGGCCTCGATCGCCCTGCTGGAGCCGGTCCTGACCCATGCGTCGCTGGAGGATGCTCCGTGGCGGTTCTGGATCGAAGCGACGGGCGTCTCCAACGCAAGCGCCAAGCGACACCTGGAGAGCTACATTTCTGCGGTTGACGTCGATCTGGCGTCCAACCCCGCATTCCAAACGGAGCTGCGTGAATTCACCGAACTTGTGTTTGCCTGCGCGGCTGCCTGCCTGGACCAGTTCGCGGACTTCAAGCGGCAGTACGGACTGATTGACTTCGCGGACCAGGAAACCCTGGTTCTGGACCTGCTGGAGAACAATCCGGAATTCCGCACCTCCGTCACCGGCCGTATCAAGTTCATGGTGGTGGACGAGTTCCAGGACACCAGCCCGCTGCAACTCCAGCTGTTCACCAAGTTCGCCGAGCTGGTGGACAAGGTGGTCTGGGTGGGCGACTCCAAGCAGGCCATCTACGAATTCCGAGGCACCGACCCGGAGCTGATGAAGGCCGTTGCCGCCCGGGTTGAGAGCAAGACCCAGCTGCATGATTCCTGGCGGTCCAAAGAATCCGTCATCGACCTCTCGAACGCGATCAGCCTCGCCATGTTTCCGGAGCTCGGCGAGGACGAAGTCCGTCTGACGGTTCCAGAAGCCCGTCTCGACGCCGCGCATCCCAAGAACGCCCTGGGCGGCGCCCGGGAGGCTTGGACACTGGCTGCCAAGACCGTGCCGGAGCAGCGGCGGGCGGTCGCCGCCGGCGTCGTCGATCTGCTCCAGCGGCGTAACTTCAAGGGGTCCGACGTAGCGGTCCTGGCCCGGTCAAACGACGCCGTGGCGGCCATTGCCGCGGAACTGGCGGCGCTCGGAGTCAAGGCCACCACCAACACCTCCTCGCTGTTCGCCGCTCGGGAAATCCAGCTGGTCCGCGCCGGGATGGCCTTCGTCGCGTCCGACGACGACACGGTGGCCCTGGCTGAGCTGGCGCACCTGCATCCTGACCATCCCGAGTTCGGCCGCTGGGTCCCCGCACTGTTCGACGCAGAGGAACCCCGGGAGGAGCTCCAGCGCTGGGCCAGCGACCCGCTGGTGTCCGATCTGGTGGAGCTCCGCGGCCTGGCGACGGTGTGCACGCCGACCGAGATTATGGAAGAGGTCACGTCGCGCCTTGGGGTTGCCCGGCTCATCAAGTCGTGGAGCAACCCGGGAACCCGGCTCAAGAATCTGGACGCGCTGCGCTCCCTGCTGGAGCAGTACTACGAATCGTGTGCCGCTCTGGGCAAACCCGTGACGCTCAGCGGGTCGCTCAAGTTCCTTGCAGACGCCGACAGCACCGGGAGCGAGAACTTCGGCGACGACGTCGTGAATGTGCTGACCTACCACAAGGCCAAGGGGCTGGAATGGCCCGCCGTTGTACTGGCAAGCCTCGACACCGAGGTTGTAGCTAAACCGTGGGGCGTAGCTGTCGAGGGCGTCGATGAGATCGACGTCCGCGATCCCCTCGTCGGACGCTGGATCCGCTTCTGGCCCTGGCCGTTCGGCACCAAAGGATTCAAGCCTCTCTCCGGAGCAGCTGACTCATCGGCTGTCGCGCAGCGGGTCCTGGCCCGGCGCCAGGCTGATTCGGCGCGCGTGCTCTACGTGGGCCTGACCCGCTCGGTCAGCGTGACCTGCCTGGCCGCCGCCAAGCCCGCGCCGGCTTCGCTGAACTCGCTTGGAACCGGCCCGATTGTGGAGTGGAGTGAGGGCACCGGGAGCGAAGGAACGTTGACTGTCCAAGGGCGCGACGGCGAACAGACTCTCGCCGTGGAGGCATTCAGCTACGAGCCAGCGGATGGACCCGCCAATACCGACGACGGCGCCAAGGTCGAGTACGAGGACGGTCTGGCAGGCGAAGCGCCGGTTCCGCAAAAACCTGCCCGGGTAACCGCCAGTTCTTTGGAGAGCTTCGGTTTCGCCGCCGACGTCACCGAAGCGGCCGTCCTTGGCCCGCAGCTGATTCCCCACGGCGCTGCCAACTGGGACCAGGTGGGCTCCGCCATCCACGGCTATTTCGCGCTGCCCCTCGCCGAGATGGATGGCTCCGTCCGGCTCCGGGCGGCGCAACGTCTTCTGGACCGCTGGGGTGCGGCCTCCGCCGTGGGCGCTGACGTAGTGGTGGAAGCGGGTGAGCGGATGCTCGCCTTCCTGCACCAGCAGTACCCTGGCGCGACGGTTACCACCGAGCAGTCAGTTGCTTGGCGGAATGCTGACCTTCAGCTCATGGAGGGGTGGATTGACCTCCTGCTGGAGACGCCAGCCGGCTATGTGCTGGTGGACCACAAGTCCTACCCGGGCAAGGATCCTGTCGGTCACATCAAGGACAAATACATCGGCCAGATGCGAGGGTATGCCGAAGCGATTGAGTCCATCACCGGAAGGCCCGTTGTCGAAACGCTGATCCACATGCCGGCGCTGGGGAAGATGTTCCGCATTAGCTAAGCCTCACCACCAGCGGTGACGGCACTCCGGGTTTTGGCACGCCCACTTGGGCGTGCCATATTCGACTTTGCCCGTGGCGGGGTATTCACGGACCATCATGTCGATGCAACATCCGGCGAACTCGGTCTTCGGCATCATCTGGCGGTCCGACGGTCCGATCATCCCGTAGGCAATCCGCCACGCCTCGTGGCCGCACACCGGGCACTTCCGCGAGACGGTGCGCTTCTTCTTCGGTTCCGGGCTTTGAGGCGTCTCGTCGGGAGTCATGGGAGCACTGTAGGCCCGAGCCCTGACAAAGAGCTCATCCTGGGTGGATTAGAAAAACTTCTTCGGCCTAAGAAATTTTTGTAACTTTGCGCGAGGTGCCGTTCAAGCGTGGACACTCCGACGGTGAAGCGCGTCTCCTATCGCCCGTTAACAAGCTTTCGCCCCCGGCCATCCCGGTCACCGTAGGGTTGGCGGTATGTTCCTTTCACTCCAGCGGCGCACTCATCAACGGCTCATGTCATATCCCCGCCCATGAGTGAACAACCTCTCGCCGAAGAAACCGCACTGACGCCCGCGCCTTGGTGGCAGTCCGCAGTGATCTATCAGGTGTACCCGCGCTCGTTTGCGGACGGCGACGGCGACGGCGTGGGCGACCTTGCCGGGCTGGCCGGCCGGCTGCCGTACATCGCCTCGCTCGGCGTCGACGGCATCTGGATGACCCCGTTCCAGCCCTCCCCGCAGGTGGACCAGGGCTACGACGTCTCCGACTACTGCGGCGTGGACCCGCTGTTCGGCACCATGGAACAGTTCGAGGCGCTCCTCGCGCAGGCCCACGCGCTCGGCCTGAAGATCCTGCTCGACGTCGTCCCCAACCACTGCTCCTCCGAGCACCCGCTGTTCCAGGCCGCCCTCGCCGCCGGCCCGCGCTCGCCGGAACGGAACATGTTCCACTTTGTTGAAGGACGCGACGCCGACACTCCTCCGAACAACTGGCAAAGCGTCTTCGGCGGCCGGGCCTGGAGCCGGGCCAACCCGGGCTCGGCGACGGACACGGACTGGTACCTGCACCTGTTCTCCGCCGGCCAGCCGGACTGGAACTGGCGCAACCCCGCCGTCGGCGACTACTTCGACGGCGTGCTGCGCTTCTGGTTCGACAAGGGCGTGGACGGCCTCCGGATCGACGTCGCGCATGCCCTGTTCAAGGCCGAGGGGTTGCCGGATTCGCCGTCGGAGGGCGGCGTGGTGGACGGGCTGCGGTCCAACCCGCAGGTCTCCGACCAGGAGGAAGTCCACGAGGTCTACCGCCGCTGGCGCGCGCTGGCCGAGCAGTACGAACCGCACCGCCTGCTCGTAGGCGAGGTCAACCTGGAACCGGCCCGCGCCGCCCGCTACACCCGCGCGGACGAGATGCAGCAGGCTTTTGCTTTCGCATTCGTGAAGCTCGGCTGGGATCCGGAGGGCTGGGTCGCCGTCGGGAACGACCTCGAAGCTGCTCGCCGGGAACACGGCGCCACCCCGACGTGGGCGTTGGAGAATCACGACATCGTTCGTTCCGTGACCCGGTTCGGCGGCGGCGAAGTCGGCGCCCTGCGGGCCCGCGCCGCGCTGGTCGCTTTGCTGGGCCTGCCCGGTCCGGCGTACCTCTACCAGGGCCAGGAGCTCGGGCTGCCCGAGGTCGACGTTCCGGTGGAGGCCCGGGTGGATCCGATGTGGGCCCGCGGCGGCGTCTGCCGCGACGGGGCCCGCGTGCCGCTGCCATGGACCGAGGATCCAACGCTGCACCACGGCTTCGCACTCGGCACCGCTGCAGGACCACCCTCCGAGCCCTGGTTGCCGCTCCCCGCAGGCTGGGGCAGCCACGCCGTCGAACTCCAGGAGCAGGACCCTGATTCCGCACTGAACCTCACCGTGGCTGCCTTGGCGCTGCGCCGGAAGCTGTGGAAGAACGCGGTCTTCACCGCAAACGGCGGCGGTACCTGGCACGTGGAGCCAGGGAACCTGCTGATCTGCGAACGCAACAGAGGCTTCCTGGTCGCCGTCGCGATGGGCACCGAACCGGTGGAGCTCCCGGCCGGCACGGTACTGCTCAGCGCGGCGCCGCTGGAGCAGGACGGCTGGCTGCAGCCGAACAACGCTGCCTGGATACTGACGGGCTGAGGGCGCCGAGGGGCTGACGCAACCGTCGTACTGGCCCGGCCCTCCCCCGACGCCGGGCCGGGCCGGCACGCACTCTTTCCCTCAGCAGGTGTACCGTGCTTCACTAGTTACATACGGAGGGGAGTATCCCCAGATCCGGCCCGTCGTCAATCCGGGTGTCCCAGTACACTCCGGCGGGCAGGGCCGATCATTTCGGCCGGGAGAGACCTCCAGTTGGTTCAATAACTGACTGGAAGCAGGTCCCCATGAACGTTCCCCTGGCCGCCACCTCCACCGAAGCATCCCCGTCGCGGCGGCTGTCCGGGACCCGCCCTGCCGTGGTGGTTGTGCTCGCAGGCATCGACGGCGCCGGCAAATCCACGGCGGCGCGATTGCTTGCCCAACGGCTGGCGGACTCCGGACGGCGCGCGACCGTCGCGAAGAATCCCTGCGGGCGGAGCAAAATGACAGCATGGTCCAGCCGTCTCGGCCTGAGCGTCCCGGCCGGATTGCTAGACGCTGCCGAAACGTCCATCCGCTGCGCCAACGTCCTGCTTTCCCATCTACGGGCCAGATGTTTTTCCGGCATCGTGATCATGGACCGGTACCTGTACTGCCAGCTGGCATTGAAGCGGGTGAGGGGCCTGGGCCCGGGACGTTTCCTGCCCTGGCTGCTGCGGTTGCTTCCCGCCCCGGACGCTGTGTTCTACTTCGCCGTGCCGGCTGACCTTGCCTTGAGCAGAATCGCCAAACGGGGCACCGACACCGAGGACCTGGAGAGCCTGGCGGCCTTCGACAAGGGCTATAGGGAGCTCGACGATTTCCCCTCCTTTGTCATCATCGACGCCGGGCAGTCTTCCGGGCAGATCGCGGAGACGGTTTGGCAGGAGCTCACCCGCTCCCTGGCCCCCGGTCCACCCGACCGGCCCGTCACGCCGTCGCGATAGGCCCATAAGATGAGGCATGGACTTTGAGGACACGCTCTGGACAGTCTTAGGGGCCGGGCTGGTTCTGCTGATGCTCGTTGACGTCTTTCGAACGCTGCTTTATCCCCACGGTTCCGGTCCCGTGGGCCGGGCGATCATGCGGGGGTTCTGGCTGGCGTCAAGAAAGCTGCGGGGCCGGGGCTCCTTCATCGCAGCGCCGTTGGCCATGGCGGCTGTCATTGGCGCCTGGGCGGGCCTCGCGGCCATCGGCTGGGCCCTGCTCTACTTGCCGCACCTGACGGACGGTTTTGTTTACGGAGCCGGGGTCCCCCTGCGGGCCGACTTCGCCGAAGCCCTCTACATCTCCCTGGTCACTCTTTCCACCGTGGGGTTCGGCGACATCGTGGCAGCGCATCCGCTGCTCAGGCTGGTTGTGGCACTTCAGGCCGTCACAGGTTTCGGTTTGCTGACAGCAACAGTCACCTGGATCCTGCAGATGTACCCGGCCCTTAACCGCCGCAGGGCCCTTGCTCACGAGCTGAACTTGTTCAGGGAGGCTGCAGGTCCTGCAGGTGTACTGTCCGTGGAACCCACGCATGCCGCCGGGTTGTTGGAGTCAATGGCCGGAAACGTAGCTCTTGTGAGCATCGATCTCCTTGCGTTCCACGAAACCTACTATTTCCGTGAAGTCGAGCAGCGCGGCTCCTTGCCGGCCACAGTCGCCTACGCCCAGGAACTGGCATCCCAGGCCCAACGCAGCGACAATCCTGAACTCCAGTTCGCCGGACGGATGCTCCACGCCGCGCTGGATGGACTCGCCGACGTTCTTCGCGGCAAGTTCGGCCACTCAGGAACCACCTCTTCTGACGTGTTCGACAGCTACGAGCTACACCACCGCCACCTTCGGGGCAGGAAACCCGACAGTAACTAGCGTGCGGGCAGCCGCTGCTGTTGTGGGCGCGCTCGGTGCCCTGTCCAAGGGCGACGTCAGGCTCGAAACCGGCTCCCGCCTTGAGGGCGGGATCCGGTTCCCTCCGGCTCCGTTGCCGGGGGTGGCGATGTTATGAGTCGTATCGGTGTCAAACTCCTGCTACGAGCGTTGTGCGATGTTGAGGATGTTTCCCTCGCTGTCCAGGAACCAGGCTGCCTTCCCCCAGGAGGCGGTGGCCACGCCGTTCTCCGTTTTCAGGCCGGGGAAGTCATACTCTTCGAAGACGACGCCGCGGCCCCGCAGTTCTTCCATTTCGGCCTCGAGGTTGTCGGTTTCCCAGCCCATCTGGGTGTTCTTGGCCGTCCCCGCATTGTCCGTTTGGTACACGAGGAAGCGGGTTCCCTGGCCGCAGCTGTACATCACGCTGCCCTCCTCCATGGACTCTGAGGGTTCGATGCCCAGCTTGTCCCGGTAGAACTCCTTCGCCCGGTTGATGTCCTTCGCGGGGAGGACAGCGATGATGTTTGAATCCTTGAACATGATGATTCCCTTCAGTGCGTCGATGACCGCAATGATGGCGTCGCTCCCCCCCCGGTTTCGGTCCCCGGAATCATGGCCCGGAGCCCGTGACCGCCCCTCGCGCCGAGCCGGGGCAGCCACCTGGGACTCTTCCACGCCGCGCCACCCATCGCCGGCGCATGGGGTCCCCGAAGCTTATGTGGCCATTATGGACCGATCCTGCCCTGCGGAAAATGGGGTACCGGTAAACCCAAAGCATCCCCGGAGTGCCGGTTGTCGCCACGGAACTCCGCCCAGGTGCTGCGCGACCGACGCAGCCGTGGCAGAGTGCTCGCATGGCAGCTTTCACCCAGACAGATAACCTCCAGGGCGCACACTTCACCGACGTGAACCTGCGCGGCGCCCGGTTCGTCCGTTCCGACCTGTCCGGCGCGGTGATGCGCGCGGTCGACGCGGCCGGGGCGGACATCGACGCCCCGTGGCTGCTCGAGGCCGGGAACACCCTGTACGTCAACGGCGTCGACGTCCTCCCCTTCGTGGAGGCGGAACTCAACCGCCGATTCCCCGGCCGGGCCGGGAGGCGCGCCCAGGACCCGGACGGGCTCCGGCAAGCCTGGGCCACCATGGAGCGGACCTGGCAGGCGACGCTGGAGCGGGTTGCTTCGATGCCGGCCGGCACAGTCGATATCTCGGTCGACGGCGAGTGGTCCTTCGCCCAGACCCTGCGCCACCTGGTGATGGCCACGGACACGTGGCTGGGCCGGGGAATCCTCGAGCTGGAACAGCCGTACCACCCCATCGGCCAACCCAACGCCGAGTATGAGACCGACGGGTACGATCTCGCCGTCTTCTCAAACGTCACACCGTCCTTTGCCGAGGTGCTTGAGGTCCGGGCAGCGAAAATAGCCAAGGTGCGCGACTACCTCGCCACCGTCACCCCGGCCGAGCTGGCCGCGGCCCGCCGGAATCCGTGGGCCCCGGACCAACCGGTGACCGTCCGCTCCTGCCTGCACACCATCCTCAACGAGGAATGGGAGCACCACCGCTACGCCGTCCGGGACCTGGACGCAATCGAGGCGGGGGCCGCCACCTAGAAACCCCTGCCCCGGCTGACGCGAACGCACTCTTCACCGGCACGTGGAAGGATTCACTTATGACTATCGACAATGATCCCGCCAACCCTCCGGCGCCAGCCGCCTCACCCGGCACAGACGCCGCGACCGACGTCGGCCGCGGCTGGGACCACATCGGGGCCATCATCGTCGACGCCACGTTGCAGCGGCGGCAGAACTACCACGAGACCGTCAAACCACGGGTCGACGCCCTCATTGCGGCCTGGCCGGATGCCGCCACGACCAGCGGATTCCGCCAGCGCCTCGACACCGGGAAGCTCTCCGCCGTTATCGACTGGCCTTCTCCGGGCCGTCTCGCCCAGATGGAGGAAATCACGGGCGTGTTCGAGCGCCAGGGCATCGACACCGTGATGGAACTCCGGGACGCCCTGGGTGACCCGGCCAGGAGAACCGTTCTCCGTGAGGCCCTCGCAGCGGTGCGGCACGTCAGCCCCAAAACGCTGGATTACATAGAGACCCTGAGCGGAACCGACACGGGAGCCTCCGGCATCTAGCCACCTGAGGAACCGGGCCTTAGGCAGCCGGCGCGCACAGTTCACCCGGAGTCCAGCTTCCGGAACACGGCGGTCCACCTGCGTTCCCTAGCGTGGACGGGTCTTCGGCTCAACGCCGGTATCCGTACCCCGGAAGGAACCATCACCATGCGCACAGTCCTGACTGCCGCGGCGGCCGCCGCGCTCATCGCGTCGCTGGCCAGCCCCGCTGTCGCCGCTCCCAACGACGACGCCGGCCCCGCACCGGCGTCGAACCGGTCGTCGAACGCTGCGGGAACCGCAACCTCTGAGGTCAGGACTAACGAGCGCAACGGCTCCTTCGACTTCCAGGCGCACCGCGGAGGCCGCGGCGAGTGGACCGAGGAATCCCTGACCGCCTTCGCCAACGCACTGAAGCTGGGCGTAAGCACCCTGGAACTGGACACCCACCTGACCGCCGACGGCAAGATCATCGTCTGGCACGACGACACCATCCAGGCCGACAAGTGCCAGGACACCGCGCCGGCCGCGCCGGGCGATCCCGCCTTCCCGTATGTCGGGGACCGGGTGGCGGACCTGTCGCTCGCGCAGATCAAGACGCTGGACTGCGGGTTCACCCAGCTGAAAGGCTTCCCCGAGCAGGACGTGATCGAGGGCAACCGGATCGCCGAGCTCGCGGACGTCTTCCAGCTGGCGCGCGACGCCGAGGCCAACAAGGTCCGCTTCAACATCGAGACCAAGGTCGAGGACGGCAAGGCCGGCGGCCCGGGCATGGTGGCCCTCACCAAGGCCGTGGTCGCCGAGATCCAGGCCTCCGGCATGGCGGAGCGCTCCACGGTGCAGTCGTTCGACTGGTCCTCGCTGAACCTCACGAAACAGCTCGCCCCGGAGCTGCCGCTCGTCGCCCTCTCCAGCGGAGACGCGTGGCTCGAGGTCGGCCAGCCCGGCGCCAGCCCCAACCTTGGCGGCATCGACATCGACAGCTACGGCGGATCCCTCGCCAAGGCCGCGGCCGCCCAAGGCTACGACGCCATCTCCCCTACCTTCCGCTCCGTCACCCCGGGAATGATCGCCGACGCCCACAACCTCGGCCTGCCGGTGATCCCCTGGACCGTCAACACCACCGCGGACATGAACCGGCTGATGGACCTCGGCGTGGACGGCCTCATCACCGACTACCCCACCCGGCTGCGCACCGTGATGGACGAGCGCGGCCTGAAACTCCCGAAGGCGTACGCGCCCAAGGCCTGAGACACCGCCGACAAGAGAGGCTGTCCACGATTCCCGAGGAAAAACGTGGGCAGCCTTTCTGTTTCGACGGTTCTGGTCCCGACGGTTCTGTTCCCAACGGTTCTGATCACGACGGCGGTCGGTCCGGCCGCCGTCGTGGGTGATGCCGTCGTGGGTGGTGGCGCCGCTCAGCCAACGGCCACCGCGCCGATCTGCTGCATGAGGGCCAGGTTGTCGGTGGTGCCCCAGTGCTCGGCCACCTTGCCGTCCTCGACCCGGATGATGTCCGTGCAGTCGAACTCGACGCTCTTGCCCGTTGCCGGGATGCCGGCCATCTCACCACGGTGGGTCCCGGTCAGGATCACGTGGCATGCTTCCATGTTGCCGGCGGACATTGAGGGCTCAATCGCCTTGACCTTGATGTCCGGGAAGGCGGACCGCATGGTGTTCACGAAGAATTTCACGCCGTCCTTGCCGGACGGCTGCCCGGGAAGGCCTTCCTCGTGATCGACATAACTGTCCGTCGCCAGCTCATCAATGAGGGCAAGATTTCCGCTCTCCACGACGTCCTTGTAAAACCGCTCTATCAGTCCAATACCCTCCGACATTTCCTGCTCCTTGTAGGCGAGAGACCGAATTGGATCCCCCAGGCATGTGGCCCGGCGCGGCCCGCGCAGCCGACGCAGCCGGGGCTCCGTTCCGGGAGCGCCCGGGCACGCGGCACCGGGAAAACCTGTGCCTAAAGTAGTGGAGAAGGGGCGAATCGCCTTGTTAAGGCTGAACGTATGCCCGGGCTTCGAAGGTGTCAAGATGCTCCGGCCACAGCTTTTTGGCTGGGTCCGACACCCAGCTACGGCAGGGGAAAAGGCCGCCCACCAGCCGTCGTTGTGAAGGGGCGATTCCGGGTCCGGCCCCCACCACCGGCACAATGGAACCATGCCCCTCACAACTTTTGCGCTCATCCGTCACGGCCAGACCGACTGGAATGCCGAGCGCCGGCTTCAGGGCTCCACTGACATTCCGCTGAACGACGTCGGCCGCGGCCAGGCGCGGGAGGCTGCCGCAGCCTTGTCCGGCGACGAGTGGGACGCGATCGTGTCCTCGCCGCTGGGCCGTGCGGCCGAGACCGCAGACCTGATCGCCGCCGGGCTCGGCCTCAGCGTGGCCCGCCACGTTCCCGAGCTCACCGAGCGCTCCTTCGGCCCGGCCGAGGGGCTGCAGGACGGCCCGGAGCTGGACGCCCTGCGCATCCCCGGCGGTTTCCGCGGCGCCGAAACCGAGGACGACGCCGCCGACCGCGGACTGGGCGCGCTGGAAGCCCTCGCGGAGGAGTTCCGCGGCGGCCGTGTCCTGGTGGTGGCGCACGGGTCGCTGCTCAGGGTCAGCTTGAGCCGCATAGCCGGCCGCCCGCTGCCGCGGGTCGACAACGCCGTACTCAACCTGGCCCACCACCACGCCGTCGACGGCTGGCAGCTTGAATACTTCAACGGCGAGCGCCTGGCCGCAGACGCCCTCGCCTGACCGCCGCCGCGTGACCGCCGTTCACAACGGGTCCCGGAGAGAAAAGGTCAGCGGCGCGCTTTAGAGTGAAGTGACAGGCAACACAACACCGGCACACCACACGGGGACCCGATGGACTACTACGCAATCAACGCGCTGCGGGAGCACCACGCAGGCTGGTCCCTGCTCCGCGCCCAGAACGCCCCGCTGGCCCTGGCGTTCTTCATGGCGGCGTTTACTGGTCCCAACCAGCGCAACCTGGGCCGCCAAGAGATCATTGACGTCCTGGATAACGTGCTCTTCGGCCTGAGGGACAGCGACGGGGAGGACAAGTTCCCGCGCGCGGCCGGAGACTACCTCGATGACTGGGCGGCCCCGGAACGCGCCTGGCTGCGGAAGTACTACGTGCCCGGCGAGGACGAGCCGCACTATGACCTGAGCGCCGCCGCCGAGGACGTGGTCCGCTGGGTGGAGAGCCTGCGCGGCCGGGACTTCGTTGCGACCCAGTCAAGGCTCACCAGCATCTTCGCGGTGCTTAAGCAGCTGGTGCAGCAATCGGAAACCGACCCGGAAGTACGGATCGCCGAGCTCCAGCGCCAAAAGGAAGGGATCGACGCCGAGATGCAGCGGATCCGCGGCGGCAACATCCGCGTGATGACCGGCCCCGAAGCATTGGACTACCTGCAGCAGCTCACGGCCCTGGCCAAGGACCTGCTCTCCGACTTCCGCGAAGTCGAGCAGAACTTCCGCAAGCTGGATCGGCAGGTCCGCGAGCAGATCGCCACCTGGGAGGGGACCCAGGGTGAGCTGCTGGAGTCCATTTTCGAGAACCAGCAGGACATTTCCAGCTCCCTCCAGGGCCGGACCTTCCAAGGCTTCTGGGACTACCTGATGTCCCCGCAGCTACGCACCGAGCTGCAGGAACTGCTGCAGCGGGCCACCCGGATCCAGACCCTCGCCCGGGCCGACGGCCTGCATCTGGTTGCCAACCTCCACCAGGACTGGCTGCCCGCCGTCGAACAGACCCAGGCCACCGTCCGCCAGCTCTCCCAGCAAATGCGCCGGCTGCTCGATGACAAGGTCTTCCTCGAGAACAAGCGCATCATGCAGCTCATCCGCGGCATCGAAGCCGGTGCGTTGGCCACCCGCGAGGCGCCGCCGTCTGGGGCTTTCACCGAGATCGCCGCCGCGTCCGTAGACGTGGTGCTGCCGTTCGAGCGGCCCCTCTACGAGCCCAGCCGAAGGGTGACGGTGGACGACGTTGTCCTCGCCGCCGATGACTCGGACGTGGACGCCGGCGCCCTGTTCGGCCAGTTCCACGTGGACAAGGAACGGCTACGCGGAAACATCGACGCCGTCCTGGCCGAGGCGGAGCAGGCCACCCTCGCGGAGGTCACCGCCGCCTATCCGCTCTCCCAGGGCCTGGCCGAGGTGGTGGCCTACTACCAGCTCGCCACCGAATCGGACTGGGCCACGATCAACCCTGAGCAGTCCCAGCAGCTGTCCTGGCAGTTGCCCGACGGCAGCCTCCGCGAGGCCACCCTCGAACAGATCATCTTCGGAAGGCCAGCATGAGCCCGGCGACCACCAGCACCGAACACCCTGAAACGCGGACCCCGGAGGAACTCCCCGGCGTCGTCACCCGGCTCTTCAAAGGCGTGCTTTACGCGGAAAATGACGAGAAGGTGTGGCAGTCGCTGCTCGGCCTGACCTCCCAGGTGCGCGATTATGTCTCCGTGCTGGGCCTGGACCTGGTCCTCGACGAATCGGAAGGCTACGCGTTCCTCCGCTCCCGGGAGGACCCGGACGGGACGCTCCCCCGGCTGATCGCCCGCCGCACCCTCACCTTTAACGTCAGCCTGCTGCTGGCGCTGCTCCGCGGCCGGATGCTCGAGTTCGACACCAGCAGCAGCGAGCTCCGGCTGATCATGACGGAGCAGGAGATCGCGGACCTGGTCTCGGTGTTCCTGCCCGAGTCCAGCAACGAGGCCCGGATCCTGGACCGGCTGGGCGCGGACATCAAAAAGGTGGTGGAGCTGGGGTTCCTACGCAAACTCAAGGGCCAGCCGGACACCTATGAGGTGGCGCGGATCCTGAAGGCCTACGTGGACGCGCAGTGGCTGGAGGAGTTCGACGCGCGGCTGGCCGACTACCGCGCGACCCTCGCCGGCGAACCGCCCGCCGGCGCGCCCGCCGGCGTCGGCGCGGCAGCGGAGGAGGGAAAATGACGGCGCAGCTCGGCACGGACCTGCAGGAGAGCCTGTTCAGCCTGGACGACACCGCGGATGACGCCGGCACGCCCCCGGGATTCCGGCTGCACCGGCTGGAGCTGCTCAACTGGGGCACCTTCCACCAGGGCGTGCGAGTCTTCCGGCTGGACGGCGCGAACAGCCTGCTCACCGGCGACATCGGCTCCGGCAAGTCCACCGCGGTGGATGCGATCACCACGCTGCTACTGCCGGCGCACAAGATCGAGTACAACAAGGCCGCCGGGGCCCAGAAGAAGGAACGCTCCCTGATGTCCTATGTCCGGGGCTTCCACAAGAGCGCCCGGAGCGCCGGCGGGGAGTACTCCAAGCCGGTGGCCCTCCGCGGCACCGGCCAGCTCACCGTGGTCCTCGGTGTCTTCCACAACGCCGTGCTGGGCAAGTCGGTCACCCTGGCGATCACCCTCTGGGCCACCCAGGAGGCCGGACAGCCCAGCCGCTTCTACTCTCTCGCGGAGGCTGAGCAGTCCATCGCCGCGGACTTCAGCAACTTCGGCCAGGACCCGCTGAAACTGAAGAAGAAACTCCGGGCAGCCGGGGCGTCCGTCCATGATTCCTTCGAGCAGTACTCGGCCGCCTTCAAGCGGCAGTTCGGCATCAGCGGGAACCAGGCCATGGAGCTGTTCCACCGCACCGTGTCCATGAAGCAGGTGGAAAACATCACCTCCTTCGTGCGCAGCAACATGCTCGAAGAGGACGATGTCGCCAGCCGGATCAGCAACCTGATCCACCACTTCGACGACCTGAAGAAAGCCCACGACGCCGTCCTCCGCGCCAAGGACCAGATCGCCCTGCTGGCGCCCATCCGGGACGGCGCCGCGCAGCACGCCAGGCTCAGCGCGGACGACGACCTGGCCCGGGCACAGCGGGACCAGCTGCACCCCTGGTTCACGGACCGGAAGCTGCGGCTGAGCCTCGAGCACCAGGCCGAACTGGAACGGACCGGCGTCCGGCTGCAGGAGGACGCGGCCCGGCTGAACGGCGAGACCAAGCAGCTCCGCCGGGACCTCGCCGGCGTCGAGGAGGACATCCGCACCAACGGCGGCGGCCGGCTGGCAGCGCTCGACGCCGACCTGTCCCGGTTGGCCGCCGAATCGGCCGCGCAGCGGAAGCGGTTCGAGACCTACACCGCCGCCGCGGCGGTCCTGGGCCTTCAGGCGCCCGAAGACCGCGTGGTCTTCGATGCCAACCGGTCCCGGCTGCCGGAGGTGGAAGCCGAGCTCGCCGGCGCCTCGGAGACGCAGCAGGAGGACCGCACCCGGCTCGAAATCCAGCGGTCCGAGCTCACCAGCCGAGCGGGGGACATCGCCGCCGAACTCACCAGCCTGCAGGCTCGGAACCGATCCCTCTCCCCCAGCTGGACCTCCGCCGCCGGCTCTGCGACGGAACCGGGATCCCGGACACGGCCCTGCCGTACGCCGGCGAGTTGCTGCGCGTTCGCGACGGCGAGGCCGCGTGGGAGGGCGCCGCGGAGCGCACCTTGCGCGGGTTCGCCCTGTCGCTGCTGGTGCCCGGCGAGCACTACGCCGCCTTCAGCACGTGGGTGGACTCGAACAACCTGCGCGGCCGGCTGGTGTACCTACGGATCGGGGAAACCTCCGCACCGAAAGCTGCCGGGCCAGGGACGCTGGCGGCCAAGATCGCCATCAAACAGGGCACGCCGTTCCGAGATTTCCTGCAGGATGAGCTCAGCAGCCGGTTCGACTACTACTGCTGTGAGAACCTCGCGGACTTCCGCCGATATCCCAGGGCGCTGACAGCCAACGGCCAGCTCAAGGGCGGCCGCGGTCGGCATGAGAAGGACGACCGCAAAGACCTCGCGGACCGGCGCAACTACGTGCTGGGCTGGGACAACCACGACAAGATCGCCAGGTTCCGCGTCGAGCAGGACGAGCTGGAGGGCCGGCTGAAGGTCGCGGTCACGGAGCTCGGCAAGGTCAACGACCGGCTCGGAACGCTGGGCCTGCAGAACCGGCACCTGGGCACCATCGGAGCGGTGCAGGATTTCGGCGAGATCAGCTGGCAGCTCACCGCTCGGCGGATCGAGGAACTCAAGGCGGAGAAGCGGGAGCTGGAGTCCACGTCCGACGTGCTGCAGCAGCTCACTGCCAGGCAAACCCGGGACCTCGAAGAGCTCGCCCGGCTCGAGGAGAAGACCGGGAAGTTGCAGCAACGGCTCGGCGCCAATGATAAGGACGTCCGGGACATCGCCGAAGCGATCGAGGAGTGCCGCACGGTCCTGTCCGAAACCCCGTTGACAGACGACGGCGGGGTGCTGGCCGCCGTCGGACGCCTCGCCGGCGACACTCTGGGCGACAAACCTCTCACCTATAAAAACACCGGGACGGTGGAAAGCGCAGTGCGGTCCGGGCTGACCGACACTATCGACGCGATGTCCAAGCGGATCGCGCGGGCCGCAGAAGGCACTGTCCGGCAAATGGCGGACTTCCGGAACAAGTACCCGAACGAGACCACGGACATCGACGCCTCCCTTGAGGCCACGGCGGACTACAACCGGCTGCTGGAGCAGCTGGAGGGCAACGACCTGCCGCGCTTCGAGGCTCGGTTCAAGGAGTCGTTGAACCAGAACACCATCCACGAGGTGGTGGCGTTCAACGCCTTCCTGGACGGCCGGCGGCAGGACATCGTGAACCGCGTCGACGAGATCAACCAGTCCCTGGCGGGAATTCAGTACAACACGGGCCGGCACATTCAGCTGGAACACCAGAACACCTCAGACCAGGACGTGCGCGAATTCGGCATCGATTTGCGGGCGTGCTCGGAGGGGACCATCGGCGACGAGGACCAGTACTCGGAACAGAAGTACCTGCAGGTGGAACGGCTGATCGAACGGTTCCGTGGCCGCGACGGACTGACCACGCTGGACGAGCGGTGGACCGCCAAAGTCACCGACGTGCGCAACTGGTTCACCTTCTCGGCGTCGGAAAAGTGGACCGAGACCGGCGAGGAGTACGAGCACTTCACGGATTCCGGTGGGAAATCCGGCGGCCAGAAGGAGAAACTGGCGTACACGATCCTGGCCGCGGCGCTAGCCTTCCAGTTCGGCCTCGGGTCGGGCAAGGACGCGGGACGGAACGCCGGCAACGGCCGCAGTTTCCGGTTCGTGGTGATTGACGAGGCGTTCGGACGCGGCTCGGACGAATCCGCTCGGTACGGCCTTGAGCTGTTCCAGCGGATGAAGCTGCAGCTGCTGATCGTCACTCCGCTGCAGAAGATCCAGGTGATTGAGCCCTTTGTCTCGCATGTGGGGTTCGTCGCCAACACCAACGGCGACGACTCCCAGCTGCGCAACATGACCATCCAGGAATACCGGGACGAACGGGACCGTCGTGGACGCTGACGGTCGCTGGACCACCGTGGCGGGGCTGCGCGCCCAGTCGCTGAAGGCGTGGAACAGCGGCGCGCTGCTGCGGGAGCTGCTGGCCCCCTCCGACGCGTACCCCCGGCGGCGTCCCTTGAAGCGTCCGACGGCGACGGAGCTGCTCAGCGACTATGCCGCGGTCCGTCAGTGGGCGGCCGAGCTCTCCGGCGGGGCGGGCCCGTACGCACTGGAGACTGTCGAGGCGGGCCGGCGTACCGTTGGTTCGAACCGGATCCCGGCCGCGGCCGTGCTGGCCACAGTGGAGGACGAGATCGCCTTCGCCGGGAAATCCGCAGAGGCCGCCCGCTTCCGGTCGCTGGCGGCCGCCCTGGCCGAAGTGGAGCCTGCGCTCCTGCCTTGGGCCGCAGGGCACACCTTGAAACTGCTCGAGCTGGGGGTGGACGCCCTCGCCGCGGCGCGGGCCGCGCTGTGGCTGCGGGACAACCCCTCGCCGGGAATCTACGTCCGGCAGCTGGCACTGCCCGGGGTGCACACCAAGTTCATTGAGCGGCACCGGCAGGTCATCGACCAGCTGCTCGCCGCGCTCGTGACCGACGCCCCGGCCGGCTCGGAAGGTGGCTCCCCGCCCGCCTTGGAGGCGGGCTCCGAGGCGGCCGATCTTCGGGCCGGCGTCGAGGTCTCCCTGGATGGATCCGGAGCGGACGTTGCCCTGGGCAGCGGTGCCGGCCGGACGCCGGCGGCCCGGTTCGCCCGGCGCCACGGGTTCCTGCACCCGCCCGAGCTGGTCCGGTTCCGGATCCTCGATCCTGACCTTCACCTGGTCGGCGGGGCCCGGGATATCACCGTCACCAGTGCCGCGTTCAGCACCCTGCAAGTGCCCGTCCACACGGTGATCGCGACCGAGAACCAGGTCAATTTCCTGGCACTGCCCGAGCGTCCCGGAACACTGGCCCTCTACGGCGCCGGCTACGGGTTTTCGTCGCTGCGGGATGCGGCCTGGCTGCGGGACTGTGCAGTCCTCTATTGGGGCGACCTGGACACGCATGGATTCCGGATCCTGGACCAGCTCCGCGCCGTGCACCCGCATGTGGCAAGCGTCCTGATGGATGAGGCCACCCTCCTGGCCCACCGCGACGCCTGGGTCAGCGAGCCGGCCCCGTCGCGGGCGGCGCTGACGCGGCTGACACCTGAGGAGGCAGCCGTCTACGAAGCGCTGCGAAATGACGCCCACGGACCGGCCGTCCGCCTCGAGCAGGAACTGATTCGCTGGGACTGGGCGGTTGAGCGACTCCTGCCAGCTCAGCACCCACACCGCGACCCGGCCCCAGCAACGAAAGATGATCCATGCTTAAACGATTGAAGTCCGCCGAACAGGCCCGGCTGCACCTGATCCTGATGCTGGTGCTGACCTTCTCCACCGGGGTCATCGACGCCGTGGGCTACCTCGGCCTGGACCGGGTCTTCACCGGCAACATGACCGGCAACGTGGTGATCCTGGGCATGGCGCTGATCGGTGCGGACAACCTGCCGGTGGTAGGCCCCTTGATTGCCCTGGCCTGCTTTATGCTCGGCGCCGTGGTGGCCGGCCGAGCCCTGCGCCCGGAAGCCGCGGGCTGGAGCCGCCGGACCACGGGTCTGCTGACCGCCGTCGGTCTCACCATGGCCGCAGTGGCAGTGGTCCTGTTCTTCCACGCCCCGCACGCCGGCGACCCGGTCACCCTGGCCATCACCGGCGCGCTCGCCGTCGCGATGGGAATCCAAGCAGCCACCGCCCGGCACCTGGCCGTCAAGGACGTCACCACCGTGGTGGTCACCTCGACGTTGACCGGCCTCGCCGCCGATTCCCGGCTGGGCGGCGGATCCGGCGCCCACACCGGCCGCCGGCTCGGCGCCGTCGTGCTGATCCTGTGCGGCGCCGCCGTCGGCGCGGCCCTGCTGCACGTGCACCCGGGCCTCGGGGTGCTGCTGACCGCGCTCTTGACGCTCATCATCGCGGTTGCCGGCGGGATTGCCCGGACCCGGACCGACGCCGGGGCCACCGAGGCCGCAGCGCCAGCGGCGTCGATGGCAGCCAACCGCTAGACCCGGGGCCGGGTTGGGGCGGCCGGGTTGGGCCGGGCCGGGCGGGGCCGGCCCAGCCCCGCCTTAGACCGACGAACGCTCCCCCACCAACCCCGCGAAGAACGCGGCGAGCTCCGCCGTCGCCGTCAGCGGAAGCACGGTGGCCACGTACTGGTCCGGGCGCACCACCACCACAACGCCGCCGCGGTCCAGGCCGCGCTGCTCAAAGATGTCCGCCCGCGGATCCGCGGCGTAGACCTTCTCGAGGTAGTTGAGCTGGAACGGCCCCACGGCAGGCTTGAAGACCGCCGGCACGGCGGTGATATCCACCTCCGTGTGTTCCTGCTGATAGATGACCTTCACGTCGAACCAGGCGTCGCGGTCCAAACCCTCCGGGGTGGCGGCGAGCGGCGAATCCGGCGCCTCGGCCAGCCAGGCGGCCAGGTCCGTGGTGGGCGACGCCGCCCCCGCCACAGCCTGGTCCGCGAAGACGTAGATCCGCCACCGGCCGTCCGCCGTGGCCTGGTGGCCCAGGTGCAGCGGGTTGGTGTCGCAGACCCGCACCACGGGCGCGGACTTGAAGCGCTTGCCGATCGGGAAGCCGGTGGCCAGCTCCTGGTGCGTGGCCTCGCCGATAAGCATCGACGGGGTGTACTGGGTCATGAAGCCGGCCGGGAACTCCGCGGTGCTGACGTAGAAATCCTCCAGCTGGGACGGGCTGTCGAACTCCTCCGGCTTCTTCGCCATCAGGGTCGACCATTCCTTGTCGAAGTCGATGAGGTTCTTCGCGACCACCTGGCGTTCGGCTGAGTAGGTGGCCAGCAGGCTCTCCGGGCTGCGGCCTTCCAGCACATGCCCCAGCTTCCAGCCGATGTTGAAGCCGTCCTGCATGGAGACATTCATGCCCTGGCCGGCCTTGGCGCTGTGGGTGTGGCAGGCGTCGCCGGTGATGAACACGCGCGGCGTGCGGGTGCCGCGCTCCTCCGGGACGACGTCGTCGAACCGGTCGGTGAGGCGGTGGCCCACCTCGTAGACGCTGTGCCAGGCGACGTTGCGCACGTCCAGGGTGTAGGGGTGGATGATGGCGTTCGCCTTGGCGATGATCTGCTCGATGCTGGTGCTGCGCACCGCGCCGGCGTCGCCCTCCGGGACCACGCCCAGGTCCACGTACATCCGGAAGAGGTGGCCGCCCTCGCGCGGAATCAGCAGGATGCTGCCGCCGGCGCCCGAGGTGATGGCGCATTTGGTGCGGATGTCCGGGAAGTCGGTGTTGGCTAGCACGTCCATCACGCCCCAGGCGTGGTTGGCCTTGTCCCCCGCCATGGTGCAGCCGATCGAATCCCGCACCTTGCTCCGGGCGCCGTCCGCGCCCACCACGTACTTGGCCCGGACGATGCGTTCCGTGCCGGCCTCCGGTCCGGAGGTGTGCGCGAGCGTCACGGTGACGGGGTACTCCCCCTCGCCGACTTCCAGCCCCACGAATTCGTAGCCGTAGTCCGGTTTCATCCGGGTGGGGGCGTTGGCCATGACTTCGGCGAAGTAGTCCAGGACGCGGGCCTGGTTGACGATCAGGTGCGGGAACTCGCTGATCCCGGCCGGGTCGTCCAGGGTGCGGGCGGCGCGGACAATGCGGGACGGGTCCGCGGGGTCCGGCTTCCAGAACGCCATCTCCGTGATCCGGTACGCCTCGGCAATGATCCGCTCGGCGAAGCCGAAGGCCTGGAACGTTTCGACGCTCCGGGCCTGGATGCCGTCGGCCTGGCCGATGGCGAGCCGGCCCGGCCGGCGCTCCACGATCCGCGTCGTGATGTCGGAGAACTGGGAGAGCTGCGCGGCGGCGACCATGCCCGCGGGCCCGGTGCCCACAATCAGCACATCGACGGCGTGGGGAAGCTCTGCCGGGCGGTTGACGCCGACGCCGGCGGCGGGCTGGACCCGCGGGTCCCCGGATACATAACCGTGGTGGTGGAAGTGCACGGGATTTCCTTACGTCGTTGTAGGGCTGGCTGCTGCCGTCAAAATCGATTGTTCGATAATAGAACTCAATGTTCTATTATCGAACCGCTGAGTTGACTATAGGCGCCCCGAAGGCGCACAGGCAAATATTTTGTGGCTCCGCTCACACATAGCCTCCGTGGTGCGGGGGCGTCAAGGGCTCCGGCGGCAGTGCCGGCCAGACCGCGCTAGGCCGGCCGGCGCTCCCGCCAAAGCAGCGACACGACGAAGACCACCGCGCCGAGGCCGAGCATGACAAACACCATCAGCCCCCAGTTCGCCTGGCTGACTCCGGTGCCGTAAAAAATGCCGATCAGCACTGTCGCGGTGATGGCGCCGAGGTAGCGGCAGGTCTGGTAGATCCCCGCCGCCACACCACGCTCCTCCAACCGGGTGGAAAGGTACATGCCCTGGCTGGACGCGATACTGACCACGCAATACGGGACCCCCAGCAGCGCCGTCATCGCCAGCACCAGCGGAGCGGCCAGGGACGCGGTCAGCAGCCACATGGTTCCGGACGCGGCGATCAGCAACACGACCCCGGCGATCAGCACCCGCCGCACGCCGAAGCTGTCGATGGCACGGACCGCGAACGGTGTTCCGACCACCGAGATGGCGGCGAGCGGCAGCATCAGCAGACCCACGATTCCCGGGTCGTAACCGCCGGCGGTCTGCAGCAGCTGCGGGAGGCCGAAGAAGGCAAAGTAGTAGACGCCGTTGAACAACGCGAAGCCCAGGTACACCAGCAGCAGCGGCCGGTTGGTCCCCAGCAGCCGCAGGTCCAGGAAGGGCGGGCTGAAGCGCAGCTCCCGCACAGTGAACAGCACGGCGAGCAGCAGCCCGCCGCCCAGCAGCCACCAGCGGTAGGCGGGCAGCACATTGAGCAGCGCCATCATCACCAGCACCAGGGCGCCGATGAACGCGCCGATGCCCGGCAGGTCCGAGTCGCGGAGCAGCTCCGACACCTTTCCGCGTTCCCGCTCAACGTCCGCCGGGGCGAACCTGCGGACCACCAGGATCGCCGCCAGCGCCAGGGGCACGTTGATCAGGAACAGCGCCTGCCAGCCCACCAGGCTCACCAGCAGTCCGCCCACCACCGGCCCGACGGCGGCCGCCGAGGTGTTCGCCATCTGGATCCGGCCCAGCGGCCGGGTGGATTTGACGTTCGCCTGCCGCGCCAGCGCCGCGACCATCACGACGGCGCTGGGATACGCCGTGGCGGTGCCGAGCGCCATGAACGCCCGCGCCACGCAGAGCAGCGCGAAGTTCGGCGCGAAGGGGGCCAACGCGCAGGTCACGGCCACCAGGGCCATGCCCAGCAGGAACAGCCGGCGCGGGCCGAAGCGGTCCGCGAGCCGTCCCATCAGCGGCTGGCCGGCCGCCGAGGTGAGGTAGAAAGAGGTGACCACCCAGGTGACCGTGGCGACGTCGAGCGCGAAATCCGCGCGCAAGACCACCAGCGCGACGGCGATCATCGAGGAGTTCAGCGGGTTCAGCGCCGTGCCGAGGCTGAGCCCTGCGATGGCGATGCCGGTGCGGGGAGAGTTGCTCACGGCAACAGTCTGTCCTACGACGGCGGCCGGCACCGAACCCGCCGGCCGTCGCGGACCAGTTGGGCCGTCACAGAACGCATGCTTGGCGGGTAACGCCCCTACTGACCCGGCGCCCGGTAGGTGGGTGCCTTCTTGACCGCTTCGTCGATGTCTTCCACCGTCATCAGCGGCTTCAGCCGGACGTTGACGTTGCCGGTGGAGTTGATCATCAGCGAGAGGGCTGCGGCGTCGGCGTCGCTCGGGGCCTCAAGGACACCCAGGACGTCGGTGTCCCCGAAGGCGTAATAAAAGCACTCGAGCGATCCGCCCACGGACTTAAGGGCCTCCACCAGGGCGTCGCGGCGTTTGCTGCCGCCCTCGCGCATCAGTCCTTTGATTCCTTCGCCCAGGTAATTGGCTTCAAACAGATACTTGGTCATGGCAGTTCCTGTCCCGTGAAGTCCAGGACGCAGGCATCCGGGGTGTGCTGGCACCCCAGCGAGGGAGGGTCCTGGAGCCGGTCCCGGAGTGGGGCCGTCGAGGCACAGCGTAGGCCCGCTCCGGCACACTGACAACGGGTTCCGGAAAGTCCGACGGCGGCATCCCACCATCCGGGCCGGCTTCCGGTGGCGCGTCAGAGAACCTTGGAAAGGAACGCCTTGGTGCGGTCGTGCTGCGGGTTGCTGAGGAGCTGCCGGGGAGGTCCGGCCTCCACCACCACACCCTCATCCATGAAGACCAGGGTGTCCGCGACTTCCCGGGCGAACCCCATCTCGTGGGTCACCACGATCATGGTCATGCCGCTCTTGGCCAGCCCCTTCATCACGTCCAGGACTTCGCCCACCAACTCCGGGTCCAGGGCGCTGGTCGGTTCGTCGAAGAGCATCAGTTTCGGGTCCATGGCCAAGGCACGGGCGATCGCCACGCGCTGCTGTTGGCCACCCGACAGGTGCGCGGGATAGGCATCCCCCTTGTCCTCCAGCCCCACACGCTCCAGCAGTTCCATAGCCCTGGCGGTGGCCGCTGCCTTGGACTGTTTTTTCACCCGCATGGGTGCAAGGGTGATGTTCTCCAACGCGGTGAGATGCGGGAACAGGTTGAACCTCTGGAAGACCATTCCGATGTCCTGCCGTTGGTGCGCTGCTTCACTTAGCTTGAGCTCGTAGAGCTTGTCGCCCTTTTGACGGTAGCCAACCAGCTGGCCTTCCACCGACAGCCTGCCGCCGTCGACGCGCTCCAGGTGGTTGATGCAGCGCAGGAAGGTCGACTTGCCTGAGCCGCTGGGGCCCACGATGCAGAGCACCTCGCCGCGGTCCACTTCCAGGCTGATCCCGCGCAGCACCCTGTTGGTGCCGAAATTCTTGGAAACCTTTTCCGCAAGGACCATGGGAGCGCCGGTCATCCTTTTCCTCCAAAGTCGTTGCCGGTCGGGGCGCCGGGCGCCCCGGGTGCGCCCTGCACGCCAGGTCCCGCCGTCGCCGCCGGCCCGGGCTCCGCGGGTCCCTTGCTGGTCTTCATCCGGCCGGTTCCGCGCGAGAACCGCTTTTCGATGAAGTGCTGGCCGACCATCAGCACCGAAGTGAAGAGCAGGTACCAGAGGGACGCGACGATCAGCAGCGGCACCGGAGTGAACGTCACCGCGGAGATGCCGCGGGAGACGCCGTAAAGGTCAATGCTCAACGGGATCGCGGCCACCAGGGAGGTGGTCTTGAGCATCGAGATAACTTCGTTCCCCGTGGGCGGAATGATGATTTTCATGGCCTGCGGGACCACGACGTACCGCATCGTCTGCCCCCAGGACATGGCCAACGCCGTCGAGGCCTCGGCCTGGCCCTCGTCCACGGACAGCAGGCCGGCCCGCACGATCTCAGACATGTAGGAGGCCTCGTTCAGGCCCAGGCCGATCACGGCGGTGATGAACAGGTTGGTGAAGACCTCGTTCGGGATGGTGACCCACGGCGTCATGAACGGAATCCCCAGGGTGAACACCGGATAAATCAGCGACACGATGCCCCAGAAAACCAGCTGGACGTAGACCGGAGTTCCCCGGAAGATCCAGATGTAGAGCCACGCGATGCTCTTCAGCACGGGGTTCGGGGAGAGCCGCATGATGGCCAGCAGGAGCCCGATGACGATCGCACCGATCATCGCGTAAATGGTCAGCCACAATGTCACCCAGGCGGCCTGGCTGATCCGGCGGTCGAAAATATACTTGCCCACATCCGCCCAGCCGTAATCAGGGCGTTGGGCGGCGTCGAGCACGAACACCGCAAGGCCCAACAGCAGGAGCACGGCGATCACATTCCGCCAGGGGTGGCGCAGCGGGATCGCGACGATGGCCTCCGCCGGGGCGTCGTCCGTCCCGCTGCCCACGCCGGCGCGCTGCGCGTTACCGGCAGGCTGCGCCCCGCCGGCCGGCGCCGCGCCCGCGGGCAGCGGCTTGGCCGGATCCGGCTCAATCATCCGGTCGGGTTCCCGCTCGCTCATGGGGTGTCACCCTTTGGCGGCCACGTTGAGTTCCGCCGTCTTGATGCCGCCGGCTTCCACTCCCCACTTGGCCAGGATCTTGGTGTACGAACCGTCGTCGATCAGCGACTGGAGCGCCTTCTGCAGGACCGGGGTGAAAGCGCTGCCCTTCGCCACCGGGATCCCGTACGGTGCCACCTCGAACGCGTCGCCGGCGGTCTGCAGCTTGTCCTTGGTCTTGGAAATCGCATACAGCGTCACGGGTGAATCGGCGCTCATCGCGTCGACTTGACCCACCACCAGGGCGTTCGTGGCCTGGTCCTGGGCGTCGTAGCGGAAGATGGTGATGGCCGGCTTCCCGGCATCCGTGCAGGCCTTCGACTTGGCCGGCACCTCGTGCGTGTCCTCGTAAGTGGTGGCCTGGACGGCGACCTTGAGCCCGCAGGCGTTCTTCGGATCCACGGTCTTGCCCTTCGGCGCGGCCCACTGAATACCGGCGGAATAGTAGTTCACAAAATCCACCTGCTTTTCGCGTTCCACGGTGTCGGTAAAGGAGGACATCCCCATGTCGTCCTTCCCTGCCCGGACGGCCGGGAGGATGTTATCGAAGGTGCCAATGTCGAAATTGACCTTCAACCCCATCACTTTTCCCAGCGCGTTAGTGAGATCCACGGACCAGCCTGCGGGTGCCCCGTTATCGTCCTTGAACTCGTTGGGCGGGTAATTGTTGGCCATGCCGACATTGAGCACGCCGGCGTTCTTGATTTTCTCCGGCAGAGCCGCAGCAATGGCGTCGTTCTTTTTCACGTCGACGGCGTCGGAGCTTGCATTCGCTCCGCCGGAGGCCGCGGGTTCGCTGTTGTTGACACAGCCTGAGAGGGAGAGCGCGGTTGCGATCGTGAGAACGGGAAAAAGGTATCGAGTACGCATGGTTTCCTTAGCTGTTCAGGGATTCATTGGCCTCCCGCGGCGCTGCGGGAGAACTCTGGGTGCCTGCTGGATCAGAGTGAATCACTTCGTGTCGCCTGACGCCGTCGATTCAAGGATTTCCCCGGAATGACGAATGTCCCGGAGAATTTCTCCACCCCGGGCTTTCAACTCGGGAATGCTGGAAACGCCTACTAACGTCATCGTACGCCGGAGTTCGTCCGCGAGGATCTCGATGATCCGTCCGACGCCGGGCGACCCCGCGGCGACCAGCCCGTAAAGGTAGGCCCGGCCGATCGAGCAGGCGTCGGCGCCCAGCGCGAGTGCCTTGAGGATGTCGCTGCCCCGCCGGATGCCGGAGTCCACGTAGATCTCGATCGAACCGCCCACGCGCTGCCGCGATTCCTGCAGGACGTCCATGGGGCTGAGCATGTGGTCGAGCTGGCGTCCGCCGTGGTTGCTCAGTTGCACGGCGTCCAGCTCAATGCGCGAGGCTTTGGCGACGTCGGCAGGGTTGACGCAGCCCTTCAGGACGATTTTGCCGCTCCACGCCTGCCGCAAAGCCTCCAGCTCATTCCATCCGCTGGTAGCGTCCGAGTGGCCCAGGATGTCCTGCCACATGGCGGGCGTAATCATGGAGGTTGCCGCCGCGCTGCGGGGGTCCAGGTTGGGGAAACTGATGCCGTCCGACTTCAGGAAGTTGATCCACCAGGCAGGACGCCGGGCGATGTCTGCGATGGTTGACAGCGTCAGCGCGGGAGGCGCGGTGAAGCCGTTGTGCAGATCCCGCTCCCGGGATCCCAGCGCGCGGGTGTCGACGCCGACAATGAGCGTGGTGAAGCCAGCGGCTTCGCAGCGTGCCAGTTTGTCTTTGAGCGCCCGGGCATCGGAGGTGAGGCCGAAGTTGAACCAGCGGTCAAGGTTCGGCTGGCGCGCCGCGATCGTTTCCATCGCCACGGTGCTTAGCCCTGCCAGCCCGTACGGAATACCGGCCCGGTCTGCAGCCGCGGCGACGGCCGCTTCGCCCTCGGGATGGAACAGCCGGGTGGCTCCGGTCGGGGTCAGGGTGAGCGGCAGGGCGCTTTCGTTCCCCAGCAGGGTGGTGGTCGTGTCGGGTCCGGATACCGGGCCCCAGCTGGGCATCAAGGCCCAGGCATCGAAGACGGCACGGTTGCGGCGCAGCGTCACTTCGTCCTCGGACCCGCCGTCGAGGTAGTCGAAGATCCCGGTGGGCAGCACTTTCCGTGCCGCCTTCCGGTACTCCTCAACGTTGAAGGCGTTGGCCAGCACCCGGCGCCGGCGCGACAAGATGGGCGCCTTGACCTGGATGAGCTGCCTGGCTTCGCTGACTTTCAAGGAGGGCCTTTCAACTGGGTGGGTGCGCGTTCTGGTCCGTACTCAGCCCTTGGTCTTCGCCACCGTCATCAGGATCGCCGAGTCCTCTTCCGCCATCAGGCTGTGCAGCCCGTCGGGCACAATCAGCAGGTCGCCGGCCTTCCCCTGCCAGGATTCCTCGCCGGCCTGCAGCCGGACGCAGCCGCGGATCACGTAGACGGTCGCCTCCCCCGGGTTCTGGTGCTCGCTCAGCTGCGTCCCGGCCTTGAACGCCATCACGGTCTGCCTGAGCACCTTCTCGTGGCCGCCGTAAGCGGTGTCTGCGGCCCGGCCGCTGGGCGCCGCGAGCGCCGCCGTAACCTGCTGGCGGGCAAGGGCCTCGATCGATATCTTCTGCATGCGGGTCACCCTACCCACCGCTGAGGTCCCTGCCGAGGGCCATTTGTCCCGACCGTCAGCCGAAGCGTTTCTTCTATCTCCCGGCTGCGCCTACCCTGAACCCAACGGCCTGCGTTGCGGGCCGCCAAAGTCCGCACCGTCGCAAGGGAGCGTCGAATGAGTGAGGCCACCGCCGGCCCGGTCCGCGAAGCACTCGACGACGGCGCCCTCCGCACGCTCGCCGCCGCCAGTTTCGGTCTCCCCCAGCTCCGAGAGGGACAGCTCGAAGGCATGCACGCGCTCGCCGTCGGCCGGGATGTCCTCGCGGTGATGCCCACCGGGTACGGGAAGTCGGCCATCTACCAGGTCCCGGCGCTGCTCCTTCACCGGCAGCTCAAGCGGCCCACCGTCGTCGTCTCCCCGCTGATCTCCCTCCAGGAGGACCAGCTGGACGGCCTGGCGGCCGTGCTTGGCCCGGACTACGCCGTCGCCGTTAATTCCTCGCACAGCGCCGCGGAGCAGGAGAGCGCCTGGCAGGCCGTGGAGCACGGCGAGGCCGCGTTCCTCTTCCTCGCCCCGGAGCAGCTGGCGAAGGCCAGCACGGTGGAGCGGCTCGCGGGCCTGAACATTGCCCTGTTCGTGGTGGACGAGGCCCACTGCGTGTCCACCTGGGGTCACGATTTCCGGCCCAACTACCTCGGCCTGGGCGAGGTCCGCGAGCGCCTGGGCAACCCGACGACGGCGGCCCTCACTGCCACCGCCGCTCCCCCGGTCCGGGAGGAGATCCTGGACCGCCTGCGGATGACGGATCCGCTGGTGCTGGTCCGCGGCTTCGACCGGCCCAACATCAGCCTGGACGTCATCCGGCACCACGAGGACAAGGAGAAGCGCCGTGCCGTGGTGCGGCAGGCGGCAGAGTTGGTCCGCGAGCTTCAGGGCCCTGGCCTGGTCTACGCGGCCAAGCGCAAGGACACCGAGAAGTACGCCGCGAAGCTGGCGCAGAAGGGCCTGCGCGCCGCGGCCTACCACGCGGGCCGGAGCGCGGCGGAACGGGACGAGGTGCACCGGCAGTTCCTGGCCGGGGACCTCGACGTGGTGGTGGCGACGACCGCGTTCGGGATGGGGATCGACAAGCCGGACGTCCGGTTCGTGCTGCACGCGGACATTCCCGAGTCGCTGGACAGTTACTACCAGCAGTTCGGCCGCGCCGGACGGGACGGCCGGCCCGCCGTCGCGGCGCTGCACTACCGTTCCGAGGACCTGGGCCTGCGCCGCTACTTCGCCACCCACCGTCCGGACCAGGAGGCCCTGTTGGCCGTCCTCGACGTCCTGCGCGACGCCGAAGGCCCGGTGCCGCCGCAGGTCCTCGCGGCGGCCGCGGGGTTCCCGCCGCGCCGGCTCACTGGGCTGCTGAACCAGCTGCAGGACACCGGCGGGGTGACAATGGCGTCCGACGGGGTGGGCCTGGCGCCGGGCGCCGATCCCGCGGCGCTGGTGGAACGCGCCGTCGACCTCGCCGCGGCGCGGGAACGAGTCGACAAGTCCCGCATCGCCATGATGCGCGGCTACGCGGAGACGCACCGCTGCCGGCGCCAGTTCCTGCTGGGCTACTTCGGCGAGGACTTCCCGGCCCCGTGCGGGAACTGTGACAACTGCGGCGACGGTTCGGCAGGAAGGACGCACGGCGACGGCGCTGCCACGGCCGGTTCGTCCATGGCCGGCGCGGAAGAGTTCCCGCTGAACGCGGCCGTGGAGCATGCCCTCTGGGGTCCGGGCCTGGTGATGGGCCACGACGACGGGCTGATCACGGTGCTGTTTGAGCGGGAGGGCTACAAGACCCTGTCCCGGCGAGCGGTGCTGGCGAGCGGGTTGCTGAGGTCGCTGCCCTGATGCCCGCACCTTGGGTGTGACCCGCGCTCAGTAGAGCACCCGGAAGTTGCTGAAGGCTCCGGTGGCCGGAGAGATCCGCTCGTCCACGTGGTCCACCCGTCCAGGCGCCTCCGGCGAGCGCAGCCAGGCCCGGAACTGCAGCACCACCGCCTGCGGGCCCTCGACGACGACGCCGACCGTGCCGTCGTCGTTGTTCCGCACGGTGCCGCGCAGGGCGAGTTCCTCGGCCTTGCGCACTGTCCAGTACCGGAAGCCGACCGCCTGCACCATGCCCTGCACCCGGGCCGTCAGACGCACGGCGGCACCCGCGTCCGCAGCCCCGGATCCACCAGCAAAATCAGCCATGCCTCCAATGTAGTCCGGGTCCGGCGCTGCCCACATCCGGGACCTTTGCCCCTTTCAGCCCTGTCCCGGGCCAAGGAGGGTTGAACAAGACCTCCGGCACAGCGCACTCAGCGGACACCCCGCGACGCCTGCCGGAACGCCTGAAAGGAAAAGACAATGGCAGGACAATTCGAAATCTTCACCGACGCAGAATCGAACGTCCGGTTCCGGCTGCTGGGGGCGGACGGCACAGTGCTCGCTGTCTCAAAAGCCTTCGAGGACAAGCGTTCCGCGGCGGACGGCATCATGGCAGTCCGCGAGTGCGCCGGCACCGGACTGATCCGGGAGACCCATTCAACTCCCTGGGGCGGCACCACCTGGACCAAGAGCAGCACGGCGGCCCGCCCCCACAGCCGCCAGCGACGGCACTTCCCCGCCGTGTAAATTTTGGGATGCGGGCGCCGCGCCTGGGTGCGGCTACCTGGGTGCGGCTACCCCGTCGCCTTCGCCGGCCGCAGGGACGTAATCATCTTCCGGATTGATTGGTATTCCTCCGTGCCGGCGTAGCGCTTCGCCTTCTCCAGATACGGCAACGAGGACGGGCCGGGGGTGAGGTTGTTCGCCGGGTTGTAGGTGCCGCCGAACAACGCCCCGCTCGGCGGCCACAGGAAGAGATGGAACATGGGGCAGGCGAGCGGCCCGGTTTCCTCCGGCATCATGGTGATCCCGTAGGCGGCCGTGGTGCTCGGGCCCGGTCCGGTGCCGTCACCGCGGGATTCGAAGACATAGCGTGGAACGCCCCGGTCCGCGCTGCCCGCTTCCACCAGGGCCTGGAGCGGTTGTGAATCGTAGACCTGGTACGGGTACTGCACGGTGCACTCCGCGCCGGTGACGATGTTGGTGCGCAGCTGGGCCATCGGTTTCCCAGCCGCGTTGGAGACATCCACGAAGGCTCCACCGAGGTCACCGCCGGGATCCCGGGCGGTCCAGCCGGGCGGGTAGTCGAAGGACAGGCCGTCCGAGGTTGTGAAGGTCTGCCAGTTCGACGGCGTTGCCTCCGGCGGCGTTGCCGTTGCTGCAGTCGGTGAGCCGGGCGCCGTCGTAGTGGTGGGTGCCGTGCTCTCCGTCGGTGTTACCGGGGCTGCGCAGCCGGCGAGCAGTACGGCCAGCGCAAGCGCGGCGCCCGCCATTTGCCGAGCACGTGCCACCGGCGGACTACTTCCCCGCCGGTCGCAGGGAGAGCAGGGCTTGCCGGATGATCTTGTACTCGGCGGTGTCCTTGTACACCTCCGGCGTGTCCACATGCATGGGCTTGCCGGGCGTGGTGTCGAACGGGTCATAGACGCCGCCAAAGGACGCCGTGTTCGGCGGCCAGGTAAAGGACTGCGCGAACGGGCAGGCCTCGGTTCCGGTGGGCTTCGGCGCGGAGGTGATGCCGTACGCGTAGGTCTGCGCCTTACTTGGATCGGCCGCGGCGGAATCGACCCGTGCCTCATAGGCGAACCTTGGGGTCACTCCGGACTGGGTGAGGGCCGGGATCGGCGCGGAGTCGTAGGCCATGAACTGCGACTTGGTGCTGCACGCCGGTGCCGGTCCCGCCTGGGTCCGCAGCGTCGCCATGGTTTTGCCGTAGTCACTCACCAGCGCGGCAGCACTGCCGGTCACTTTGACCGACCAGGTCGCCGGGTAGTCAAACGTCAGGGTCCCGTCCGGCGTCGTGTACGACTTCCAGCCCGCCGGGGCCGTCGTCGTGGAGCTGGGTGCGGAACTGCTCGAGGGAGACGGTGATTCCGCCGTCGGCGAGGCGCTCGCGGTAGCGGAGGCCGACGTCGTGCCTGGCGACATGCTGGCCGGCGCACTGCTGGCTGGCGCCGCCGCCGGGGACCCGCACCCAGACAACAAAACCGCCGCGCAGACCGCGGCGGAACCGAATGTGCCGAATGAGATCCTATGGCTCATGTCACCCTCCCCCAGAGATGCAAGTGGTGGCACTATTCTGGGGCTTTGCACCGCGGATCCTAGGGGCTTAGGTCCCGAATTGTCTCCGGTGGGGCACGGATGCGGCACGGATGCGGCGCGGGAGCGTTGGGGTGACCAGACCCACGTTGACATTCCACCGATTTCAGTTGATCAGCGAAGCTTGCTAGACCTTGAAGGATGCAAGACTTTCTGAGCTCTGCCATGCCCTTCCTCGCCGTGGCCCTGGCCGTGGCCGCCGGGCTGACCGCCTCCTGGCTGGTGCGCCGTGTCATCCTCCGGCTCAACCGCAAGCAGGAGGCCCTCCGGGAAACCTCCCGGATGGCACGGCTGCCGCTGCGCTTCGCGCTCTGCCTGATCGGGGTGCGGATCGCGCTGGCTCTGACCACCCACGACGCCGACTGGCGCCGCAACGTGGACCACGCCCTGGCGATCGCGCTGATTGCCTCCGTCGCCTGGCTGGCGATCGCCGTGCTGCTCATCATCGAAACCATGGTCCTCACTCGGTACCGGGTGGACGTGGCGGACAACCGGCGTGCCCGGCGGCTCCGGACCCAGGTGATACTGGCCCGCCGGATCGGCGTCGCGCTGATCGCGGTCGTGGCGCTGGGCAGCATCATGCTGACCTTCCCCGCGATCCAGGCCCTCGGCGCGGGGCTGCTGGCCTCTGCCGGCGTGATCTCGATTGTTGCCGGTCTCGCGGCGCAGACCTCACTGGTCAACGTCTTCGCCGGCATCCAGCTCGCCTTCACGGACGCGATCCGGGTGGACGACGTCGTGGTGGTCCAGAAGGAGTGGGGTCGGATCGAGGAGATCACCCTGACCTACGTGGTGGTCCACATCTGGGACGACCGCCGGCTGATCCTGCCCTCCACGTACTTCACCACCACCCCGTTCGAGAACTGGACGCGGCGCCAGTCCGAGGTGATGGGCACCGTGGAGTTCGACCTCGACTGGCGTGCCCCCGTGGAGGCCATGCGGGCGGAGCTAAAGAAGGTCCTCGCCTCGACCGAACTCTGGGACAAGCGCGTGGGCATCCTGCAAATCACGGACGCGACGGCTGGCTTTGTCCGGGTTCGCATCCTGGTCAGCGCCGGGGACAGCGCCTCGCTCTTTGACCTGCGCTGCCTGATCCGCGAAGAGCTGGTGCTCTTCCTGCAGCAGGAACACCCGACGGCGCTGCCGCACGTCCGGCTCGAGTCCATGCCGGCCGCCGGAGCCTCGACGCCGCCCGCGCCCCGCCGTCCGGGCAAGCTCTCCGCGGCGGACGACACCGCCTCGCGCTTGCCCTCCGATCCGCACGATTCACAGCTGTTCACCGGTTCCATCGAGGCCGTGCAGCGTTCCCGTGCGTTCTCCGGCCCGGGCGAGGATGTGTTCGAGGACCGCGACAAGTCGATCGCGGCGCAGAACTAGGCCCGCCCTGCCGGGCCAGTCTTCCCTCGCGGCTGGTGCAGGTCGATAATCGGAGCCATGACCATTCCCCCAGCGCCCGAGCCGTCCCCGTTCCCGCCGGAACCGGGGCCGACGTCGCCCGAGCCGCAGCCCGGCGATCCGTTCCCGCCGGATCCGGGGCCCACGCCGCCGTCGCCCATTCCCGGGCCTGAGCCTGTACCGGGGCCAGCGCCCACACCGTCGCCGGCACCGGGACCGTTCCCGACGCCTAATCCCCTCCCGATTCCGGACCCCGGTCCTGTGCCGCCGCGGCCCGACCCCACAAGGTTCTGAACCGCGGTTTAAAGCAACGCGGGGTCACTTACGGCCCATCCCGATAGCCAGGATGGGCCGTAAGTGACCCCGCGTTGTTTGTTGAGGGTCGGGACTGACTCCTCGCCGGGCGCCTAGTCGATGACGATGTCGTGGGTCCGGTGGTCGTACTGGATGACCAGCAGGCCGCCGCGGTGGTGCACCTCGTGGTTGGCGCCGTCGAAGTGGCCGAAGGCGCCGTAGTTCTCGTCCCAGGACCGGTTGATCGCGATCTTGAAGCTGTAGGAGCCGGCCGGCAGTTCCGCGGCGAGCTTCCAGAGTTGGTCCACCTCGTCCAGCTGCATCTGGACCTCGTCGTACTGCGGGGCCCAGTTGGCAGGCGCACCCAGCAGGACGGTGAAATCGCCGGCAACGGCAACCGCCTCTGGTTGCTCGATGGCCTCCACGCCTGCTGCAGGGCCGGCTTCGGCGGACGCCTCGGACGCCGCCTTACGCTTCCGGACGGCCTTCGCCACCGGAGCCACGGCCTCTTCGACCAGCTTGGCAGCTGTGTCGGCCACCTTTTCGGCGACCTTTTCCGCCACCTGGACGGCCTTCGGGGCTGTCTTGGGCGCCGGCTTGCCGGCGGCTTTCCCGGCCGGGGCGGACGGCAGCGGGGTGTCGGCCGGGACCGGAGTACCGGCGTCGAGCGCTGCAGTGAAGGCGGCGGGGTCGGCGAAGGCGACCGTAGCGCGCTGGCCGTCCTCGGTGATGGTCCAGCCGGAGCGGCCCTTGACCAGCCAGCCGGCCTTGACCAGCTTGGCCGTCGCGGTGGTGAGGGCCTTGTGGCCACGGGGAATGCCGCCGCTGAGCAGTTCGCGCTCATGGTCATTGAGCGGCACCCGGGCGATGGCCTCGCCCAGCACGACGCCGGCGTTCAGTTTTTCGCCTGACCAGACCCCCTCGGCCAGGACGTCCAGCACAGCCTTAAGCCGAAGGTTCGTGTTTTCCGCAGCGTTCGCGCCCATGGGTCTCCTTTAGAGGCAATTGATCCACCTGCATTTTGCCAAGGTTCGGCAGGTTCCGCGACCGGACCGGGTTAACTCTGGGTGTCGTGACCCACTATGACGGACCGGAGTGCGGCTGTGCGGCTAGATCCGGGGGATCAGCACCGGGGTGTTCTTCTTGTACGCCTCGTAGTCGGCCTGGCCGCCCCACTTGGTGTCGGCTTTCTTTTCGAGATGCGGTACGCCGCTGACCTTGGTGATCAACAGAGCCACGAACACCGGTGAGATGAGGGCAACCCACTGCCAACCCTGCAGTGTGGGCAAGGCAATGATCGCGACGCCGACCCAGAGCAGGATTTCGCCAAAGTAGTTCGGGTGCCGGGACTTCGCCCACAAACCTGTCGAGATGAATTTGACCTTGTTGGCGGGATCCGCACTGAACCGGGACTTCTGGGAGTCCGCCAAAACCTCGCAGCCGAAGCCCGCCACCCACACCAGGAGGCCGGCTACGGCGAAGCCATCCAGCGCTACCCGGTTCGCGGATGTCATGGCCACCCACGCGGCAGCGGCGGTGAACGCCACCCAAATGCCCTGCATGGTCCAGACACTGAGGAAGCGGGCAAAGGAGGGCTTGATGTCGTCAAAACGGTCATCCTTGCCGGCCCGGCTTATCCGACGGAACAGGAACGTACCCAGCCGGACCGCCCAGACAAGCACCAAACCCGCGAGCAACAATCCCCGCGCGTCGATGCCCGGAGTGAGCAGGACGAGCAACAGCGTGACGGCGATGTAGCTCAGCGACCCGGTCAGGTCGAAAAACTTTTCCGTCTGCGCCAGGAACGCCGGAATGAACGCCAGCCACTGGATCAGGAAAGCGGCCCCGACGGCCAGCGCGAAAACGGGAATCCCGCCGGCCACGGCGCCGCCCTGGCTGCCGGCAACCGCCAGCAGCGCCCCAATCACGACAACCCCGGGAATGCTGGCGAGGGCTTTGCGGTCCGAGTCTTTCATCAGGATGTTCCTTTCACAGGCGTCGCCAAGCGCTGGCGCTCCGGGGCGGGGAACCCCGCCACCATCAGTATTGTTCAATACTGGAGAATCGCAGCCCTGACTGGCCGCCGCCTATACTTCGGGGAACGCCAGCACCTTGCCGACAAGAGGAGCCACCATGACCGGTCCCACCAAGAAGTGGCTGCTCGCTTACGCAGTTGCCGCCGTCATCTTTGCCGGCATCGACGCCCTCTGGATCAGCACCGTGGCGAACAACCAATACCGCAGCCAGATCGGGCACCTGCTCCCCGCCAGCTTCAACGTCCTGGGCGCGGTGCTGTTCTACGTCGTCTACGTCGTGGGCATAGTGCACTACGGCATCCGCCCCAACGATCCCAATGCCACACTGCGGAGCCGGGCGGCCGGGGCGGCGCTGTTCGGTTTCTTCACCTACGCAACCTGGGCCCTGACCGCGTTCGCGATCCTCAAGGACTTCCCCGCCGTGGTGGCATTGACCGACATCGTTTGGGGAGCCGCGGTGTGTGCGGCCGTCACCGCTCTCACCGCCCTGCTGCTGCGGCTGGGCAAACCCGTTGCCCACGGCAAACAAGCTGGCTAGAGTGGGTTGATCGCCGCCGCCCCCGCTCGCTCGGGGCTGATCTGCGGCACCCCATCCCACTCTGGTTCAGGAGATCCCCATGGAATCACGCACCCTCGGCTCACTCACCGTCTCCGCCCTTGGGCTCGGCTGCATGGGCATGAGCGAATTTTACGGCCAAGGCGACGAAAAGGAGTCCGTCGCCACCATCCATGCCTTCCTCGACGCGGGCGGAACGCTGCTGGACACCGCGGACATGTACGGCCCGTTCACCAATGAAAAGCTGGTAGGCAGCGCGATCGCCGGCCGCCGCGACGACGTCGTCCTCGCCACCAAGTTCGGCAACGAACGCCGCGAAGACGGTTCGTGGGTCCGCATCAACGGCACGCCCGAGTACGTCCGGGCCGCGTGCGACGCGAGCCTGCAGCGCCTCGGTGTCGACCACATCGACCTGTACTACCAGCACCGGGTGGACAAGACCGTGCCGATCGAGGAAACCGTCGGCGCCATGGCCGAGCTGGTCCAGGCCGGCAAGGTCAAGCACCTGGGCCTCTCCGAAGCCAGCGCCGACACCGTCCGCCGCGCCCACGCCGTGCACCCGATTACCGCGCTGCAGACCGAATACTCTTTGTGGGAGCGCGAGCCGGAGACCAAGATCTTCCCGGTCCTCGCCGAACTCGGCATCGGCTTCGTCCCCTACAGCCCGCTGGGCCGCGGCTTCCTCACCGGCCAGCTGCGCAGCGAGGAAGACTTTGCCGAGGACGATTTCCGCCGCCACTCGCCGCGTTTCCAAGGCGAGAACTTCACCCGCAACCTCGAGCTTGTGGATCGAGTGACGGAACTCGCCACGGAGAAGGGCTGCACCCCGGCGCAGCTGGCCCTCGCGTGGCTGCTGGCGCAGGGCGAGCACATCGTGCCGATCCCCGGGACGAAGAAGCGCGAACGGCTGCGGGAGAACCTGGGCGCCGTCGACGTCGAACTCTCCGAGAACGACCTCGCCCGGCTCGATGAGCTGGCTCCGGCCGGCGTCGCGGCCGGAGCGCGCTACCCGCACATGGACAGCATCGACGTCTAAAACCACAACGCGGGGTCACTTACGGCCCATCCCCAGGGGTGGCATGGGCCGTAAGTGACCCCGCGGTGCGTTAAGGGCATTAGCGTCCCGAGGCTGCCAGTTCGGCCAGCAGCTCGGTTTTGCGTTCCTCGCTCGCGAAGGAGGACCGGATGGAGTTGGCGGCGAGCCGCACGCAGTCGAACTCGGAGAGCCCGATCACGGACTTGAGCTGGGCAAAGTTCTCATCCACGTACCCGCCGAAGTAGGCCGGGTCGTCCGAGTTCACACTGACGTTGAGCCCGGCCGCGAGCATGCCCGGCAGCGGGTGCTCGGCCAGGGTGTCGACCGCGCGGAGCCGGACGTTGGAGAGCGGACAGACGGTCAGCGGCATGAGTTCGTTGACCAGGCGTTCCACCAGCTCTGGGTCCTCCATGCAGCGGATGCCGTGGTCGATCCGTTCCACGCCCAGCACGTCCAGCGCCTCGATGATGTACGACGGCGGGCCCTCCTCGCCGGCGTGCGCGATGCGGTGCAGTCCGGCCTCCTTGGCGCGGGCAAAGAGCCGTTCGAACTTCGACGGCGGGTTGCCCACCTCCGCCGAGTCCAGCCCGATGCCGGCGATCGGCGCGTCCATCGCCAGCAGTTGCTCCAGCACCTCCAGCGCCGACTCTTCGGAGAGGTCGCGCAGGAACGCGGCGATGAGCAGGGTGGAGACGCCGAACTCCTGCGCGGAGGTGGCCAGCACGGAAGCCACGCCGTTCACGCACGTCGCCAGCGACACGCCGCGGGACAGGTGCGCCTGCGGATCCAGCATGATCTCGGCGTGCCGCACCCCGGCTGTGGCGGCGCGCGCCAGGTACGCGCGGGTCATATCGGCGAAGTCCTGCTCGGTCTGCAGCACGGCCATGTTGGCATAGTAGAGATCCAGGAACGACTGCAGGTCCGTGAACTCGTACCGCGCGCGCAGCTCGTCCAGGTCCGCGTAGGGCAGCGCGATCCCGTTTCGTTCCGCGAGCGCGAAGATCAGTTCCGGCTCCAACGTGCCCTCGATATGCAGGTGCAGCTCGGCCACGGGCAGCGCGGCATGGACTCCTGCCGGGACCTCCGCGAACTCGGGGACGCCCTCAGCTAGGGCCGCGTCGGCGCCGCCATTGTTAGTTTCCATTCGGTAAGGATATGCCTGCCGGAAGCAAGGACGGATAGAGTCGAACAGATGCAGAATAATCAGCAGGCTTCCGATCTTGCCGGCCTGGCGCCGGACCGCCCCACGGATGGTTTCGTCCGGGTCCGCGGCGCCCAGGAAAACAACCTGCGCAACGTGGACGTGGACGTGCCCCGCGACGCGATTGTCGCCTTCACCGGCGTCTCCGGCTCCGGGAAGTCCTCCCTGGCCTTCGGCACCATCTACGCCGAGGCCCAGCGCCGCTACTTCGAATCCGTGGCGCCCTACGCCCGGCGGCTGATCCAGCAAGGCCACAACCCCAAGGTCGAGCTGATCACCGGGCTGCCGCCCGCCGTCGCGCTCCAGCAGCGCCGCGGCACCCCCAGCTCCCGTTCCACCGTGGGCACGGTCACCACGCTGTCCAACTCGCTGCGGATGCTCTTCTCCCGCGCCGGCAGCTACCCCGACGGCGCCGCATCGCTGGACTCGGACGCGTTCTCCCCCAATACCGCGGCCGGCGCCTGCCCCGAATGCCACGGCCTCGGCATCGCGCACACGGTCAGCGAATCCTCGCTGGTCCCGGACACCTCGCTGAGCATCCGCGACGGCGCCATCGCCGCGTGGCCCGGCGCCTGGCAGGGCAAGAACCTGCGCGACATCCTCACCCACCTGGGTTACGACGTCGATACCCCCTGGCGGAAGCTGCCCAAGAAGGACCGCGACTGGATCCTCTTCACCGAGGAACAGCCCGTGGTGGAGGTGACGCCGCAGCGCGACCGGGTGGCCAAGCCGTACAAGGGCCGCTTCTGGAGCGCCCGCAGCTACGTCCTGCACACGCTCGCGGACTCCAAGAGCAGCACCATGCGCGAGAAGGTGCTGCGCTTCATGGAAACCGGCCCGTGCCCGCGCTGCGGCGGCAGCGGGCTGCGTCCCGAGGCGCTTGCCGTGACGTTCGCGGGCAAGACCATCGCCGAGCTCAACGCGGTGCCGATGACCGAGCTGGCCGCGATTATCCGCCCCACCACCGAGCTCACGTCCGCGGGCACGGCGTCGCGGAAGCAGTCCTCGGGCGAGTCCAACGAGGTGGCCGTTGCCATCACCCGCGACCTGCTCCAGCGCGTCACCGTGCTGCTGGACCTGGGCCTGGGCTACCTCGCGCTGGGCCGTTCCACCCCCACCCTCTCCCCCGGCGAGATGCAGCGGCTGCGGATCGCCACCCAGCTGCGCTCCGGGCTGTTCGGCGTGATCTACGTGCTCGATGAGCCCTCCGCGGGCCTGCACCCGGCCGACGCCGAGCCCCTGCTCGCGGTGCTGGACCAGCTCAAGTCCTCCGGCAACTCGGTGTTCGTCGTCGAGCACAACATGGACGTGGTGCGCCGGGCCGACTGGCTGGTGGACGTGGGCCCGCGCGCCGGCGAAGGCGGCGGCGAGGTGCTCTACAGCGGCCCGGTGGCCGGCCTCGCCGAAGTGGAAGCCTCCGTCACCCGGCCCTACCTGTTCCCGGATGCTGCCGGCAAGGCGGACGACGGCGGCCCGCGGGCCCGCCGGGAGGCGGCCGGCTGGCTGGAGTTGCGCGACATCAGCCGCCACAACCTGCAGGAGCTCGATGCCAGCTTCCCGCTCGGTGTCCTGACCGCCGTCACCGGCGTCTCCGGCTCCGGCAAGTCGACCCTGGTCAGCCAGGTCCTCGCCGAGGTGGCCAATTCCTGGCTGCACCCGGACTCGGACGCCGTCACCACAGAGGAAGCAGCCGACGACGCCGGGGAGCCCAGCGCCCCGCTGAGCGTGGGTCCCGTGTCCGGGCTGGAGCAGATCGACCGGCTGGTGAAGGTGGACCAGAAGCCGATCGGACGGACCCCGCGCTCCAACCTGGCCACCTACACCGGGCTATTCGACGCCGTCCGCAAGGAGTTCGCGGCCACGGACGAGGCCAAAGTCCGTGGTTTCGGCGCCGGACGTTTCTCCTTCAATGTGGCCGGCGGACGCTGTGAAACCTGCCAGGGCGAGGGCTTTGTGGCCGTCGAGCTGCTCTTCCTGCCCGGCAGCTACGGCCCCTGCCCGGAATGCCATGGCTCGCGCTACAACCCGGAGACCCTGGAAGTAACCTACCGCGGCAAGAACGTGGCGGAAGTGCTGGGCATGACGGTCAACGCGGCGGCCGATTTCCTCACCGAGGTCCCCGCCGCCGCGCGCGCCCTGCAGACCCTGCGCGAAGTCGGGCTGGGCTACCTCCGGCTAGGCCAGCCCGCCACCGAGCTTTCCGGCGGCGAGGCCCAGCGCATCAAGCTCGCCACCGAGCTGCAGCGTGCCCAGCGCGGTCACTCGCTCTATCTGCTGGATGAGCCCACCACGGGACTGCACCCGGCCGACGTCGAACTCCTGATGGCCCAGCTGCACCGGCTGGTGGACGCCGGCAACACCGTCGTGGTGGTGGAGCACGAGATGGACGTCGTGGCCGCCGCGGACTGGGTGATCGATCTGGGACCGGCCGGCGGCGACGCCGGCGGCAAGATCATCGCCGCCGGGGAACCCGCCGTCGTCGCGCGCTCCAAAACAAGCAGGACCGCCCCGTACCTCGGGGCGGTCCTGAAGGGCTAGAGCCGGGACGGGCGTCAGGCAGTCTTGGGGAGTTCGCGGATGATGCGGACCTTCCACGCGGCGTCGTCGCTGGTGTCCAGCAGGGCCACGGTGCCCTGCGCAAGGTGCAGCGCGACGCGCTTGGCGGCGAGCAGTTCCAGGTAGAGCTGTTCGTTCATCCGGGCCGGGGTGTCGATCACATACTTCACCGCGTCGCGGACCTTGCGGTAGTTGTCGCTGCGCTCCCGGTGCAGGTGGAGTTCGAGCAGCCGGCGCTGCCGCAGCCGCGGCTCGTGCCGGTTCAGCCATGACACGGCCGCGTGCACGGCCACAACGAGAGTCAGCGAGATGGCGTAGATCTCCCAGCCGCTGGAGAGCAGGAAGAGCGGCAGGTTGGCGATTGCGACGAGGGCAATGAAAAGGCGGAACGCGAGCAGGCGGCGCATGGTCAGGGCCACCGAGGCCAGGGCCGTGCGGAAACCGCTCTGCTCCTTGCGGGCCGCGGCGGGGTCCAGGGTGAATTCTTCGAGGACCAGGATTCCGTTGGCTTCCGGGCCGAGCATTTGTCCGTACTTGGGCGCAAAGGGCGCCGCTGCTTCAAGGGTCATGGCGGGTCTTCCGTGCGGCTGGGGTGGTTGGGCTAAATGATAAATCCCGAGGCTGGGAGCTGTCTGTAGGTATCCGCGATGTGAACACGCTCACCCGCGGCGCCCAGCAATTGGCGTTGCGGGCCCGTGGCCTCAAACTGGAGAGATGCAGACTTTCCTCCCCTTCCCCGATTTCCAGCAGAGCGCCGCGGCCCTTGACCCCGCGCGGCTCGGCAAGCAGCGCGTTGAGGCGCTGCAGATGCTGCGCGCGCTGGTGATTCCCGAGTACGGCTGGCAGTCCCACCCGGCCGTCCGGATGTGGATGGGCCACGTCCCCGCTTTGACGATGTACGGCCTGGCCATGGTGGACGAATGGACCGCCCGCGGCGGCGAAGACACCACCCGGGAGAAGATCATGGAGTTCGCTCCGCAAGCCGCGCACCCGGACTACGCCGCCAAGATCCCGATGCCGTACTGGCTGGGGAACCCGGACTTCCACGCCAGCCACCGCTCCCGGCTGCTCGCCAAGGACCAGCGGTTCTACACTGCGGTGTTCCCCGGCACGGATCCGGATCTGGAGTACGTGTGGCCTGAACCCAAGCACGAGTTGCTGCCGGAAGATCCCGCAGGAGACCGCATGTGGGTCCTCCGCCTGCCGCTGGGCGATACCGATCCAAAGCAGCTGGACACGATCAGCCTGCCGCCGGTTCGCGGCAAGGCCGCAAACGCCGGGGAGGACGAGTACCAGTTCGTCTACGCGGACAACGGGTCGCGCCGGCCGGACAAGAACGCCCGCAAGCGCCCCGCCAAGCCGCTGGTGAAGAAGCCCACCCGCAAGCGCCAGGCGCAGGAAGAGGCGTTCACCACGCTGCCAGGGAAATCCGTCGTGGCGATCCCGCTCGAGGGCGGCCGCTCCTTCGCCGTCGGCGAGGTCCAGGGGCGTCCGATCACGGTGGACGGCGTGTTTGCACGCAACTTCCAGGTCAACGAGATCCTGGCCCGGCGGGACTTCGACTACCCGGCACTGCTGCAGGATCCCCGGGCGTTCTTCCCGATCCCGGCACGGTAGCGCGGTAGCTCGGGGCGCGCGCGGTTAGCGGCTCCGGGCGACTCTCCTGCTCGCGGGTTCGGTCCGCCGTCGGCGCTTCCGAACGTCGAGCCCGAACGAAACCCGCGAGGGGCGGCTCCGTCGCTCACGGCGCTGCCCGCATTTACTGGCAGACTGGCCCGTATGACTGTACTGCTGGCCGGTTGCGGCGATCTGGGTACCGAAGCCGGCCTGCGCTTTGCCGCGGCCGGCCACCGCGTGGTGGGCTGGCGGCGCTCCCCGGGGAAGCTGCCGACGGCGATAGAGGGCGCCGCGGTCGACCTGACTTCCGGCGAACTGCCGCCGGTCCCGGCGGACACCACCGCCGTCGTCGTCGCGATTGCGGCGGATTCCCCCACCGAGGAAGCCTACCGGGCGGCCTATGTGGACGGCCTGGCCCATGTGCTCGACGCCGTGGCCGCTTCCGGCGCGCCGGTCCGCCGGGTGCTGTTCGTGTCCTCCACCGCGGTGTACGGCGACGCCGACGGCGGCTGGGTGGACGAAACGACGACGCCGAACCCGGCCGGGTTCTCCGGCCGCATCATCCGCGAGGCCGAGGACCTGCTCTACAGCCGCCTGCGCGGCACCGGGGTTACCCCGGTGGTCCTGCGGCTCGGCGGGATCTACGGACCCGGCCGGACCCGACTGATCGACCAGGTGCGCGGCGGGAACGCCATGGTCCCGGCCGAGTCCCGCTTCACCAACCGGATCCACCGCGACGACGCCGCTGCCGCCATCGTGCACCTGTGCACCATGGCCGCCGAGCCGGCGCCCGTGTACCTGGGCGTGGACAACGAGCCGGCCGAACTTGGCGAGGTGCTGCGGTTCCTGGCCCGCGAGCTGGGGCTCCCGGAGCCAGGGCCTACCGAACCGGCGTCGGGGGCTGCCGGAGCAGGCGGTGGCGAGCCGTCGCGTGGCGGGAACAAGCGCGTCAGCAACGCGCTGCTGCGCGGTACGGACTTCGAGTTCGAGTATCCGAGCTTCCGCGAGGGCTATCGTGCCATCCTGGCCGGCGTCGGCGAGCGGCACCCCTGACGCGGCGTTTGCTCGCAGAGCACTAGAGTTCACTCCCGACTTTTCCGAGGGGCAGCATGGATTTTCAGCACATCATCGAGACGGTCGGCCGGTTCATGGATTTCGCCGGCGTGGCCATCATGGTCATCGGCGCGCTGGTGTCGATCCCGATGGCTTTGCGGGGGTTTCAGCCTCGGCAGCTGCCGTCCGGCTCCGAACCGCTCTCGGTCTACCGTTCCTACCGGCAACTGCTGGGCCGTTCCATCCTGCTCGGCCTCGAGCTGCTGGTGGCGGCCGACATCATCCGGACCGTCGCCGTCACCCCCACCTTCGAGAGCGTGGGCGTGTTGGCCATCATCGTGCTGATCCGGACGTTCCTGAGCTTCTCCCTCGAACTTGAAATCACCGGACGCTGGCCCTGGCAGAAGCAGCCGGCGGTCGCCCAGGCGCCGTCGACGGCCGGCTGACCGGTTCTCCCGAGAGCGGAAAGCCCTTCTCGGCGCTCACTGGCTCCGGCTAGGCTCGCGAAATGACGAATTCACTTGCCGCCAAAGCCACCGAATTGCTGAGTCTCCACCGCGCGCCCGGGATCCTGCAGGTCATCAACGTCTGGGATGTGATCACCGCGAAGGTCGTCGCCGACGTCCCCGGCACCACTGCCCTGGCAACGGCCAGCCACTCCATTGCTGCTTCGCTGGGTTATGAAGACGGCGAGAAGATCCCGCTGGACGAGATGATCGCCGCCGTCGGCCGCATTGCCGCGGCGACCTCCCTGCCGGTCAGCGCCGACCTTGAGTCGGGCTACGGCAACCCGGGCGAGGCCGCCCGCAAGGCGATCGGCGTCGGCATTGTTGGTGCCAACATCGAGGACCAGATGCGGCCGCTCGCGGACGCGGTGAACCAGATGAGTTCCGTGGTGCGGGCGGCCGAGGCCGAGGGCATCGACTTTGTCCTCAACGCCCGCACGGACGCGTTTCTGAAGGGCAAGGACCGGGACCCCGGCGCAGTGCTCGCGGACGCGGTTGAGCGCGGCCGGGCCTTCCTGGACGCCGGCGCCACGGCCGTGTTTGTACCCGGGCTGCTGGACGAAGCCACCGTCAAGGCGCTGGTGGACGGCATCGGGTGGAACAAGGTATCAGTCATCAACGTCCCCGGCTCACTGGCCCCGGCCAAGCTTCAGGAACTCGGCGTCGCCCGCATCTCATACGGTCCGTGGACCCAGCGCGTGGCGCTGACCGCCCTGGCGGATACCGCGGCGGAACTGCTGTCCGGCGGAGAACTTCCGGGCGGTACCCGGGCCCTGAACTAACGGGCCGCGAACCGATGGCAAACGATCCCTGGCCTGCGGCGCCGGAGCTGCCGCGACCGGTCATCATGGACCAGCGGTGGACGGACGCCGTGTTCCTGCACTGGCGCATCCCCGAGGCGGTTGCCGCGAAATTCATGCCGCCCGGCGTTGTTCCGGACCTGTTCGACGGATCGGCTTGGGTGGGACTCATCGGTTTCCGCATGCAGGGCGCCGGCTTGGGCCACGGGCCCGGCATTCCGTACTTCGGCAGCTTCAACGAGATCAACGTGCGGCTCTACTCCCGGGAAGCGGACGGCACGCGGGGCGTGGTTTTCCTGAGCCTGGACGCGTCGCGCCTGGCGGTGGTGCTGGCTGCCCGAGTGGCGGGAATTCCCTATGTGTGGTCCCGGGACCGGTTCAGGGCAACGAACCTGGCGGACCCGTCGACCGGGTATTCGGTGCGCAGGTTTCGGGGCGGGGCACGCAGCGATTTCGCGGTAGTCCCGGAGTCCGACGCCGGAGCAACCGATCCGCTGTCCGTCCACCTCACGGCCCGGTTTGGTTTACATACCCGCTTCCGCGGCAAGACGCTCTACGTTCCGAATACGCACACGCCGTGGCCGCTGTACCCGGCTCGGGTGACGGTGTTGGAGGACCAACTCGTCGCAGCGGCCGGCATCGCTGTGTCGGGGCCGCCCGACTCGGTGTTGTTCTCGCCGGGCGTTCGGACGCAGTTTGGACGGCCGCGGGTTTTGGATTAGGGCGGCCCCGAGTCGAGTTGCGGCCTACCAGTTCGGTGCGCGTTCCGCGGCGGGCTAATAATGTCGGTGGTCGGCAGTTGAATGGGGTTATGGGAATCGGTGCAGCCCTCATCGTTCGTCCGGCCAGTTGGCCGGGCGGTGAGGGGCGCAGCGCTGGTCCTGTTGTTGACGAGGTCCTGGTGCTGCTCCGACGCTTGTGCGCGACGGCGGCCGGGGACGCGGCGCTGCTGAGATTCGCTGAGGCGGCGGAGTTCGCTGGCCGGGTCGAGGAAGTTTCCCGGGCGTTGGAGTATTTGCAGGTCGTTGCCGCGGGGGCCGTGGACCGCACCCGCAAAGAGAGCCCCGATGCGCTCCCGGCCGCCGGTGACGGGTACCGCAGGACCGGGGACTTCCTCCGGGACCGGCTGCAGATCACCGCCGTCGAGGCCCACCGCCGCCTCACCCTCGCCGGCGCCCTGCTGCCCCGCGCCGGGATCACCGGCCAGCCTCTGGCGGCCCTGCACGAGGAACTCGCCGCCGCCGTGGCCGCCGGTACCGTCCCGTCCCGGTCCGCGACCATCATCAGCCAGGCCCTAGAACGCGCCCGGCCGCTCTGCGACCCGGACACGAGTGCCCGGATGGAACACGCCCTGACCCGCACCGCCGCGGAACATGACCCGGATTTCCTGGCCCGGATCGCCCGGCGCTGGATGGACGCAATCGACCAGGACGGCGCCGAACCCGCCGAAGACGTCCTCCGCCAGTTACAGGGCGCATTCATCCGCAAACCCCGCCACGGCCTCCAACACCTGGAGATCTTCGCGACCACCGCACAATACGAACACCTCCTGACCGTGATGAACACCGCCACCAACCCCCGCACCGGCACCCAAGCTCCCGGTGATGCGGCAACCGGCACCGCAGCACTCAACGGCGAAGAACCCGACGGGACAGGACCGGGCAGCATGGACCGGCGGTCCCGGCCGCAGAAACTCCTCGACGGACTCGTCGGCGCCTGCAAAGTCGCCCTAAGCTCCGGCGGGCTGCCCGCCGCGGGCGGACTCCGGCCCCAGATCATGGCCACCATCGACTACCGCGACCTCCTCGACCGCCTCCACCAGCGCGCAGAGACCGACACCGGCACCGGGACACTGGCGTTCACCGGACCCGTCACCGCCGCGACCATCCGCACCATCGCCTGCGACGCCGACATCATCCCCGTCCTCCTCGGCTCCCAAGGCCGGATCCTGGACATCGGCCGCACCACCCGGCTCTTCCCGCCCCACCTCCGCAAAGCCATCACCGCCCGCGACCAAGGCTGTGCCTTCCCCGGCTGCACCATCCCCGCACCCTGGTGCGAAGCCCACCACATCAACTACTGGTCCACAGGCGGCAGCACATCCACCGACAACGGAACACTCCTCTGCTCCCACCATCACCACCTGATCCACAAAGAACAATGGACCATCCAACCCCGCCACGGCATCCCCTGGTTTATCCCACCGCCCCACCTCGACCCCCACCAAACACCCCAACGAAACCACTACTTCCGATCGTGACCGCGGGGTATCGACATACAGGCGGCTCGATCATTCGAACTGACCAGGCTCTGGACTCAGAATGTCCGTTAGGTTCCGAAGGAGCGTACTCTTGTCGTCCGCGACCAGGCCTTATCAAAGCTGCTGAACCGTGGTGTGATGACTACCAGATGGCCTTTGTGATGACAGTTCAGAGGGGAATACTCGTGACACGGGACAGCAGCTTCAATTCTCTTAAGACCAGCCGCTCCCGCACGGCGCAGGCTCAAGTGATCATCGGTGCATTCGTAGCGGCTATCTGCTGGTGGATCGGGCTGACCGGGTATGTCATCGTCGGCGGCCCAGCCAGCGGCGGGGTTGGACTGCTTGTCTTTATCGCAGTACCGGCGGCGGCAACCTTGGGAACTTACCTCGTGGCACGCCGAACCAGACGCTCTGTTAGCTCAGGTTTGTTGCCGGTTCCCCTGCCTGACGTGCACGGATCTTCACGTCCCGGGCGCCATCGTGCAGTTGTGTCGTCCAGTGCATCGACCCGTCAGGGAAATCTCCCGACTTCCAGCCGCCGCGGGCGGAGCCGCTTGGGGACTCGTGATGTCTTGCTCGCCATAGCGGGGTTTGCGGCGGCCCTTTTTTGGTGGATTGGGCTCACCGGCTATCTTGCGGTTGGAGGTGCGGCCAGTGGCGCATCGGGGGCCGCGGTATTCCTCGCCGTACCGGTTGCCGCGACCGCAGGAACGTTTCTGGCGGCTCGCCGTCGCAGTCGCCGTGTGCCTAAATTGACCTAGGGACGAGTGCGCTTGAACTCGGTGACGGACGTCGTCAGCCCCGCAAACTGCCGCTTCGGCGCGTAGCCAATAGCTTCCATTGCCTTGCGTGCGCCGGTCTTGCTGGACACTTCCACAACCCAAACTGTGTCGTATTTAAGAATTCGATTCCTGGCCGTCTTGACGTCATAGCGCCGGTCAAAAATGCGCCCCCATTGGGCGGCCGGAAGAGCCATTGTGGGATCGTTAAGGCGCTCAAAGTCGGCCCGGTAGCCCTGGAACGCCATGTCCCGGTCGTTGCTTATTACGAACGCGTCATTCGGGGCGGCGTTCCTCTGGATAGTTTCAGCAATGAAACGGAAGTCATCACTTTCAATGCGCCCATATTCCGTCCGCTGGCCGACATACGACGGCACCGAGATCACCAGCGCGGCGGCCAACACCGCAACCAGCCAGCGTCGATGGACAGGATGTCCAAGCGGCCTGGCCAGCAGCGGAGCGGCAGCCAGCATTGGCAGGGCGGCCAGTTCGAACGAGACATACCGCGGCAGGTAATAGCCGCGCCCGGCGATCGCTGATCCTAGAATCACCAGTGCCAGCGGCAGCACAAGCCATGGCAAGGCCAGCTTCACTGCGAAATGCTTTCGGGCCAGGATTGTGCCGATCAGTGCCGTAACCCAGACGACCGCCGCCAGGCCGTACATCGAAAAGTCCTCGCCCGGCGTCGGTTTGGGGCTGGTGACGAAGTCCTCCGAAACGGAATAGGCGTCGCTGAAGAACTGGATAAAGGCGACCTCGTAAGGTGTGGACGCCCCGATGGGCTGCACCCAAGCTATCTGAAACTGTTGGCGCGAGGCGACGGCGGCGATCAGGGCTGCCGGGACAAGCCACCCTAGCGAGGCCACCGCCATGCCACGCCATTGTCTGCGCAGGCGCCCGTCGACCAGCAGGGTAATCCCGTGCGCCGCGACCAACAGCACGGCGTAAAACGACAAACCAACGGTGAGCAGGCCGGTAAGTCCGTACCAGAGCCACCGCAGTTTGGTCGGGGATTCGCGGATGAGCACCAGCAGGTAGGTTGCCAGCACAGCACCCAAAATGGTCATGGCATACGAGCGAGCGTCCGTGGCCACGTATTGGACCCGCGGGAGGATGACGAAGATGACCGCGGCGCTCACTCCGTACGCGGTCCCCCCGAGCCTGCGGCAGAGTGCCGTCAGCAGTCCAGCGGCCACTGCCACCGCGATCAGGCTGGGCGTGCGCAGCGACAGTTCGGACAGTCCGAAAATTCGAGTCCAGCCATACATCAGGCCGTAGTAGGCGCCGTGAACCGCATCCACTTTCCCCAGCATGGTCCAGAGCTCGGGAAAGTCACGGTTGACCGCGCTGACGGTGGCTGCCTCGTCAGTCCAAAAGCTCGGGACGGACACTCCGACCATTGAATAGAAAAAGGTAAGCAAACCCACGATTAAGGGGACGCGGCTGGTTCTACTCACCGGACAATCTAAGCATGGATGCGCAGGTGCATTGGCTGCCCCGCGTGGGGCGTCCAAGCCTCCCTATGCGCTACCGCCCCGCCGCGTACCCTTGGGCGCCGCGGGGGTTGGCCGCGGCCTGCAGCACCCCCGTTGCGGGGTCCCGCACGACGGCGGACAGCCGGCCGAGGGTCCAGCCGCCGGCCACGGTCACCACGTGCCCGCGGCGTTGGAGCCCCGCGATGACGTCCTCGCCCAGCCGGTCCTCGACCACTGCGCCGCCGGGCTCCCAGGTGCGCGGCCAGAACGATCCAGGCATCGACGTCGTATGGAACGTCGGTGCGTCGATGGCTTGCTGCGGCGAGTAGCCGCCCACGATCGTTCGCAGCAAGTACGGCAGCTGCCACTGGTCCTGCTGGTCACCGCCCGGCGAACCCAGCGCGGTCACGGCATGCCCCTCCCGGAGGACCAGGGTCGGGGTCAGGGTGGTGCGGGGCCGCTGGCCCGGAGTGAGGGTGGAAGGTGTGCCCGGCTCCAACCAGGTCATCTGCAGGCGGGTGCCGAGGCAGAAACCCAGCTCTGGAATCGCGGGCGAGGACTGCAGCCAGCCGCCGGACGGGGTGGCCGAGACCATGTTTCCCCAGCGGTCCACGACGTCGATGTGGCAGGTGTCGCCGCGGGTTTCCCCGCTCGGCGCTACGGTTGGCTCGCCGACGCCCAGTCCCGCCGGTCCGGACCCCACACCGTTCCGGACCAAAGCTGGCGGCGTGTATTCGGTGCGCAGCTGCGGCAGATAAGGCTCGCGCCCCGGGACCTTCCCGGGCCGGAATTCGTGTGACGCCCGCTCCGTGATCAAATCGCGGCGGCCCGCGCTGTACTCCTCGGACAGCAGGTACTCCAGCGGTACGTCCGTGTCGCCGTAGTACGCCTCGCGGTCGGCCAACGCCAGCTTCTGGGCCTCCAGGATTGTGTGCGCCCCGAGCTCGGTCGACGGATCGAGATACTGGTCCTCGAACCCGGCGAGGATGGCCAAGGTCTGCAGCAGCGCCGGACCCTGACCCCACGGCCCGGTCTTCGCGATCGTGTGGCCCCGGAAATCGATGGTGGCCGCCGACTCATAGCCTGCTTCGAAGCCGGCCAGGTCGGACACCGCCAGGACGCCCCGGTGGTCGGTCCCAGAGGAGTGCCGGTGCGGGGCCTGCACGGATTCGACCATCGCCCGGGCTACGAAGCCCTCGCGCCATTCCCGGCGGGCAGCATCGATCCGCGCCTCCCGGGACCCGTCGGACCCCAACGCCGAGCCTGCTTCGATGAGCCGCTCCAGCGTCCGGGCGTAGGCAGGGTTGCGGATGACGTCGCCCTCGGCCGGAATCCGGCCGCCCGGCATCCACAGCTCGGCCGAGCTGGGCCAATGCTCCTGGAACAGCTCCGCCACCGCGGCAATCGTGGTGCCGACGCGGCCGAGCACCGGGTGCCCGTCGCGCGCATAGCCGACCGCGAACGCCAGGATCGCGTCCAGCTCCCAGGTACCGTGGTCGCGCAACAGCAGGAGCCAGGCGTCGACGGCGGCGGGCACCGCGGCGGCCAGCGCCCCGGAGCCCGGCACCAGGTCCAGCCCTTCGGCGCGGTAGTGCTCGACCGTGGCCGCAGCCGGCGCCGGCCCCTGCCCCATCAACACCACTGGCCTGCCGGGTTCGGCCGCCGTCACGAAGACACCCGTCATGTCCCCGCCCGGGCCGTTGAGGTGCGGCTCGACAACGTGCAGCACGAAGGCGCCGGCCGCGGCGGCGTCGAACGCGTTACCGCCGCGTTCGAGCACCGCCTGCGCTGCCGCCGTCGCGATCCAATGGGTGGATGCACTCATCCCAAAGGTGCCCTGCAAGGTGGGGCGGGTGGTGAACTGCTCAGCCGCGGTGAAGGTCATGGATCAGCCGAACAGCGCCGCCACGCGGGTCAGGGTCTCGTAGACCCCGTAGGCCAGTGGCACGCCGACGAGGGCCCATGCCACCGCGATTTTGCCGGTGGACGCTGTGACCGCCGTCTGTGTACCGGGGGTATGTGCTGTGCTCATCTCAGGCCTCCATGGCGGGTTCTGCAGACCGGTCGCGGTCCGGGCGGGGTTCGTGGAATCGTGCGTCGACCGGCTTGACCAGCAGGTTGGCCACAAAGCCGATCACCAGCAGCGCCACCATGGTCAGCAGCGCGGGCTGGTAGGACGCGGCATTCAGCTGGCCGGGCTTGCCCTGGGCGTCCAGGAAAGCGTTGACGATCAGCGGTCCGGCGACGCCGGCAGCCGACCACGCGGTCAGCAGCCGGCCGTGGATGGCGCCGACCTGGAAGGTGCCGAAGAGATCCCGCAGATAGGCCGGAGCCGTCGAGAAGCCTCCGCCGTAGAAGGAGATGATGACAAAGGCGAGCGCCACGTAGAGGACCGTGGTCGAGGAACCGGCGAGGGCCAGCACTGTGTAGAGCAGCGCGCCGACGCCGAGGTACACCATGTAGATGCGCTTCCGGCCGGTCACATCCGAGGTCGCGGACCAGGCAAAGCGCCCGGCCATGTTGCCGATGGAGAGCAATCCCACGAAGCCGGCGGCGACGCCGGCACTGACCAGGGAGACGCCGTCGGACTTCCGGAAGAAGTCCTGGATCATCGGGGCAGCCTGCTCCAGGATGCCGATGCCGGCGGTGACGTTGCAGAACAGTGCGATCCAGACGAGCCAGAACTGCCGGGTCTTGACCGCGTTCTTCGCCGAGACGTTGTCCGTCGTGACCAGCTTTGACGCCTTGACCTTGGCCGGATCGAAGCCGACGGGCTTCCAGCCGTCGGCTGGCACCTTGATGGTGAAAGCGCCGAAGAGCATGTAGGCGAGGTAGACGACGGCGAGGGTCAGGAAGAGCTTGCCGACCGAGTCACCGCTGGCAATCCAGCCCTTGGCGCCGGAGTTGGGGTCGTACATCTTCAGCAGCGCGGTGGAGACGGGGCTCGCGATCAGCGCGCCGCCGCCGAAGCCCATGATGGCCATGCCGGTGGCGAGTCCCGGGCGGTCCGGGAACCACTTGATCAGGGTGGACACCGGCGAAATGTAGCCGATACCCAGGCCGATGCCGCCGACCACGCCGTAGCCGAGGTAGACGAGCCAGAGCTGGTGCGTGAAGATGCCCAGCGAGCCGATCACGAAGCCGCTGGCCCAGAACAAGGCGGACGTGAACATCGCCTTGCGCGGGCCGTTCTTATCCACCCAGGTGCCCATGATCGCGGCGGACAGGCCGAGCATCACGATCGCGATGGAGAAGATCACACCGATCTCGGTCAGACTGGCGCCGAAGTGCTTAACCAGCGCCGTCTTGTAAACGCTCGTCGCGTACGCCTGGCCGATGCACAGGTGGACGGCGAGCGCCGCGGGCGGCACAAGCCACCGGTTGAACCCCGGCGGGGCAATAGTTCGTTCGCGGTCCAGCCAGCCCATAGTTGCTCCCTTGCGTGTCGAAAGACGCCGATGTCTCGGCGCTCTAGAGGCGAAAGGCCCAAATGCGGGCACTTGCCTCCGGCAATCATGGTGCAATTCATCAGCAAACGTATCAGTTGTGCGCCGAGCGGTAGGGATTCCGCGATGAGCGGTCAGGTTACTTTCCGAGGCCCGCTCTCCGGAGCGCCTCGGCCATCGCGGTGTTGGCGGGCGCCGATGCCGGGGCCGCCGCCGGGGCCGCTTTGGGGCCAGGCGTGGGTGAGCCCTGCCTGGCCGGGGTCGGCGTGGCGGCGGACCTGGGCTGCGGTGGCCTCGCCTGGCCCCGACGGCCCCGGTCCTGCGAACCTGCCGCGGGTTCGTCGTCGAGCCGGAGCGTCAGTGAGATGCGTTTCCGGTCCGGGTCGGCCTCCAGCACCTTGACCCGTACCACTTGGCCGGACTTGACCACCTCGCGCGGGTCGGCGACGAACCGGTTGGCCAGCGCGGAAACGTGGACCAGCCCGTCCTGGTGCACTCCGACGTCCACGAACGCGCCGAACGCGGCCACATTGGTGACTGTGCCTTCCAGCACCATGCCCGGCTTGAGGTCGGAGATCTTCTCGATCCCTTCCCGGAACGTCGCCGCCGCGAACGCGGGCCGCGGGTCCCGGCCTGGTTTTTCCAGCTCGGCGATGATGTCCCGCACGGTGGGCAGACCGAACGAGCCGTCCACGAAGTCCTGGGGGTTGAGCGCAGCCAGGCCGCCGCCCTGACCGGCGCCGGCCGCGGCCTTGATCTTCCGGGCCAGCGGGTACGCCTCCGGATGCACGCTGGAGGCGTCCAGCGGCTCCGCTCCCCCGCTGATCCGCAGGAAGCCGGCGCACTGTTCAAAAGCCTTCGCGCCCAGCCGGGGCACCTTCTTCAGCTCGCTGCGCTTGTTGAACGGACCGTGCTCGTTCCGGTACGCCACGATGTTCTCGCTCAGCAGCGGTCCGACGCCGGCCACCCGGCTCAGCAACGCGGGTGAGGCGGTGTTGACGTCCACCCCGACGGCGTTGACGCAGTCCTCGACGACGGCGTCGAGGCTGCGGTCCAGCTTCGACGCCGTGACGTCGTGCTGGTACTGCCCGACGCCGATCGACTTCGGCTCGATCTTGACCAGTTCCGCGAGCGGATCCTGCAGCCGCCGGGCGATCGACACCGCGCCGCGCAGCGACACGTCCATGCCGGGCAGTTCGGCCGCGGCGAGCGCCGACGCCGAGTACACAGACGCCCCGGCCTCGGACACGACGAGTTTCTGCGGCGCGCCGCCGGCTTCGGCACCGAGCTGTTTGATCAGCTCCGCCGCGAGCTTGTCCGTCTCCCGCGAGGCGGTGCCGTTGCCGATCGCCACGAGTTCAACACCGTGTTTCCGGGCCAGCGCCAGGAGCGTGCGCAGCGCCTCATCCCACTTCCGTGCCGGGGCGTGCGGGTAGACAGTGTCCGTCGCAACCACCTTGCCGGTCCCGTCCACCACGGCGACTTTCACGCCGGTGCGCAGCCCCGGGTCCAGTCCCAGGGTGGCGCGGTTGCCGGCGGGTGCGGCGAGCAGCACGTCCCGGAGGTTGGCGGCAAACACCCGGACGGCCTCGTCCTCGGCCGCGGCGAACATCCGGCTGCGCAGGTCGCCGCTCAGGCGGCTGAGCACCCGCGAGCGCCACGCCTGCTGCGCCGTCTGCAGCAGCCAGGCATCGGCGGGCCGGCCTCGGTCGGCGACCCCAAGGAACTTGGCCACAGCGGCTTCGTACCGGCCGCGGGCGGCGGCCAGGGCGGCGTCGTCGTCCGGTTCCGCCTCGCTGAGATCCAGTTCCAGCACGCCGTCCTTTTCACCGCGCAGCAGCGCGAGGACCCGGTGCGAGGGCATCCCGGAGGGAGCCTGGGAGAACTCGAAGTAGTCCTTGAACTTCTGCCCCTCGGTCTCCATGCCCTTCTTGACCCGCGACACCATCCGGCCCTGGCTCCAGAGCCGCTCCCGCAGGGTGGCGGCCAGGTCAGCGTCCTGCGCGACGCGCTCGACAAGGATGGACCGGGCTCCGGCCAGCGCCGCGGCGGCGTCACCGATGGCATGTTCTTCGTTCAGGTACCGGGCGGCTTCGCGTTCCGGGTCCAGCTCCGGCCGCTTCAGCAACGAGTCCGCGAGCGGTTCCAGGCCGGCCTCGCGGGCGATCTGGGCCTTGGTGCGCCGCTTCGACTTGAAGGGAAGGTAGATGTCCTCCAGCCGCGACTTGGTGTCGGCGGCGACGACGGCGCCCTGCAACTCCGGGGTGAGCGACCCTTGGGCGGCGATTGCTTCCAGAATGGTCCGACGCCGGTCCTCCAGCTCGCGCAGGTAGCGCAGCCGCTCTTCAAGCCCGCGGAGTTGGGTGTCATCCAGGGTGCCGGTGGCTTCCTTGCGGTACCGGGCGATGAACGGCACCGTGGACCCGGCGTCGAGCAGCTCCACGGCCGCTTTCACCTGCCAGGGTTTCACGCCGAGCTCGGCGGCAATCTGGGTTTCAATCGGGGTGGTCACGGCGGGGTGCTGCGGGAGTTGGCTCACCCAGCCATTTTGCCTTACCCGGGTCAGGAGCCGGGCGTTACCGCAGCGTCGGGGGTCTCCTGCACGTCCTGCACGACCTCGTTGTGGCGCAGGAACCACGGCTTGAACGGCGGGTCGAAGCGGGCGAACCTCGGCGGCCCCACCGGCGTCAGCCCGGCCAGGGTCAGCGCCGACTGCAGCCCGTCGTTGCGCCGCGCGAACGCGGTTTCCGAGCCGCTGCCGGAGAAGCGCAGCGCCGCGGCCAGCGAGCCGGGAACAGCCCGGATTCTGACCTCGGGGTCGGTCGGGACCGGAGCGGTTTCTGCGCTCATGCCCGCGGGGAGGACAAAGGCGACCACGAAGTCGGCCGGCGCATCCTTCCCGGGCAACGGGCCGCTTTGGAGCACCGGAGTGGTCATCGCCAGTTTCTGCGAGGGGCCGTGGCCCGAGCTCCCCTGGCCTCCGGCTCCCGGGCCACCGGTCCCCTGGATCACCGGGGCGGTCATCGCCAGCTTCTGCGACGCGCTGTTGCTGCCACTGATGTAGTTGAACAGGTGGCGGAAGGCCGCATTTCCGGCGCGGTCAAAGCTCGCGTTGACCCGGATCTCGGCGACGACGTGCGCGGGATAGCGGCGCAAGTCGAAGTGTGGGTAGCTGCGGACCAGCTCGAAGGGTTGTTGTTCGGTCATGGTCTTGCTGACCTTACGCCGCTCCCACGACGACGGCCAGTGTTTGAGTGTCAGAGGGCTTTGGTAGCTTGGCAGAAGAGAGATCGACGGCGTCGGGAGCCGGCCGGTCGGTCAAAATGAGTCAGTCGGCCAGAGCCAAGCAAAGCGGGGCGCAGTGTTTTTTCTTGAACCGGAAGTACCGGGCGCGGCACCGGATCTGGTCTACTCCGCGAGCGACCTTGTGGTGGCCGTCGGCTGCGAGTACCAGCTGCTCCGGAAGCTCGACGAAAAGCTGGGCCGTGCCCCGAAGGCTGACTTCGGCACCGATGAAATGCTCCAGCACGCGGCCATGCTGGGCGACGTTCACGAGCGCAAGGTCCTGGACGGGTTCATGGACGAGTTCGGCACCTGGGACCCCACCCGCGGGCGCGGCGTGTACGACGTCGTTCCCGCCACTGCCATGGACCGCGCCACCTTGGCGGCCAAGCACCACGAGTCCATCGAGGCGCTGCGGGCGGGCGCCGACGTCGTCTTCCAGGCCGCGTTCTTTGACGGCCAGTTCCACGGCCGCTCCGACTTCCTGGTCCGGCAGGCCGACGGCGGCTACGCCGTGTTCGACACGAAACTGGCCCGCCACGCCAAAGTGACCGCCCTGCTGCAGCTCGCCGCCTACGGCGACCAGCTGCTCAAGGAGGGCATCCCCGTGGATCCCGCGGTCACCCTTGTCCTTGGCGCCACGGTGCAATTGGCCGACGGCGGCTACGACTACGTCCGGAGCCACCACAAACTCGCCGAGATCCTGCCGGTCTTCCGGGAACGCCGTGAACGTTTCCTCGGCCTGACGGCCGTGCACATCGCACAGCCAGACGCTGTCCGCTGGGGCGCGGAGGATGTCACCGCCTGCGGCCGGTGCGACTACTGCCAGGAACAGGTCAAGGCCACCGACGATCTGCTCCTGGTGGCCCGGATGAACTCGGTGCAGCGCAAGAACCTCCACGAGCTGGGCATTCACACCGTCACGGAGCTGGCCCAAACTCCGCTCGCCAAGCCGACGCCCACGCTCCTGCGGCTGCAGGAACAGGCCCGGATGCAGAGCGGCGTTGGACCGGCCGACGGGGAAGTGCAGTACCGCAAGGACGGCGAGGAACACACGCTGCGCTACGCCGTGCTCCCGCAGAACACCCTGGCTGAGCTTCCGCCGCCCAGTCCGGGCGACATTTTCTTCGACTTCGAGGGCGATCCACTGTGGCAGGACAGCGCCACCGGGGTGTGGGGACTCGAGTACCTTTTCGGCGTCATCGAGGCGCCCTCCGGGCCAAGCGTTCCGGGCGTGTTCCGGCCGTTCTGGGCGCACAGCCGGGCGGCGGAGAAGCAGGCGTTCCTCGACTTCCTGGACTACGTGGAACAGCGTCGACGGGACTACCCCGATATGCACGTCTACCACTACGCCCCTTATGAGAAGACGGCACTCCGCAAGCTCTCCGTGCTGCATGTGGCCGGCGAAGACATTGTGGATGAGTGGCTCCGCGAAGGCCTGCTGGTGGACCTCTACCAGACGGTCCGGAACAGCATCCGCATCTCGGAAAACTCGTACAGCATCAAGAAGCTCGAGCCGCTCTACATGGGCACGAACCTCCGCACGGGCGACGTAAAGGACGCCGGCGCCTCCGTTGTCGCCTACGCCCACTACTGCGAGGCGCGCGAGGCTGGCAAGGTGGATGAGGCCAGGGCCGAGGACGCCGCGAGGATCCTCGCCGGCATCTCCGACTACAACGAATACGACTGCCTCTCGACGCTGGAGCTGCGGAATTGGCTGCTGCAGCGGGCCAAGGAACGTGGGATCGAGCCGGGCGGGATTGAGCCAGGCGGCACCGGCTCCGGGCCGGGCGGGGACACCGGGTCCGGGTCGGGCGGCGCCGGTTCCGCACCGGCGGGCGCCGGGGACGACGTCGACTCCCCGGCCGCTGCTGCCGCGCTTGGCCCGGCCGAGCTGGCGTTGCTGGCCCTTGCCGAGCCCGGGAGCGGCCTGTCCGAGGAGGATCGCAAGGCCGTCGCCATGCTGGCTGCGGCTGTGAGCTATCACCGCCGGGAGCGCAAGTCCTTCTGGTGGGCGCATTTCGACCGGTGCGAGCAAGGCCCGGACACGCACGAGCGGGACCGGAACGTCTTCCTTGTCGATTCCGCCGTGATCCTCGACGACTGGCAGCAAGAAGGCCGGAAGCTTCCGGAGCGGCGGGTCCGGCTGACCGGCACTGTGAGCCCCGGCTCGGATTTGCGCGAAGGCAGCAAATGGTTCCGGATGTACGGGCTTCCGCTTCCCGCGGGGCTGGACGGCACGGGCAAGAACGGTGCCGGCCGAAGCGGCTGGTTCGGCACGGAGGTTCTGGAACTTGGGCACGAGGACGGCAAGGACACCGTCGTCATTCGGGACCGGCTGCACCGAAACGTATCGCCCCACAGCGAGGTGCCCATCGCGCTCACCGAGGACCAGCCGCTGGCCACCAAAAGCCTGGAGCAGGCGTTGGAGTCACTCGCCGACCTGGTAGCCGATGGCTTGCAGTCCGGTTCCATCCCCCGGCACCCTGCCCTTGACCTCGTCCGGCATCTGCCGCCACGGCTGTCCGGCGGCGCGTCATTGCCGCAGCCGGGCGACGGCCCGGACCGCTTCATCGATGCGATCACCACGGCGGTCTTGGGACTCGACCACTCCTACCTGGCGGTGCAGGGTCCCCCGGGAACCGGCAAGACCCATGTGGGTTCCCACGTCATCGCCCGGCTCGTCGCCCGAGGCTGGAAGGTCGGCGTCGTCGGCCAGTCCCACGCCGTGGTGGAGAACCTGCTGACGACCGCCATCACCAAAGCGGGGGTCAGCCCCGCCCTGGTCGCGAAGGACGTGAAGCACGACAATCCCTTGCCGTGGCAAGCGCGTACCGCCAAGGACGTTGCGGCGCTGCTGAGCGCGCCCGGCGGTGCCCTGGTCGGCGGCACGGCGTGGACCATGACCGGCGCCACCGTCCCGGCCGGCTCACTCGATTTGCTGGTGATCGACGAAGCCGGCCAGTTCTCCCTGGCCAACACGCTCGCGGTCGCCCAGTCCAGCAGCCGGCTGCTCCAGCTAGGCGACCCGCAGCAGCTCCCGCAGGTCAGCCAAGGCAAGCATCCCGAGCCTGTCGACGAGTCGGCGCTGGGCTGGATCTCCGCGGGTCACGCCACCTTGCCGGCGGAGCTTGGCTACTTCCTGGCCGACTCGTGGCGGATGAACTCCGAGCTGTGCCTGGCGGTCTCCGAGCTGTCCTACGAGGGCCGGCTGCGGTCTGCGCCGTCCGCTGACCTCCGGCGCCTGGATGGAGTTCCCGCCGGGATCGAAACGGTGATGGTGCCGCACAGCGGCAACACGACGTCGTCCCCGGAGGAAGCCGCCGAAGTCGTCCGGCAGGTGCGGCGCCATCTGGGTCTGGCGTGGCACACTCCGGAGGGGTCGCGCCCTCTTGAGGCCTCGGACATCCTTGTGGTGGCTGCCTACAACGCCCAGGTGAACCTTGTTCGCGAAGCTCTGGACCGGGCCGGACTGTCAGGCGTACGGGTCGGAACCGTGGACAAGTTCCAGGGCCAGGAAGCCGCGGTGGTGATCGTGTCCATGGCGTGTTCGGCGGTGGCCGAGGCGCCCCGGGGCATGGAGTTCCTGCTCTCCCGGAACCGGATAAACGTGGCTGTGTCACGCGGGCAGTGGCGCGCCGTCGTCGTGCGCGCTCCGGAGCTGACAAACTACCTGCCCACCCATCCGGAAGGCCTGGAACAGCTGGGCGGCTTCATCGGCCTCTGCCAGCGGTCCGTGTCCCCCGCCCCCTAGGGGACATGCCCATCCTTCCCCCCACCACTAGACATGCCCATCCTTCACACCCACCAATGGACATGCCCGTCCTCTGGGTGCGCCACGATACATGCCCCTCGCCTCCGAGCTGCTCCGGGGGACATGCCCATCCTTCACACCCACCATTGGACATGCCCGTCCTCTGGGTGCGCCACGATACATGCCCCTCGCCTCCGAGCTGCTCCGGGGGACATGCCCATCCTTCACACCCACCATTGGACATGCCCGTCCTCTGGGTGCGCCACGGTACATGCCCCTCGCCTTCGAGCTGCTCCGGGGGACATGCCCATCCTTAAACGCCAACAGTGGACAGAATCGGATTCTGTCCACTGTTCAAGGCGTGCGCTGGGCATGTCCGGTGAATGATTACGCCGGCGCCCCGCTCCTAGTTTTGGTAAGCCGGGTAATCGGTGTAACCCTCGGCGCCGTCGGAGTAGAAGGTGGCCTGGTTGGGCTCGTTCACCGGGAGCCCCTCGCGCCAGCGGCGCACCAGGTCGGGGTTGGCGATGGCCGGTCGTCCAACGACCACAGCATCAGCGTGGCCGTCCGAGACCAGGGACTTGGCTACTTCGGCAGTCGTGATGACGCCAAAGCCGGTGTTCAGCAGGAAGGTTCCATTGAAGCGCGTGCGCAGTTCCTGGACCAGTTCGCTCGTCGGCTCCTTGTGAAGGACGCTGAGGTAGGCCAGCTTCAGCGGGGCCAGGGCGTCCACGAGGTAGCCGTAGGTTGCGCGGACGTCGGCGGCGTCCAGTTCCAGGGCGCCCTGGACGTTGTGCTCCGGCGAGATGCGGATACCTACGCGGTCCGCGCCGACGGCGTCCACAACAGCCTGGACGACTTCGATGACGAAGCGGGCACGATTTTCGGGTGAGCCGCCGTAGTTGTCCTCGCGCTGGTTCGCCGCCGGCGTCAGGAATTCGTGCAGCAGGTAGCCATTCGCGGAGTGAAGCTCGACGCCGTCGAACCCTGCGTCGATCGCATTGCGGGACGCCTGAACGAACTCTTCACGGATGCCGGACAGTTCATCAGTAGCCAGCGCGCGCGGCACCGGGAAAGCCTGCTTGCCCTCGTAGGTACGGGTCTCGCCGTCAATGGCGATCGCGCTCGGGGCGACGACCTCATGGCCGCCAGTGGTGTCCTCGTGCGTGACGCGGCCCGCGTGCATTACCTGGGCGAAGATCCTGCCGCCCTCGGCGTGCACGGCGGCGGTGACGTCGGCCCAGCCCTTGAGCTGCTCCTCGGTGACCAAGCCGGGCTGTCCCGGGAATCCCCGTCCGGCCGGGCTGGGGTAGGTACCTTCGCTGACGATCAGCCCCAACGAGGCTCGCTGCCGGTAGTGCTCCACCACCAGCGGCCCGGGAACGCCTTCCTTGCCCGAACGGACGCGGGTGAGCGGCGCCATCACGAGCCGGTTCGGTAGTTCAAGCTGGCCGAGGGTCAAGGGGGAAAACAGCATGCGCAGTTCCTTTCGGAGTGGATTGGGTCCACTGGCGGAAACTTCATAGCGTCTGCAACTATTCCGGTTGAGACTCAGATCACGCCTGAATTACCGCGAGGTCGGTGGTGAGCCGGGGCAACCCTGGCCTTCCGGATTTTGGAGACAATCGTCGGCATAGTTGCGGGTGATGGACCGCCAGACGCTGACGGTCTGTGGCGGGGAGCTGAACTGTCCTTGGCCCGGGATCGGCAGCGGTGGGCCGCCGTTGACGGAGTAGGTCCCTTGAAAATACGTGGTTAGCGTCACGGAGAAGTCCCCGGTCTGGGTGTAGATGTGGCTGGTGGTCGTCTTTTCGCCCCACCGGTCCTGCGGCAGTGGTCCGCCGGCCGAGCCCTGTGGGCCCAGCGAACTGCCGTCACCGTAGTTCCAGGTGTATTGGACGGGCTTGGCGTCGACATGGACGGCCTGGGCCAGAATCTTGATGTCGAACTGCTGTTCTGCTGCCTCAGCAAAGAAGTTCGTCTCAGCGCCCCGAAGCGTGTGCGGACTGGGTTGCGCGGTTACTCGGCCCGCGGCGATCGGAAGTTTCTGGAATTCGGTTTGGATCATGGCGGCGATGCGGGGCAGCAAGTCTTCGGGCCGCGCATCAAACAGGCACGTCGGCCCGGAATGGTAGCTCCAGACTGGGTTGGGGACCCCTGCAGGAGCCTTGAACCAAGTGACGGGAATCCCGTCTTTCCCACCGGGACCGTTCTTGCACTCCATCACGGTCGCCAGGCACTCAGCGTCGAAGTCGCCACCGCCAAGATGGCATTGGAGTTCGTATTTGTACTGGAAGGGGTCGCTTGCCGGTATTCCGGGTTCCACCCACATGAACTCGCCCGTGGATGGATCCAGCGACCACGATCCTCCCACGCGAACCGATCCGGGACCCCAGGTGCCCTTGATCGGGGGTTCATTGCTGCCCGCGTCCGACGCAGCAGCAGGCCCAATCATCAGAAGCAGAGCTAGTAGAACTGCGGCTTCAAGCGGAGCTCGGGCTTGCATTTGCTAACCCACGATCGGCTGGATGTTTTTTACAAACCATGACCCATTCTTGAACACAGCAAGCATCAAGTTTCCTGAATCCTCGGGTTTGGGGTCCTTGCTGCTTAAGGTGCCGTCCGGGTTGTAGTACGAAATGCCTTGCTGCGATATCTGCATGGCGACTTGATAGTTACCGTCGCGGGCCAGACGGAAGGTGGTAGACACGGATGGCGTCGTGACTTGCCCGCCAACGAGCCAACGACCGTCACTGTGCCACCCCGAAATGACTTTCTTGGCATGCTCGCACGATTCACATTCGGCGCTAGTTAGGACACTCAAACGTGAGGTATCGCCGGTCTCATAGCCGTAGCTCAGGAGCTGAAACCAATACCTCGCGAACGCTTCCAGCCCCTCCTTCGTCTTCGCCTTCGCAGCCTCCGGCAGCACCGGAACCGGGACGTTCTGGGCCCTCCCCTTGGCGTCGGCCGGCTTATAACTGGCAGTGGCGATGGGCGTCGCGGTGGCGCTGGGAGTCCGGGACGTGGACATGCTGGTCGACGCATCGCTCGGTGCCGCACTCGGCGGCGCCTGGCCGGCGGTGCATGCCGTTCCCATCAGGGCAATACCGGTGAGCAGGGCGGCCGCGGCGGTGAGCCTGCGGCTGGAGGTTGGAGTGCGAGATGTCATGTTCAGCTAATCCCCCGATAGAAATCAAGACGCCTGAATCCAAACAATGCCTAAGGGTAACTGACACCACACTCTCGCCGTAAGGGTTATCCACAGGCCCCCGCCTCACTTCTGAACCACGCGCCCCTAGGGAAGCAGGCGCCCCAAATACCTCACTCCCCACCCCCAAAGACACCCCCAAACGCACTACAAAGACACCCCAAACGCGCCCCCAATTGCCAACGCAAACAGGGCGTTGCAGAAGTTCCTGCAACGCCCCCGCCGTGCGGCCGGATTTCAGGCCCGGCTCAGCTTCCTACTTCTGTTTGTCCGCCCCGAGGCCCGAGCCGCTGCAGCTTGCCATGGCGCCCTGGCCGGTTCCGGAGTTCTTCGAGATCGACTTGCCGTCAAACAGAATTTCGCAGCCAACCTTTGCCGCGGCATTCGAAAAATCCCCGCTGACAACCAGGGAGAGCAGATCCGAATTCTTCACGGTCTGCTCCTTCTTCCAGCCAGCGCTGACATCAACGTTGGACGTCCCGCCGCTGGTCCAGTAACTGACCGAGGCTTTGCCGTTCGTGGTCACCACGTACTGGACCTTGTGCTCCGAGTTCAGCGCCTGATCGGCCGAGGAAACAGCAGCGGACACCACGGCCATCCAGATAGCCGCGATCACAATGCTCAGAATGCCAAGAACGATGCCCGCAATCGCGGCACCCTTCTTGGCGAACTTGCGGGTAGCACCGATGATCCCGAACAGGACGGCCAGTGGACCCAGGACAAAGGCGACGACGCCCATCACCGGGATGAACGAAAAGACGACAGCAACAATGCCGAGCACCAGTGCGGTGATGCCCCAGCCGTTGCCCCGCGGGGCAACAGGAGCGCCGCCCATACTCGGAACGGTGGACGTGGGCGCATCCGCGGGCGCGGTGCCGTGTGAATTGAAAGTACTCATGATTCCCCATACTCATGGCCAGGCGGTGCCTGGCGGTGCGAAGTGTCCGGGCCCAAGCGCCCCCATGGCGCGGAGGGGCATCTCGTCCAACGGAAAAACACCCTGATGGGCCACCGCTGGATGCGATGCAATCCGAACAAGATGAACGATAGGGAGGGGGTCGGACAATATAGCGACCGCAACCTCACGACCGACTAAGCAATCAATTCCGATTGCCTCTGGCGTTTTTCTACACGGGACAGAACAATGAGCCCATGATGTTCGAACACGCAGACAGCAGCCCCATCTTGAACCTGTCCGAGGATGAGACCTGGAAACTCATCGAAGGAACTAAACACGGCAGGCTCGTCGTCACCGTGGCCGGCGAACCGGATATTTTCCCGGTGAATTACGCCGTCGACAACCGGAAGCTTTACCTGCGCACGGCGCCCGGCAACAAGCTGGCCGAACTGACCATCAATTCCAAGGTGCTGTTTGAAACCGACGGCATCCTCTCCGAAGAGGCATGGTCGGTGGTCGTTCGCGGCACGGCACGGGTCCTGGAGCAGTCGGCGGACATCGCCGTGGCCGAGGCGCTGGGCCTTAAACCGTGGGTGCCGACGCTGAAAGACTTCTACGTCGAAATTGCTCCGACGTCGGTCAGCGGCCGGCACTTCCAGTTCGGCGAACACCCCGAACGGGAAATCTAGGCCAAATTCGCGGCAGACAGCCGCCGCCTAGACTTAAGCCATGGCGGACAGTCTGACCCCGGAGCGGCGCAGCTGGAACATGTCCCGCATCAGGGGGAAGAACACCAAGCCCGAACTGCTCGTCCGCCGGATGCTGCACGCGAAAGGCTACCGCTACCGCTTGCACGGCACCGCCCGTGGCGGCAGGCTCCCCGGAAACCCCGACCTGGTGTTCGCCAGCCGCCATAAAGTCATCTTCATCAACGGCTGCTTCTGGCATTTCCATGACTGCAGGGTCGGCCAGCATGCACCCAAATCCAACGCGGATTTCTGGGAAACCAAGCGCGCCCGCACGCGGGCCCGCGACGCCGAACAGCGCCGCCTGCTCGAACGTTCGGGCTGGGACGTTCTCACCGTCTGGGAGTGCGAGCTCAAAGACCTCTCGGCCCTCGAGCAGCAACTGGACAGTTTCCTCGGCCGCTAAGTCTGCGCTAAGACTGGTGGTGCGCAATCAGCCACTCGGCCATCTCCCGCGACCGGCCGGCGGCTGCGCGGTCTCCTCCGGCCGCGGCGACGATCGAGCCCTTCATCAGGATGTACCAGGACCGGGCGAAGCCGTCAGGATCCGTCAGGGCCGCCTCCTCGGCGAGCTGCTGCACATGGCCCCGGATCTTGTCGAGGTAATCGATGCTCGCCCTGCCCAATGGATGCGACGGGCCCATCTCCAGCAGGATGTTCACGAAGGAACAGGCCTCGAAGTCGTCCCGCGCGAACCAATCGGCAAACACATCGAAGATGGCCAGCAGCTGCTCCACGGGGGTGCGCCCCCGGCGTCGGGCCTCGGAAATGATGGTGGCTACGGTCCACTGCCGGTCGCGGCGTTCCAGGAAAGCCAGCACCAGCTCGTCCTTGGAGCCGAAGTGCCGGTAGAAGCTGGCTTTCGCCACTCCGGAGCGGCCGATGAGTTCGTTAATGCCCACGTCCCGCACGCCGCGACGCGAAAATAATTCGTACGCGACATCCAAAATACGCTCCCGGATCCCGGTAATCTCAGCACCACCGGCGTTGGTCCCACCGCCGGACGCAGGAACGCCACCACTGCCCGCGCCATGGGGCTGTGGAGAGGGAGCCTGGGAATTGGTTGAAACAGACATCAAAAATATAGTACCGCTACGCGAGACAGACTGGTCTCCCTGAGCTAAGATCAAAACTCGGGGACTAGGACTCTATTGGTCAGTACGTGGGGATACTACAAACTCCGCAGGAGAGCACCATGCCACACTTGTTGTTGTCTACCGAGACCCGCACGCGGCACGCCGCCCGGAGCCCCGAAACACATGAGGATCTGGAGCCCCTGCGCCGTCAGGTTTCCGCCATCATCGAGGCGATTCTTGAAGAGACCAAGCCGGACGAGGCCTTGGTCCGGGAACAGCTCCGCTGGCACGTCGCGAACAATCCCGGGGAGCCGGAAAAAGCGCTCCTGAACCACCTGCTGTCAGTCTCCACGACCCTGCAGGATGACACCGCTTAGATGGGCACCCCGTCAGCGGCTGATCGTCGCCTGACGGACCACTTCGCCCCACGACTGCTGCGCCAGGTCAGCCACTGACGCCAGGATTTCCGACGGCGGCAGCGACAGATCCAGCGGAAATTCCACCACATCGATATCCGTGTTGAGGATCCGCCGCAGCTTGATCTCCCCCGCGCCGGCGTAAACCAGCCACGCCGTCGGCACCCGCAGCGACGTGCAATACGCGAGCATCCGGTAGTGGTCAGCGGACAGTGAGGCGCCGATGTCGGACGCCGCCTTGTACTTCGCGTCATACACCATCACGGGCCGGCCGCCCAGCAGATGCACCGCGCCCGGTTGCACCATGATCCGGTCGGAGTCCCGCACCGCCTCGTTCAACATCGAGTTGTAGCGCAGCCGCATCTCCCCCGGGTACGCGGCCATGGCCTCGCGCAGCGCGATGCCGACAAAGTCCTCGAAGACTTTGGCCATGTCCACCACGAACGACGCCGAGTGCTGCTTTCCGTCCCCGGCTTCGGCCGAGGCGTTGCGCAGGATGACCTCCGCGAGCCGCAAGGCCGCGTGGTAGCGGGTGTTCATCCGGCTGGCCCGCCACCGCGGCAACGGGGCGCCGGACTGCAGGCGCGTCACGGCGTCGAGCTTTCCCTTCAACCGCCGCAGCCGGCTCAGCACATCGGCCCGCACCCCCGGCACCTGCGACATCCGTTCGAGGGCCGCGCGCAGGATGCGGTTTTCCGAGATGTCCTCGGTGAATTCGTCGTAGGAGACCTCAAGCGGCACCAGCATGCCGGGGCGGCGGGAGATCTGGTCGGACATCCTGATCCGGCCCTTAACGGTGCGGAGCGACTCGTCGACGTTCAGGTAGCCCTGCAGCACCCCGCGGCTGAGGGCCCGGTCGGCGAGCTGGGCCAGCGACTCGGCCAGGGCGCTCCAGAGATCGGTGTCCTCGACCGCGGCCACGGCGTCATCCCGAAAGCCCTGGTTTTCCGTGTAGCCGAGCAGGAACAGCAGCCGGCCGAGGCCCAGCCGCTCCTTGGGCCGGACTTCCAGCTGCACTGAGGGGGTGCGCACGGAGCCCACCTTGCCGACAGGTTCGATCCGGAACAGGCCCATGCCCAGCGGAGAAGCCTTGGCCAGTCCGCTGCCGTTGATGTACGCGGCGCTGCCCGCATCGACCCGTTCCACCACTCCCCCGGACAGCTCATCCAGGACGATGTGGCGGACGGTGCCGGCAGGGGCGAGGCTAGACGCGCGCAAGGCGGCTCAACAGTTGCTCCAGTCCGAACCGTTCCTCCAGCTGCGCCCGGTTGAGCTGGCCGTGGTAGTGCTCCTCCAGCAGCGGCATCAGCTCGTACTTCCAGATCCGGCGCAGCCCGGTGGGTGTCTGGGCGGCTTTTTTCATGAAGTAGGACGGCCCGATCATCAGGTCCCGGTCCCACTCGTCGATGGCGTTGTTCAGCTCGTCGAGCAGCAGCGCCGGCGTCGTGTCCAGGCCCCGGGCCTGCAGGAAGCGCAGCAGCGAGCCCTTCACCGGTTCGGTCTTGGGATGCAGTTCGATGAAGGAGAACCGCCGGCGGATGGCGGCGTCCATCATCGCGATGGAGCGGTCCGCGGTGTTCATGGTGCCGATGATGTACAGGTTGTCCGGCAGCGAGAACGGCTCCGTGGGGCTGTATTGCAGGTAGATCCGGTCGTCGCGGTACTCCAGCAGGAAGTACAGCTCGCCGAAGACCTTCGCCAGGTTGGCCCGGTTCATCTCATCGATGATCAGGAAGTATGGCTTGCCCTCGTTGCCGGGTTTGGCGGCCTCCTCGGCCAGCCTGCGGAGCGGTCCGGCCACCAGCTTAAAGGACACCTGGCCCTCGTCGGTCTTGTCCGGCCGGTAGCCCTCGAAGAAGTCCTCGTACGCGTAGGAGGGGTGGAACTGGACGAGTTTGACCCGCTCGTCGCCGGTGTCCCCGGCCAGTTCGGCGGCGAGGTGCTTGGCCAGGTAGGTTTTGCCGGTGCCGGGCGGGCCGTAGAGCACCAACTGGCGGTTTTCCTCCAGCAGTTCGGCGATTTCCTGCAGCGGTTCGAGGTCCATGTGCAGGGACGCGGCGAATTCCGCCGTCAGCGGCCGGAAGCCCTCGCATGGCTCGACGACGGCGTCCGGCTCGGCGCCGTCGTCGGCCTCTGCCTCGGCTTCGGCCGGGAGCAAGGTCTCGAGCGCCTGGATCACCCGGGTGACGTCCACGATGAGCCCCGAGCTGGCCAGCTGGCGCTGCACGTGGCGGGGCAATTCGGCCATCGAGTGGACCTCGTCGAACCAGCGGACCTTCCGGCGTAGCCGGCGGTTGTCATCATGGTGTTCGGGTTCGCCCAGCACCACGCCGACTCGGACGGTCCCCGAGTTCTGGTACAGCGTGAAGTCGCCCGGCTTCATCACGGTCAGGAAGGCGAAGACGGCGGTCTTGGTGTCCTCACGTTCCACGTAGCTGAGGTGCTTGTAGTCCTCGTCCACGGCGTGTTGGACCAGGCCGGCGGTCACGCCCGGGTCCAACAGACGGAGGTGTTCGACGTCGAGGGTCACCGCTTCGTCGTCCTGCCAGGCGGCCAGCAGCTCGGCGTTGTCGTGGTGGCTGCGCAGCAGCCAGGCGCGGCGGCCGGGATCGGCCACCTTCCGCCACTGGCTGACCAGCTGCCGCGAGTACCAGTCGATCCGCTGCCCGGCCTGTTCGTCGAGGTGCAGCCTGATGCGGTGGATGTCCGCGGAGATTTCCTCGTCGGAGTCACCCCTGGCACCGCCAACCAGGGAGGCGAAGGCATCCCGGATCTCCTGGCGTTCGACGTCGGCAACGACGGGCTCGAAGTAGCCGGGCCAGACCAGGAATTCGATGCTGCGCCGGATCGCGGGCTGGTCTTCCGGGGTGCCAATCGTGAGTTCGTGGAAGGCCAGCGGGTCCTTGATCGCGGCCTGGACGACGCCGGCCGGTCGCTGGGCGACGTGCCGAACGAAGCGGCAGAGCCACTTCAGGTGGTCCCAAATCGTCCAGTTGAACTCCGCGGTGCGGTCCCGGATCACCCCGTGGTCCGTCATGCCCGCATAGAGTTCGTCCGGGAGCGCCAGCGGAGGCTCCAGCCAGGACGCCGCCTCCGCGACGCGGGCCCGCTTGACCTTGAGTGACTTGACCTCGTGCGCCAGCGGCAGCGACTGCAGGAACAATAGCTCGACGGCCAGCTGCTTCGCCCCGCGGGTGGCGCCCTCAAGGTTTTCGCGGAGGTTGGTCATCATCGGCGCCTTGGGGTCCGGGATGCCCCGCTCCAGCCGCTCCAGCAACTCCGAGGCCGCCGCAACCGACCACGTCCTAGTCCGGCCGTCCAGCGGCGACGCCTTGCCGAGCAGCCCCGGGCCCAGTACAAACCACGCCGCGTCTTCGATCTCTTTGGAGATGCCGAGGGCGCGGTGCATGGCGGGCTTTTTGTTGGGGGTCATGCCTTCAATTTACAGGCTTAAGCTGAACGCCCGCATCACGCCGCAGATCAGAACTACCGGCGAGTAGCTTTGTTCCGCGGTTCTGGCGGAGCCCGCAGAGCGCCCGCGGAGGGCGGCCGGGGTATTACTTGACGGCCGGGCGGCGCTTGACGCCGAAGGTGAAATAGCTGCCCGGGCCGACGAAGTTGATGAGAGTGGCTGCCCGCCACAACGCCTTGCTGCCGCGGATCTCCTCCGCCGGGCGGCGCGAGATGTCGCGCTGGGCGGCAATCAGGAGGGAGAGCTGGACGACGGCCGCTGTGATGGTGCCGAACTTCGCCATCGGCGAGAGCTCTTTCCAGGTCTTCTTCCGCGCCTTCATCTTGCTTCGCTTGGCCATGATCCGTGCTCCTAAGGTTTGCATCCTGCCGGCTTCCCGCGGGCCTGTTCAGTCTAGGACCGATCCCGGCAGCGAGGTAGGGGCTAGTGGGTCTGGCGGGCCGCCGGCCCAACTAGCTCGCATTAGTTGTCGTTTAGCGGGCTCAAAACGACAACTACTGCCAGTCAGTTGGGTTCGTGGCGGGCCGCCGCGAAAGGCGCGAGCTTTACCTTCTGCTCGGGGGTCAGCCGAAGCACCCGCCCGGTGGCTTCGTCCACAAAAGCGAGGTGGCTGCTCGCCTTGACGCAGTCTTCGCCGGTGACGGGGTCCTGGACCAGGTAGTGGATGTCGAAGCTGGCCCCTTTGACCGCGCCGACCCACAACTGCACCACGGCGGGAACGTTGCGGTATTCCAGCGTCCGGACGTAGCGGATCTTATGCTCAACGACCAGCGCCAGCGTGCCCTCCGGGATGTCGTTGAAGAGCGACACCTGGGGTTCCATGCCGGGCAGGCCCGCTCCCCGCGGCGGCCCGAAGGCGGCGATGCGGGCCTCCTCCAGGATCCGGACGATCTGCACGTTGTTGATGTGGCCGTAGGCGTCCATATCGCCCCAGCGCATCGGCACCTGCACCTCGAGGCGCCGGGGTTCGCTGGTTCCGGGCATGCTCCCGGCCCCGGTTCCGGCGCTCAGCTGTGCACCGCCGTCGGCTCTTCCTCGAGAGACGCCTCAGCGTCTTCGCCGGCGAACTGGGACATGTACAGGCGGTAGTAGGCACCGCGCAGTTCGAGCAGTTCCGCGTGCCTGCCCTGTTCGACGATGCGTCCGGCTTCCATCACCAGGATGGTGTCCGCGTCCCGGATGGTGGAGAGGCGGTGGGCGATCACGAAGCTGGTCCGCTCGGTGCGCAGCGCGGCCATGGCCTTCTGGACCAGAACCTCGGTGCGGGTATCAACCGAGCTGGTGGCCTCGTCCAGGATCAGCAGCGAGGGGTTGGCCACGAAGGCCCGCGCAATGGTGATCAGCTGCTTCTCCCCGGCGCTGATGTTGTTGCCTTCCTCGTCGATGACGGTGTTGTAGCCCTCCGGGAGCGCCCGCACGAAGCGGTCCACGAAGGTCGCCTTAGCCGCGGCCATGATCTGGTCCTCGGTGGCGTCCAGCTTGCCGTAGCGGATGTTCTCGTAAATCGTGCCGCCGAACAGCCACGCGTCCTGCAGGACCATGCCCACCTTGGAGCGCAGTTCGGCGCGGCTGAGCCGGGTGACGTCGACGCCGTCGAGCGTGATGCTGCCTGCGTTGAGCTCGTAGAAGCGCATCACGAGATTCACCAGGGTGGTCTTGCCCGCCCCGGTCGGGCCGACGATGGCCACGGTGTGCCCGGGCTCGGCGGTGAAGGACAGGTCCTCGATCAGCGGCTTGTCCGGGGTGTAGCTGAAGGTGACGTGCTTGAACTCAACGTGCCCGTCAGTTTTGGCCGGGAGGTGCTCGAGGGCGGTCTCGGCGTCCTGTTCGTCGGCGTCGAGGAGTTCGAAGACCCGCTCGGCGGAGGCCACGCCGGACTGCAGCATGTTGGCCATGCCGGCCATTTGCCCCAGCGGCTGGGTGAACTCGCGCGAGTACTGGATGAACGCCGTGGCGTCGCCCAGGCTCATCCCGCCCGAGGCCACCCGCAGCCCGCCGACGACGGCGATCCCCACGTAGCTGAGGTAGGAGACGAACTGCATCACCGGCATGATCATGCCGGACACGAACTGGGCGCCGAAGCTGGCCTTGTAGAGTTCCTCGTTCCGTTCGTCGAAGCGGGCCAGCATGTCGGCGTCGCGGCCGAAGACGCGGACCAGGTCGTGGCCGGAGAAGGATTCCTCGATCTGGCCGTTGAGCTCGCCAGTGTTCTTCCACTGCGCGGCGAAGAGCTTCTGGCTGCGGGCGCCGATGATGCCGGCGGCGACCCCCGAGAGCGGGAGGGCGATGAGCGCGATCAGGGCCAGCTGCCAGGACACGATGAACATCATGATCACGATGCCGATCACGGTCAGTGCCGAGTTCACCAGCTGCGCGAACGCCTGCTGCAGGGCCTGCTGGATATTATCGACGTCGTTGGTGACGCGGGAAAGGATGTCGCCGCGCTGGCGGGTGTCAAAGTAGCCCAGCGGCAGCTTATTGAGCTTCTTCTCGGTGTCGTCGCGCAGCCGGCGGACCACCCGCATGACCAGCACGTTCAGGACGTAGCCCTGCAGCCACAGGAAAATGTTCGCGACGAAGTACATCACCAGCACGATGCTGATGAGGAAGGCGAGCTTCTGGAAGTCGATGCCCACGCCGGGCACAACGTCCATCCGGGCCAGCATGTCCGCGAAGTTGTCCTGGCCCTGGGAGCGCAGTCCGGCGATGAACTGGTCCTTGGTGGCGCCGGCCGGCAACTGCTTGCCGACCACTCCCCCGAAGATCACGTCCATCGCCTGGCCCAGGATGCGCGGGGCGATCACGTTGAGGACGACGGCGACTGTCACCATCGCGAGGACCGCGGCGATGCCGGCCCGCTCGGGTTTCAGCAGGCCCATCAGCCGCTTCGCCGAGGGCCAGAAGTGCTGGGCTTTCTTCGCCGGCACGGCGCCGAACATACCGCCGTCGGCTTCGCCGGGGGTGAATTCCTCCTCGTAGAAGTCCTCCTCGGGAGCTTCGGCGGGGGCCTCCACGGGCGCCTCGTGGGGAGCCTTGCCGGCGGAGCCGTGGCTGAGCTTTTCGTTGGTGCTCATGCGATGGCCTCCGCGGTCAGCTGGGATTCGACGATTTCCTGGTAGGTGCTGGAGCTGGCGAGGAGCTCCTCGTGGGTTCCGCGGTCCACGATCCGGCCGTTGTCCAGGACGAGGATCTGGTCCGCGTCCGCGATGGTGGAGACGCGCTGGCCCACGATGATCACCGTCGCGTCGGCCGTCTTGGCCTTGAGCGCCTTCCGCAGCCGGGCGTCGGTGGCGACATCCAAGGCGGAGAAGGAGTCGTCGAACAGGAAGACCTTGGGTTCGGTGACGAGTGCGCGGGCGATGCAGAGACGCTGCCGCTGGCCGCCGGAGACGTTGGTGCCGCCCTGGGAAATCCGGGCGCCGAGTCCGTTTTTCTTTTCACGGACGAAGTCTGCGGCCTGGGCCACCGTGAGGGCGTCCCAAAGTTCCTCGTCGGTCGCTTCGGACTTGCCGAAGCGCAGGTTGTGCTCGATGGTGCCGGAGAACAGGTAGGGCCGCTGGGGCACCATCGCGACGCGCCCGGTGATTTCGGCGCGGTCCAGTTGGGTGACCGGGACGCCGTCGAGCAGCACCTCGCCGGAGGCGGCGTCGAAGAGCCGCGGCAGCAGCGCCAGCAGGGTGGTCTTGCCTGCGCCGGTGGACCCGATGATCGCGACGGTCTGGCCCGGTTCGGCGGTGAAGCTGATGTCACTGAGCACCGGTGCCTCGGCACCGGGGTAGGCGAAGGAGACGTTCCGGAACTCCACCCGGCCAGCCTTGGCGGCGGGCGCCACGGGGGCGAGCGGTTCGTGGATGGAGGGTTCGACGTCGAGCACCTCGCCGATGCGGTCCGCGCAGACGGAGGCGCGCGGGATCATCATCGCCATGAACGTGCCCATCATGACGGCCATCAGGATCTGCAGCAGGTACTGCAGGAACGCCGTCAGCGAGCCCACCTGCATCTCCCCGGCGTCCACCCGCTGGCCGCCAAACCAGAGCACGGCGGCGGTGGAAACGTGCAGGATCATCCCGATCGCAGGGAACATCAGCACGAACAAGGCGCCGATCTTGAGCGAGACGTCGGTGAGTTCCTTGTTGGCGGCGCCAAAACGCTGCGCTTCGTGCGGCTCGCGGACGAACGCACGGACCACGCGGATGCCGATGATCTGCTCGCGCAGGATGCCGTTGAGCCGGTCGATCTTGGCCTGCATGGAACGGAACAGCGGCATCAGGCGGACCACGAGGTAGCCGACCACGACCACCAGCAGCGGCACCGAGACCCAGACCAGCCAGGACAGGTTGAGGTCCTCGCGGAGGGCCATGACGATGCCGCCGATGCACATGATGGGCGTGGCCACCATGAAGTTCAGCCCCATCAGCATCAGCATCTGGACCTGCTGGACGTCGTTGGTGCCGCGGGTGATCAGCGTTGGGGCGCCGAAGACGTTGACGTCCCTGGCGGAGAAGCTGCTGACCTTGCGGAAAACGCCCCGGCGCAGGTCCCGGCCGAACGCCATCGCGGCCTTGGAACCGAAGTACACACCGGCAATCGCGGTGACCACCTGGACCAGGGCGACGCCGAGCATGAGACCGCCGGTGCGCCAGATGTAGTCCGTGTCGCCGCGGGAGACTCCCTCGTCGATGATTTGGGCGTTGAGGCTGGGCAGGTACAGGGCCGCGATAGTGGAGGCCAACTGGAAGATGACGACGGCCGCAATAAACGGCAAATACGGCTTGGAATAGCGCCGTATGAGGGTGACAAGCATGCCCACGGGTCCTTAAGAATGGTTCATGAAGCGCAGAAGAGGAAGAACAGCAGACGAACAAGGAAAGTTATAGCAGCCGGGACCGACAGCCTTAGCTGTCCCACTCTACGAAATCCCGTGCCGGGGTGGTACCTCCAGCTGCGGATGTCAGCCAATCGTTGTACTTAACCCGCTGAGGGGGCCACCGCGAGGGCGCCGAGGCGTCCAAAAGCGGCCCCGCGGCTCCCCCGGAGGGCAGACGCGGGACCGCTTTCGTGGGGTCGTTTACTCGCCGCGGTGCCGGCCCTGCGTGGCGATGTAGTCGGCCGCCGCGCGCTGGAGCTTGCGTTCCTTGGCGAGCTGGCGCCGCAGGGTGGTGAGTTGCTCCGCCACCCGGGCCTGTTCGGCCGCGATCGCGCGCTGTTCCGCCGCCTGCTCGTGGACGGCACGCAGGGCATCCGCCAGCTGCACCTGCTGTTCGGCCAGCAACCGCTGGGTCTGGAGCAGCAGGGGCACGACGTCGGCGTCGTCGGCGCGCGCCTCGGCCACCATGGTCCGGGCCCGGAGCCGGGCGCCTTCACGCTCGGCCCTGGCTTCGCCGTCACTGTTCTGGCGGTTGTCCGCACTCAGCCGCGCGGCGTCCGGGAACCGGGACCCGGTGGCGCGCTGCCGGCTCAGGACCTCGATGAACTCGCGGTCCAGGTCGACGATGCCGGTCTCGGCGGAGTCGTGCCCTGGCGTGGGAGCCGCGGCGGGCCCCACTGCGGGGCCGGAAGCGGCGGCGGCGTGGGCAGCCACCCCGGCGGCAGCTTCGACGTCGGCGGCGGTTCCGGAACCGGTAACGGCGGCGGAGGCCGAAGCTTCCGGTCGGATGTCGACGGTGCGGCGGAGCGGCTTTTCCTTGATGAACAGGATGGCCACCAGCGCCACGAGACCGATGATGGCGGAGATCAGGAAGACCTCTGCGATCGCGTCACCGTAAGCGGCCCGCATGATGTCGCGGATCGGTGCGGGCATGTCCTTGAGGTCCATGCTGGCCCCTGTGGATCCTGCCGGGACCTTGATCCGGGCGGCAGCGAGGCCTTCCACGGCCAGATCCTTGACCCGGTTGCCCAGCACGGCGCCGAGGACCGAGACGCCGATGGCGCCGCCGACGGACCGGAAGAAGGCTACCGAGGCGCTGGCCGTGCCGATGTCCTTGGCCTGGACCGTGTTCTGGACGGCGAGGACGAGGTTTTGCATCAGCAAGCCCAGCCCGACGCCGAGGATGGCCGTGTAGATTCCGGTCAGCCAGAGCTCCGTGGTGTGGTCCATGCTGCCGGCCAGGCCGAGGCCGCCGATCAGCGCGACGGCGCCCGCGACCAGGTAGCGCTTCCACTTGCCGGTGCGGCTGATCAGCTGGCCGGAGAGCACGGAGCCGATGAGGTTGCCCGCGATCATGGGCAGCGTGAGCAGGCCGGCTTCGGTGGGGGTGGCACCGCGGGCCACCTGGAAGTACTGGCCCAGGAACGTCGAGGAGCCGAACATGCCGACACCGACGGCCACGGAGGCGAGGATTGCCAGGGCGGTGGTGCGCTCGGAGATGATCTTAAGCGGGATGATGGGCTGGGCCACCTTGGATTCCACCAGCACCAGCAGGCCCAGGAGCACGATGCCGCCGCCCACCATGGCGACCGTCTGCCAGGACCACCAGTCGTAGTAGTCCGGGTTGCCGGCGAAGGAAACCCAGATCAGCAGCAGGCTGACGCCGGAGGTCAGCAGGATGGAGCCGAGCCAGTCGATCTTGGCCGGGCGCTTGACGTGCTGGATCTTCAGCGTGACCTGCAGCAGGATCAGGGCGACGACGGCGAGCGGGACGCAGACGAAAAAGGTCCAGCGCCAGCCGAGCGGGCTGTCGACGATGAAGCCGCCGAGCAGCGGGCCGCCCGCCGTGCCGACGGCCATGACGCCGCCCATGTAGCCGGAGTACTTGCCGCGGTCGCGCGGCGGGATCATCGAGCCGATGATGGCCTGCGCCAGGGCGGTGAGGCCGCCCATCGCGATGCCCTGGATGACGCGGGCGGTCAGCAGCAGCGGGATGGTCTCGGACAGGCCCGCCATGACGGAGCCGGCCACGAAGATCACGATGCTGAGCTGGACGAGGACCTTTTTGTTGAAGAGGTCCGCGAGCTTGCCCCAGATCGGGGTGGTGGCCGCGTTGGCCAGCAATGCGGCCGTGATGACCCAGGCGAAGTCCGTCTGGGTGCCCTTGAGTTCGGACATGATGGTCGGCAGCGCGTTCGCAACGATGGTGCTGCTCAGGATGGCAGTGAAGAACGCCGCCAGCAGGCCGGTCAGCGCTTCCATGATCTGCCGGTGGCTCATGGCCGCCTGCGGTTCGTGGTGCGGTTGCGGTGCGGGGGCCGCTTGCGCGGTGGTGGCCGGGTACGGCCCGGCGGCGGCAGCGTGGCTGGCCATAGATTTACTCCTCAACAAAGTTGGTCGTGTCGGCGGATCCGGCCGTCTTTGCCCGGGCTGAACTCCTGAGGGATTCAGCTAGTTTCTTCAAGGTGCGCGAGGTCTCTTCGACGTCGTCCTCGCTCCAGTCCTGCAGGAAGCCCTGCAGCGTGGCGGCGCGCTGCGCCTCGATGGAGCGCAGTTTCTCGGTCCCGGCCGTCGAGAGCGCGATGAGCTGCGCCCGGCCGTCCTCGGGATCCGGCCGCCGGACCACGTAGCCCTGCTCGAGCAGTTCGGCGAGGTGTCGGCTGAGCACGGGGGCGCTGACGCCCAGCCGCTCCGCGAGCTGCGTGGCTCGGGTTTCGCCCTCCCCCACAAAGCGCAGGACGCCCTGCAGCGCGACGCCGGTATCGTCGCCGCGAAGGTTCGCCGCGGCGACGCACCGGACGGCGCGCTGGAGATCGAAGATTTGGTGGACCAGCTTGGCTGCAGTGGTCGATGCAACTGACATGTTTGGAAGCCCCTTACTTACTTGCCTGAAGCAACAATACAATAAATTGATTGCTTTGGGAAACTAAGAAGCCTCGACGGGGAGCGCACCCATACACAAAAGGGCCCCGGATCCGTGAGGATTCGGGGCCCTGTTGTGTTCGTTCGTTGGGATGGGGGTTTAGACGTCCAGGTGCGTGGGGGCGAACATCTTGAGCAGGGTTTCGACGACGACGACGTTCGGCCCGTCCGCCGCGAAGCCCGCCCTCAGCGCGTCCCCGACGTCCTCGGGGGCCACCCGGACCGCCGGGACGCCGAAGGCCTCAGCCAGTTTCACAAAGTCGGGGCGGGCCAGCTCGGTGGCAGTGGCTTTGCCGAACGCGCCCACCATGTACTCGCGCAGGATGCCGTAGCCGCCGTCGTCGACGATCAGCCAGGTGACCGGAACGTTGTGCTGCTTGGCGGTGGCCAGCTCGGAGATCGAGTACATCGCCGAGCCGTCGCCGGACACCGCGAGCACCCGGGCCGAACCGCCCGGTTTACCGGTGGTCTCCAGCCCCACGGCGCCGCCGATTGCCGCCGGGAAGCCAAAGCCGAGGCCGCCGGCGCCCTGGGCGGAGTGGAACTGGCCCTCGCGGGCGTCCCAGCAGCTCCAGGCCCAGTAGGCGGAGATCGTCATGTCCCAGAACGTCTGCATCTGCGCAGGAACGGCTTCGCGGATGTCGGCCATGAACTTCAGTTCCTTGGCGAGGTCCTGCGATTCCAGCCGGGCCTTTACCTTGGCCAGGGTCTCTTTGACCATGCTCTCAGCCGAACTGCCGTGCCAGTCGGGGCGGGCGTCGGCCGGTGCGGCTGCCAGGGCCTCGTCGAGGGCTGCGAGAGCCTGGCCGGCGTCGGCACGGATGCCCAGGCCCGGACGGTTGGACTCGAGCACCCGCGGCTCGGCGTCGATCTGGATGATCCGGCCGCGGGGTTCGAAGGTGAAGTAATTGGAGGTGACCTCGCCGAGCGAGGAGCCGATGACGATCAGCACGTCGGCGTCCTCGAGCAGCTCCGTCATGTACTGGTCCTCGATCCAGGACTGGAGCGAGAGTTCATGGGTCCAGGGGAACGCGCCGTTGCCGCCGGGGGTGCAGATCACCGGCGCGTGCAGCTTCTCCGCGAGGGACAGCAGCGACTTCTCCGCGTGGCCGCGGCGGGTGCCGCCGCCGGCGATGATGGCCGGACGCTTCGCCTCCGCAAGCCATTTCGCGGCTTCGCGAACCAGCTCCACGCGGGGCGGGTTGTCCGCGGCTTCGGCGAGTGCGTCCTCCACCGGGGGCACCATGATCGGGTCCAGCAGGACATTCTGCGGGATTTCGATCCACACCGGGCCCTGCGGTGAGGAGATGGCCTCGGTCCAGGCGTCCTGGATGGCCGAGGGGATGCCGGAGGCGTGCTGGATCAGCCGCTGGCTCTTGGTGACGTTGGCGGCCGAGGCTTTCTGGTCATCGAGCTGGTGCAGCATGCCCTTGCGCCGCGCGCCGAGGCCGTCGAGCGGAATCTGGCTGGCCACCACCACCATCGGCACCCCGGTGGCGTAGGCCTCCTGCAGGCCGGCCAAAGAGGTCAGCGCCCCGGGGCCGGTGGAGAGGAACAGGACACCGACTTCACCGGTGGCACGGGAATAGCCGTCGGCGGCGAAGGCGGAGTTGTTCTCCACCCGCGAGGAGACGAAATGCAGTTTTCCGCGGCCCATCGCATCGAAGAGTCCGAGGGCGTGCTGGCCGGGGATGCCGAAGACGGTCTTGGCGCCGAGCGCCTCGAGCGTCTCAACGACCAGGTCGCCGCCGTTGCGCACGCCGGTCACTGGGCGGCTCCGGTTTCGACCGGCTGGGCTGCCGGAGCGGCGAAGCCGGCCGGACGGCGGGACTCGTGGCCGAGGGCCTGCGCGGCGTAGCCGTTGGGCGCGCCGGTCCGGTCGCCGTCGACGGCGCTGTCGGCCATCAGGGTGACGAGTTCGTAGGCGACGTGGCTGGCGGCGACGCCGGTGATCTCGGCGTGGTCGTACGCCGGGGCGACCTCGACGACGTCGGCCCCCACCAGGTTCATGCCGCGGAAGCCGCGGATGATCTCCAGCAGTTCGCGGCTGGTGATGCCGCCGGCTTCCGGGGTTCCGGTGCCGGGCGCGTGGGCGGGGTCGAGGACGTCGATGTCGACGGAGATGTAGAGCGGGCGGTTGCCGATCCGGTCGCGGACCTTGGCTACGGTTTCCAGCACGCCCTGGTAGTAGACATCGGCGGAGGTGACAATGCCGAAGCCGAAGCGGTGGTCGTCGTCGAGGTCCTTCTTGCCGTAAAGCGGGCCGCGGGTGCCGATGTGGCTGATTGCCTCGGTGTCCAGGATGCCTTCCTCGACGGCGCGGCGGAAGGGGGTGCCGTGGGTGTATTCGGCGCCGAAGTAGGTGTCCCAGGTGTCCAGGTGCGCGTCGAAGTGAAGCATGGCGACGGGCTGTCCGGCGCGTTCGGCGGCGGCGCGAAGCAGGGGCAGCGCGATGGTGTGGTCTCCGCCCAGCGTCAGCAGCTTGCCGCCGGCAGCGGTCAGGTCCAGCGCGTTCTGCTGGATGGTTTCGATGGCCTCGTTGATGTTGAACGGGTTGACGGCCATGTCCCCGGCGTCGGCGACCTGGATGTTCTCGAAGGGGCTGATGTCCCAGGCCGGGTTGTACGGCCGCAGCAGCCGGCTGGCTTCACGGACGTGGTTGGCGCCGAAGCGCGCGCCGGGGCGGTAGGAGACACCGGAGTCAAAAGGAACGCCGACCACCGTGACGTCAGCCTTGGCCACCTGGTCCAGCCGCGGCAGGCGGGCAAAAGTGGCGGCGCCGGCGTAGCGCGGGATGCGGGAGGAATCTATGGGGCCAAGGTTGCCATTGGCCTCGATGCGCAGCTCTTCCAAGGGAGGAGTCTCCTTCGAGGGTTGTCCGACGGGTGTGACTGCCATCATACACTCGGAGTTGTCTGCTGCGCATCAGTTGTTTACCAACGATGGCGACTGCGCTCGCGCTCGGACCGGCAGCGAGCGCTCCCTCCCAGTTCTTGGGTCGCGCAGCGTGCGCCGCCGCGGCCGGTCCTCGGCTTTCCGGGCTTTCCACGGCCACCGGGGCCGGCCGGGCCTGGAGAACTGGGCGGGAACGCGGCCGCCGACGGGTCCGGGCGGGCCAGGGCGCCCTCGGGGTTTGTCCAGATAGCCCGGTTGCCGGGTGTCGCCGGACCGGTCACGCCCCTGTACTGGCCTGATGGACCTCCTCGACTACCTCGGCCGGGTGGGCGGCGTCGCCCGGACCGGCCAACTCCTGGCTGCCGGCTTTTCCCGAACGGACGTTGCCCGGCTGCCTGACGCCGGCGTGCGCCAGCTGCGGCGGGGCGTATTTGTCCTTCCCGGATGCGCTCCCGAGTTCGTAGCCGCACTCCGGCACAATGCCCGGGTCAGCTGCGCCAGCGCCGCCGGGCACTACGGCCTCTGGTTGCGTGAACCGCCGGACCGGCACCACCTCGCCTGCAACCACGGCCACGGATCCGGCTTCATCAGACACAGGACCGTCAGGTTCGAGGGTCATGCGACACTACCGCTGGCGGCGGTCGAGGACGTGGTCCTGCACGCCATGAGCTGCCTCGCTCCCCCGGCGTCGACGGCGATGGCGACCTCGGCGCTACGGCTGCATGGTGTGCCGCTGGAGTTGCTGAAGGGCGAGCTCCCGGGCAAAAGATCCGGACCGGTGCGCACTGCACTGCATCTCCTGGACCTGCGGGCCGAATCCATTGTCGAGGTCGACGCCCAGCACCTCTTCAAAACCAACGGAATCGGCTACGACGCCCAGGTCTACCTGCCCGGAATTGGCCGGGTGGACTTCCTGCTCGACGGATTCCTCATCGTGGAGGTGGACGGCTTCGCGTTCCATTCCAACCGCGACGCGCTCCGCCGCGACCTGGGCCGGAACAACGCATCGACCCTGCACGGGTTTGCCGTGCTCCGGTACATGCCCGAACACATCTGGTTCGAGCCGCAACGTGTCCTGGCCGAGATCCGGGCCGTGCTGGGCCGGGGCCCGCAGTCTGCCCGCTGACGTTCCAGCCTGCCCGCTGACGTTCCAGCCCAGTTCTTCGACGTCGGACTCCCGCGCTGCAGCGTCGACCCGCGGAATTCCGGGGCTCGCCTCGGCCAGGCACGAGCCGGGGAGCCAACAACCGGGCAGGAACGCAGCCGGCCCAGGCAGCGCGGCCGCCTGGCGGGTCCGGCGGGGCCTGGAGAACCTACCGGCTCGCGGCCGGAACCAGCACCCAGAGCACCTCAACGGGCTCGTCGGTGGGGTTGATCCAGGTGTGCGGCTCGCGGCCGGGGAAGGTCACGGTGTCTCCGGTTGCCAGCTCGAACTCCTCGTTGGTCAGGATGAGCCGGATGCTGCCCTTGACCACATGGAGCACATCGACGTCGCAGTCCACGGCGTACAACTCTGATTCGCCGCGCCCGCGGGGCTCGATCACGGCCTGGATGATCTGCACCCGGCGCTCGGAGCGGGCGGTGAGCAGGCGTTCCACGATCCCTTCGCCGCCGAGCGAGATCCGGGGGCCCTCGCCCTGCTTGGTGAGGTGGGTTTCCGGCGCGGCAAACAGCTCGCCGATCGAGATGGAGAGGACCTGGCACAGCGTCACCAGTGAACTCACGGAGGGCGAGGTGAGATCCCGCTCGACCCTGCTGAGGAAGCCTTTGGTCAAGCCGGTGGCATCGGCGACCTGTTCGATGGTGAGCCGCTGGGACTGCCGGGCGGCACGGATCCTGGAACCGATGGCAACGGGAACGTTGCTCGGTTCTACGGGTAGAGCCTTCATAAGGGAACCTTTCACGGCCGGCCGCGCGGCCCCATCATTGGAGCCAATCCTAGCCGCAGACCGGCACCGGGATGCCCGGAAGGACACGCCGCGGAAAGACCTTGACTGTTACCCCCGTCACAACTTACTGTTTGGCAACAACTGTTGCCTATTGGGCAATGGAGGGAGTCTCACGGGCTGCCCTCCCGCAATCTACCGTCAAGCAGTAACGGACGCCGGCCGCAAGGTTGCGGCCCGGACGCCCTGCGCTGCTTCCGAACAGCTCCAAGGAGCCCCCTTATGGACGCAAGTTTCGTCAACATCGCCATCGTGGTGGTGTACCTCATCGCCATGCTGGCCTTCGGCTGGTGGGGCAAGTCCCGCACAAGGAACAACAGCGACTTTCTGGTGGCAGGTCGCCGGCTCGGGCCTTTCCTGTACACCGGCACCATGGCCGCCGTCGTCCTTGGCGGCGCCTCGACAGTCGGCGGCGTGGGCCTCGGCTACAAGTTCGGTATCTCCGGCATGTGGCTCGTGGTCGCGATCGGCGCCGGGGTGCTGCTGCTCAGCCTGCTCTTCGCCAGCACCATCCAGAAGCTCAAGATCTACACGGTCTCCCAGATGTTGACCCTGCGCTACGGCAGCCGGGCCACCCAGACCTCGGGGATCGTCATGCTCGCCTACACGCTGATGCTCTGCGCCACCTCCACAGGCGCGTACGCCACAATCTTCGTCGTCCTCTTCGGCTGGGACCGGGCGCTGGCCATCGCCATCGGCGGCGCCATCGTCCTGGTCTACTCGACCATCGGCGGCATGTGGTCCATTACCCTGGCCGACCAGGTGCAGTTCGTGATCAAGACGGTCGGCATTTTCCTGCTGATGCTGCCGTTCACACTCAACGCCGCCGGCGGCCTCGACGGCATCCGCAGCCGCGTGGATGCCAGCTTCTTCCAGATTGACGGCATCGGCGTCCAGACGATCATCACCTACTTCGTCGTCTACACCCTCGGCCTGCTGATCGGCCAGGACATCTGGCAGCGCGTGTTCACCGCCAAGACCCCCACGGTCGCGCGCTGGGGCGGCGCGACGGCCGGCGTCTACTGCATCCTCTACGGCGCCGCCGGCGCCCTGATCGGCCTGGGCGCCCGGGTCGCCCTGCCCGACATCGACGTCAAAGCGCTCGGCAAGGACGTGGTCTACGCCGAGGTCGCGACCAACCTGCTGCCGATCGGCATCGGCGGCCTGGTGCTCGCCGCGGCCGTTGCCGCCATGATGTCCACCGCCTCCGGCGCCCTGATCGCCGCCGCAACCGTGGCCCGCGCCGACGTCCTGCCCTTCGTCGCCGGCTGGTTCGGCAAGACCATCAATACCGACGACACGGACAACCCGGAGCACGACGTCAGGGCCAACCGCTTGTGGGTGCTGGGCCTGGGCGTCGTCGCGATCGTGATCGCCATCATCACCAAGGACGTCGTCGCGGCGCTCACCATCGCCTACGACATCCTCGTGGGCGGCCTGCTGGTCGCGATCCTTGGCGGCCTGGTGTGGAAGCGCGGCACCGGGGTGGCTGCGGCTGCATCGATGGCCGTCGGGTCGGTCCTGACCCTCGGCACCATGATCGTGCTGGAGATCAATGCCGAGGTCCCGCTGGACGGCATCTACGCCAACGAACCGATCTACTACGGCCTGCTGGCCTCCGCGGTGGTCTACGTCGCGGTCTCACTGCTGACCAGGCCGACGGATCCCGCGGTGATGAAGAACTGGCACGACCGTGTTGCCGGCGACGCCACGGAGGAACAGGAAAAGGTCCCGGCGCTGAGCCACTAGTCCACGCCTGAACACATGCCCGGCCCGGGAAAGCGGGCCAGGCAGCACCGGCTCCCACAACAACGACGGCGGTGCCTCCCACGCGGAGAGGCACCGCCGTCGTACTGTCCGGATTGTTGCTGAAACAGCCGGTCTGACGCGGGCCGTCTACTCTTCTTCCTCGGCTTCACGGAACTCGTCCGTATCGGCAGGCACTATCGGCTGGTCGTCTCCGAGGAAATCCTCCGCATCGAGCGGGACGTTCCGGTCCGCTTCTTCGAGCAGCTCCTCGTCCACGGTCTCCGCATCGCCGACCGGGGCATCCTCGGCAAAGTCGTAGGCAGGATCAGACTCGACGGAGTCCCTGGCCGGCTGGGCGGCCTGTGGTCCGGTGTTGTCCATGGTGCGACCTCCGTGCGCTCGGGCTGCGGCAGTGGTCTTCAAGCCGCCCGGGCCCTCAGGCTCACGCCCGGAAACGGCCGGACGGGCCTGCCGAAGAACCCGCCCTGACCTTTATTCGAACACCGCCGGCGGTGGGGGTCAAGGGCCGTCCTGCCCGGACGCCGCCGGGCAGTAAGGGTGCTTACTTTACGGCGTACCGAAACTTTCCACTGAGGATTGCCAGCCGAAAATCCGCGGAATTACGGGGTACGCTGGAGTCGCAATGGGGCCGAACCATGCCCCATCAAGCCCAGGAGTTTACGTGTCTCAGCACGCCCCATCTGACCCAAACCATTCTGCCCACAGCCCCGCCGCGGGATCCCCGTCGCGCCCGGCGGCAAGCCTCACGGCAAGTCCCGCCGCCACCTCGGCGGACATCAAGCGCTGGCGGCAGTACCTCGCCGACGAACGCGCCGAGGCATCCGTCTACCGCGACCTCGCACAGAACCGCAGCGGCGAGGAACGCGACATCCTGCTCGCCCTGGCCGAAGCCGAGGGACGCCACGAGGCGCACTGGCTGCAGCTCCTCGGCGAACATGCCGGCCGGCCGCGCCCCGCCTCGCTCCGCAGCCAGTTCCTCGGTTTCCTGGCCCGGCATTTCGGCTCCGTGTTTGTCCTGGCCCTGGCGCAGCGCGCCGAGAGCCGCTCCCCGTATGCGAACGACCCCAACGCCACGCCGGCCATGGTTGCCGACGAGCAGATTCACGAGGAAGTAGTCCGCGGGCTGGCCACACGCGGCCGCAACCGCCTCGCCGGGAGCTTCCGCGCCGCGGTGTTCGGCGCCAACGACGGGCTGGTCAGCAACCTCTCCCTCGTCATGGGCATGGCCGCCTCCGGCGTGGGCAGCTCCGTGGTCCTGCTCAGCGGTGTGGCCGGCCTGCTGGCCGGGGCCCTGTCGATGGGAGCCGGCGAGTTCATCTCCGTGCGTTCCCAGCGTGAGTTGCTGGCCGCCACCCGCCCCACCCAGGTCACGCTCGCGGCTGCGCCGTCGCTGGACATCGAACACAACGAACTCCTGCTCGTCTACCTGGCCCGCGGCATGTCCCGGGAGGCGGCCGAGCACCGCGTCTCCGAGCGCATGGGGCTGCTGGACTGCGACTGCGATCCGAGCCTTTCATTGCGGCCGGAACTTCCCGAGACGGAGGACCAGCACGAGGCCGTGGGCACAGCCTGGAGTGCCGCGGCGTCGAGCTTCTGCTTCTTCGCCTCCGGCGCGATCGTGCCGATCATCCCGTTCCTGTTGGGCATGACCGGGATCGCCGCCCTCGTGGTCTCCGCCGTCCTGGTGGGGATCGCGCTCCTGCTGACCGGCGGCGTGGTCGGCCTGCTCTCCGGCACCTCCCCTGCCAGCCGCGCATTCCGCCAGCTCGCCATCGGCATCGGTGCGGCCGCTGTTACTTATCTTCTGGGCATGGTGTTCGGCGCGGTGGTCGCCTAGTGGACGATCCCGGGTTCCGGGACCGCTCCCCGCGGCACAGCCGCGCCCGCAGTGCCGTCAGGGTGGTCCGGAACCTTGCGGCTGTCATCCTGATCGCCGGAGCGGCCTTCCTGTCGGCCGGGCTGGTGTACGGCGACCCGCGTTTTGTCGGGCTCTTCGAGTTCAACGGCGGAGCCGACGCCAAGCCGGCCAGCGCCCCGGCGAGCCACCCGACGGCCAGTCCGGCGGGCAGGAAAGCCGGAATCCCCGAAGACGAATCGCAAATGGCTGTTCCACCGCCCGGTTACGAGGAGCAGGACCAGCCCCTGGGACAGCCGCAGACGCCGCCGTCCGCCAGTAAGTCCTATAAGTTCCTGGCCACCAACGCCGACGGCGGCCCGGTGGGCTACTCCCCCTGCCGGCCCCTGCACTATGTGGTCAACTCCGCCCTGGCCCCCAGGGGCGCCGGGCCGCTGGTGGAAAACGCGATCAGGACCATCTCCGAGGCGACCGGAATCAAGTTCGTCAACGACGGCCCCACCACGGAGGCCCCGTCCCAGTCCCGCGCGCCGTACCAGAAGGCGAGATACGGCGAGCGCTGGGCTCCCCTGCTGATCGCTTGGACCACCCCGGAGCAGGCGCCGCAACTCAAGGGTGCCGTGATCGGCACCGGCGGCAGCACCCACTTCAGCTTCGGTGACGGCCCCAAGAGCTTCGTCACCGGCAGCCTGGAACTGGACGCGCCGCAGATCACGCAGGACCTGGACCGCGGGGACAGCTCGGCGTATGCCACGGCGGTGATCCTGCATGAGCTGGGCCACGTGATGGGCCTGGAACATGTGGACGACCCCACGCAGCTGATGTACCCCGAGATCGGCGCGCCGGACGGGCTGGCCGCCGGGGACCTGAACGGCCTCTACGAGCTGGGCCACGCCCCCTGCCGCAAGGACCTCTAGGCCCCTGGGCACGCCGGCCCCTTGAGCGCTGCGGGCTCCTAGCGTTCCAGCACCGCGAGGGCTTCGTCGACCGTGTCCACCAGGAAGATCCGGTTTTCCATCCGCCGGCCCGCGGCCAGGCTCTGCAGCAGGGGCCAGGCCGGGAACCTGCGCAGCCAGTGCTCCTCGCCCACCAGCACCATGGGCGTGATGGTCTCCGGGGCGCCGTAGTAGTTTTCGCAGGCGTCCTGGAAGATCTCCTGCACGGTGCCGCCGGATCCGGGCAGGAAGATGATCCCGCCGTTGCACAGCTCGAGCAGGACGGCCTCGCGGATCGCGTTGGCGAAGTACTTGGCGATGTGCGTGGCGAAGAAGTTGGGCGGCTCGTGGCCGTAGAACCAGGTGGGAATCCCCAGCGACGGCGTGCCGTCCGGATGGCGTTCGACGACGGCGGCCGCTGCCCGCGCCCATGCCGACACCGAGGGCCGGAAGCCGGGCACGACGGCGAGCTCAGTCAGCGCCTGCTGGAAATCCGTTTCGTCCGCCGCGCTGAGGTAGGCGCCCAGGTTAGCCGCTTCCATGGTGCCCGGGCCGCCGCCGGTGGCGACCACCCTTCCGTTCCGCGCCAGCAGGCGGCCCAGCAGCGCTGCCTCGGTGAAGCCGGCCGAGCCGCGGCTCGCGGCATGGCCACCCATGACGCCCACCATGGTTCGGCCAAGGCACAGCTCCGACCGGGTCAGCTCTTCGAGCGCATCACCGATCGAGTGGTCATGGAGGGCCGCGGCGAGCGTCGCGTCCAGGCGGTGCCGCTGGCCCGGGCGGATGCTCCACTGGTAGACCCTGGCGTCCAGGGTGTCCTCGTAGCGGGCCTCCGCTATGCCCGCGTAGAGCTCCTGCGGTGTGTAGAGCCGGCCGCGGTAGGGGTTGAACGGGACCTTTTCCAGCTTGGGAAAGATCAGGGCGCCGCGGCCGCGCAGTGAATCTTCCACGCCCTCATCGAAGGTGCAGCCCAGGAAGATGGCACCCTGCGCGTCGAGGGACTCCAGCGGTTCCCGGCGGCCACGCAGGTCCAGCGACTGGACGTGCCAGCCGTGCATGGACCGCGCGCCTGCCGCCACCAGCCGGTCGAAACTGCCGGCGCTTTCGACCTCAAGGGTGCGCGGACTCGGATGCAGGCTGCGGGCGGCGCTCATCCGGCGGCCCTAGTGAAGCTGGTCCGGGGCGGGTCCGGACCCGGCTGCGGCTTCCGAGGTCATGTAGGCGTCGAGCTTGGCCAGGGTCTGCTCGATGCTGGCCGGGTGGCGGCGGGGGTAGCCGGCCAAGCGGAGGAGAATCCTGGCCCGCACTTCCCGCGCGTCCCACTGCTCGGTGACCAGGGTGCCCGGATTTCCGGCGGCGTCGGCGACCGGATTCAGCAGGTAGCGCCAGACGTGGCCGCCGAAGTGCCGCCACGCGATCCGCCGGCCCTCCTCGAACTCACAGACCGTGTTGAGGATCTTGTAGTCCATCTTGATATTCATTTCCATGCCGAACTTCGCGCCGAGCGCCAGCCGTTCGGGACCGCGCGGCTGGGCACCCTTCACTGTGCCCGAGCCGTCGATGACGCTGTGCAGTGCGGGTGTGGCAAGCACTTCGAAGATGGCTTCCGGAGCGGCCACGATGAAGCGGCTGCGGGAGACGAGATATCTGTTGGTCATCCGGCAATCCTAGCCCTGCGTTGCGATGCGGAACCGGTGGTGCAAAATGAGTCATGCAGATTCCACCACGGCCCTCCGGCGGCCGCCCCCGCATCGGCCTTCCGGTCCGGTTCAGCAGCTCCCTAGACCCCGATCCCAGGGTGGGCGAGGCCAACGGACTATTTGACTACATCGTTGAGCTGGTGCGCGAGGGCGGCGGCGAGCCCGTGCCGCTGACCAGCGCCGAGGGACTTGGCGGGCTCGACGGCGTCGTGCTTCCGGGCGGCGGCGACCTGGACCCCCGGCTCTACGGGGAGGAGGACAGCGGAACCTGCTACGACGTCAACCAGGAGCAGGACGAGCTGGATCTCGCGGTGGCCCGGCAGTCCATCGACGCCGGACTGCCGGTGCTGGGCATCTGCCGCGGGCACCAACTCCTGAATGTGCTCTACGGCGGAACCCTCATCCAGGACATGGACCCGGGCACCGTGGCGCACCGCGAGCCGGATCCCTTCCATGGCTCGGGCCCGTGGGCCTGGCACGAGGTCGGGCTCGCCGGAGGCTCGAAGGTGGCCGGGCTGTACGGCAACACCGGACCCGCCACGGGATCCGGCGCTGCAGCCGCAGTCACGGTCAAGATTGCCTCCGGCCACCACCAGGCCGTGGCCCGCGTGGCCGAGGGACTAGTGGTGACGGCGGTGGCCGACGACGGGACGGTGGAGGCCCTGGAAGATCCGAAGCGCTGGGTGGCCTCGGTGCAGTGGCATCCGGAGGCCCTTGAGCTTCCCGCCGAGGAGCGGCAGGCCCCGTTCCGCGCCTTCGTGGAGCTCTGCCGGAGCCGTGCGGCGGCCGCTGGTTAGAGCCGCTGCAGCGCGGCGTCTTCCCGCGCGTCCTTAGTCTCGCTGGCAGCCGGCCCGGCCAGGGCCGCCGCGAGGCGTCCGGCGTCGTGCTTAGCGGAACCCTTGCCGTCGCCCTTCTTGGCAGCAACGGCGGCGAACGCCATCACCACCAGGCCGAGCAGGGTGATTCCGGCGCCCGCCCAGATCGGCGAGGTGTAGCCGAGGCCGGCCGTGATGGTCACGCCGCCCATCCACGCGCCCAGGGCATTGCCGACGTTGAACGCGCCGATGTTGGCGCCGGAGGCCAGGGTGGGCGCACTGTCGGCGTACTTCATGACGCGCATCTGCAGCCCGGGCACGGTGGCGAAGCCGAAGCCGCCCAGCAGCACCATGGAGGCGATGGTCATCGGCTGGTTGGCCGAGGTGAGGGCGAAGACGACGAGCACCAGGACGAGGGCGGCCAGCACCACGAGCAGGGTGCGGTCCACGTTCCGGTCCGCTGCCTTGCCGCCGACGGTGTTGCCGATGAAGAGGCCCACGCCGAAGATGATCAGCAGCCACGGCACGGTGGCCGCCGAGAAGCCGGTGACCTCGGTGAGGGTGAACGCAATGTAGGTGAAGGCGCCGAACATGCCGCCGTAGCCGAGAATGGTCACGAAGATGGACAGCCAGACCTGGCCGGACCGGAAGGCCCGGAGTTCGCCCCGCAGTCCGCCAGCGGCAGCTTCACCCGCCCCGGTCTTCGGCACCAGGGCAAGGATTCCCACGAGGGCCAGTACGCCGATCCCGGTGATGGCCCAGAACGTGGACCGCCAGCCGGCGGCCTGGCCGAGCATGGTGCCAAACGGCACGCCCAGGACGTTGGCCGCCGTCAGCCCGGTGAACATGATGGCGATGGCGCCGGCCTTCTTGTTCGGGGCGACCATGCTGGCGGCCACTACCGCGCCGATCCCGAAGAACGCGCCGTGGGCCAGTGCGGCAATGATCCGGCCGACCATCATCAGGGCGTAGTCCGGCGCGACCGCGGAGACGAGATTGCCCGCGATGAACAGCACCATGAGCACCGCAAGGACAGGTTTGCGTTCGAAGCGCGACACTGCGGCGGTCAGGAGCAGCGCTCCCACCACGACGGCGAGCGCGTAGCCGGAGATCAGCCATCCGGCGGTGGCCTCGGTGACGCGGAAGTCTGCGGCCACTTGAGGCAGCAGGCCCATGATGACGAACTCGGTGAGTCCGATTCCGAACCCGCCGAGGGCGAGTGCTATCAGGCCGATAGGCATGGCTGAGCTCCTTCAAAACTGTACGGGGGATGTGCGAAGCGTAAGCTAGTAGTTGCAGACGCGTTATTTATTGTTGCACACGCAACTATAGCGCGCAAGCAACTACTTTTGTGGGCTGTCCGCACTTCGCCGTTCGGAGCACGGCTGCCCGAGCTGAAAGGGAGCACAACAGATGGGCATCAAAGACGACGCCGTCGAGGTCCGGGCGCAAGGCTGGCGGACCCTCGCGGCGCTGCACGGGCTGATCGAAGCGGAGCTGGAGCGCTCGCTGCAGAGCGAGGCGCAGCTCTCGGTAGTGGAGTACACGGTGCTGGACGCGCTGAGCCGGCAGGACGGCTGGCACATGCGGATGCAGCAGCTTGCCCGGGCCACGGCCCTGAGCCCCAGCGCCACCACCCGGCTGGTCAACCGGCTCGAGGAGCGCGGCCTGCTCACCCGGATCCTGTGCGCGGACGACCGCCGCGGGATCTACACCGAACTCACGCCCAGCGGCGTCGAGCTACTGGAGCAGGCGCGGCCCGTCCACGACCACACGCTGGAGCGCGCCCTGGCCCAGGCGCAGGAGGTTCCTGAGCTCGCCCCGCTGGTGGACGCGCTCCCCCGGTTGCACGCGGCAGTCTGAACCTCTTGCCAGCCCGCAGGGTCAGGGCTAGCCTTAAACAACCAGCAGGTTGATCAACGTATGCATTGAATAATGGCAGTTGAATAACCGGCAGTTGAATAACGGAGCTTGACCACATGGCCGACGACGAACACCTCGACACCGCCTTCCTGGCGCTTGCCGATCCCGTCCGCCGCCGCATCATCGCCCGGCTCAGCCGGGGCCCGGCCACGGTCAACGAATTGGCGGAACCCTTCGCGATCACCAAGCAGGCGGTCTCGAAGCACATCCAGGTCCTCGAGCAGGCGGGGCTCGTCACGCGAACGCGGGACGCCCAGCGCCGGCCCGTCCACCTGAACCCCGCACGGCTGGAGGCGCTCACCGCCTGGATCGACCAGTACCGGCTGGTCCGCGAGGAGCAGTTCCGCAGCCTCGACGCCGTGCTCCGATCCCAGGCCGCCGCGCGCGGCACCCAGGCAAAGGACTCATCATGAGCAACGCCCTGAAACTGACGGTTCCGGAAGGACTGCCCTTCATCGACTTCGAGCGGGAGTTCGACTTTCCCGTGGCGGACGTCTTCCGGGCCCACAAGGAACCGGAACTCGTCGCCCAGTGGCTCGGCCCCCGGCGGATCACCATGGACGTGGACCACTACGACTTCCGCACCGGCGGCAGCTACCGTTACACGCACACGGGGCTCGACGGCGTCGCGCACCGGTTCAGCGGCGTCTTCCACACCGTCCGGGAGAACGACTTCGCGGTCCAGACCTTCGAATACGGCGGCTACCCGGACGTGGTGAGCATCGAGTTCCTCACCTTCCGGGACCTCGGCGGCGGCCGCACCCGGCTGAGTGCGCATGCCGTCTACCCCAGCATGGAAGCCCGTGACGGCATGGCGCAGTCCGGGATGGAAGGTGGCCTGACCGAGGGCTACGAGCGGCTCGAAGAGCTGCTGGCCGGCGCGAAGGTCTGAAGCGCTTCGTCCAGCACCCGGCCGAGGTTCGAGGCGTCGTGCGCAAAGCGCCCCAGGAATAACCCGTCGGCGGACGCCAGCTGCGGCAGCAGCCCGGGTCCGGCGCTGCCGCCGTAAATGATGGGACACGGCGCGCCGAGCCCTTGGCGGATCAGCTGCACCACCGCGTTGACGTACGTGGGCGCGGCGGGCTGGTCCGCCCCGATCGCCCAGACCGGTTCGTAGGCCAGGACCAGACGGGGCGTCAGCGACTCGTCGCCCCCGGTCGCGGCCCGGACCTGGCGCAAACAGAAGGCCGCGGCCTCCTCGGGGCCCAACGTGCCGGGCTCGCCGATGCAGAGCAGCGGCGTGAGCCCGGCGTCGACGGCTGCCCGGACCTTGCGGGCCACGACGTCGTCGTTCTCGCCGAACAGTGCCCGGCGCTCCGCATGGCCGAGCTCCACCAGCGAGACGCCGAGTTCGGCCAGCATGCCCGGGCTGACCTCCCCGGTCAGCGCCCCGTCCCCCCAGGCGCAGTTCTGTGCGCCAAGGAGCGCCGGCGAGCCGGCCAGGATTTTCCCGGCCTCGGCCAGGACCGGGAAGGACGGGATGACGAACACCCGGACGTCCCGGCCCGCGGCCAGGGCGGGCCGGGCGTCCACCACGGCGCGCACCTCCGAGAGCCAGCGCAGGCTTTCCTGATAACCCAGGTACATCTTGGTGCTGACACCGATGTACAGGGGGTCGACGGCGGCGCTGGTGCCGGAGGTGCGGCTCATGGGTCTCCTTTAGCTGGGGCTGGGCGGCCGGACCGGATCTAGTCCAGCAGCTCGTCCGCCTTGTTGCTGAACCGCCGGGTGGCGAACATCATCGCCGCCGCCACGAAGGGCAGCACACCCAGGGCGTAGACGCCCATCGAACCCGTGGGCGAATGCGTGGCCTCGTTCACCGCCGTCCGCAGGATCGGGGCGACGAAGCCGCCCAGGTTGCCCAGCGAGTTGATCAGGCCGATGCCCGCCGCCGCGGCGGAGCCGGCGAGGAACGCCGTCGGGTAGGACCACACCACCGGGCCGACCGCGAGGAAGCTGCAGACCGCCAGGGTAATGAAGATCATGCCCAGCACCGGCTGGTGGTTGGTGCCGGCCCAGGCCGAGCCGAAGATGCACAGGCCGGTCGAGATGAACAGCGCGGTGCCGAACTTGCGCCGTTTGGCCACCGTGTTGGCGGCCTTGCCGATGAAGTAGCAGGAGAAGATGCCGAAGAACCAGGGCACGGCGATCAGCAGGCCGACGGCGAGGCCCACCTTCTGCCCGGTCAGGGACGAGACCTGCTGCGGCAGGAAGAACGTCACGCCGTAGACCGCGATCTGCAGGCAGAAGTAGATCGCGGTGAAGTACCAGACCCGGCCGTTGCGCATGGCCGCGAGGATGCCGCGGGGGCCGTGCTCGTCCTTGATGTTGTCCTCCAGCGCCATGACTTCCTTGAGCGCGAATTTCTCCTCGCTGCTGAGGAACTTAGCCTTGGCCGGACCGTTGATCAGGAAGAAGAAGGCTGCGATGCCGGCCAGGACGGCTAGCAGGCCCTCGACAAAGAACATGACCTGCCAGCCGCGCAGTCCCGGAACCTGGTCACCGATGTTGATCAGCCAGCCGGAGAGCGGGTTGCCGATCATCTGGGAGAACGGCTGGGCCAGGTAGAAGATAGCGAACATCTGCACGCGCACCTTGTTAGGGAACCATTCGGCGAGGTACATGATCACGCCCGGGAAGAGCCCGGCCTCGGTGACACCGAGCAGGAAGCGCAGGACCACAAACGAGGTCTCGCCCTGCACGAAGGCGAAGCAGGCCGAGACAATGCCCCAGGTGATCGCGATCCGGGCCAGCCAGATCTTGGCGCCCACCTTCTTGAGCAGCAGGTTGCTGGGAATCTCGAAGATCGCGTAGCCGATGAAGAAGATGCCGGCACCAAGGGCGAAGGCCGCAGCGGACACGCCCTTGTCCGCACCCAGGGCGGCCTCGGCGAAGCCGACATTGGTCCGGTCCAGGAACGAAACGACGTACAGAATGACCAGCATCGGCATGAGCCGGCGGGCCGCCTTGGAGATCGCGGACTTCAGGACCGGACGGGCCAGAAGCTCCTTGGATGTAGCGGTGGTTACGGACACAGCACTCTCCTTCGAGTGATGAGGTGGGGTGGTTCCCCCGCGGGCCGGCGGCCCGCGGTTTCTGCTGGCTTCCGCGGTCGGGAGCCGTCAGTGCATGTACAGGCCGCCGTCGACGTTGAGCGTCTGCCCGGAGATGTAGCCTGCGTCCTCGCCGATCAGGAAGTGGATCGCGGCCGCAATGTCGCGGGTGCTGCCCACGCGGTTCACCACCAGGTCCTTGACGAGCTCATCCTTGCGTTCCTCGCTGAGCGTCCCGCCCATGATGTCGGTATCGATCGGACCGGGTGAGATGGCGTTGACGGTGATGTCGTACTCGCCCAGTTCGCGGGCGGTGGCACGGGTTAGACCGATGACGCCGGCCTTCGCCACGGAGTACGGGGTCTTGCTGAAGGTTCCGCCGCCGCGCTGGGCGGAGACGGAGGAGATGTTGACGATCCTGCCGAGCCGGTGCTTTACCATCGATTCGGCCGCCCGGCGGGTGGCGTAGTGCACGCCGTTCATGTTGATGTTGAGCACCCGGTCCCACTCGGCGGCGTCGAGTTCCAGGTACGGCACCGGAGAGCTCACCCCGGCGACGTTGGCCAGGGCTACGAGCTGCGGCAGTTCGGCCTCGATCTCGTCGATCGCGGCGCGGACCGAGGCCTCGTCACCGATATTTGCGCCGGCGCCGTGGGCTTGCACGCCGTGCTTTTCGGCCAGTTCCTTGGCCAGGGCCTTACTGGCGGCGTCGTCCAGGTCGATCACGCCGATGTTCCAGCCGCGTTCGGCGAGGTAGTCCGCCGTGGCCCGGCCGATGCCGCGCTCTGAGACGGCTCCGGTCACGATCACGGTGCGGTCTGTGGGGAATGAGGTCATGGAGGTTTCCTTGGGAGGTTAGGGTGAGGGGGTCGTCAGGCGAGGGGCGCGGGGCCCAGTTCCTCGATGAGCTTCTGCATGGCGACGTAGGCCTTGTTCCGGTAGGCCACCAGGGCGGCGGTCCGGTCGGCGGGGACGTTGAGGAAGCCGGAGCCGGTCTTGGTTCCGAGCTGGCCGGCGTCGACTTTTTCCTGGAGAATCTGCGGCGTGGCAAACCGCTCCGGGAAGCCGGTCTGCAGTGACTTGTAGCAGAAGGCGTACACGTCGAGCCCGGCCATGTCCGCGATCGCGAACGGCCCGAAGAACGGCAGCCGGAAGCCGAAGGTGGTGCGGACCATGGTGTCCACATCCTCGGCCGTGGCGATGCCTTCCTCCACAACCTGCGCGGCCTCGTGGAAGAGGGCGTACTGCAGCCGGTTGAGCACGAAGCCGGTGACATCCTTGACGGTCGCGGTTTCCTTGCCGGTCTCCGCCACGATCGCGCGTGCGGCTTCCACGGCGGCCTCGGAGGTACCCGCGTGCGGGATGACTTCCACGCCCGGGATGAACGGCGCCGGGTTGGAGAAGTGGACGCCCAGGAAGCGCTCCGGGTTCACCACGACTTCGGCGAGCTTCGCGATGGAGATGGTGGAGGTGTTGGAGCCGATGATGGCGTCCGGCCGGGCGGCGGCACTGATCCGGCCCAGGGTGCCGTGCTTGATCTCCAGGACCTCGGGTACGGCTTCTTCGATGTATTCGGCGTCCGCGACGGCCTCTTCGATGTCCTTCGCGGCCCAGAGGTTTTCCTTCAACCGTTCGGTGGAGCCGGCCGGGAACAGGCCGGCCGCGACGAACTCGTCGGATTCCTTGAGCAGCCGCTCGTAGTTGCTCTGGGCGATCTCGGCGGAGACGTCGGCGAGGGCAACGCGGGCTCCCGCGAGGGCCAGTACCTGCGCGATTCCGCCGCCCATGTAGCCGGAACCGACGACGGCGATGTTACGAGGGGTCATGTGGTTTCAATTCCTTCCGGGGCTCCTTCATAGGAGTGGATTGCGTCCACCTTGGCCGCGGATGCGGAGGTGTCGTCGAAGCGGTGGCCCAGCCATTCGCCGACGAGTTTCTTCGCCAGTTCCAGGCCGATGACGCGCTGGCCCATGGTCAGCACCTGGGCGTTGTTGGACAGCACGGAGCGTTCCACGGAGTAGCTGTCGTGTGCGGTGACGGCACGGATGCCGGGGACTTTGTTGGCCGAGATGGCCACGCCCAGTCCGGTGCCGCAGATCAGCAGGGCCCGGTCGGCCTCGCCAGCGGCGACCTTGCGGGCCGCGGCGACGGCCAGGTGCGGGTAGGCGGTGCTGTCGTCCGGTCCGACGCCGACGTCCTCCACGGACGCGACCCGGGGGTCCGCCTCGAGCAGTTCGCGCAGGGCGTTCTTGTATTCGACGCCGGCCTCGTCGTTGCCGACGACAATCCGCCAGCCGGGCTGGGGGTCGGTGGTGCTGTGACTCTGTGTCTCGTGTGACAAGGGATTTCTCCTTCAGCTGCGTTCGATGGAGGCTGCGTAGTCGGCCACCCGGCCGGCGATCAGGCCAAATGACACGGCCCCGGGGTCGGGGTGGCCCAGGCTCTTCTCGGCCAACGGCCTGGCCCGGCCCTTCTTGGGGCTGAGCGACGCCGTGGCTTCGGCGGCCTGGGCGGCCGCGTCGGCCGCGGTCCGCAGGCTGCGGGCCACGCCGTCGCCGTCGTCGATTGCCCGGTTGAAAACGTCAGCGAAGGGAAGCAGCGCGTCCACCATCGTTTTGTCTCCCGCTTCGGCTTTGCCGAGGGTGATGATGGCGTCCCGGAGGGCGTCGACAGCGGCGGCCGCGTCCGCCGGAGTGTAGGCGTCCTTGCTGCCGAGGGCCCGGCCGACGGCGGTGACCGCGGCGCCCCAGAGCGCTCCGGAGGTGCCCCCGGCGCGTTCGGCCCACTGTTCGCCGGCCGCCGTGAGGAGTTCCTCCAGTCCGGCGCCGGCCGCGTGCGACTGTTCGGCCGCGGCGACGGCGGCGTCCACGCCGCGGCGCATGCCGATGCCGTGGTCGCCGTCGCCGGCGATCGCGTCGAGTTTGCCGAGGGCTTCCTCGTGTTCGACGACGACCGACTGGGCCACCTTGAGCACGCCGACGGCGGTGGCGGCCAGCGAGGTCGACGCCGCCGTGGCAGCCAGCGCGGGCGCTGCTGCGGCGTCGTCCTGCGCGGAGAGGGTCCGGGCCCGGCGCGGAGCCCGGTTGCCCTTGCGGAAGGCGGGGGTGTCGGCCGGTGCGGACCAGAACTTTTCCAGCTCCGCATCCAGCCAGAACAGCGTCAACGAAAGTCCGGACATGTCCAGGCTGGTGACGAGCTCGCCGCATTCCGGTTCAACGATCTCAAGTCCCGCGGCGGTCAACAGGGCCTCGATCTTCCCGAACAGGAGGAACAGCTCGTCGTATTTGACCGTGCCGAGGCCGTTGAGGATCGGCACCACGCGGCGGCCCGCGGTTTCCGGCTTGTCCTTGAGCAGTCCGTCCACCAGCAGTGCTGCCAGTTCGCTGGCCGTCGGCAACGGCTGTTCGGAGATCCCGGGTTCGCCGTGGATGCCGAGGCCCACGGACATCATGCCCTCTGGCACCGTGAACAGCGGTTCCGCGGCGCCTGGAAGGGTGCAGCCGGCGAAGGCGACGCCCAGCGAGCGCGTGTGGTGGTTGGCCTTGACTGCCAGCCGTTCCACCTCGTCCAGGTCCAGCCCGGCCTCGGCGGCGGCCCCGGCAACCTTGAAGACCGTCAGGTCCCCGGCAATACCGCGGCGTTTGGCGATCTCCTCGAGCGGGGCGCTGGCAATGTCGTCGGTCACCAGGACGGTGCGGGTCTCGATGCCCTCTGCGTTCAGCTTGTCCTGCGCCTGGCCGAAGTGCAGCACGTCCCCGGCGTAGTTGCCGTAGCTCAGGAGCACACCGCCTCCGGACTCCGCGGCCTTGACCACGCGGTAGACCTGGCCCGCGGATGGCGAGGCGAACATGTTTCCGCAGGCGCTGCCCGCGGCCAGCCCGGCGCCGACGAGGCCGGCGAAGGCCGGGTAGTGCCCGGATCCCCCGCCGATCACGAGCGCGACCTGGCCGGCCGGCGTCTCGGTGGAGCGGACAACACCGCCATCCACCCGTGCCACGTACCGGCGGTGGACGGCGGCAAAGCCGTCCAGGGCGTCGTCCGCGAAGCTTGCGGGATCGTCAAATATCTTGGTCATGATTCCTCGTTGAACCGGTTGGAGCGGATGGAACAGACGGCAGGACCGGGGCCCGCCGGTTTAGAGTGCGGGGACGGCGGCCGGGAGCTGCCGGCCCTGGGCCACCAGGGAAGTGCCGAGCGCGTACCCGTCGCGTTTGGGCAGGACCTGGCGGCGCAGGTAGTCCTGGTTGGCGGCGGTGACGCTGAGCCCGTCCCCGCCGTAGTGCTCGGTGCAGATGATGCCCTGGAAGCCGACGGAGATGGCGAAGTGGAAGGCCTCGCGGTAGCTGATCAGACCGGATTCCATCGGCGCGGGCATGGCGACGTACTGATCTTTCGCCCGGTTTTCGTCGCGGACGTAGTTCTTGACGTGCCAGTAGTTGGCGTACGGCAGCGTCTTGTGGACCATTTCCCGCCAGTCCTCAATCGGCCGGTGCAGGCGGATCAGGTTGCCGATGTCCGGGTTGAGCCCGACATTGGACAGGCCGATGTCCTGGACCAGTTGCACCGACGAGTCGGCGGTTCCGAGGTAGGTGTCCTCATACATCTCCAGGGAGACCAGGAGCCCGAGCTCGGCCGCGTGCCGGCCGACTTCGCGGATCCGGGTGACAGCCTTCTGCCAGGTTTCCTTGTCCCCCACCGGGTCCCGGTGGCCCTGGACGGTCCAGAACCAGAGCTGTTCGCGCTGGGCGGGAGTCAGGGCCTGGTGCAGGCCGATCGACACGACCTCGCAGCCGAGCTGCGCGGCGGCGTCGAGGGTGCGGTGGGTGTAGGCCAGGTTGTCTTCCCAGTTGGCCTCGTCGATCACGCTGCGGCGGATGGCCGAGATGGCCGGGAGGCCGATTCCGGCGTGGCGGGCGGCGGCCGTGAGTTCATCCAGCCGGGCCGGGCTCAGGTCCCCCGGACGCACCCAGCTGTCGGTCAGGTCGGCGTTGGCGAAGCCCGCGTCCGCGACTTCCTCGAACACGCGCTGCCACTCGGCGGCGGGGGCATCCTGGACGGAGGTTCCGTCGGGCCGGACGCCCGGGAACTGCAGCAGGGCCGCGGTGATGGGCCAGTTTTCGGCGGTGTACGACATTGTCACTCCAAATCTTGAATCACATTTCCTATAGGATTCACCCGATAGGAAAGCTTGTCAAGGGTTTTTGTGGATCGGGACGCGGGCCGAACCGGAGGCCGGGGCCGGGCAGCGGGCAGCGGAGGGTGCCGTCGCCCGGCGTAGCTGGCGGGTTTGGGCCTAGCTGCGCACTTCGCTGTCGTGTACTTCGCTGTCGTGCTGGGAACGCTGCTTGACGCCTTCGATGTGCGCGATCATCTTCTTCCGCGCCAGGTCGGCGTCGCCGGCCTCAAAGGCCCGCAGGATCTCGGTGTGCTCCGCGATCGCAAAGTCGGCGTCGGTGACGCCGAGGCCGCCGAAGAAGCGGAAGCGCTGCACCTGTCCGCCGAGCGCGTTGTACGCGGAGAGCAGGAACTGGTTGTCCGCGTGCTCCGCGATGAGCCGGTGGAACCGTTCGTCAGCCTCCCAGTAGGCGCGGAACTCGGAAAAGGACGGCCCCCGGGGCGCGGCTTTGAGGTCGTCGATGGCCTGCGCCAGCTGGGCGGTGAGGTCGGCGTCGGCATGGCTGCAGGCCATGAAGGCGTTGGCCGGTTCGATCACCAGGCGCGCGTCCATCAGGTCCGCCAGTTCGTCCGCGGTGAAGAGCGGCGCCACCCGGTAGCCGCGCAGGGCGGTCCGGCGCACCATGCCGGTGGCTTCCAGCCGGGCCAGCGCCTCGCGCACGGGCGTCGGCGAGACGTCCAGTTCCCGGGCCATCCCGTCGATGCTGACCGGGGTGCCGGCTTCGAGCCGGCCGTCCATCAAGGCGATGAGAAGCGCTTCGTAGACGTGGTCGGCGAGGACCTGCCTGCTGACGCCGCGTGCGGCCGGATCCTTGATTGCCATACTGGAATCCTATAGCCGCCCCGCCCCGCGGGACGCCGGCCGTAAGCCTTTCCGGGATCGCTCCCCCGGCTATACCGTCGCCGGGACCGGCGACGGCGCAACTTAGAAAGCATGCTTATATTGTCATGACCGGGGTGCGGCAGCGCTCAGCGGTGACTGGGTCGACTTGCGGCGCGCCGGGTCGCTGCGCCGTGCCGGCCATGGCGTCATCGTGATGGAAAGAATGGAAGGTGGAACAAGATGCCCACATGGGTGCAGGCCCTGCTATGGGGAACCGTGGCGGGCGCAGCGCTGGTTCTGGGTTCGGCCATTGCCTGGAAGTGGACGATCGCCCCCAAAGTCGTCTCCTCCATCATGTCTTTTGGGGCCGGAGTCCTCATCTCCGCCCTGTCGTTTGACCTCGTCGATGAAGCCGAAAAGGGCGGCGGTCTCTGGCCGACCGTGGCGGGATTCCTTGCCGGAGCACTGGTCTATGTTGGGGCGAACGCGCTGCTGGCCCGGCGAGGAGCCAAACACAGGAAACGCTCCGGCGGAAAGCAACCCTCTGAAAAGGACAAGCCGGGCAGCGGCACCGCGATCGCCATCGGAGCCTTACTGGACGGGATTCCCGAATCCGTCGTCCTGGGGCTCGGTCTCGTCTCAGGAGGATCGGTCAGCACGGCCGTGCTCGCAGCTGTGTTCATCTCCAACGTCCCCGAAGGGCTATCCAGCACAGCGGGGATGAAAAAATCCGGACGCAGCGCCGGGTACGTCTTTGGCGTGTGGGGAGGCATTGCCCTCATCTCCGGGCTGGCGTCGTTGATCGGCTATGCCAGCCTGCAAAACGCTCCGGCAGAGATGGTCGCCTTCATCACCGCAATCGCCGCCGGCGCGATTCTGGCCATGCTGGCCGACACCATGATCCCGGAGGCTTTCGAGGAACACCATGTCCTGACGGGCCTCATTGCAGCTGTGGGCTTCCTGGCGGCCTTCACCATCAGCCAGGCCGGGGGCTGAACACTCCCCCGGCCCGCCGGCAGTCAACGTTAGTGCCCGCGCAGCACGTCGATCACTGAAGAGTCGTCCCGCCGGCCGAGCCCCTTACGCCGGCCGCTGAGGTAGAGCTGCTCGGCCGCGGCGGCGAGCGGAGCCGGGTAGGTGCTGTCCCGCGCCGCCTCGACCACAAGCCCCATGTCCTTGACGAAGATGTCCAGGGCGCTGCGGACCTCGGTGTTGTCCGGGTCCACCATCCGGGAGCCCCGGTCATCGAACATGAACGACGCCGCGGCGCCCGAACGCAGCACCTCCCAGGTCTGCTTCGGGTCCAGGCCCAGGGCCTCGGCGAAGGCCAGGGCCTCCCCGGCCACGGCGATGTGGACGCCGCACAGCAGCTGGTTGACGAGCTTCACCTTCTGACCGTCGCCAACGTTCGCACCCACCACGGGGGCAGAGCTTGCCATCGCGTCCAGCAGCGGCCGCACCACCGCCAGGGCCCGCTCGGAGCCGCTGACCATCATCAGCAGCTCGCCGGTGGCGGCGCGCTTGGTGCCGCCGGAAACCGGGGCGTCCACCAGTTCGACGTCGAACGCCGCCAGCCGCTCAGCCAGCGACACCACCGCGGCTGGACCGACGGTGGCCATCAGGAGGACCACGGTGCCCGGACGCAGGGCCGCAGCGAGGTCGTCCACGCCGAAGAGCACCGCATCGGCCTGGGCCGGCGTCGCGACCATCAGGGCGACGACGTCGGCCTCGGCCACCGCCTCCTTGGCCGTGGCCGCCGGTGTCAGGCCGGGAACTGCCAGCGACTGCGCCCGGCCTTCGGCAACGTCAAAGGCGGCGACCTCGTGTCCGGCTTCGGCAAGGACGACCGCCATCGGTCCGCCCATCGCGCCCAGCCCGATCCATCCGACCTTGGTCATGGGGTTACTTCCTTTCCTGGTGCCGCGGACGTGGCGCCGCGGAAGAGTTCAATGGTGTCGGCGAGCGCGTTCTCGTCGCCGACGTTGCCCGCAAAAACGACGTACGGCATCCCCTGCACGCCCGGGGCGGCGTCGTCGGGCCGGAGCACCGAGACCATGCCCGGGAACAGCTGGCCGAGCACGGTGGCCCGCCTGATTCCGAGGCCCCGCACGGCGACGTCGTGCGAGGTGATGCCGCCCTTGGCGATCACCCAGGCGGGCTGGGCGGGAAGGGCGGCCTGGACCACCTCGATCAGGGCCGCGGATACGCTGCGAGCGATCTCCAGGCTGGCGGCAGCGTCGGCGCCCTTGAGCAGCGACCGCGAGGTGTAGAGCAGGACGTCGGAGTCGGCGAGGGCGCTGACCACCCGGGCCGCGGTGTCTGCAATGTGCGCACCGCGCGCCGCCGGATTGACGAGCTCGGCGACGGACAGTTCGACCTCGGTCACGCCGCCCCGGGCCTGCGCCGCAGCGACCTGGCGTGCCGTCTGGCCCACATGGGAACCGACGACGGCGAGCCCATGGCCGGCCGGGCGGCCGTCGGGCCAGATGTCCTGCGCCTGCAGGGTCGGCTTGGGATCGAGCCCTGCGAGCGCGCGGACAAAGGACGGACCGGTGCGGTGCAGGAACACTTTGCCTTCGCGCTGGACCTGCTGCAGGCCCAGGACGACGATTTCCAGGTCCGCGAACTCGGTGGCGTTGACGATGATGAGCTGCAGATCGCTGGCCGAGCGCAGGATCTCCGCGACCCGGTCCTCTCCCCCGTGGCGGATGTCCTCGAGGCTGATGCTGAGCACCTGCTCCGGCGCGACGGTGCCGCCGCTTTTCTCCGCGACGAAATCCTTCAGGTCGGAGGACCGGTATCCGAAGGTCGCGTCCTTGGCGAACTCGGTTTCCCCGGCCGGGACGGGTTCCCCGCCCACCATGGCCCAGTGCACATCCCCGGCGGTGAAGCGTCCGGCTTCGAAGTAGGACGGCGCCAGCAGGACGCCGTCGAACCCGCGCCCGGTCACCTCGCGCCGGACGGCGTCAAGGGTGCGGATTTCGGCCATGACATGGCCGCGGAGGGTTGAGTCGCTCCGACTGACCAGGTCCAGGGGCGCGCCGAGCCGCTCCTCGAGCTCGAACAGGGCCCGGCCGGCCGCCTGGTTCAGGGCGACCGCGTCGGCCTCGTCGAGGCTGCGGGTGTTGGTCAGAATGAAGCAGGTCGACTCCGGCCGTGCAAGGGCCGCGGCGTACTCGTCTGCCTCGAGCACGGTGACGACGGAGACGCCGTGCACGGACTGCGAACCGGTCGGGTCGTCGTCGAGCACTGCGGTCCGCCGTCCGGTTGCGGCGCGGTAGTCGCGGATCCGCTGCCGGGCATCGGCCAGGCGCACGGGTTCAGGTGCGGGTGCGGGCCCGGCCGGGGCGCTTGGGTGTGCAGTGGGATGGCCGGCGGGGTAGGTTTCGTGGGTCATGCTGTGATCCTTCCGGGTGCCGTGCGGCCGGAACCGCACGGCACTTCCAGAGGCGCCGGGAGGTCAGGAGACCTGCAGGCCGCCATTGATGTCGTAGGTGGCGGCCGTGATGTAGCCGGCGTCCTCGCTCAGGAGGAAGGCCATGAGCGCCGCGACTTCGTCGCGGGTGCCGACCCGGCCCATCATGATGCCCTCGGACATGGCGGCCTTGCGCTCCTCGCTCAGCGTGCCGCCCATGATGTCGGTGTCGATCGGGCCCGGGGCCACCGCGTTGACGGTGATGCCGAACTCTCCGACTTCGCGGGCCAGTGCCCGGGTGAAGCCGAGGATTCCGGCCTTCGAGGCGCTGTAGGCCACTTTGGAGAACGTTCCGCCGCCGCGTTGCGCGGAGATCGAGGAAACGCTGACGATCCGGCCGAGCCGGCGTTCGATCATGCCCTTGAGGACCCGCTGCGAAACGATGAAGGTGCCGCGCATGTTGATCGCGAAGACCTTGTCCCATTCGGCGACGGAAGTCTCCATGAACGGCGTCGGCGAGCTGATGCCGGCGAGGTTGGCCAGGCCGACGATGGCCGGAAGCGACTCCTCGACCTCGGTGATGGCCCGGTCCACCGAGGCCTCGTCCGAGACGTCGGCGCCGACGCCGACCGCCTTGACGGCCCGGTTGGAGCCGATCTCGGCTGCGGCGGCTTTGGCGTCTTCGGCGTTGATGTCCAGGATCGCGATCGACCAGCCGTCGCGGGCCAGCCGGTCGGCCGTGGCGCGGCCGATGCCGCGGGCGGAGGCGGCGCCGGTCAGGACGACGGTGCGTTCGGCGGGGAAAGTGCTCTGTGTCATGAGTGGTTCCTAATGGCTGTCTGCGGCGGGGGCGGTCGCCCGGGGGGCGGAGACACCTTCCGGACGCTTGCGGGCGTAGAGATAAGTGGCGACGGCGGTGATCGCGAGGCAGGCCGCCAGGAAGGTCAGGCCGCTCTGGCTGTTGCCCGTGGCGTCCTTGAGGATGCCGACGATGTACGGGGCGACGAAGCCGCCCAGGTTGCCGAGCGAGTTCACCATGGCGAGGCCGGCCGCTGCTGCGGCACCGGTCAGCGCCGCGGACGGCATAGCCAGGAAGGGGGCGATCGCCGAGTAGATGCCCATCGCTGCGAGGGTCAGGAAGACCATGGCGAGGACCGCGTTGACCGGGAGCAGGTAGCCGGCGCCGAGCAGGCCGACGGCGGCAATCACCATGCTGACGCTGGCGTGCCAGACCCGGTTGCCGGTGCGGTCCGAGCGCTTGCTCCAGAAGTAGACGAACACCGCGGCGATGGCGTACGGGATGAAGACGATGAAGCCCACCTGGACGGTGTCGAACTTGCCCAGCGCCTTCACGATGGTCGGCATCCAGAGGCCCAGGCCGTAGATGCCGCAGACCAGGCCGAAGTACAGGGCCGAGTAGGCCAGGGTGCGGGGGTCCTTGAGGCCGGCGAGGAAGTTGTGGTTGCCGGACTTCTGCTTGTCGGCCAGTTCCTTGCTCATGGTGGTGGCGAGCCAGTCGCGCTCTTCGGGCTTGAGCCACTTGGCGTGCTCCGGCCGGTCGGTCATGACGAAGGGCGTGATGAGGCCCAGCACGATCGCCGGGATGCCTTCAATGATGTACAGCCACTGCCAGCCGTGCAGCCCGGCAACGCCTTCCAGGCCCAGAAGCATGCCGGACACCGGCGCGCCGAGGGCGTTGGAGATCGGCTGGGCCAGGATGAAGATGCCCAGGACGGTCACGCGCTGCGCGGCGGGGAACCAGAGGGTCAGGTAGAACAGGATGGCCGGGAAGAATCCGGCTTCGGCCGCACCCAGCAGGAAGCGGATGATGTAGAAGGTGGTCTCGCCGTTGACCAGGAACATGGCGGTGGCGAAGATGCCCCAGCTGATCAGGATGCGGGCGATCCACTTGCGGGCGCCGTAGCGGTACATGCCGCCGTTGCTGGGGATTTCCAGCAGGGCGTAGCCGAGGAAGAAGATGCCGGCGCCGAGGCCGTAGGCGGCTTCGGTGAGGCCGATGTCGCCCTGCATGCCAAGTTTGGCGAAGCCGACGTTGTTGCGGTCCAGATAGGCAACGAAGTACAGCAGGACAATCAGCGGCATGAGCCGCCGGCGGACCTTGCGGAGGGTGGTCTGGCCCAGTTCACTCAGGGCCGGAGCTGCAGTCAGGGAGGTCATCGCGGGCCTCCACCGGTGATCAGGGTGCCCTGGGAAGGGACGTGCGCGCGCATGAAGACTCCTTTGGCTGGCGGCGATCGTTTGTCGAAAGTAGATATCAGATGTCTGATATCTGTATGAGATTCTAATCACACGAAAGAGCAGCGTCAACAGGATTGGTAAAACAGCCGGGCGGGATCGAAACCGGCGCAGCGCCCGCGCGGGTCAGCTCGCGGCGGCGCCGCGGCTGGAGACCGCGAGGTAGCGTTCGTAGTCCTCGAAGGTCTGGGTGATGTGGGCGTCCATCGCGGAGCGCGCGGCGCCGGGCTCGCCGGCGGCAATGGCGGCCAGGACCAGTTTGTGGTGGTGGATCGCGTGCCGCTGCACATCCGGGAACGCCGAGGTCTCCCGCCGCATGGCGTAGAGCAGCGTCGAAAGCTGGCCGAGCAGGGCGGGCACGAACGGGTTGCCGGAGGCCCGCAGCACGGTGTCGTGGAAGGAGATATCCGCCAGGGTCAGCGCGTCGACGTCGCCCGAGTGGTGCGCGGCCTCCATCAGCTCGACGCTTTCCGTCATGGCGGCGAGGTCGGCCTGGCTGTGGCGTGAGGCCGCGAGTTCGGCGGCGCCGGTCTCGACCATCCGGCGGACCTCAAGCAGGCGCAGTGCCACCTGGTCCGAAGCCACCCCCCTTGACGCTGCCCGCATGATCGCGTCCAGGCCGGTCCAGCGCTCGGGCGGATTCACGAAGGTGCCCAGGCCCCGCTTCACGTAGACAACGTCCTGCGCCTTGAGGACCTTCATCGCTTCGCGGGCGGTCAGGCGGCTGACCCCTGACTCCTTGGCGATGTCGGCTTCCGGCGGGAGGGCGTCGTCGGCCTTGATCTGGCCGCTGAGGATGTACTCGAGGACTTTGTCCACGACGACGTCGACCAGCGTCCGTCGCGTTTCTGCCATCGTGATCCCCTGCCTGCGCGCACCCAAGCGCGCACTTTGCCTTTCCTAAACACTACTAGACGGACGGCGGCGGTCCTCGCCGCCGTCGTGCCTCAACGAAGAAACGCGGGGTCACTTCGCGCCCATCCCACCGAGTGGAATGGGCCGCAAGTGACCCCGCGTTGCCTTGGTGCTGGTGCCTAGAGTGCCGCGTAAACTTCGCGCAGCAGCTTGGCGGTCTCGGACGGCGTCTTGCCGACCTTGACGCCGGCAGCCTCGAGGGCTTCCTTCTTGGCCTGGGCGGTGCCCGCGGAGCCGGAGACGATGGCGCCGGCGTGGCCCATGGTCTTGCCTTCCGGGGCGGTGAAGCCGGCCACGTAGCCGACGACCGGCTTGGTGACGTGGGCCTTGATGTAGTCGGCTGCACGCTCTTCGGCGTCGCCGCCGATTTCGCCGATCATGACGATCGCCTTGGTCTCCGGGTCAGCTTCGAAAGCTTCGAGGGCGTCGATGTGGGTGGTGCCGATGACCGGGTCGCCGCCGATGCCGATGGCGGTGGAGAAGCCCAGGTCACGCAGTTCGTACATCATCTGGTAGGTCAGGGTGCCCGACTTGGAGACCAGGCCGATGGGGCCCTTGCCCGTGATGTTGGCCGGGGTGATGCCGACCAGGGCCTCGCCCGGGGTGATGATGCCGGGGCAGTTCGGTCCGATGATTCGGGTGACCTGCTTGCCGTCGGCGTCAACCTTGGACTGGGCCAGCGCCCAGAATTCGGCGGAGTCCTGGACCGGCACGCCTTCGGTGATGACGACGACCAGGCCGATGCCGGCCTCGATGGCTTCGACGACAGCGTCCTTGGTGAACGCCGGCGGCACGAAGACGATGGAGACGTCGGCGCCGGTCTCGGCCATGGCTTCCTTGACGGTGCCGAAGACGGTGATCTCGTTATCGCCGTGCAGGACCGTGGTGCCGGCCTTGCGGGCGTTGACGCCGCCGACAATCTTGGTGCCGGCCTTGAGCATCAGGGCGGTGTGCTTGGTGCCTTCGCCGCCGGTGATGCCCTGGACGATGACCTTGGAGTCCTTGTTCAGATAAATAGACATAGTCGTGTCCCTTTACTTAGCTGCGTTGGCGAGCTCGGCAGCCTTGTCGGCGCCCTCGTCCATGGTGGCGGCCAGGGTAACCAGCGGGTGGTTGGCCTCGGCCAGGATGCGGCGGCCTTCCTCGACGTTGTTGCCGTCGAGGCGGACGACCAGCGGCTTGTTCGCGGAGTGGCCCAGCTCGGCCAGTGCGCCGACGATGCCCTTGGCGACAGCGTCACAGGCGGTGATGCCGCCGAAGACGTTGACGAAGACGGACTTGACCTGGTCGTCACCCAGGATGACGTCGAGGCCCGCAGCCATGACCTCGGCGGAAGCTCCACCGCCAATGTCCAGGAAGTTGGCGGGCTTGACATTGCCGTGGTTCTCGCCGGCGTAGGCGACAACGTCGAGCGTGGACATGACCAGGCCGGCACCGTTACCGATGATGCCCACCTCGCCGTCGAGCTTGACGTAGTTGAGGTCCTGCGCCTTGGCCTTGGCCTCGAGCGGGTCCGCAGCGTCCTTGTCTTCAAGGGCGGAGTGCTTCGGGTGGCGGAAGTCGGCGTTCTCGTCGAGGGTGACCTTGCCGTCCAGGGCAACGATGTCGCCGGCGCCGGTCTTGACCAGCGGGTTGACCTCCACGAGGGTGGCGTCTTCCTTCTTGAACACGTCCCAGAGCTTGAGGATCACGGCGGCGACCTTGCCGCGCAGTTCCTCGGCGAAGCCCGCGGCGGCGACGATCTCGTCGGCCTTGGCCTGGTCGATGCCGACGGCCGGGTCGATCGCGATCTTCGCCAGGGCTTCCGGGCGCTCGACGGCGAGCTGCTCGATTTCCATGCCGCCTTCAACCGAGCACATGGCCAGGTAGTTGCGGTTGGCCCGGTCCAGCAGGACGGAGAAGTAGTATTCCTCGGCGATGTCGGCACCCTGGGCAATCATCACCTTGTTGACGGTGTGGCCCTTGATGTCCATCCCGAGGATGTTGGTGGCGTGCTCGAGTGCCTCATCGGCAGTCTTGGCGACCTTAACGCCGCCGGCCTTGCCGCGGCCACCGACCTTAACCTGTGCCTTGACGACAGTTACGCCGCCGATCTTCTCGGCAGCTGCCTTTGCTTCTTCAGGGGTGTGCGCCACGATGCCAGCAAGCACGGGTACACCGTGCGCCTCGAACATATCGCGCGCCTGATATTCAAACAGGTCCACGGTTTAGTGTCCTTCTACGTCGAAGTAGTTTCTGTACAGCCGGACCCCACGTACTCGCGGTTACCGGGCTGCGGAATAAACGCACCCTGCGACAAGCTTGGAAACGAGCCACACGGCGCAATGCTCCTCTTTTGAACTCTAGTCCTTCGTTTGGACCAGCCCGACCCAGACTACCTGTTATGTGAGTAAGGACACTATTCTATTGAGCGTAGAAAAACCGCTAGATTACGGGGTTTTTGGGGCCTCCGACGGCGCCGCGGAGGCCGCCTTGGGGGCCGGCAAGATCAGCTCGTAACGGTCGCGCGCAACGAAGAAGGCGACGCCGGCGGAGACGTTTCCGCAGGCTACACCGCCGTTGTAGGCGGAGCAGCGGAGGCCGTTGCGCTCGACGTTCTTCCCATCCTCGAGGACGGGAAGCTGCGAGATCGGACCGTTGCGGGTGCCTTTGGGGCCGAATTCGGTTTCCTGCTGTGTGACGCCGGAGCGGCACTCCCCGTAAACCGCCTTGGCCGGGGTCAGCAGGGCCGTGCCGCCCAGGTAGCCGAGTCCGGTGCCGGCGCAGTCGTCGCGGATGTCCTTGGCGGACGGCTTCGGGTAGGCGCCGAGCTCACAATGGGCCACCGGCACGGTCGCGAACTTGCCGTTCCCGCTGCCGCCGAAGCCGTTCTGTTCATAGGGCAGGTTGACGTGCTCGCCCCGGGCCGAGGTCAGTGAACAAACGATGTTGCGGTCCGCGGTGACGAAGCTCAGGGAGTCCTGGCCGGCTCCCAATGTCGCCGGGTCCGTCAGGGGTGCCTGCTTGAGCTGCTCCAGGGCGGGCAGCGGGGCCGGCGGGACGTAGTCCGGGTCCTTTTGCGTGACGGTGCACGCCGTGGCCGCCAGTGCCAGGAAGGCGGCCAGGATCCCCAAAGATGTCCGTCGCATGCGCTCCATTATGCCTGTCGGCGCGCGGTTACCGGTGGATCCGCGGGGCGGCTGAGAGCCCCGGTCACGCGTCGATCTTGGTGAGCGGGGCGTACCGCAGCAGGAGCCGCTTCTCGCCGACGCCGAACTTCACCTTCGCGACGGTCTTGTCCCCCGCGCCCTCGACGGCCAGTACGGTGCCGTTGCCGAAGCTGGTGTGGTTGACCTTGTCCCCCACGCTGACGGCGACGATCTCTTTCTGCGGCTGCACCCGGTTCTTGGCGATGGCCGCGGGGACGTCCGCGTTGAAGCCTGCCGCGGAGTCCGCGCCGGCGCCCCGGGCGGTGCCGGCGCCCCAGAAGGACCCGCCGTAGCGGCTGGAACCGATCGATCCGCCGCTCCCCCAGCTGCTGGCCTGGCGGGTGGAGCCTTCCCGCTTCCACTCGACCAGCTCGGCCGGGATTTCCTCGATGAACTGGCTGGCGGGGTTGTACTGGCTCTGTCCCCACATGCTGCGGACCTCGGAGCGGGTCAGGTAGAGCCGTTTCCGGGCCCGGGTCAGGCCCACGTAGGCGAGCCGGCGTTCCTCGGCCAGTTCCTTGGGGTCGGTGGCGGAGCGCTGGTGCGGGAACAGTCCGTGTTCCATGCCGGTCAGGAACACCACCGGGAACTCAAGGCCCTTGGCGGTGTGCAAGGTCATCAGGGTGACGACGCCGAGCCGCTTGGCTTCGGCGACCGCGGCGTCAATGTCCGCCCCGGGGGCGTCCGGGATCTGGTCGGCGTCGGCCACGAGGGAGACCTGCTCCAGGAAGGCGCCGAGGGACCCTTCCGGGTTGTCGCGCTCGTATTCGCGGACGACGGCGACGAGCTCGGCGAGGTTCTCCACCCGGGATTCGTCCTGCGGGTCGGTGCTGGAGCGAAGGGTGGCGAGGTAGCCGGTCTGCTCAAGGACGGCTTCCAGGGCAGCGGCGGCACCGGAGCCGGAGGCCACCTCGGCCAGGTCGTCGAGGAGCTTGACGAAGCCCAGCACGGCGTTCACGGAGCGGGTGGCCATGCCGGGTGCTTCCTCGGCGCGGCGGGCGGCGGCCATGAAGGAGGTCCGGTCGCGCTGCGCCAGCGATGCCACGGCGCCCTCGGCCCGGTCGCCGATGCCGCGCTTGGGCTCGTTGAGGATGCGGCGCAGGTTGACGTCGTCGTCGGGGTTTACCAGAACGCGCAGGTAGGCGAGGGCGTCCTTGATTTCCTTTCGCTCGTAGAAGCGGGTGCCGCCGACCACCTTGTAGGGCAGCCCAACGCGCACCAGGACGTCTTCGATGGACCGGGACTGGGCGTTGGTGCGGTAGAAGATCGCGACGTCGCCGGGGCGGAGGTTGCCCTCGTCCTGCAGCCGGTCGATTTCCTTGGCGATGAACTGGGCCTCGTCGTGCTCGTTCTCGCCCACGTAGCCGACGATCTTTTCGCCGTCGCCCTCGGCCGTCCAGAGCCGTTTCTCCGGCCGGTTGGGGTTCCGGGAGATGACCGAGTTGGCGGCGCTGAGGATGGTCTGGGTGGAGCGGTAGTTCTGTTCGAGCTTGATAGTCCGGGCGTCCGGGTAGTCCTTCTCGAACTCCACGATGTTGCGGATGTCCGCGCCGCGGAAGGCGTAGATGGACTGGTCCGAGTCGCCGACGACCGTGAGTTCGGCCGCGCCGGGGCCCTCGCCGACGATCTCGCGCACCAGGGCGTACTGGGCGTGGTTGGTGTCCTGGTACTCGTCCACAAGCACGTGCCGGAAGCGGCGCCGGTAAGAGTCGGCGAGCGCCGGGAAGGCCCGGAACATGTAGACGGTTTCGGCGATCAGGTCATCGAAGTCCATCGCGTTGGCCTGGCGCAGGCGCTGCGTGTAGCCCTTGAAGACTTCGGCGACGGCCTGTTCGAAGGGGTCGCTGTAGTTCGCGCTGGAGGCGTAGCTGTCCGCGTCGATCAGTTCGTTCTTGAGCGCGGAGATCTTGTGCTGGATGGCCTTGGGCGCGAAGCGCTTGGGGTCCAGGTCCAGGTTCTTGGCCACGAGCGTGATCAGGCGGAGCGAATCGGCGGAGTCGTAGATGGAGAAGTTGGAGTTCAGGCCGACGTTGGCCGCTTCGCGCCGCAGGATCCGGACGCAGGAGGAGTGGAAGGTGGAGATCCACATGGTCTTGGCCCGGCCGCCGACCAGGAGCTCGATCCGCTCGCGCATCTCCGCGGCTGCCTTGTTGGTGAAGGTGATGGCCAGGATCTCGCCGTGGTGCGCCCGCCGGGTGGCGATCAGGTAGGCGATGCGGTTGCTGAGCACACGGGTCTTGCCGGAACCTGCGCCGGCGACGATCAGCAGCGCGCTCCCCGCGTGTTTGACTGCTTCCTCCTGCTGCGGGTTCAGTCCCTGCAGCAGCTCTTCCGCGTTCGGCAGCTGGGGGCGGTCCGAGTCCTCACCGTTACCAGCGCCCCTTCCGCCGTGGGCCCCGAAAGCGGGTGACCTCAGGTCCGGCATTCCGGTTCCGGTCCCCGGGTTTCCGGACGCTTTGGCCGGCGCGGCCGGATGCGAGGCAGCTTGGAAGGGTCCGTCGGCGTAGGGGTCAAACAACATATCCATGGTGTTAACAAGTCTAGGCGGTGCCACTGACGGCACCGTCCGCGGCTCCTCCTGCGCCGGACATGCCCCTCGCCTGCGCCCAGCAGCGGACATATGCCCATTGTGTACATGCCTGAAGCTGAGGAATGAGCGTGTCCCTCCGCCGCCGCCGTCAGGAATGAGCATCCCCCGCCGCCGCCGTCAGGAATGAGCATGCCCCTCCGCCGCCGTCCGGAATGAGCATGCCCCTCCGCCGCCGTCCGGAATGAGCATGCCCCTCTCCTACCGACGTCACGGTCCACGTCGCCTGGTCCGCCGCGGGACATGCCCCTCGCCTGCGCCCAGCAGCGGACATATGCCCATTGTGTCCCCGCGTGAAGCTGAGGAATGAGCCTGCCCATTCCGCACCGACGTCCCGAATGAGCATGTCCCTCGTGTGATACCAGGACCAGGCAAGTCGCTTCCGGCCGAACGTGCGCCGGTGCGGCCTACCCCACGGAGCCTGACTCGAGCGCCGCCCGGAGCTGGCGCACCGCCGTCGCGCCTCCGGCCACGAACCACTCAAGTCCGTTGACGCGCACGACGTCGATGGCGCCGCCGGCGGCGAGCACGATCGCCTGGCCCGGCAGCCAGTCCCACTCCGGGGAGCTGTGCTGGAACCAGCAGTCCAGCTCGCCGTCGGCAACCCGGCCGAGATCGCATGAGCCCGAGCCGAACATCCGCAGCGCCGCCGCGGACGTTGCCGCAGCGTGCCACGGCATGGCGCACATCGGGTCGGCCAGCCAAGTGGGATGGATGTAGGTGGCGGCGCCAAGCTCGGCGAGCGGCGTCTCCGCGCGGCCCAGGCCACCTGCGTCGCGGGGCCGAAAACTCGTCAGCGCCTCACCGTTGAGGGTTGCCTTCCGGGCGGCGCCGCCGAGCCAGAGCTTGTCTTCCTCCGGCTGGAAGATGGCGCCGAGCAGTGGGCCGGATGAATCCTTGAGCGCGATCGCGGAGCACCAGTAGCTTGAGCCGTGCAGGAAGTTGTAGGTTCCGTCGACCGGGTCGATCACCCAGGTCCGGCCGCTGCTGCCCCGCTCGGAGGCACCTTCTTCGCCGAGGACGCCGTCGTCGGGCCGGCAGCGCTGCAGCTGTTCGAGCACATAGGCTTCCGCGGCGTGGTCCGCGGCGGTCACGACGTCGGAGACGGACGTTTTCCGCTGCCCCTCCAGTCCTGCCTGCCGCATCAGCAGCGCCAGATTGCCGGCCTCCCGCACCAAGGCCTCGGCGAGCTGGTAGTCGTCCAGTTCGGGGCTGAGTTCCGCGGTGCTGTGCCGACCGAGCCGGTGCCTGACAAGTTCGTTGCTGCCTGATTCGCTCACGCGTTCAGCCTATCGGGCGCCCGGAGGTGCTGAACAGACAGACCGAGTTGACGGTAGCCCTGCCTGGGACCGGCCGGTGTGGCGCCGGCGAGGGGCGATAATGGAGCCATGGCCAAGACACCCGCCCAGCGGATCAAGAAGCACGGCGCGAGCGCGGCCGTTCCCCAGCACCATCTGCCCGCGGTGATCAATCCCAGCACCACCCGGACCCCACAGAAGGCCCAGAGCAATAGCAGCCTGATCCTGATTGCGGGCGTCGTGGCGAGCCTGTTCCTGTTCTGGTACGTCCACCTGCTGACCCTGAACCAGCTCACCCAGCTCAGCGGCGGCCTACCGATGCCCGACTCGCTGCTCGGCGGCTTTGAGCGGGGCTTTGTGGAGCAGCTGCGCTCTGCCATGGACGGGGACGCCCGCGGACAGCTCAACTATGTGCACAAGACGGCAGGGACACTGTTTCCGCTGATCTTCGGATTCACCTGGTTGCTGCTGATCGGCACGAACGTGGCCCGGAAACCGCTCCGTTGGGCGCTGTGGGCAGTGCCGCTGCTGTTCGCGGGTGTGCGGCTGTGGGGAAACGCGGCAATTGACGCCATGATGGCCGCTGACACGCTCGACGGCGGCCAAGTCGCCTTGGCGTCGGGGCTCACCGTGGCTGGCTGGGCCCTGCTGGTGCTGAGCCTTGTGGTCGGCGCCGCGGCAGTGTTCCTGGGCCGCAAAACCCCTGCCGCGCGGGCTCGCGCTTCGGGTTCCGCCCAGGCCTAGCAGTTCGGGATCCTTGGCCGGGTATCCACGGCCTTCCCGCTCCGGGGCCCCCGATGGACATGCCCACTCTCGGCCGCGACCGACGAGTATATTCCCTATATGCCCACTGCACGACGCCGGCGAGGGGCATGCTTACCCTGCCCGCCGGACCAAGAGCGTTGGGACCTCGGGACATGCCCACTCTTCGCCGCGACCGACGAGCATATTCCCTATATGCCCACTGCACGACGCCAGCGAGGGGCATATCCAGAAGCGGGCTTAGCTGCGGTCGAAACCCGTGACTCGGAGCAGCCATGACCACAACGAGGCCCGGCCCAGCTCGGCTTTGAGGAAGTCACGGGTCTGCTGGGCACGGTCAGGAGCCCCCGCACTTGCGAAGTGGGCGGCCGCCTCTGCGAGCGCGCGCCGCGCTGCCATCCTGTCGCCCGTCGCGAGGTACGCCCGCCCAAGAAGAAGGCAGGCATCTCCCGTATTTTGCGGTGTGGTTGACCCGGTTTCGCAGATTTCTTCGAGAATGTCGACTGCGGACTTTGCATCACCAGCTAGGTAACTCCAATGAGCGCGGTTGCGGCGCAACAGCAGCAAATCGTTATCGCTACCGCCGATGACGTCAGTGGCTAACTCGGCCCGCTCGATGCACCGCAGAGTATCGGGGTCGGCGACATTTGCAGCGAGGCGCATCGCAGCGGACGCCTTGTTGAATTTCGCCCAGACATCCAGGTCCCGGGACGGCGAAAAAGTTGCGGCGGCAAGCTCGTGGTAGCGCAAGCCCTCCTCTACGTTGTCGCAAAGAAACGCCACGTTGCCAATCACCCAGTAGGCCTTGCCCGCGAGTTGTTCATCCACTTCATCGGAGATGACAGCGGCGAGACCCTTACTTTCGGACCACGCCTCTTCCAGCTTGCCGGAGTCTGCGAGGGCAGCTATTAGGGCCTGCCGTGCCTTGACGTTGAAATCGATGTCAGCTTCGTCGATCGTTAGTTCAACAGCCGCCCGTGCTTCGGCGGCCGCTGACTCCAGCAGGCCAGAACCCTGGTGCGCTTTGGCGACAAGAACGTGGACCTGCGCCCGCAGCTGCGAGGAGATCGTATGGGACTCCATCACGATTGTCGAGGCAGCCTCAGCGCATGCTTCGAAGTTGGCGTCCGACAGGTAGCTCTCTGCCCTGAAATAGGTCATCGCCCGCCATGATTCAATATCGCCTTCACTCAACGCGATGTCGGCGGCGACACCCGCGCTCTTTGCTGCCTCGGAGAAATCATGGTTGCCCCGATGCTCCCGCGCTCGGAGCTCGGCCGCGGCGTACGCCGGCGAGACTGATTGTTGTCGCATGGGTCAATTATCCGTTCCGGGAGAGCCGAAGCCGGACAGCACACGCGAGCCACCGCCGTTGTAAAAGCGCAAGAGTTACGCGCGAATATCACAAGGTTTCACTAAATCGGAGAAATCGTTATCCCTTGGCGTGTTCTTACCGCATATACTGAAGCTGTACCACATGAGTCACATCAGCCTCTCACGTAACAGGAGTCCTACATGAAGAAAACCCTTGCTACACTCCTCGTCGCTGGCGCTTTGGCGGCCGCAGGCCTGTCCGCCACTGCCGCTGTCTCAGCCAGCGGCAGCAACTCGGGACAGGGCTCCGTAGTGGCAGTTGGCTACTGGCCGGACACCATCCGCAAGTAGACAAGTCAGCAAACCGCAAAGGGCGGGAGTCGGATTCACCTCCAACTTCCGCCCTTTGTCATGCCAGTCAACAAGCCAGCCGTCCAGCCGCCGTCGTTCGCCACTTCGGCAAGCCCGCGCCACTCCGGCACGCCCGCGCCACTGCGTGGCTACTGCGAAACCGAGCTGTCCTGGCTGATGAGCGCCTCAACGGCCTCGGCGGGCGCCGGGCGCCCGAAGTAGTAACCCTGGCCGCTGGCGCAACCCAGCCGCACCAACTCCTCGGCCTGCTCGGCCGTCTCAATCCCCTCCGCCACGGCCTTGAGCCCGCACGCATGGATCAGATGCAGCACAGCTTCGACAAAGCCGCCCTGTTCCGCATCCGTCCCGAGCCCGTCGATCAGGCTCTTGTCGATCTTGACCACATTCACGGGCAGCTTGCGCAGGTAGCTGATGGAAGAGTAGCCGGTGCCGAAGTCGTCGATCTCGAGCTGTACCCCCAGCTGCCGCAACCCGCTCAGGGAGTACTTGTCCACGTCGCCGCCGGTCACGGCCATGGACTCGGTCAGTTCGATGATGAGGTTCGCGGCATCCACACCCGTCTCGCGGAGGATGTCCTGGACGTGTTCGATGAGCTCGAGGTTCTGCAGCTCGGTGGTGGAGATGTTGACCCGGACGGAGAACTCGCTGTCCAGCGCCAGCCGGTCCTGCCAGTCCCGGAGCTGCCGGACCGCGTTGCGCAGCACCCAGTGCCCCAGCTCCACGATCATCCCAGTCTCCTCCGCCAGCGGAATGAACTGGTCCGGCATCAGGAGCCCGCGCTCCGGGTGGTTCCAGCGGACCAGCGCCTCGACGCCCTCGATCCGCCCGGTGGCGAGCTCCACCACCGGCTGGTAATGCAGCGTCAGCTGATCCTCGAGGATCGCCTCGCGCATCTCCGTGACCATCAGGCTCTGCAGCCTGCGGGCGTACAACAGCGCCGGTTCGAAGACCTTGATCCCGCTGTGCGGCTGCGCCTTCGCGGCGTACATGGCTGTGTCGGCTTCCATCACCAGGTCATCGGCGGACTGGCCCGGTTCGGCGACGCGGACGCCAATGCTGGTGCCGCACGTGACCCGCAGGTCGCCGATCTCCAGGCTCTCACTGAGCGCCTTCAGGATCCGGTTGGCTACCCGCCGGGCCCGCACGAGGTTGGATTTAGGCAGCATGACGGCGAATTCGTCCCCGCCCAGCCTCGCCACGGTATCGGTGACCCGGACCGCGTCCTGGAGACGCCGGGCAATCACGCGCAGGACATCGTCCCCCGCGCTGTGTCCTAGCGTGTCATTGATGCCCTTGAAGGAATCAAGGTCAAGAATCAGCAGGGCAGGCGGCATCTCGCCGCGGGACGTCTCCGCCAGCGCGTGGCTGAGCACCGAGTTCAGCGCCGTCCGGTTGGCCAGCTGGGTCAACGGATCGGTCAGCGCCATCCGCTCGAGCTCAACCTGGGCCTGGCGCAACATGGCGGTCCGGCTCTCGACCCGCTCCTCGAGCTCCTGGTAAATGGTCTGCAGGTCATCGGCCATCAGGTTGATGCCCGCGATGACGGCGGCGACGTCGTCGCGCGCACCGGAATGAGGAATCCGGGTACTTAGGTCTCCGCTGGCAATCCGGACAATGCCCTCCACGAGCGCATGGAGCCGGGGGTCTGGAACATCACTTTTCACTCGTATAAGGCCTTAACCACTTGAGGGCTTCTATCCGCGAAAGGAAGAACTCCGCCGGGATCGTTTCGGTTCTTGAGCGCAGCAGGTAATGCGCAATGACACGGTCCACGGGGCTCTCGCCCACCAGTGCGAACGCCGACGCCGCGATGGAACCGGCGTAGACCTGGCGCGCTTCCACGCTGACGCCGACGACGCCGGAGATGACCAGCAGCACCGGAACCCTCTCGCCGCCGGCGAGCATCCGGACTGTTTCACCGGCCACCCGCGCTTCCGGACCCTCGATCTCTTGGTTCGGCGGGAGCGCGACTTCAATGATGCCGCCCTCGAGCAGCCGGACGCCGATGACGGGCTCCGCGGAGGCTTCCGTCGCGGGAATGACCGGCTCGGCCAGCCCCAAGTCCGCCAGGCCGAGCTCTGTCCGGGACCTGGACGAGGACGGCGTCCCGGCGTCGGGTGCGTCAATGACTGCCGGCGGTTCCTCGGGGATTTGCCCGTCCGGGGCAATCGGGGCTTCGACTGTCATCGGATGGCAATCCGACGGACAGAGGCCAGCCGCGAAGGGACACTGGTGGGGTCGCCGAAAGAAGTCGCTGCCAGGCGCGGCGCAACCAGCTGATCAGACATGTGCCCCCACAGACTACAAAGTCGGCAATTCGGCGTGCGCTGGACCCGTTCTCCCGCACGAGGCACCGGAACATTCCGGCGAATGCCCTCATGATAGTGCAAGTAGGCGTATATATGAGACATAAGACACCCCCGCGACACAGAATCGCCGAAAGCCCCACAGTTGCGCGGGCGCGGCAATTCCGTAATTACCGGGCGAAGTATTCGCGAATACTCGACAGCGAGCTTGAGCCGCTGTATCCGAGATCGGCGGGGCCGGCATGGACGGCGTGGTCGGGCGAAAAAATGCTAACCCCGAGGGTGCCGCCTTCCACGTCCTTGAGGCTGTCCAGCAGGGCCGGCATGGCCTGTTCCAACGTCTGAGTGAGCGCTGCCTTGTCCGCACTTTCACCGACCAGTTTCACCGTGATGAATTTGCCGGAGGTGTTGACGTTGGCGTCGGCCTGGACGGCGGTCACGCCCGGGACGGACTTTCCGGCTTTCTGCAGGGCGGCCTCCAGCTGATCCGGCTCGGAGGGTCCGCCCAGGCCGCAGGCCGCCAGTGTTGCCGCGAGAATGCCCATGATCAGTGCTCCTGCAATGGGGTGGAATAGCTTCTTCATCGATAACTTCCGCTATGGTTCGGCGTCGGGCTGCTCACGCTCATTGCTTGCGCGAGATGCTCGAAACGGTGGAGCTGACCTGGCCGGGGTCCGTGGTCAGGAACTGCTGGGTCGACTCCCTTTGAGCGTAGTCGGCGATCGGTCCCTGGTGCTCAAGGCTGCCGGTGGACTTCACGTATTCGCCGCCGTCGTGGTAGCCGATCCCGGCAACGCCGGGCGCCACGGCGGGGTTGGGCAGCGTGACCCTGACCGCGCCGTTATCCTGGCTGGCCGAAACACTTCCGTCCTGTCCCACCGTGAGGTCCCCGAGGTCGACTTTGGGGACTGGATCACCCGCGTGCTGCAATGCAAGAACGTCAATGCGGGCCGGTATTGGCGCAGAGTCCACCGGGGAGCCAAATGTCACGACGTTCGTCACATTGAACCGGTTGGTGAACGAATTGTCCGACGCCAGGGCGGCGGCAATCATGCCGCCCTGCGAATGGCCGGACAGCATCACGGGCGCCCCGTCCGGGATACCTGCGTTTTCCATGGCCAGGCGGACCGCCTGGGACGCCGTGGACAAGTTGCCGCCGGCCAGCTCCAGGTTGCCCGTCAGGTCGGTGGCGTTGGCAGCGCCGTCTGGGTACCAACGGGTGGTTCCGGGGATGCTCACGATGTAGGCGTCCGGTTCCCCGGGCTTGTGGATCGTGGTGATGCGGACCGCAGCGTCGGGTGTCGCAGGTTTGCCTTCGTCACCGTAGGCGGCATTGGTGGTCTGCAGGATCGCACTGATGGTCGAGGGCACCGGGGTGTTGAATCGCCCGTCCTTGTCCGTCCCGGCAGGTTCTCCGACCGGAACCGGGAGCGGCTCGCCAGCCACCGGCCGACCATCGTCGAGCAGATGCGGGTTGTAGGTACCCACGCTCAGCGCGGTGGCGGCCAGGGAGAGGACTCCGGCCCTGAGCAGGACGCCGTTCGATGCGAGTTCGGTGAGCGAAGGGGGCTCGCCGGTGCTCAGCCACCGCATTCCCATGTCTCCATAGTGGCCGACTTGGTCCAGCACGTTGGACTGGGCATCCATCAGGTTCCTGACCGGCAGGGGCGCGCCGTCCTGGAGCCAGTTCCAGCCGAAGTCGCTCGCGGCTCCCACCGTGCTGAGGACCTTGCCGCCCTGGTTCCAGAGATCCCCTGCCGTGTCGGCAACGCCGCCCGCCAGCCGGTCGAGTCCCAGTCGGTGGAAAAGGGAGCCGCCGCCGGCACCGCCCGCATCGCCGGACCCGCCGCCGGCCCCGGCACCGGAAAGGCCGCCGGCCCCGGCGCCGTGGTTGCTGGCTTCGAGCTGCTCTTCGACGTTGCGCCGCACTGCGCCCGACGCCGCCTTGAGCGCGTTTCCCGCCCCGGTCAGCCGCTGCCGGTGCCCGGCCCATTCATCCTTGAACCGCTGGCCGTCTTGGCCGGCCCAGGGGGCGGCGGCAATGGCGGGGGTCAGGCTGGCGCTCAGCGCCAGCAGCCGCTCGCCGGCCCGGTCCAGTTCTTCGCTGAGCCGGCGTCCGGACTCCACATCCATTCCGTGCAGGCTCATCGTTGCGCCGCCTGACCCGCGGAACCGGCGAGGAACTCGCGCGCTCCGAGCAGCCGCCAGAACAGTTCCCTGGCCACATCCCCCGGCGGAACATCCACCATCACGAGGGAACGGCCGCCGTCGTCGCCGCTGGTCCGCACCGAATAGAGCTTTTCCGACAGGTGCCAGAGATCCGCGGCGCGGAAGGCAGGCGCGGTCCCGGGCGGAGCCGCCACCACGTCCAGGTGCACGGTGCAGCGCGGGGCCAGGACGGCGTCCTTCACGTCCTGCTGCAGCTCGGCGCTGCCAACGGCCTGAAGCTGCTGCGGGCTGACCGGCGTGCGGGCGCCGTCCAGGCCGCGGGCGCCGTCCAGGCCGCGGTCGCTGCCTGGGCCGGCCTGGAGCTCCGTGAAGCCCGGAAGAATCCGTCGCACGGCGGACCAGGCGTGCTGCTCCTCGAACAGGGCCACCTCGACGACGTCCTGGATCCCGGTCACGGCCGTCCCCGCGTCCGTGGTCCGGATCCGCCGCCGGTAGGAGACGGCGATTCCGCGCCCGCCAGCCAGCCCCAGGTGGGTGTGCGCGGAGTGCTCCCCGGTTCGGGCCACGACAGTGACCCGGATCGGGGCACTGACGGCAATCAGCACCGCCAGCAGCCATTGATCCGGCATCGTGCCGTCCGGGTCGACAATGCCTGCCTCGCGAAGTTCCGCGTCGAGGCGCCGAGTGTCCGCCGGCTCCAGCGAGCCCAGCGCCAGGGCGGTTGAGGACTGCTGGTAGGCGGCAAAGTCGGTCTCCGGTTCGGCGGCAAGTGCCCTCAGCGCCCTGTCAACGGCGACCGCCCAGGCCAGCCCGCTGATCTCAAAAATGTTGAGATCAGGATCCCCAATACTTTGCAGCACGATTCCCCCAAATAGTTCAGACCGTGCGCTTACCCTACTGGCTAGGCGCGACCGGCGGGATGGGGAGAACTCCCCTGCACGCGCGCACGCTTCCGCACAACGAGCTCCTGCCGGACGCGCTGCGCGACGACCAGTCCCAGTGCCGCCGTGCCAATCGTGATGGGATACCCCATCAGCCGTTCCAACGTGCCGGGTTCCGGAACCCGCATCCCGGTCGCTCCGCCGGCGATGAGCGCGGCCAGGGCGACCGCGCCGCAGGCAAGGATGAACCAGCCCAGCGGTGTCTGTTTGCGCCAGAGCCAGCCGACCAGCAGGAGGGCCAGACCTCCCGCGGCGAAGTACATGAGCGCTCCGGCCACGTGCCAGCCGGAGCCGGCGTCTTCCGGCACCAGTCCCACGATCACGGTTCCGGCGCCCGCGGTGATGCTGAGCGAGCGGGCGCCAAACGCCGCGGCCGACGGCGACCGCCGGCCCGGGGCCACGGCGAGCCTGGTTCCGGCCCGGGCGGCAACACCGATCACGGCCGAGCTGAGCAGCAGCGCCCCGACCATCATGCCGATCCCCTGCACCACGAACGAGGCATTCATCAGCAGGTGCGCCGGCGAGCAGACGTCGCGGCCGGAGAATTCGCCGCAGCCAAGGGCGCCGAGATCGCTGATGTAGCCGGTGCGCCGGCTGTACGGCTCCCGGCCCGCCCAGGCGCCGATCACCGCCGCTTCGGCGACGAAATACTGCAGCACGCTCAATTTCGCGAGCGCGCCGAGATAAAACCGGGCGGAGGCCACGTCGGGGATGTAGATGAGCTCCCGGGAAACCGTCGGGGCAGAGGCTGTCATGCCAAGAGCGTAGTACGCGCGCCCACCTTGTATGCTTGTATCCGTGTCCCGACGGGCCGGCCGAAGGCCGCCCGCCTGTTCGCCCGCCCTCGTAGCTCAGTGGATAGAGCACGGCTCTCCTAAAGCCGGTGTCGTTGGTTCGATTCCAATCGAGGGCACTTGGACTCCCAGACGCCGGGCGCCGGCCCGGAACCTGACCAGCCCGCTGAGCCGCGCTTTGAACTGCGCGCCTACCTGCTGGGCAACTGGAGCGTGGACCGCACCATGCTGGACCGGGCCACCGGCAGCCGCGGCACCTTTAACGGCGTCGTCCGTTTCACTGAAACCGACGACGGCGGCCTCCGCTTCCGCGAAGAAGGCACCGTGCAGTGGAACCCGGCCGGCGGTGCACCCTTTAAAGGCCCGGCAAGGCGCGAGTATCTGCTCAAGCCCTCGGCAACACCAGCGACGATGGACATGTTCTTCCCCGACGGCCGCCCTTTCCACCGCATCGGCTTCGGCGGCCAGGACAACCGGGACCAGCATTGGTGCGATCCCGACACGTACCGGGTCGGGTACACCAAGCTCGGTCCGGATGACTTCCGCTACCGCTGGGATGTCACGGGTCCGGCCAAGGATCTGCTGCTCGAATCCGTGCTGCACCGAGCGGCCGTGAACCCCCGCATCGTGGTGTCCGCCGTCTGCGTCTTTGACGACGCCGGACGCCTCCTCACCGTCCGCAAGCGCGGCACTGACAAGTTCATGCATCCGGGCGGCAAACCCGAAGCCGGTGAATCCGCGGCACAGGCGGCGTCCCGGGAACTCGAGGAGGAAGTCGGCATCATTGTGGCGCCCGAGGACCTCGAACCCTTCGGAAGTTGGCTGGCCGAGGCCGCCAACGAGGCCGCCACGCAGATCGAGGCCACGGTGTTCACCGCGCCCACGTTAGTTAATGCAGCAGGCAGCTGGACGGCGCACCCGTCGGCGGAGATCGCCGAAATCCGCTGGCTGGACCTGGCCGCCGGGCTGCCGGACGACCTGGCTCCGCTGCTTACGGACCATGTTCTGCCGGCCCTCGCCGCGAAGGCGGCCCGGAAAAGCTAGAGTTCCGGCACCGCCTCAGCGGCCACCGCGGTGGCCTCGGCGAACTGGGTCCGGTAGAGCTCTGCGTAGCGCCCCTCGGCGGCGAGGAGTTCGTTGTGCGTCCCGCGTTCCACGATCGTGCCGTCCTCGACCACCAGGATGGCATCGGCGGCGCGGATCGTGGAAAGCCGGTGCGCGATCACCACGGCGGTGCGGCCTTCGAGCGCCGCGCCAAGCGCTTCCTGCACCGCGGCCTCGTTCGTCGAGTCCAGCGCGGCCGTGGCCTCGTCCAGGATCACGACCCGCGGCTGGGCGATGAGCAGGCGGGCGATGGTGAGCCGCTGCCGTTCGCCTCCCGAGAGTCGGTAGCCGCGCTCCCCCACCACGGTGTCCAGCCCGTCCGGCAGCGAGCGGATCATGTCCTCAAGCCGGGCCTGGCGCAGCACGTCCCACATCAGTTCTTCGCTGGCGCCCGGGCGGGCCAGGCGCAGGTTGGAGGCGATGCTCTCGTGGAAGAGGTGCCCGTCCTGCGTGACCATGCCCAGGGTTTCGCGCATCGAATCGAAGGTGAGGTCGCGGACGTCCACGCCGGCGCCGGACCCCGCACCGCCGAAGCGGACGGCGCCCGAATCGACGTCGTAGAGCCGTGAGAGCAACTGCGCGATGGTGGACTTGCCGGCGCCCGAGGAACCCACCAGCGCCACGGTCTGGCCCGGTTCCACCCGGAAGCTGATCCCGTGCAGCACTTCCTCGCCGCCGCGGGTGTCCAGCGTGGAGACGTCCTCGAGCGAGGCCAGCGAGACCTTGTCCGCCGAGGGGTAGGAGAAGCGGACGTCGTCGAACTCCACCGAGAGCGGGCCGCGTGGCGATTCCACCGCGTCCGGCTTCTGCTGGATGAGCGGCTTGAGGTCCAGGATCTCGAAGACCCGCTCGAAGCTGACCAGGGCGCTCATGATTTCCACCCGGGCGTTGGACAGCGCGGTGAGCGGCGCGTACAGGCGGGTGAGCAGCAGTGCCAGCACGACGACGTCGCCCGCGGCGAGCTGCCCGCCAAGGGCCAGCCAGCCGCCCAGGCCGTAGACCAGCGCGAGGGCAAGGGCCGAAACCAGGGTCAGGGCCGTGACGAAGGTGAACTGGAGCATGGCGGTGCGGACGCCGATGTCCCGCACCCGGCCGGCGCGAAGCGCGAATTCGTGGGATTCCTCGTCGGGCCTGCCGAAGAGCTTCACCAGGGTGGCGCCGGGGGCGGAGAAGCGTTCCGTCATCTGCGTGCCCATGGCGGCGTTGTGCTCGGCCGCCTCGCGGCGCAGCTCGGCCAGCTTGGAGCCCATCCGGCGGGCCGGGATGAGGAAGATTGGCAGCAGGATCATGGCCAGCACGGTAACGAGCCAGGACTTGTTCAGCATCACCACGAGGGTGAGGGCCAGCGCCACCACGTTGCTGACAACACCGGAGAGCGTGCCGGCGAAGGCCGACTGCGCGCCGATCACGTCGTTGTTGAGCCGGCTGACCAACGCCCCGGTGCGGGTCCGGGTGAAGAACGCGATCGGCATCTTCTGCACGTGGTCGAAGACCTTGGTGCGCAGGTCCACGATCACGCCTTCACCGATGGTCGAGGACAGCCAGCGCGTCACCAGCCCGATCCCGGCCTCGGCGACCGCCACGATCGCGATCAGCACGGCCAGCCAGATCACGGTGCCGGCGTCCGCCTTCGCGATGATCGCGTCCACCACCTGGCCGGCGAGCACCGGCGTGGCGACCGCGAGGACCGCCATCACGATGGACAGCAGCACGAAGGCGATCAGCCGGCCCCGGTGCGGCCGGGCAAAGCCGAACACGCGCTTGAGCAGTTCCTTGGAGAACGGCTTGGAGCCGCTCGAGGCGCGGGTGATGTTGTAAAGGGAGCTCCAGGCAACCCGGTCCATGCTCATCGGTTGGTACCTTTCGGGGCGCTCGCGCCCAGCAGTTCGGTGACGACGCCGTCGACGACGTTCCAGCGCACGTCAAGGCGCACGTTTTCCAGCAGTCGGCGGTCGTGTGTGACGAGCAGCAGGGCGCCGTCGTAGCTGTCGAGGGCTTCCTCCAGCTGCTCGATCGCGGGAAGATCCAGGTGGTTGGTCGGCTCGTCGAGGACCAGCAGGTTCACTCCGCGGGCCTGCAGGAGCGCCAGCGCGGCCCGGGTCCGTTCGCCCGGTGAGAGCGAGTCAACGGGCCGGGCAGTGTGGTCGGCCTTGAGCCCGAACTTGGCCAGCAGGGTGCGCACCTCCGCCGGGGTCTGGTCCGTCAGCACGGCTTCAACGGCGTCGGCAAGCTTGAGGTGCCCCGCCAGCAGCCCGCGGGCCTGGTCGATTTCCCCGACCGCCACCGAGGCGCCCATGGAGGCGTCGCCGGCGTCGGGCCGCTGCACGCCGAGCAGCAGGCGCAGCAGGGTGGACTTGCCCGCCCCGTTGGGCCCGGTGATGCCAATCCGCTCGCCGGCGTTGAGCTGCAGGTTCACCGGCCCCAGGGTGAAGTCCCCCTGGTGTACGACGGCGTCCCGCAGGGTCGCGACGACGGCGCTGGAGCGCGGCGCCGCCCCGATGCTGAACTGCAGCTGCCATTCCTTGCGCGGTTCCTCGACTTCCTCGAGCCGGGCGATCCGTGATTCCATCTGGCGGACCTTCTGCCCCTGCTTTTCCGAGGACTCGGTGCTCGCTGCCCGGCGGATCTTGTCATTGTCCGGGCTCTTCTTCATCGCGTTGCGGACGCCCTGGGAGCTCCATTCACGCTGCGTGCGGGCGCGGGAGACCAGGTCTGCCTTGGTGGAGGCGAACTCTTCATAGCGTTCCCGGGCGTGCCGGCGGGCCACGGCGCGCTCCTCCAGGTAGGCCTCGTAGCCGCCGTCGTAAACCGCGACGGAGTTCTGCGCCAGGTCCAATTCCACGATCGTGGTCACGCAGCGGGCCAGGAACTCCCGGTCGTGCGAGACCAGGACGACGCCGCCGCGCAGTCCCTGGACGAAGGCCTCCAGCTTGGCCAGGCCGCCCAGGTCGAGGTCGTTGGTGGGCTCATCGAGGAGCACGATGTCGAAGCGGCTCAACAGGAGGGCCGCGAGCGCCACCCGGGCGGCCTGCCCGCCGGAGAGCCCGGTCATCGCGGCGTCGGGTCCCACTTCGAGGCCCAGGTCCGCCAGTACCGGCGGAATCCGCTCTTCCAGGTCCGCGGCGCCGGACGCCATCCAGCGGTCGAACGCCACCGAGTACGCGTCCTCGGAACCCGGGGCGCCGGTTCCCAGCGCCTCCGCGGTGGACTCCATGTCCGCCGTCGCCTGGCCGCAACCGGTGCGCCGGGCGATGTAGCCGGCCACGGTTTCGCCGTCGATCCGTTCATGCTCCTGCGGCAGCCACCCGACGAACGCGTCGGCCGGGGCAAGGCTCACCGTTCCCTCCTGCGGCTGGTCGACGCCGGCGAGCAGCCGCAGCAGCGTGGACTTGCCGGCACCGTTGGCGCCCACGACGCCGACGACGTCGCCCGGCGCGACGGTGAGGGAGAGTTTGGAGAAGAGAGTCCGGTGGTCGTGACCACCGGAAAGGTCCTTGGCAACAAGGGTTGCAGTCATTAGTCCATTCTCTCACTGAGGCCCAAAACGGACGGCCGCAGGCAGCCGTCAGGGGCCGGAAATTCGTAGCAGATCCGCCGACAACCCGCCGGGCATAGAAGAACCCGCTGGTCCGGACTTGGGGGGTGTACGGACCAGCGGGTTCGAGCATCTAGCATAGTTGAATTGGGTCCCACGGCAAAATTGCCAGCGTCTCGGACCCTCGTGAGTGAAGACGCACAACGGAAGCACGTGCGGACGCGCTGGAAAAGGAAACGCCCATGATCAGTGCCCTGCAATGGTTCGTCCTGGCTGTCTGTGCCCTGATCACCTTCCTCCGCCTGCCAGCGGCGCTGCGCGGAGAAAACCGCTCGCTCTTCGGCATTTTCCTGCTTGTCACGGTGGGCATGGTGCTGAGCATCCAGTGGAGCTACACGCTGATCGACGGTTTCCTGGGTTCCTACAACTACGCCAACCTGGCGCTGCGCTATGTGGTTTATGGAACCGTCCTGCTGGCCGGGTACAAGATTGTCAAGGGCTTTGAGAACACCCACAGCCTCCGCCTGCTCCTCGGCCCCGTGGGCCTGGCGGCGCTGGCGACCATCTGCCTCGCCACCGCAGTGCCGTTCCTGATGGCGAATACCGCCGGCACCTCAGTGGGACTGGCCACGCTGCCGGACCAGAGCGGCCCTAACCGCCAGCTGATCGCCCTCTATACGACGGCCGGCCGGCTCTACCCGGCATACGTGGCGGCCTGCCTTCTGCCGGCGACCATCAAGGCCCTTCGATCCCGCCTGCCGGGGCTCGTTCGCGGCGGAGCGGCACTCCTGACGGCCGGATCCGCCGCCATGATCCTTCTGCCCATCAGCGACCTCCTGCCCCAGCGCCTGGCCTTCATCCAATACATCATCAGCTTGGTTGGGGTGCTCGGGCTGATGGTGGGCCTGTCGCTGATCTGGCTGGGAAGGGTGTCCGCGCGACGCGGCCCGCGAAACAGCCCGTCCTTGGCCGACGCGCACCGCGGGCAAGGTCAAGAAAAGATCGCGGCTGAAGAATTATGATGATGTGAGGGTTGCGGCACCGCGCTTCTCCGGCGGTGTAGCGGCCCAGCAGCTAAGTCCGCGCAAGACCCTGCAGAAAGTCATAGATGGCACTACCCGCCAAAGCGTTTCAACTCTGGCTCCATGGCGTTGCCCCGGCAATGAGCACCGCGGACATTTGCAGGATCTCCGGCGTCAAGCGCACCACTTTGGCACAGCAACTGGTGCGCGGCAAGGTCGCCGAAACCACCGTGGTGAGCATCAGCCGGGCCCTCGGCCTGAACCCCGCTGAATCGCTCGCCGACTTCAGCACGTACGCGGACCTGACCCGGCTTGCCCAGCCGCCCACCCCGGCGGAGCTCGTCAGCCAGGTCGCCACCATGGACCTGCTGCGGGCCGTCATTACCCGTTCCGCTCAGGACCACGAGAACGGCACTGGGACGCTCCGCGTGCTCAGCCCGGCTCCGCACGCCACCTCGGTGCGAAACTGGGTGGACGCCATCGACGACGGCGAACTCCGCCACCGCGTTTCCGCCGCTACCGGCGTCGCCCCGCAGAACTATTCAGCCCAGCTGACCGCGAACCGGCTCTCGCCGGAACTTGCGGTGGCAACCTCGCGCGCCGGGGGCGTGGGCTTGACGGGCGGCCTCGTCGCGACGGGGCTCATCACCGAGGCCGAAGCCGGCTGGCCCGCGGATGCCCGGCAGTCCGCGCTGGATGCACTGTCCGACGGCGAGCTGGTTGCCTTGGCCGGTGAGCGGCTCCAAGCCCTGGGCAAGACACTCCGCCGCCAGGAGCAGGAGCAGGCGCAAGCCGAAAAGATCTGGGAGAACCTCGGATGAACGTCGGCGCCCTGCAATGGAGCACCTTCGCAGTGTGCACCCTGGTGGCGCTTGCCCGGATCCCCAGTGCCCGGCGGGGTGAAAACCGGCCCGTCTTCTACGTCCTTGTCCTGATCATGTTGACCATCTTGCTAAGCATCGAGGAACCGTACCAGGCAATTGACCAGGTACTGGGCGGTTTCAACATAGCGAATCTGGTGCTGCGTTTCATTGGGTTCGCCGCGGTGTTCTTCCTGGGCCTCCAGCTCGCGAAAGGCTTCAGTGCCGACGATGCCCGGCGCTTCCTGACGGGTCCTTTGGGGATCGGTATGGCGCTACTGTCGTGCGCCGCCGTCACCATCCTGTTCTTGATGATGGACACGGCCGGGTCCTCCGCGGGACTTGCCGGGGTGGCGGCCAGCAGCGGCCGCAATGCCGTGCTGGCCGAGTACTACGGCGCCGCCGGAAGGCTCTATCCGGCCTTCGTCCTGCTGGCCCTGCTGCCCGCGCTGGCCAGGACGGCCATCGGCAGGCTCCCGCTGATTATCCGCGGCAGCGCCGTTGCCCTGGGCATCGGGTCCGTGGCCATCGCATTGACACTGGCATTCCCGATCATTCCGGCCGGGCTGTCCAGCTGGGAGTTTGTCATCAATTACACCGGCATTCTGTGCCTTGTGCTCGGGCTCGTTCTGATCTGGGTGGGGCGTCTGGCGGCCAAGCGTCCGCCGCGAAGCCGGACCCGCGGAGCAGATAGATGACCGCGGTCCTGCAGTGGTCGGCCTTGGCGATCTGCGGCGCCGTCGCCTTAGCCCGCGTCCCCGACGCCATCAAGGGCCGCAACCGGTCAATTGTTGGCGCCTTCCTCCTCTCGGCCGGCGCGATCCTGCTGAGCATCGATGGCCCGTACCTGGCCGTCGACGCGTGGCTTGGGAGCGCCAACTACGCAAACCTCATCTTGAGGTTTCTCGTATACGGGGCGGTGGCCTTGGCCGGCTACCGCACCGCGAAGGCCTTCGGTGACGGGAACGGCCTCCGCCGCGTCTCAGGGCCGTTGGGGCTGGCCGTGCTCGGCGCCATCGCAGTTGCCACTGCGGTTCTGTTCCTGCTGGCGGACACCACCGGCTCCTCCACTGGCCTCAACGGGCTGCCCCTGCGGAGCGCGGAAAACGCCCAGCTAATCGGACTGTACGCGACAGCGGGGAGGGTCTACCCCGCCTTCGTGGCAGCCTGCCTGGTCCCTGCTACGCTGCGTGCCGTCAGGGGGCGTTTGCCGGCCGCGATCCGGATCGGTGCCGGGCTCTTGTCCTTCGGGTACGCAGCACTGATTGCTGCGGCCCTGTTTCCGCTCTTTGCGCCAGGCTCATCCGGGGTCCAGGCGAAGATCAACTTCACCGCCGCGCTTGGCCTCAGCATTGGTCTGACCGTCATCTGGCTGGCGCGGGTCGCGGCAACCCGGCAGCTGCCGGAGGAAGCGGCGGGAAAAGCCCCGCGACTCCAAGGGTCATCAACGAAGACTCCGGGTGAGATTGGACGCGACTAGGTGAGAGAGTTCAAGGGCCCGCGGCGCCGGGAGCCCAAGCCGGAGTGAGTAGGAGGTGGACATGCTTGAATGGGGAACGCTGATTATTTGCGGCCTGGTTCTGTTACTGCGTCTGCCGGATGCCCTGCGCGGTCGCAACAGGGCTGTGTTCGGGATCCTGTTCCTCGCCACCCTCTGCAGTCTGCTCAGCATCCCCGGACCCTACGCGGCGATCGATGGTGCGCTGGGGAGCTTGAACCTCACCAACCTGGTTCTGCGCTTCATTGTGTTCGGAATGGTCTTCCTGGTCGGGCTGCGCCTGGCCGCGGGGCTGGGCGCAGCCCGCGCGAAGGAGCTGATCACCGGCCGCGCGGGACGCTGGGCGCTGGCAGCCGCGTGCCTGGCCGTCGGAGTGACGTTCTTCCTGATGGACACCCGGGGTTCTTCAGCCGGTCTTCAAGACATGACAGGCAGCGGGCGTAACGCCGTTCTCGCCCCGCTCTACGCGGCAGCCGGCCGCAGCTACCCCGCGTTTGTTTCGCTGCTCCTGCTCCCTTCACTGCGGGCAGCCATCAAGGCAGCCCTGCCACGGCTGGTGCGGACCGGCGCCGCCTTGACCATGGTGGGAGCCGTGGCGGCCGTCGCGAGCGTGCCCGTGTCCTTCGCCCCGGAGTCATGGGATTTGCCCCGGCTGTTCGTGAACTACCTGGCGGTGCTGGGATACGTCCTGGGACTCCTCGCCTTCTGGTTCTCCGGGCAAAGCGGCCGCCCGCCACGTAACACTCCGGCAACGTTTCCTCAGTCGTGAGCCAGGGGATTCACAAAATCATTAGACCGTGAGATAATCATGAATGTGTGAAAACGCCGGCCAGCATCCGTGAATGGGGATTCAGTCTTACGGAACCTGGCGGGGCGTCCAAGCGCCATTGGGGGGATGAGTGGTAGCGGTCCGCAAGGACCGCTCCCACTCAGCCTGTTTAACGGGAATCAAGCTTCGGCTGGCCGCTTGACCCGGGCAAAGAAGGCTCAGCGCTGGAATCTCAGGGTCAGCAATTGGAACGGCCGCAGGACCAGCTCCGCGGAACCGTCCTGAATCGTTACGCCCGGTGCGTCCGCGGGACGTTCCAGGAGGTCCACGGTCCGCACCCCCGTGGCGGCGAATTGGGCCAAGACCGTGCCGGCGGAGCGCTCCCCCAGTGACTCGTAAAGGCGGACGATCACGTCGCCGGAGCCGTCCTCCGCCAGTTTGACCGCCTCGATCACGAGGGCGGGATTGGAGACCGTGAACAGCGGCTCCGCGCCGCGGGCTCCCCTGACCACGCGCGGGGCGAGGTTGGTGCGGTACCCCTCCTCGACGGCGTCGGCGATGCTGGCGCCTGGCCGCACGGTGACCGTCAGTTCGTGCCGGCCGCGGTCCGCGTCCGGATCCGGAAACTTGGGTGCCCGCAACAGCGAAACCCGGACGGTGGTGGTGGTCCCGCCGTCGTCCGCGCGGATCTTGCGGGTGACGTCGTGACCGTAGCTGGCGGCGTTCGAGACCGCGACGCCGTACCCGGGCTCGGCCACGTGGATCCACCGGTGTGCGCAGATCTCGAACTTGGCGGCCTCCCACGAGGTGTTGAGGTGGGTGGGCCGGAACACATGGCCGAACTGCGTCTCCGAGGCCGAGCGATCGGCCCGGACGTCGAGGGCGAAGCCGAGCTTAAGCAGCTTCTCACGTTCCTGCCAGTCCACCGCGGTGGAGATCGCCAGCGACGGCGCACCCGGTTCCAGCCGGATCCGCTGGGTCACGGCGGAGGTTCCGGCCAGCCGCTCCACCACGACGACGACGGCCCCGCCGTCGCGTTCCAGCGTCAAGGAGCGGGCCTCCGTCAGCGGGGTGACGTTGCGGCGGTAGAACGCGTCGATATCCCAGGCGTCCCATTCGTTTGGGGTGTCCCGGTGCAGTTCGAGGAGATTGCCGAACTCCCCCGGCGCGATTGCTTCACGGCCGCTGGCGTGGTCCCGCAGCGAGACCAGGAGTCCGTCTGCGTTCACCACCGCGCGGATGATCCCGTTGTCCAGCACGTGGCCGCCGTCGGCATCCGTGGACTGCACGGGTGCGGCCGCGTTGACGGGCGTGGCGGCGGCGAGCGCCGGGACACCGCGGCGGGGGTGCGGGGCCGCGTTGAGCAGGAACTCCTGCTCGCCCTCTCCCAACACGGCCACGGCGGCGGCGGCGGTGATCGCCTCCAGCTCGCGGGCGACGGCGTCGTAGTTCCGCTCCGCGTCCTGGTGCACCCAGGCGATCGAGCTGCCGGGAAGGATGTCATGGAACTGCTGCAGCAGCACCAGCCGCCAGAGCCGCTTGAGCTCCGCCGCCGGGTACGCGGCGCTGGCTCGGACCGCGGCGGTGGCGCACCAGAGTTCCGCCTCCCGGAGGAGGTGCTCGCTGCGTCGGTTGCCCCGTTTAGTGTTGGCCTGGCTGGTATACGTGCCGCGGTGGAGTTCCAGGTACATCTCGCCCACCCAGACCGGGAGGCCCTGGTATTCCTCCTCGGCGCCGGCGAAGAACTCCGCGGCCGAGCCCAGCCGCACCTTCGGCGAACCTTCCAGGTCCGCGTTGCGCTGCGCCGCCGCCAGCATCTCCCGGGTGGGTCCGCCGCCGCCGTCGCCGTAGCCGAACGGGAGCAGGGACATGGTGCCGCGGCCGTGGTCCCGGTAGTTGCGTTCGGCGTGTGCCAGCTCCCGGGCGCTGATTTCGGAGCTGTAGGTGTCCACGGGCGGGAAGTGCGTGAAGAGCCGGGTGCCATCGATCCCTTCCCAGTGGAAGGTGTGGTGCGGCATCCGGTTGACCTGGTTCCAGGAAATCTTCTGGGTCAGGAACCAGCGGCTGCCGGCGGCCTTGACGATCTGCGGCAGCGCGGCGGAGTAGCCGAAGGTGTCCGGCAGCCACGCTTCCTGGCATTCGACGCCGAACTCGGCCAGGAAGAAGCTCTTGCCCTCCAGGAACTGGCGCGCCATGGCTTCGCCTCCCGGCATGTTGCTGTCCGATTCGACCCACATGCCCCCCACCGGGACGAACTGGCCGGTTTTGACCTTTTCCCGGATGCGCCCGAACAGCTCCGGGTAGTACTCCTTGATCCAGGCCAGCTGCTGCGCCGACGAGCAGGAAAAGACGAAGCTAGGGTCCTCGTCCATCAGCGCCACGACGTTGGAGAAGGTCCGCGCACACTTCCGGATGGTTTCCCGGACCGGCCACAGCCAGGCAGAGTCGATGTGAGCGTGGCCGGTGGCGACGAGTTGGTGGGCCGAGGCGTAGGCCGGCCGGGCGAGGACTTCGGCGAGCGCGGCACGGCCGTCGGCAGCGGTGCCGGGGACATCGTCCGGGTCCATGACGTCCAGCATCCGTTCCAGCGCACGGAGGATCTCGTGCCGTCGGGGCAGCTCCATGGGGAGTTCGTGCATCAGCCCGCTAAGCGTGGCAATGTCCTGGTGCAGTTCCCAGACGGCCTGGTTGAGCTCGGCGATGACGATCGGACCCAGCCGGTACTGCGGCTCGGTGCCGGCGGTCGCCTTATCGCCGTAAGGGGTAGCTGCGAAGGTCCAGCCCTGCGAGAGGTCGGGGTTCGCAGCGGCTTCGACGTAGAAGTCCACGGACATGCCGCTGCCCAGCAGCTTGAGGGGGATGTACTGGTTCCGCGGGGAGATCGCCTTGATTACCGATCCGTCGGCCCGCCAGGCCGTACCCTCGCACTGGAACCCGGGCAGGTCACCGCTGAAGCCGAGGTCCACCAGGATTTCGACGGCGGTGTCCGCGCGGCTGCCCCAGGAGTCGGGGACCTCGCCCTGGAGGCGCAGCCACTTGGTGCTCCATGGCTGTCCCCACGCCGCCCCTTGATCCTGCGGGACGAACGTCTGCCGCAGCGCATCCTGTACCGGGACCGGTTCCCCCGCAACGTCCCAGCTGCTTAGCGTGAGCGGGACCCGGCGCGGGTACACGGCGGGGATGATGCGTTCGCGCAGAAAGCGGTCCAGCCGGACTTCCGTGAGACGGCGGTCGTCGTGCAATGTGATCCTCTTCGCGCTGGTGCCGGTGTTGCCAAGTCGTGGTCGACCCCTGTGTCCAGTCGATGGATAAAATCTACGTCGGCCGCCTCGGTTAAGCCAACGTTGTTAAGCGGGGGCGCCGCTGGCCGATGACTGCCGCATGGACACGCGTTCGTGGCCGGCGTAGACGTTCAAGGTGGTGCCACGGCTGAACCCGGCCAGGGTCATCCCGCTGTCCTCGGCGAGTTCGACGGCCAGGCTGGAGGGCGCGCTGACGGCGGCCAGCACCGGGATCCCGGCCAGCGAGGCTTTCTGCACCAGTTCGAAGGATGCCCGGCCGGAAACCTGGAGCACGGTCCCGCTCAAGGGCAGCAGGCCTTCGCGCAGCGCCCAGCCCACCACCTTGTCCACTGCGTTGTGCCGGCCCACATCCTCGCGCAGGCAAAGCAGCTCGGCCGAGCCGTCGTCGGCAATCCGGAAGAGTCCCGCCGCATGCACGCCGCCGGTGACGTCGAAAACGGTTTGGGCCTCCCTCAGCCGGTCCGGCAGCGAGGCGAGGGTCTCCACCGGCACGGTCAGCGGGTCCGCTGCCGGGCTGAAGTGCGAGGACTTGCGCACGGCGTCGATCGAGTCGGTGCCGCAGATCCCACAGGAGCTGGAGGTGAAGAAGTTTCGCCCCGTGTCCGGCCGGACGACGTCGGGGCGCAGCTGCGCTTCGACGACGTTGAAGGTCTGGATGCCGTCCTCGTCCTCGCCGGCGCAGAAGCGCAGCGAGACGAGTTGATCCGGCGTCCAGATGACGCCCTCCGAGACCAGGAACCCGGCAACAAGGTCGAAGTCGTTGCCCGGGGTCCGCATCGTGACGGAAAAGGACAGATTGCCCAGCCGGATCTCAAGCGGCTCCTCGACCGCCAACACGTCTTCCCGGTGCCGGACCGGGAACTCGAGCGCCTGCGGCGAGCCGTCCAGGACAAATTTGTGCACCTTGCGGCGCTGTGTCACGCGGCCCATCGGATACTCCTCATCAGCGTTAAGTACGGGTTCGGCCGCCAGCTGCGGCGGCTCTCCCCTGAATCCATCATGAACTCTGTCCGGGCGTCAGCCAAGCAGACCGCTCCAGTCAACCGGACCCTCCGGTGCCGGCTTCCTGGCGGTGCGCTTGGTGGCCGGTTTGGCGGCAGCCTTCGCGGGGGCGGGCTCCGGAAGCGCGGCTCCCCACGGGAGGGCAAACGCCGGGACCGGCTCCCCCAGCTGGACGCCGTGCGGCGGGACCACCAGGATGCCGTCGGCCGCCGCCAGTCCCCGCATCATGCCCGGGCCGGTGTGGTGCGCCGGCGATGCCATCCCGTACAGCATACGGAACGGCATCAGCCTGGTCCGGCCGGGGTCGGGCTCGATCATGGTCCCGCACGGCACCTCCGTCACCGGCGGCGGCGTCCCGTGGCCCAGCGCGGCCAGCAGCGGGGCGCCAATCGTGGACAGCGCCATCATGGCGGCGAGCGGGTTCCCGGGGAGCCCGATGACGAAGCGCCCGTCCGGCAGTTCGGCCAGCACCGCGGGATGGCCCGGGCGCATGGCGATGCCATCAATCAGCAGCCTGCCGCCCAATTCCGCAACCGTGCGCCTGAGATGGTCAGTGCCGGAGCGGCCGGTGCCGCCTGTGGTGATCACGACGTCGGCCGGGAGTGTCTCGCCGGCCGGCTCCGCGCCGCCCACCGGATCGTGAGCTGCGCCGGTGTCTTCGGTGTCTTCGAGCGCGGCGAGCCAATCGGCGTCGCTGTCCCCGATCTTGACCTCGCCCGCGCAGATTCCGCCGAGCATTTCCACGACGGCGCCGAGCTGCGGCCCGAACGTGTCCCGCACCTCCCCCGGCGCTGGGACGCCGGTGCTGACGACTTCGGCGCCGGTGAGCACCAGCCGCACCATCGCCTTGCCGAGGACCGGCAGGGCGTCGTGACCGGCGAGGGCGGCCAGGGCCAGGTGCGCGGGGTTGAGCACGGCGCCGGCCTTGATCAGCACCTCTCCGGCGGCGGCTTCCTCCGCGGCCTTGCGGATGTGTTCGCCGTTGCGGGGTTCCCCGGGCTTGGCGCCACCGCCCAGTTTCAGGACCGGCAGCCCGTCCTCGTCCGGGGCGATGACGCCGCTCTCGCTGCGGAGCACGGCTTTCGCACCCGGCGGGATCAGTCCACCGGTGTTGATCGGGCTCGCCTGGTGCGGGGCCAGCCGCTGGCCCGGCTCGGCCAGGATCCACGGGCCGCTGCCGTTGACCGCCCAGCCGTCCATCGCGGAGGAGGCGTAGTGGGGCATGTCATGCAGTGCTGTCAGGTCCTCGGCCAGCGTCCGGCCCAAGGCGTGCCGGAGCGGAATGGGCGAGGACGGGATGGGCACGGCGCAGTCGAAGGCCAGTTGCCGGGCTTCCTGCCAGCTGTGGGCGAGATGCCGGTGCGGCGCCTCCGCGACGGCCGCGGCGCCGTCGTCGGCGTCATCGTCGTCGTGGGCGTTATTGTCGACGGAGGCGTCGGCATCCGGTGGCGCGGCGGACGGTTCGGACACGGAATCGTCGTCCTCGACGCCGCTGCTGCCGTCAGGGGGCTCCGGGGTCATGCCCCGGAAGCCTCGGCGGCGGCGTACTCCTTGGCGAGCTTCCGGGCCACGCCCATGGCGGCCTGCATTGACACGCTGTCCGGCGCCTGGCCGGATCCGGACGCCAGGCCGGCGGCGAAGCCGGCGATGAAGGTGGTCAGCGGCGCGGCCGGCCGGACGACGGAGTGGGCGGCCACACCGGCCAGCCCCAGCACTTCGTTGATGTCGATCTCGACATCTTCGAGCTCAAGGGCCTGGAGCAGCGCACGGCACCAGTCTTCAAGCGTTTCATCCTGGCTCTTCACCGTTTGCCTCCAAAGTTGAGTTGGGCCCCAGCGCCCCGGACTGGCCCGGACCGGGCGTGGACACCCCCATGGCGGAGGCGTCGTCCCAAGTGTCCACATCATCGGTGGAACCCGACGGAACCGGAACCTGCCGCAGCTCAAGACTAGCAAGGAGGGAGAACACTGAGCCCCCCTCGAGGGCGTTCCGCCGCGCCGCGTCGGCGACGGCGCGTTCTAGCGCGGCCGTGCCATAAAGTCCCACGAGGGGTTGCAGGCGGCCGTCCGCCGAAACGGCCACGAACCCGTCGACGGGGCCGGCCGCGGCGTCACCCGGGGCATTGGCGAGGACATCAGCCAGTGCGTCGAGCAAGGCGCGGACGGCGTCGGCCACGCGGGGCATGTCGCAGGCCAGCACGAGGGTCAGCGAGGCCGCGCCGGCTGCGGTGGGCTCGCCGCGCCCAACGGCGGCCAGGGCGGAAAGGCCGGCGGCAATCGCGGCGGCGGGTCCGCCAAACGGCGGGTCCTCGCGGCAGCCGAGCACATCTGGTGGGAGGTCGCCGGGGTCGGGGCCGACGACGACGGTCCGGCGGGCGCCCCGGGCAGCCTGCAGTGACCGACTTAGCAGGGTGCCGCCGTCGACCGTCAGCAGGGCCTTGGGTACGCCGCCAAGCCTGGCGGACCGGCCCCCGGCGAGTACAACAGCGTCGAATTCCACCAGCCCAGCCTAGCCGCATCGGCCTCACCGCGGCCGGGTCAGCCCGCGACGCCGGTGCGCCTGCTCAGTGCGCCTGCCCGGTGCGCCTGCCTAGTGCGCCTTTTCGGGGAGCAGGAACGGATCCCAGGCGGGCGTCGGCTTCTCCAGTTCCTTGATCTGCCAGATCGTGCCCTTCGGCGGCCCGGGAACGAAGCCCAGCTTCCAGCCCATTTCGGCGGGCGTGTGGTCTCCCTTGGCGTTGTTGCAGCGCAGGCAGGCCGCCACCAGGTTCTCCCAGGAATCCGCCCCGCCCCGCGACTTGGGGTGGACATGGTCGATGGTGTGGGCAGCCTTGCCGCAGTAGGCGCAACGGTGGTTGTCCCTGCGGAGCACTCCCCTGCGGCTCACGGCCGTCAGGGTGTTGTAGCGCGGCCTGATGTACCGGTTAAGCAGGATCACCGTCGGTCGGCCGAGGATATCCTGCGGACCCACCACGGGCTCATCCCCCTCGGCCACCACGCTGGCCTTCCCGGTCAGTACAAGCACCAGCGCCCGGCGGAAGGTGACTACCGCCAGCGGTTCATATCCAGCATTCAGAACGAGAGTGCGCATCCGCATACCTCTTCACGGCCGCACCCGCCAGGGGCACGAGGGCCGGCTGCCCTGTGCATGGTCGGGCTATGGATCGACACCACAAGAGTAAACACCGAAGGCCCGGATTGCCGAATTTTTCTTTGCCGGGCTTCCTGGCCGCGCCTCGGCGGTCGGGCGCGAGCGAGCCGCAAACTGCAAAGGACCCCTGCCGCGAGGGCAGGGGTCCTTCACAAAGCTTCAGGCGTTAGACGCGCCTAAGTCCTAGCCGCCGACGCGGATGAAGACCGGGCCGGAGCCCACGTTGACGCTGTACAGCGCGGTGGTGCCGCCGTTCCAGCCGCCATGGACGGCCATGCCGTTGCCGACGTAAACGGCGATGTGGGCCATGCCCATGCCGCCGTTCTGGTAGTAGGCGAGGTCGCCCGGCTGGGCCTCGGCGGCGCTCACGGTGCGGCCCAAGGACAGGTAACCCGCCGGCCAGCCGTGGTAGTGGACGCCGACTGCGGCCAGCGCGTTGGTGGCCAGCATGGTGCAGTCCTGGGAGACACCGATCTGTGCGTAGGCAGCAGCGGCGATCGAAGCGCCCATGCCGCTGACGGCGGCCGGAGCCTTGGTGGCCAGCGATGCGGTGACCGCGGTGCCGGTACCAGTTCCGGTACCGGTGACGGCGGTGTCCGCTTCCTGGACGTTGACGACGGGCTTGGCCGCCTCGACAACCGGAGCCGGCGCGGTGGTGACAGCAGGCTTCTCGTAGGAGATCGCGATGCTGGAGGCCGCGGAGATCGTGGCCGGTGCGTTGGACTGTACTTCCATGGCCGAAGCGGAAGTCGATTCACGCTGAACGTTGGTCTCGGCAGCGTTGGCTGCGATACCGCTGGTCAGGACCAGGCCGGAGGCTGCAGCGATAACCGCGGCCTGGCGACCCATACCACCGGCGTTGTCGCCGACGGCCTTAGCAATGACAGCCAGCGAGTTGGTCTTGGTGACCTCCGCGCGGTGGCGTGCAATGGTTGCACGAGTAGTCATTCAGTTCTCTCTTTCGTGATCCTTGGGTCCGCGCTGCTTGCAGGCGGGACTGAGGACGCTCCGGCATCTTGGGGGTACGCCGGATCGCCCCGAAACGGGTTTCTTAGCGAAGGGTGTACTGCGAAGACGCGCCAAAAGCGGGAACTGCGTTGTGTGATCCAGTCCGGGCGCCGGCAAGGGCGGCACGGAGCATGGAATTCAGCGGGCTCAACTGAGCCTCGCCAGCGCGAGAACGCGCAGCATTGTGGCGTGAAGACACGAAAGTAGCCTCTCCCAATGCCTACGAGGTGAGCTGTCGGATTCGGATGGGAGTCACCCGGCCGCGCTGCTTCCTGGGAAGCTTTGCGACTTAACCCCAAGGTCTTCTTGCGAAGACCAAAATTGGTTCCCCCGCCCCTGCCAGACGATGTCATGCGAACGGACCTTGAGCGGTGGCAGAGTTAGGCAATCCACTCAAGAGCGCCAACTTCGGAGAAGTTGGCGTGCTTCATACGGTACAGCAGTTGGGACTCAATGTCACATTCAGATCACGGCGTGTCACAGAAATGCGAGTGGTCCCTCGGCTTGGCTAAAGCCAGCCGAGCGGGTCAACAACTTCCCCGTTGACCATCACCTCGAAGTGGAGGTGGCAGCCGGTGGAGGCGCCGGTGGTCCCGCTCATCGCCACCACATCGCCACGTGAGACCTGCTGGCCCACGTGGACGTCGGAGGACGACAAGTGGTTGTACGTGGTCTCCAGGCCGTTGCCATGGTCGATCACGACCCGGTTGCCGCCCCCGTAGGGGTGCCAGCCGGAAAAGGTTACGGTGCCGCTCGCGGCGGCATGTACAGGAGTGCCGCACTGGGCCGCGTAGTCCTGGCCCCGGTGGAATTCCCCGACGGCTCCCGTGATGGGACTGACCCGGTAGCCGAACGGCGAGGCCGTGACCATGGAATCCAGCGGCGCCCCGAGGCTGCCCGCGGAGGCTGCCCGGGTGATGCTGCCGACGGACTGCGCGCTCAGCAACTGCTTGAGCTTGCTGTCCGGGTCACCCTTGGTGGTGACGGCCGTGCGGTTGAAGTTGATCTCGGCGGCCGGGGCCTTGACCTCGGGCTGGGCCGCCGCGGAAACCGAACCGGACCTGGCCGCATCGGTGGCCATCACGGGGCCGGTGGCCGGAACTGTAACGGTGAGGACCAAACCCGTGGCGGCCAGGGCAATGCCTGCCTTCTGCCCCACGCCGCTGACAGCGGCGAAGTCTGTTACCTGACGGAACGCGCTGCGCCGGCCGCGGCGCGCTTCGCGGTGCGCGTCACGCGGGCGCTCGTCGAGGACGACGGCGGCCGGGCGTGGCTCCGGAGCGGGACCGGTCGCACGACGGCGGCCCCTGACGGTCTGGGTGGTCAAGAACGGTTCCTCTCTGGATAGCCTGCGAAGTTAGCTGTCGGATTCGGGTCAGAGAGATCAAAGACCCGGTCCGCCGGTGCAAGCATCCAGACGCAGGGGCATCCACGGAGGTCCCAGTTTGAATTGCTTGCCGCTAGCGGACTTCACCCCAAGGCTGTTGAATCAACAGCCGGTTGTGGTTCCCCCGCCTCTGCCAGAAGGTGAATCGCCGGCTGATCCGCTGGCAGAGCTCGGCTCCGGATCAGATAACGCTTTAGTATCAGTGCTAGTCATCAACTATAGGGGATTAAGGCAGGCGGTAATAATTCCGTTATCTCGCCTGTGCACAACTTACCTGCTGTCCGGCGGAAGGATTTTGACGCCGGGTTACCCGAGCGTAACGAACACATGGGCGGCGACCTCGGGAGGCAGCTCGAGGGCGCCTTCAATGTCGGGGACCCGGACAGAGATGTACTCCCCCACCCGCTCCAGCGACACCCTGGCGCCCGGACGGATTCCGCCCTCGTCCAGCTGGACCAGCAGCTCCGGCTCGACCTGGATCGGCTCGGCCAGCCGGCTCACGGTGATCCGCGAATCGGCGCCGTAGCCGGCCATGGCGTCAAGCAGGTTGACCACGGCGCCGCGGTCCGGCGTCGGAAGCCCGCCCAGTTCGGCGAGTCCGGGAATCGGGTTCCCGTAGGGGGACACGGTCGGGTGGTCCAGCATTTCGAAAATGCGGCGCTCGACCCGTTCGCTCATCACGTGCTCCCAGCGGCACGCTTCCTCATGGACGTAGGCCCAGTCGAGCCCGATCACGTCGGCAAGCAGCCGTTCGGCCAGGCGGTGCTTGCGCATGACCTCGATGGCGCGCTTCCGGCCCGTTTCGGTCAGTTCAAGGTGCCGGTCGCCGGAGACAACCACGAGGCCGTCGCGCTCCATGCGGCCGACGGTCTGGGAAACGGTGGGGCCGGAGTGACGGAGCCGCTCGGCGATGCGGGCGCGGAGGGCGATGATGTTCTCTTCTTCAAGTTCCAGGATGGTCCGGAGATACATCTCGGTGGTATCGATCAGATCCGTCATTCAGCTCAGCTCCTCGAGCGCCGTCCTTGCGTCATTCCCACCGTACAGCGTGCGGGTTGCGCCCTGGCGAGATCCGCCGTACGTCACCGCACAGCCTAGCCTATTTTGAATTAGTCCGGATAATCTGTGGGCTGCCGCGCGGACCTGTGGACTACGCCCCGCCCGGCGCCGGGCCGCCGTCTCAATGACCGGACTATGACGGGCCTTATTCCCACCCGCGTGGGGCCGTCGGGCAGAATAAATAGCGGGTCCCGGTCACGCCCGGCAGAGCCCGTCCAAGCCACGCCACACACCCAGCCGAAAATTGGAGCCCCTGTGAGCGACACCAGCATCACCATCCCCGCGAACCTCCTGCCCAAGGACGGCCGGTTTGGCGCCGGCCCGTCGAAGGTCCGGCCGGAGCAGATGGAGGCCCTGTCTGCTGCGGCGGCGACGCTGCTGGGGACCTCGCACCGCCAGGCCCCGGTCAAGAACCTCGTGGGATCGGTCCGGAGCGGACTGAGCGACTTCTTCCGCGCCCCGGAGGGCTACGAGGTCATCCTCGGCGTCGGCGGGTCCACGGCGTTCTGGGACATTGCCAGCTTCGGCCTCGTGGAAAACAAGGCGCAGCACCTGTCTTTCGGCGAATTCGGCTCGAAGTTCGCCGCGGCCACCAACAAGGCACCGTTCCTGGCCGAGTCCTCGATCATCAAATCCGAACCCGGCACCCGACCCGAGGCGCGGGCCGAGGCCGGCGTCGATGCCTACGCGTGGCCGCAGAATGAGACCTCCACCGGTGTCGCAGCGCCGGTCAAGCGCGTGGCCGGCGCCGATGCAGGCTCCCTCGTGCTGGTGGATGCCACCTCCGCGGCCGGCGGCCTGGACGTGGACGTCGCCGAAGCCGACGTCTACTACTTTGCCCCGCAGAAGAACTTCGCCTCCGACGGCGGCCTCTGGCTTGGACTGTTCTCCCCGGCGGCGTTGGAGCGCGCGGCCCGGATCAAGGCCGGCGGCCGCTGGATTCCGGACTTCCTGGACCTCCAGACCGCGATCGACAACTCGCGGCTGAACCAGACCTACAACACTCCGGCGCTGGCCACCCTCGTGACCCTGGACGCGCAGGTGCAGTGGCTCAACGCCAACGGCGGCCTCGACTTCGCCGCCGCCCGCACCGCCGACTCGGCCGGACGCATCTACCGCTGGGCCGAGGCCTCCGCCTACGCCACGCCGTTCGTAGCCAGGGCCGAGGACCGGTCCAACGTGATTGCCACCATCGACTTCGACGACTCGATCGACGCCTCCGCCATCGCCAAGGTCCTGCGCGCCAACGGGATCGTGGATACCGAGCCGTACCGCAAGCTGGGACGGAACCAGCTGCGCATCGCCACCTTCGTGGCGATCGAACCCGACGACGTCTCCGCACTGCTCGAGTGCATCGACTTCGTCGTCGGCGAGCTCAAGAAGTAGCCACCGCGCCGTCCCCTTCGGGACGCGTCAGCGGTCGACGGCGTCGTCCGGGTCTTCCTCCCGGGCGGCGCCGCCGGTCACCGAGCCGCCGGTCACAGAGCCGCCGGTCACAGAACTGCCGGGGACGACCCGGAAATACCGCAGGCCCCGCGCACGCCGGTTGAAGGCGATCCGCAGCTGCTTGGCCCGGACAATCCAGAGTATGCCGATCAGTGCCGCGATCAGCCCGGAGGCCGCCGCCACCCCCATGGACCAGCGCGCGCCGGCGACGTTCGCCACCCAGCCGACCAGCGGTGCGCCGATCGGAGTGCCGCCCATGAAGATCGCCATATACAAGGCCATCACGCGGCCGCGCATCACCGGGTCCGTGGTGGTCTGGACGTAACCGTTGGCGCTGGTCATCATGGTGATCGCGAACAGGCCGACCGGCACCAGCGCGACGCCGAACCAGAAGTAGTCCGGCGCCAGCGCGGCGAGGCCGGAGGTCAGGCCGAAGGCGCCGGCCGCGCCGAAGATCACGCGCATCCGCGGCCGGCCCCGCCCGGCCGAGAGCAGCGCTCCGGCGACCGAACCGATCGCCATGATCGAGTTCATCAGGCCGAAGGCGCCGGCATCGAGGCCGAATTCGGTGCCGACCATGGCAGCGATAAAGAGGACGAAGTTCAGCCCCAGGGTTCCCACGATGAACACCGCCACCAGCACGACCACAATGTCCGGCCGGAAACGCACGTAGCGCAGGCCCTCGCGGATCCGGCCCTTCCCGGCCGGCGCGCGGGGCAGCTGGCGCAGCGAGGCGGCGGGGATTTTGGCCAGGCTCAGGAGCAGCGCCAGGAACGTGACGGTGTTGACCAGGAAGACCCAGCCGGGCCCGATGGCCACGGTGAGCAGGCCGGCGACGGCCGGGCCGATCATCCGGGCCACGTTGAACGAGGCGCTGTTGAGGGCCACGGCGTTGGGCAGGTAGTCGTCGCGCACCAGTTCGGAGACAAAGGTCTGGCGCACCGGGGCGTCCAGGGCGGAGACCACGCCCAGCAGCAGGGCGAATATGTAGACGTGCCAGAGCTGCGCGGCCCCGGACAGCACCAGGGCACCGAGCGCTGCGCTCAACACGGCCATGGAGGACTGTGTCAGGACCAGCAGCTGCTTGCGGTTGAAGCGGTCGGCGACCAGCCCGGCGACGGGGGCGAGGAAGAGCTGTGGTCCCAGCTGCAGGGCCATCGTGATGCCCATGGCGCCGGCGTCCTGGGCACTCAGATGGTCAAAGACCAGCCAGTCCTGCGCGGTGCGCTGCATCCAGGTCCCGATATTGGAGATCAGGGCGCCGATGAACCAGATCCGGTAGTTCAGGATGTGCAGCGATTTGAAGGTGGACCTCATGTCCCGACCTTCCGCTGCACGCTCCCGAACGGCCCCAAACCGTTAGTCGACCTCGACGGCGGACTCGTCCTGGACCGCTCCAGCGTCGGCTCCTGCTTCGGCAGGCTCTGCCTGCGCCTCCGCGGCACCGTCGTCGGCGGTCTCATCCGACGCAGCCGCGGCGGCGGGAGCTTCGGCGGCCTCGTCCTGCTGCGCATCTTCCGGGCGCACGCGTTCGGCCCACGGAACCCACTCCGGGGCCAGGATGGAATCCTCGGAGGGCAGCAGGCCCAGCTCATCCACCGTCACGGTCTTGGAGCGCGAATTGCGGGTCAGCACCGCGTACCACTGCCAACCGCCGTAGCCGGGCAGCTTGGACTCGAAGAGGTGCGTGACCAGGCGGTCGCCTTCGCTCTTCGCGCCCAGGTGCCGGCCGATCTGCTCTGCCGGCGCGATGCCTTCCACGGCGGCACGGGCCACATCGACGGACGCGGCCAGGAAGGCGTCGGGCTTGCCGACGCGCCACACGGGCACGCCGTAGCGCGGCTTGGATCCTGCTTTGGCGCCGGCGGCCTTGGCGGCCGCACCGGCCGCCGCGGCGGCGTTCTGTTCAGGTTCCGTTGTCATCGCAGAGCCTTACGCGTCCAGCTCGTCGGCGACCTTACGAAGCGCGACGGCGATCGCCTTGGCCTTGTTGCCTTCCGGGTACTTGCCCGCGGACAGCGTTCCCGAGAGGTTGTCCAGCACGCTGACCAGATCCTGCACCAGCGGTGCGAGGTCCTTGGCGCTGGGTCGCTTGGCCTTGGCGATCGACGGGGTCTTGTCCAGCACCCGCAGGCCCAGGGCCTGGGCTCCCTTGCGGCCGTCGGCGACGCCGAATTCCACCCGGGTTCCGGCTTTGAGCTCGGTTACGCCCTCGGGCAGCGCCGACTTGGGCAGGAAGACCTCCTGGCCGTCTTCGCCTGCGAGGAATCCGAAGCCCTTTTCCTTGTCATACCACTTGACCTTGCCGGTAGGCACGTAATCAACCTTCTTCGTTCTGCGGGGACGCGGCCGGCGGTCACCGCATCCGCATGGATATGCGGGTTCAGGGTGTGACTGCCCGGACCGTGTTGGTCTGTTCCTCCAAGGTTATCCTGCCTTGGCCACTTTGACGGCTTGAGGCGCGGGCGAAGCCGGGCTGTTAGCGTTGCCTCCATGACACCACAGCGCTTCCGGCGGCCGCTCTTGATTCTTGCGGCCACCGTTGCCGCGCTCTCGCTGGCCGCCGTCGGAGCCGTCATGGTCATGGCCTTCAACAACACGGTGGCGCCGGCCTGGGTCACGTCGACCGCGCTCTACGGGCTGCCCGTGGCGTTCCTGCTCATGCTCGCCCTGGTGGTCGACGCCGTCGCTGCCCGGCGCCGGACACCCGGGCACGGCGGAAGGTAGCGTTGGACTGATGTCCCTTATCCGCGCGCTCAGCAAGGAACTGCAGTCCCGCAGCGACGACTCGTTGCGGGCCCTGTTCTCCGCGCGGCCGGACCTGATTTCCCCCCCGGTGCCGGATTTCTCCGCCCTCGCCGCCCGAGCCAGCGGCCGGGTCAGTGTGCAACGGGCGCTGGAACGGCTGAACCGTCCGCAAATGCAGGTGCTCGAAACCCTGCACCTGTGCACCAACACGGACACCGGACACAGCGCGTCCGCCGCGACGCTCAAGCGCCTGATCAACGGCTCTTCCGTCGCCGCGCTGGACCGGCTGCTGCACTCCCTGCAGGAACTGGCGCTTGTGCACCGGGCCGACCCCCCGCACGGCGCCAGCCAGGCCACGGCCCGGCAGCGCCATTACCTCCCGGTCGGCAGCCTCAAGGACGTCATCGGCATCTACCCGGCGGGGCTGGGACGCAGCTACACGGAGCTCGTCCGGCTCCAGCCGGCCTTCGCGCAGCGTGTGGTGCAGCTGGTCGGCGAGCTCCACCACACCGGCGCCGACATCGCCCCCGCCAGCACCCCGATGGAGGCGGCGCTGTCGCTGCAGCACTGGACCGCGTCGCCGGAGGCCCTGCAAGCGATCCTGGCCACCGCACCGGAGCGCACGACCGCGCTCCTCGCCCGCTTCGGAAACTGGGCCATGGGCGCGGTGCCCCAGGCGCAGCGCCGCGCGTCCGTGCTGAACGAGGGCTCCGACGTCGGGCCCGTCGACTGGCTGCTGGCCCGCGGGCTGCTGGTGCCGCTAGACGCCGCCCACGTGGAGCTCCCGCACAGCGTGGGCGTCTCGCTCCGCGGCGGCTTCGTCATTGAGCACTTCGCGCTCAGCCCGCCGGTGCCGAGACTGGGACAGACCAGCGCTTCGCTGCGCCGCAATGCCGCGCTCGGCGCCATCGCCGAAACCCTGCGGCTGACCGGCGAACTGCTGTACGCCGTGCGCGAGCAGCCGCTCGCCACGTTGCGCAGCGGCGGCGTGGGCATCCGGGAAATGAAGCGCCTCGCCGACGCCCTGCGAATCGGGCTGCATGAGGCTGGCGTCCTCGCCGAGCTGTGCGCCCTCTCCGGGCTGCTCCGCCTGGACGTGGACAGCTCCGCCTGGATCCAGGCGCCGCAGCTGGAATGGCTAACGCTGCCCCGGCAGGAGCAGTGGCTGTGGCTGGTCAACGCCTGGCTTGCCAGCGAACGGGTCCCGTCGCTGGTCGGGCAGCCGGTCAGCGGCGTCGCCACCGCGCAGGCGCACCGCGGCCCCGCCGGCAGCGCCATCAATGCCCTCTCCGCGGAGGCGCAGCGGCCGGACGCCCCCGTGGTCCGGAAACGGATCCTGGAAATCCTCAACGAACTCACCCAGGAGGCGGCCGCGGCCGACGGGGAGGCGCCGGTGCTGGACGCCGCCGCCGTGTTGGAACGGGCCGACTGGTCGCAGCCGCGGATGGCGCGGCGCTTCAGTTCGCTCATCCAGGGCGTCCTCGCCGAAGCCGAAATGCTGGGCCTGGTCGGCTCGGGCGCCCTCAGCCAGATCGGGGCGGCGATCGCCGTCGAACAGCCCGACGAAGCCCTGGCCATCCTCGGCGAGCACCTGCCGGCGGCGCTGAACCATGTGTTGCTCCAGGCGGACCTGACCGCCGTCGCCCCCGGCTACCTGGACCCGGAACTGAGCGAGAAACTCCTGACCATGGCCGACGCGGAGGGCCAGGGGCCGGCCACCATCTACCGCTTTTCGGTGGCGTCCGTCCGGCGCGCCCTGGACGCCGGGCAGGACGCCGGGGCACTCATGGACTTCCTGCGCGAGCACTCGGCCACCGCCGTGCCCCAGCCGCTGCAGTACCTCATCGAGGACACCGCCGCGCGCCACGCCCGGCTCCGGGTGGGCCCGGCCGCCAGCTTCATCCAGAGCGAGGATGAAACAGCCCTGCTGGAGCTGCTCAACACCCCCGCGGCGTCCGGACTGGGCCTGGTCCGGATCGCCCCGACCGTGCTGGTCTCGCACGTCGCACCCCGGGAAGCGGCCCAGCTGCTGCGCGGGCTGGGCCTGTCCCCCGCGGTGGAGGAAACCGGTTCGGCCACCGTCCGGCTGCGCCGCAGCACCGCGGCGCCAGGCAGCGTCCGGCCGGTCTACACCGCCCCGCGCACCGCTCCGGCGAACGCCGACGTCGACGCCCAGCTCGCGGTGCTGCGCGACGGCGGTTCGCCTTCCTCCTTCTCCGATGCCGCCGCCCCCGGAAGCCGCGGGGCCGGGGCGGGCGGCGAGGCCGCGACGCAACTGGGCCTGGAGACCCTGCAGAAGGCCATCCGGCTCAAGCAGCGGGTGGTGATGAACATCGTGGACAGCCTGGGGAATGCCACCCGCGAAACCGTTGTTCCGGTAGCAGTGAATGGCGGGCGTGTGCGCGTGTTCGATCCGGCCAAGGAAACCGAACGTGTCCTGTCCATCCACCGGATCATTGATGTTGAAGCCACAGAGGAATTGCTCCAGTGAATGACGGACCGCTGATCGTCCAGAGTGACAAGACCATCCTGCTGGAAGTGGACCACGAACAGGCCACCGAGGCGCGCCATGCAATCGCGGCGTTCGCCGAGCTGGAGCGCGCCCCCGAGCATGTCCACAGCTACCGCCTCACGCCGCTGGGACTTTGGAACGCCCGGGCCGCCGGGCTGGACGCCGAACAGGTCTTGGATACGCTGCTCAAGTACTCCCGGTTCCCGGTGCCGCACTCCCTGCTGATCGACATCGAAGAGACCATGTCCCGTTACGGCCGGCTGCGGCTGGAGAAGGATCCGCAGCACGGCCTCGTGATGCGCACCTCCGACTATCCGGTCCTCGAAGAAGTCAGCCGCGCCAAGAAGATCGCTCCGTTGTTGGGGCCGCGGATCGATGCCGAGACCGTGGTGGTGCACTCCTCCCAGCGCGGCCAGCTCAAGCAGCTGCTGCTGAAGATCGGCTGGCCTGCGGAGGACTTCGCCGGCTACGTGGACGGCACGCCGCACCCCATCATGCTCAACGAAACCGGCTGGAAGCTCCGCCCGTACCAGCAACTGGCCACGGAGAACTTCTGGGCCGGCGGCAGCGGCGTCGTCGTGCTTCCCTGCGGGGCCGGCAAGACCCTGGTGGGTGCCGCCGCGATGGCCACGAGTTCCACCACCACGCTGATCCTGGTGACCAACACAGTGTCCGCGCGGCAGTGGAAGGACGAGCTGCTCAAGAGGACCTCGCTCACCGAGGAGGAGATCGGCGAATACTCCGGTTCCGTCAAGGAAGTCCGCCCCGTCACGATCGCCACGTACCAAGTGCTCACCACCAAGCGCGGCGGGCTGTACCCGCACCTGGAACTGGTCGACGGCAACGACTGGGGCCTCATCATCTACGACGAGGTCCACCTGCTCCCGGCGCCGATCTTCCGGATGACCGCGGACCTGCAGGCGCGCCGCCGCCTCGGGTTGACCGCCACCCTGGTCCGCGAGGACGGCCGCGAGGGAGAGGTGTTCAGCCTGATCGGACCCAAGCGCTACGACGCCCCGTGGAAGGACATCGAGGCGCAGGGCTACATCGCCCCTGCGGACTGCGTTGAAGTCCGGGTCGACCTCCCCCGGGACGAACGGGTGGCCTATGCCATGGCCGAGGACGCCGACAAGTACCGGCTCTGCGCGACGTCCGAGACCAAGACCGGGATCGTGGAGCGGCTTGTGGCGGAACACGCCGGCGAGCAGCTGCTCGTGATCGGGCAGTACATCGACCAGCTGGACGAGATCGGCGAGCGCCTGCAGGCGCCGGTGATCAAGGGCGACACCTCGGTCAAGGAGCGCCAGCGGCTCTTCGACGCGTTCCGCGCCGGGGAGGTCCAGACCCTTGTGGTGTCCAAGGTCGCCAACTTCTCCATCGACTTGCCGGAGGCCTCGGTGGCGATCCAGGTTTCCGGTTCCTTCGGCTCACGCCAGGAGGAGGCGCAGCGGCTGGGACGCCTGCTACGTCCCAAGCAGGACGGCCGGGCCGCGCGGTTCTACTCGCTCGTGGCCAGGGACACCCTGGACCAGGACTTTGCCGCGAAACGCCAGCGCTTCCTGGCCGAGCAGGGCTACGCCTACCGGATCATGGACGCCAAGGACGTCGGCGCAGGCAACTAGCAGACGCCCATTCAACACACATCCGCCTTTCAGAAAACTCACAGAGTCTGGGAGCATCATGGGAACCATGAAAAAGAACGGTCCCGAAGCCAAGCTGCTCGTCGTCGATGATGAACCCAACATCCGCGAGCTGCTTTCTACCTCGCTGCGCTTCGCCGGGTTCGAAGTCGTCTCCGCAGGTACCGGCCGCGATGCCCTCGCCGCCGCGGAGCTCCACTCCCCGGACCTCGCCGTCCTCGACGTGATGCTGCCGGACATGGACGGGTTCACCGTCACCCGCCGGCTGCGCGCCGCGGGCAAGCATTTCCCGGTGCTGTTCCTGACCGCCAAGGACGACACCGAGGACAAGGTCACCGGCCTTACCGTCGGCGGCGACGACTACGTCACCAAACCGTTCAGCCTCGACGAGGTGGTGGCCCGCATCCGCGCCGTGCTGCGCCGCACCCAGCCGCTGCAGGACGACGACGCCGTCATCCGGGTCGACGATCTTGAGCTCGACGACGACGCCCATGAGGTGCGCCGCGGTGGCACAGTGATCGAGTTGTCCCCCACCGAGTTCAAGCTGCTGCGCTACCTCATGCTCAACCCGAACCGGGTGCTCTCCAAGGCCCAGATCCTGGACCACGTCTGGGAGTACGACTTCAACGGCGACGCCTCGATCGTGGAGTCCTACATCTCCTACCTCCGGCGCAAGGTGGACATCGACCCCGCGGCGCCGGCCCTGATCCAGACGAAGCGGGGCGTCGGCTACGTGCTCCGGACGGCTGAGAAGCGCTGACCTTGCTGCACCGATGGAAGGCGGCATCGCTGCGGTCGCAGCTGGTCGCCATCATGATGGCCCTGATGCTCGTGGCCCTCACCGCCACGGGCGCGGGCACGCTTGCCCTGCTGCACAGCTACCTGCAGGGCCAGGTCGATGACAAGCTCAAGGCCGCCGTGGGATCGGCCCGGCAGCAGCAATCCTTCAGCCAGCTGCAGGACCAGAACCCGAACGTCCCCACCGACTATTCGCTGATGCTTTTCAGCCCGGGCCAGTCCGCCTACGTGTTCGGCGGCAGCAAGGGCTCACGGCCGGCCATCAGCAGCATCGCGCCGCAGGAGGCCCACGACCGCGGCGAGGTTCCGTTCCAGGTCCGCGGCACCGACGGGCGGAACTGGCGGGTGGTGGCCGTCAACGTGCTGGACGGCAACCAGCGCGCCGCCGTCGTCGTGATCGGACTGCCGCTGTATCCGGTGGATTCGGTGATGGAGCACGCCGCGCTCGTGGTGGTCGGCGTCGGGCTGCTGACCCTGGTGCTGGCCTTCTTCATTGCCACCTGGACCGTCACCCGGTCCTTCCGGCCGCTGGCGCGGGTGGAAAAGACCGCGGCCGCCATCGCCGCGGGCGACCTCTCGCGGCGCGTGGAAGTCGAGAACCCCGACACCGAGGTCGGCCGGCTCAGCCGGTCCCTCAACGCCATGCTGGCGCATATCGAGTCGGCCTTTGCCGCCAGGATGGCCTCCGAGGAGAGGATGCGCCGCTTCGCCGCCGACGCGTCCCACGAACTGCGCACCCCGCTGGTCACAATCCGCGGCTTCTCGGAGCTGTACCGGCACGGCGCCCTGGCCACGCCCGAGGACGTCGCCACCGCGATGGGCCGGATCGAGAGCGAGGCCAAGCGGATGGGTGCGATGGTGGAAGACCTGCTGCTGCTGGCCCGGATCGACGAACAGCGCCCGCTGCAGCAGAAGCCGGTGGACCTGCTGCTGCTGGCCCATGACGCCGTGGTTGACACCCAGGCCAGCGACCGCAGCCGGGTGATCTCGCTCCGGGGCCTCGACGGCGGCGCGGGGGCGTCGGCCCCGGTGATGGGCGACGAGGCGAAGCTGCGCCAGGTGGTCGGCAACCTCGTGGGCAACGCCCTGCGCTACACCCCGGATGGCACCCCGATCGAGCTCGCCGTGGGGGTGCGGTCCGACGCCGACGGGACGCGCCGCTCCGTGATCGAAGTCCGTGACCACGGGCCGGGTGTCTCGGAGGACGAAGCGGCCCGGATCTTTGAACGCTTTTACCGTGCGGACACCTCCCGGACCAGGGAGACCGGCGGCAGCGGCCTCGGACTGGCAATCGTGGCGGCCATCGTCGGCTCGCACTCGGGCTCGGTCCGTGTCCAGCCGACCGAGGGCGGCGGCGCCACCCTGGTGGTCAGCCTCCCGTTCCTGGCCGAAGCGGAGCCGCCGGAGGCCGAGACAGCAGAAGCGGAGCTGAAAGGCGCTGAGCCGGACGCTGAGTCCGGCGCTGGGTCCGGCGCTGATGCAGGCGTGGAGCCTGGCCTGGGGTCGGGCGGCGCGGCGCGCGGGTAACCCTTTTACGCTGGTCGGGTTTTCCACATAGGGGGCTTCTCCGCTGGGGCAGGCCGCAGCGCCTTCCTAGGCTGACAGTGTCAGGAAAATCCGGACATCCTCATCCCCGGCACCCGTGAAAGGCCCTCCCGTGAGCATCATTTCCGTCGATACCGAACTGCTCCAGCTCAAGTCCGCCAACGTCCAGGCCACGGTGGAAAGAATCAGCGCCGACGTGCAGGCCATGAGGCACGGGCTGGACGAACTGCAGGCGAGCTGGCGCGGGTCGGCCGCCACCAATTTCCAGGCCCTGCTTGCAGAATGGACCCTGACCCAGGGCAAGGTCGAGGCCTCCCTGGCTTCGATCAATCTCGCGCTCAAATCCGCCGCGGCCAGCTACGCCCAGGCCGAGCTGAGCAACGCCCAGCGGTTCAACTAGCGGCGGAGGCCTGCCCGCGGCCCTGTGTGCCTCCTAGGCCTCGGGAGTGCCCTGGTGGAAGCGGAGCCGCCATTGCGCGCCGTCCAGGACCCACAGGGAGCTGCGCAACGCCGTCCCCGTGCGGGTGTGGCTGCGGTAGGTGAGCAGCACGGCGCCCTCACTGAGGCGGTCCGCGGCCAGAAGCTCCAGCTCGGCGGGCACACCGGGATCATCCTCGAGGGCCATCATCGTCTCGTCGCGGGTCCAGAGCCGTCCGGAACTGCCGATCTCGGTAAAGTCCGGGTGCAGCAGCACTCCTGTGCGCCCCAGATCCGAGCGCGTCTCGGGGAGCAGCAGCTCTCGCTCCAGCGCCTCGACGATTGCCTCCGGGCTCTGCTCCGGGCCGGCCGCCGCAACGCGGGATTCCTCCTCCAGTTCGCTGAAGAGATCCGGCTCAGCGAAAAGGCTGGATTCGCCGAACAGCGTCGGCTCAGCGATCAGTTCCCGCGTTCCGGCGTGAGCGGACGATGCCTGCCGGGACTGCGCCGGGGCTGAGGCCGGGGCCGGCGCGGCCGAAGCCTGCTGCGCGGCGGGGGCAGTCTGCACGCCGGCGGCGGCAACGTCTCCGGCTCGGACGAAGCCGGGGCCCTGCCGGGCCGCGACGCCCTGCTGGTAGGCGGTGGCGGCGGCCCTGGCGCGGTCATCCGCCGCCTCGTTGAGGTCGTGGCCGGCGTGTCCGCGGACCCATTCGAAGGTGTACTTGCGTCCGGTGAGCGCCTGATCGATCTCCTTGAGCAGCTCAACGTTGAGCACCGGCTTGCCGTCGGACTTCCGCCAGCCTTTACGCTTCCAGCCGGGCATCCACTTGGTCACCGAGTTGATGACGTACTGGCTGTCGCACAGAATGTGCAGGTCCTCGCCCGGAAGGTGCGCCGTGGCCCGGAAGAGGTCCAGGACGGCCATCAGCTCCCCCTGGTTGTTGGTCCCGTGCGGCCACCCGCCGGCACGCCAGCAGTCGTCGTTCACGTACCAGGCCCATCCGGCCGGGCCGGGATTTCCTAAAGCCGAACCGTCGGCCGCTGCTGTAATCGTCACTGCACCATCCTGCCAGACCTCCGCCGCCCGACGCTCCCGCACCACCGGCACTGGCACCGGCACCGGGTAAGAGCACCCCACCAACCGAGAGCACCCGGCCAACCACCGCACCACCTGAGGGGCGATGCCCCGGGGCGGGAGGGTTTAACGACGACGGCGGCCCCACCAGTGGTGGGACCGCCGTCGTCGAACGTGCCGTCGCTGACGGAGAACCGTCAGTTCAGGCGTTCAGGGCTTGGTAGCCGGGTGGTTAGAAACCGCCCATGCCGCCCATGCCGCCCATGTCGTCGCCGCCGCCCATGGCCGGGGAGTTCTTCTCCGGCTTGTCGGCCACGACGGCCTCGGTGGTGAGGAACAGGCCGGCGATGGAAGCCGCGTTCTGCAGGGCCGAGCGGGTGACCTTGACCGGGTCGTTGATGCCGGCAGCGAGCAGATCGACGTACTCGCCGGTTGCTGCGTTCAGGCCGTGGCCCGCGGGCAGGCCGCGGACCTTGTCCACCACAACGCCGGGCTCGAGGCCGGCGTTGAAGGCGATCTGCTTCAGCGGGGCGTCGATGGCTACGCGCACGATGTTCGCGCCGGTTGCCTCGTCACCTTCGAGCTGCAGGTTGGCGAACGCCTTGGCGCCGGCCTGGATCAGGGCCACGCCACCGCCGGCGACGATGCCCTCTTCGACAGCAGCCTTGGCGTTGCGGACAGCGTCCTCGATGCGGTGCTTGCGTTCCTTGAGCTCAACCTCGGTTGCGGCACCGGCCTTGATGACTGCAACGCCGCCGGCCAGCTTGGCCAGGCGTTCCTGCAGCTTCTCGCGGTCGTAGTCGGAATCGGAGTTCTCGATCTCGGCGCGGATCTGGGACACACGGCCGGCGATCTGGTCGGCGTCGCCGGCACCTTCGACGATGGTGGTCTCGTCCTTGGTGACAACAACCTTGCGTGCCTTGCCCAGCAGTTCGAGGCCGGCGGTCTCAAGCTTGAGGCCGACTTCCTCGGAGATGACCTGGCCGCCGGTGAGGATGGCGATGTCGGCCAGCTGTGCCTTACGGCGGTCACCGAAGCCCGGAGCCTTGACGGCGACGGACTTGAAGGTGCCGCGGATCTTGTTCACGATCAGGGTGGCCAGGGCCTCGCCCTCGATGTCCTCGGCGATGATCAGCAGCGGCTTGTTGGACTGCATGACCTTTTCGAGGACTGCAACCAGTTCCTTGACGTTGGAGATCTTGGAGTTGACGATCAGGATGTACGGATCCTCGAGGACCGTTTCCTGACGCTCGGCGTCGGTGACGAAGTAGGCCGAGATGTAGCCCTTGTCGAAACGCATGCCCTCGGTGAGCTCCAGCTCGAGGCCGAAGGTGTTCGACTCCTCGACGGTGATGACGCCTTCCTTGCCGACCTTGTCCAGGGCTTCGGCAATCAGGGCGCCAATTTCGTTGTCACCGGCGGAGATGGACGCGGTGGCGGCGATCTCTTCCTTGGTTTCGATTTCCTTGGCAGAAGCCAGGAGCTCGCGGGTGACCGCTTCAACAGCCTTCTCGATGCCGCGCTTGAGGGACAGCGGGTCAGCGCCGGCCGCGACGTTGCGCAGGCCTTCCTTGACGAGGGCCTGGGCCAGCACGGTTGCCGTGGTGGTACCGTCACCGGCGACGTCGTCAGTCTTCTTGGCAACTTCCTTGACCAGCTCGGCGCCGATCTTCTCGTAAGGGTCGTCCAGCTCGATCTCCTTGGCGATGGAGACACCATCGTTGGTGATCGTGGGGGCGCCCCACTTCTTTTCGAGGACGACGTTGCGTCCACGCGGGCCGAGGGTGACCTTGACGGCGTCGGCGAGGATGTTCAGGCCCCGCTCAAGACCGCGGCGTGCCTCTTCATCAAATGCAATGATCTTGGCCATAACGGCAGTAGTCCTTTCGGGACAGTCGTTAAGAATGAACCTTGCGCTGCGGTGCCCGCGACGGACGATTCCAACCCGGCAGCCTCTGTACGCCGCCGGGCCGGGGATCTCACCCCAGCCAGGTATTTCTCTCGCTCCCGGTCCGTCCGCCGCCTCCACGCGACCGGCCGAACCGGGGCGTCGAGTTAGCAGTCAATACGCGGGAGTGCTAACTCCATAATTAGCACTCCCCCGGGGAGAGTGCAAGCAGTGGTGAGGTCAGGGTGCGCCCCGCCGGGCGCTCTTCGCTAGGAGCGATCAGGAGCCGGCGCTGCGGGCCGTTTCGCTGCCGGTCATCTCGGCGTTGTTGTCCGGGCCATAGCTGTAGACCATGTAGGCGGCGGCGGTGACGTCGCCGTTGCTGTCGAAGTTGATCGGGCCGGAGGCGCCGTCGTAGTCGGGGCGCTTGCCGGCGCGGAGCGCGGCCACGCATTCCTGGTAGGACTTGCAGGCCGCGGCTTCCCCGGACGGGGCCCCGGTGCCGGCAGCCGTTCCGCCGGACACTGCGACCAGCTTCGAGGCGATGGAGGTCCCAGCGTCGTCCTCCGCCGCGGCGGCGGCGAGGGCGGCGAGGTTGACGGCGTCGTACGTCTCGGCGGCAAACGCCATGTCCTTCAGGCCCGGGTCGACGGCCACGAGTTCCGCCTGGAAGTGCGCGGAGGGGAACGTGCCCGGCAGGACCCCGCGGGCGCCGTCCAGCGCCTTGGAGCCAAGGCCGTCGCCGTACTGGTTTACGGCCCCGTCGCTGAGGATGAGCTTCTTTCCGGACAGTCCCGCGTTGTTGAGCTCGGCGATGGCGCCCTGGGCACCGTCCCGGGCCACCAGCACGACGGCGTCCGGCGAGGCAGCCTTGGCCGCCGCGGCCGCCTGTTGCGCCTGACCGGCCTTGAATTCAGCGTCGACGGAGGTGCCCAGGCCCGCGGCCTTCGCGGCCGCCGAGACGGCCACGGAGACGTCCTTGCCGTAGTCGCCTTCCTCGTGCACCACGGCAAGGGTCTTGGCGCCGCCGTCCTGGGCGAGCTTGACCAGGACCGAGGCCTGCGCGATGTCGGCGGCCGCGGTCCGGAAGTAGTAGCCGCCGCTCTTGTACGAGCTGAGTCCCGGCGCGGTGTTGGCCGGTGAAATGAGGGCGACTTTGGCGCGGGAGAGGACGTCGATGGCGCCGGCGGCGCGGCTGGAGTCGGTGGGCCCGATCACGACGTCGGCCTTGGCCGCCACCAGGTCCTTGGCCTGGGCCGCGGTGTCCGTACCGATGGACTCGGGCAGCAGTTCCACGGGCTTACCCTTGTGGCCGCCCGCCGCGTTGATTTCCTTGACCGCCAGCTTCGCCGCCGCCAGTTGGGGCGGATTGAGGAAGTCCTGCCGGCCGGTGTTGTCCAGGATCAGGCCGATCCGCAGCGTTCCGTCGCCGCTCGCCTCCGCGGCATCCACCCGGGCGTTGCCGGTGGGACCGGCGCAGGCGGCCAGCGCCACGGCTGCGGCCACGCCGGCGGCCGCTGCACGGTTGAACCGCCGGAGCTTGCGCCGGCGGCCATCGCTCTTCGGGGCAGCTGCCGCAGCGGAGACTGCCACTAGGCGGGCCGGACGCTTTCGGCCTGCGGGCCCTTTTCGCCCTCGCCGACTTCCAGTTCCACCCGCTGGCCTTCAGCCAAAGCACGGTAGCCTTCGCCCGCGATCGCGGACCAGTGCACGAAGACGTCGGCCCCGGAGCTGTCGACGGTGATGAACCCGTAGCCCTTTTCGGCGTTGAACCACTTGACGGTCCCCAGTGCCATGTTCTCCACACTTTCAGCTAGCTTGCGAACGGCCCACCCCAATGTGCGCCGCGTTATGCGAAATGAAGTCCGCAGACACTCTACCCACAGCCTTCCACCGGTGCCCGGGCAGGGTCCCGGCCCGGCCGGGAATAGTTATTCAGGCGTAACCGAAGCCGGCGGCCACCCTGGGGCTAATTGAAACCGGGGCCGAGGACGATGACCAGCGGCATCTGGAATTCCGCCGAATCCACCAGGGTGCCAATCCCGAGGAGGGAACCCAGCTCTGCGGCGTTGGCCTTCTGCGCCGGGCCCTTGTAGAAGACGACCGAGGTCTGCTGGGGGGCGCCGCCCCAGTTGCCGAGCGGGCCCTGGACCCATCCAGCGGCGGAGATCCTGGAGCCGACGCGACCGGCCAAGCCCGGCGTCGTGGTTCCGTTGTAGATCGCCACGGGCTGGGTCTTGTCAAGCTTCTGGTCCCCGGACTGGTCCCCGGCGGCGCTCGGCGTTGCAGAAGCGGAGGGCTTGGAGCCCGCGGGGGCGAGGCTCCCGGTCGGCTGGCTGCTGGGGGACGGCTTCGAGCCGGCGGACGTTGTGGGTGCCTGCGACGCCGCGGCGTTGTTGCTGGCTTGGTCCGCGGTCATGGCCGAGCCACCGGCGGGACCAAAGCCCAGTTTGGGCAGCAGAAGGAAGGCGACGAGGCCGACTACCAGGGCCGCGGCGCCGGTGGCGAGGACGGGGCCCAGCCGGCGGGCACCGGGAGCGGCGACCGTCCGGTGGACACCCTGGCGCGTGGAGGCCTCCGGGACCCGATCAAATTCATCCCGTGCGTACTTGGTCATGGTAAAACGACGTCCTTGCTGATTTCTGGCTGATGGCCCGACGCCGGAATCCGCGCGAAATTCCGCGCTTCCGGCCGGACTTCACGTGCTCTTAAGCGTCCGAGCCCAAACGGCGTGCAGTGCGGGCACGTTGTCGTGACGTACGTAGTCTACGCAATCTCTTGACCAGCATGGGATCGTGGGCCAGCGCCGCCTCGGTGTCGATCAGGGCGTTGAGGATCTGGTAGTAGTGCGTGGCGGAGAGGTCAAAGAGTTCCCGGATGGCTTGTTCCTTGGCGCCGGCGTACTTCCACCACTGCCGCTCCAAGGCAAGCATCTGCTGCTCCCGGCTGCTCAACGGCGAGTCTTCGGAGACTGCCGCGAGCACGGCGTCGGCGTCATCCGCCGACAGGTACTCGGGTGCTGCTTCGGCCACTGCACACTCCCTGGCTCGTTCCGATAGGTCTCCCCCACATGTTACGGCCGAATAACAGGCTTGTCATTTAGCCGGCCCGGCCGGCTGCCCGGGCTCCTGCGAGAATGAAGCCGTGCCTGATTCATCTAATCCCGACGCGCTCTTCGAACTTGACCCCGCCGCAGAGGCGGTGGACCTCGCGGCGATGGCGCACCTTCCCTTGGACGGGCTGGTGGCGCCGGACTGGGCCGCGGCGCTGGCACCGGTCGAGGGACAGCTGCGGTCGGTCCTCGCGTTCCTCGCCGCCGAGACGGCCGACGGCCATGAGGTGCTGCCGGCGCCGTCGAACATCCTCCGGGCCTTCCGGCAGCCGCTCTCCGGCGTGCGGGTTCTGATTGTGGGCCAGGATCCCTACCCCACACCGGGTCACGCCGTCGGGCTGTCCTTCGCGGTGGATGGCGGCACCCGGCCGATCCCGCGCAGTCTCGCCAATATCTACAAGGAGCTCGACGCCGACCTCGGGCTGCCGCCCCGCGTCCACGGTGATCTCAGCCGGTGGGCGGAGCAGGGGGTGCTGCTGCTCAACCGAGTCCTCAGCGTCCGGGCCGGAGCAGCCGGTTCGCACCGGAACAAGGGCTGGGAGGCCGTCACGGCGGCCGCCATCAGGGCCGTCGCGCAGCGGCGCCGAGACGACGGCAGCCCCGCGCCGCTCGTGGTGGTCCTCTGGGGCAAGGACGCGGAGGGCGTGCGGCCGCTGCTGGGCTCGGCCGCCGTGATCGCCAGCGCCCACCCCAGCCCGCTCTCGGCCTCGCGCGGGTTCTTCGGCTCACGGCCCTTCAGCCGCGCCAATGACCTGCTCACCGCCCAGGGTGACGGCACCGTGGACTGGGAACTGCCGCCGCTGCCCTGACACGGTTCTTGGCTAGGCTTAGGTCCATGACTTCCGTCCCCGCCACCACCACCGCCAACCGGAACTCCCGGCCGCAGACCAACCTCACGGTCCTGCGCCGCGAGCAGCTCTCGCCGCACATGGTCCGGATCGTCGCCGGCGGCCCGGGTTTCGCTGCCTTCGTCAACAACGGTTACGTGGACCGGTACGTCAAGATCGCGTTCCCGCAGCCGGGGGTCGACTATCCGCAGCCGCTGGATCTCTGGGCCATCCGGGAGTCCCACCCGCGGCAAGAGTGGCCGCGCACCCGGACCTACACCGTCCGTTGGGTCGACGAGGCGGCGGGCGAGCTGGCGATCGACTTCGTCATCCACGGCGATGAGGGCCTGGCCGGGCCGTGGGCCGCCTCCGCACAGGCCGGGGACAGCCTTGTCTTCACCGGGCCGGGCGGGGGCTACAACCCTGACCCGGCGGCGGACTGGTACCTCTTCGCGGGCGACGAGTCCGCCCTGCCGGCGATCAGCGCCGCGATCGAGTCACTCCCCCGGGATGCCCGCGGTCTGGCCTTCCTGGAGGTGGACAGCGACGCCGACGTCCTGGCGATCGACGCCCCGGCCGGGGTGGAACTGCGCTGGCTGCTGCGCCGCGGGACTCCGGCCGGAAACGGGACCCTGCTGGTGGACGCCGTACGCGGCGCGCAGTGGCCCGAGGGCCGAGTGCAGGTCTTCGCGCACGGGGAGCGCGGCTACATGAAGGGCCTGCGCCCGGTGTTCTTTGCCGACCGTGGCCTCGAACGGGGCCAGGTCTCGCTCTCCGGGTATTGGGCCAGTGGCCGGGTAGAGGACGACTTCCAGGCCGAAAAGAAGCTGCCGATCGGCAAGATCTAGCCAGCCATCCCCGGCTGACGCGGGCGGGCGCCGCGGAGTTTCCCCACTTTTGCCGCCACGACGCCGGGACAGCCCGGCGCGGCCGGCTGACACGCCGTCGGAGCCCGGCGAAGGTGGGGAAACGCGGCGCTTCAGCTCGTAGGCAGACGAGCCATCTCCGCCGTCGTTAGCGGCGGCGGGCGCGGCGCCGCTCGTTGCTGGCCAGGCTCCGGGTCAACGGCCGGGCGAGGGTGTCGCCGAGCACAATGCCGGCCGCGACGCCGAGCACGATTGCCCCGGCGTTGAGCATCCCGCCGGCTCCCATCAGGATCTCGGACTCTTCAATCGTCAATACATACATGGAACGGAATATAGTCAGGCCCGGCAGAAGGATGAGCGCCGCGGGCACCGCCACGACCAGCTGCGGGGCCCCCATCCGGAGTGCGACCACGCGGGCCAGGAGGCCGATGACCACGGCGGCGAGGGCCGGGGCGAACCGGGGACCGATGCCGATGGCTGTTCCCCCGATCAGCACCAGATGACCCACGACGCCGACGGCCGCCGTCGGCAGCAACAGCTTCAGCGAGGTCTGCTCGGTGACGCCGATCGCGACGACCGCGATGGCCACCAGCGGCACAAGCACCCACAAAGGATACTTCGGCGGGAATGTTTCGGTGACGTCAATGGACTGCATCCCGGTCATCGCCCCCACCACAAAGCCGACGGCGATCCCGGAGACCAGCGCGCCGAAGGTCAGCATGGTGGACAGGAACCGGCCGGCCGCGGTCACCGGGAAGCCGTTGATGGCGTCCTGCACCGAGGAGACGAGCCGACCGGTGGGCAGCAGCAGGAGGATTCCGCCGACCACCACGATGGCGGGGGCGATCTGGATTCCCAGCGGGCTGCCGAAGCGCCAGAGCAGCAGCGCGATCAGGGTGACGACGAAGGAACAGGACGCCGTGATGAAGAAGTCCGGGGTGCGCCAGCGGCCCAGTTGCCGCGCCAGCAGGCTGATCAGCAGGTTGGACAGGAAGGCGATGCCGGACGCGGCCACCCCGCCGCCCAGCACGCCGACGAACACCGCGGAGAAGACGCCGAAGGCCACGGTGACCATCCAGCGCGGGAATGGCTTCGAGCTGTGCGTGATCTCTTCGAGCCGGCGCACCGCTTCCTCGCGGCCCACTCCGCCGGCCACAATGTCCGTGACCAACTGGTGGACCTGGGCGAGGCCGGCGTAGTTGTTGGTCCAGGACCGCACCACGCGCAGCAGCGTAATGGGTGTCTGGTCCTTCGGGGCATAGTTGATGGCCACCGACTGGTTGGTGATGTCCACCTCGATGTTCTTCAGCCCCAGCGCGGCGGTAATGGCGATGATGCTGGTTTCCACTTCGAGGGCACCGGCGCCGTAGCGGAACATCGATTCGGCCAGCTTGAGGGCAAAGTCGATGGTCTTGCGGGCGGAGGTGTCCACGCCTCCGACCTGGATCATCGGGTTGGCGTACGGGCTGCCGGCCAGCCGGTCGACGATGCTCAGCGGTGCCGTGGGCGGGTTCTCACCTTGGACCAGCCTGCGGAGCATGCGTTTGGCGGCGGCGTTCTGGCGCACCTGCAGGGGCGACATCGGCTCGGTCCGGGGCAGGCCGTCCGTCTGCGGCCCGCGGCGGCCGTCGGGTGGTTTGGTCATTCCGGCCTCCTCATTTCACCTTGCGGGCGGTCTAGTAGAACTGCTGGCCCGTGCGCCGCGTGTACAGCTGGCGGGCGACGCGCTCCCCGGCGGCCATCCAGGCCTTGTACTTCAGCGGACTCAGGACCTGGTCGTAGCAGCCGACGAAGTCCGTGACGGTCTTGCTGAAGCTGGTCTTGAACAGGCCGAGGCCGTGGAAGGGATTGGAGGTGTCCTTCAGCTTGTCGCTGGGCGGCGTGCCGCAGAAGTCGTATTCGGTGCAGCCGAGTTCCTTGAGCTGGTTGATGGCCGTCCACTGGACCAGGTGCGAGTCGCCGTACTGGCTGCGCTTCTGCAGGGAACCGCCGTCCTTGTAGGTGCCCTTCCGTCCGTAGTTGATCACGAACGCCCCCACCGAGGGCACGCCGTTTTCATAGACGAAGAGCAGCCGGCCCTGGCCGCGGTCCACGAAGTTGGTCCAGAACTGGCGGTAATACTCGTACTCGCGGACCCGGACCTGGGACTTGGCCTCCACGGTGTTCGTCATCAGCGCGTACATCGCCCGGAAGTTCTCTTCGGTCGGCTCCACGTTGTGGACCTCGACCTCCTCGCGGATGGCCCGCCGGACGGCGTTGCGGCCGCGGGAGTGCAGGTTGCGCAGCAGCTGGTTTTCCTGCGGCGAGATGTCCAGCAGCGCGGTGGAGTCGTTGGGCTGGAGGTTGTGGGTCTTGACCAGGCCCGCGCCTTCGATGATGCGCCGCGCGTCCTCCGACAAGACGATGTCGGGCTCGATCTTGATGGCGAATACCCCCAGCCGGGCGCGCTTGACGAAGTCGGCGTTGGCGGCCGCGATGCCGGGGATGTCCTCCACCGAGGCCACATCCGGGCCCTTGATGAGGTACCAGAGCTTGCCGAGGAGGGGGAAGGACTTCTCCAGGACCAGGTTGTAGCTGGTGTAGTCGGCCGTCTCATAGACCAGGTGGAGGGGCTTCCAGCCGAAGTGCTGCTTGACCTCGGCGAAGGCCTCGGATTGAAGCAGATTCCCGCCGTTGGGGTTCGCGGTGACGTGGGCGTCCCAGTTGGCAACCTCTTCGGCGGAGGCAAAGCGGGCAGTGAATTCTCGCAAGGGTGCGGTATCCAATCTTTGCGGAACGAGCTTCGGCGGCATGGCTGGCATGCAGCATCAAGTCTATCGGGAGGCCGGCGGCTCTCAGGGCGCTGCGGCCCTGTGCCGGCCGTCGCACCGGGTTTAGGCTGAAGGTATGGATGCGCAGCCGGAACCGTCAGCCGTCCGCCGGCAGTTCCGTCCGGGCGGGGCCGGGACGCGCCGGCCCGGCGTCGAGGCGGTGGCCCTGCTGGTACTGCTCGGCGCTTCGGCCCTCGTGGCGGCACTCGGCGGACTGGCCAGCGCCAGCAACGTCGACGGATGGTACGCGGCCGCGGACAAGGCCCCGTGGTCTCCGCCGAACTGGCTCTTCGGGCCCGTCTGGACGATTCTGTACATCGCGATGGCCGTAGCGGCATGGCTGGTCTGGCGCAGCCGGGCGGAAGGCGCCAGGCCCGCCCTCACCGCCTACGCCGTGCAGCTGGTGCTGAACCTGCTGTGGACCCCGGTGTTCTTTGGCCTGTACCCCGCCATGGGTTCCCCCGCGCTTTGGATCGGCTTCGTCATCATCGTGGCGCTGGCGGTCGCGGTGGCCGCCACCGTGCTGCGCTTCGGCCCGATCAGCCGCACCGCCGGGCTGCTGCTGCTCCCCTACCTGTCCTGGATCGTGTTCGCCGCGTCACTGAATCTGTGGGCGGCACTGAACAACTGAGGACAATCAGGAACGACTGGGAAATCAGCACTCCACCACGTTGACGGCGAGGCCGCCCATGGCGGTTTCCTTGTACTTGGAGCTCATGTCCTTGCCGGTCTCGCGCATGGTCACAATGACCTCGTCGAGCGACACGCGGTGTGAGCCGTCGCCCCAGAGGGCCATCTTGGCGGCGTTGATCGCCTTAGCTGCGGCGATGGCGTTGCGCTCGATGCACGGGATCTGCACCAGCCCGCCGATCGGGTCGCAGGTCAGGCCGAGGTTGTGCTCCATCGCGATCTCGGCGGCGTTCTCCACCTGCTGGGGCGTTCCGCCCATCACCTCGGCCAGGCCGGCGGCCGCCATTGACGACGCCGAACCCACCTCGCCCTGGCAGCCCACCTCGGCGCCGGAGATCGAGGCCTGTTCCTTGTAGAGCACCCCGATGGCACCGGCGGTCAACAGGAACTTAACCACGACGTCGTCGCGGTCGGCCTGGGTGGCTTTATCCATGCCGGGGGCGAAGTGCAGCGCGTAGTAAAGCACGGCCGGAATGATACCCGCGGCGCCGTTGGTGGGCGCGGTGACAACCCGGCCGCCGGAGGCGTTCTCCTCGTTCACCGCGAGCGCGATCAGGTTCACCCACTCCTGCCAGTACTTGGGGTCCCGGTAGTCGGGGTCCTGGCCGTGGTTTTCCTTCATCAGCCGTTCGTGCCAGTCGGGGGCCCGACGGCGGACCTTGAGCCCGCCGGGAAGCAGGCCCTCGCGCTTAAGGCTGACCTCGACGCAGCCTTCCATCACGGAGTAGATGTGCAGGAGGCCTTCGCGGATCTCCTCGTCGGTACGGGAGGCGCGCTCGTTGACGAACATGATTTCGCCGATCGAGAGCCCCTTGGACTGGCAGCGGCCCAGCAGTTCAGCGGCCGTGCGGAACGGCAGCGGGAGTTCCTTCTTGGACTCGTCGAGTTCCTTCAGCGCCGCGTCCTCCTCACCCTCGCGGACGATGAAGCCGCCGCCGACGGAGAAGAAGGTGGCGTTGTGCACGACGGCGCCGTCGGCGTCAGACACCGTGAACGTCATGCCGTTGGTGTGCCGGGGCAGGATGGTGAGCGGGCGCAGCACCATGTCCTTCACGCCGTAGGGCAACGCGACGAATCCGGCCAGGTGCAGGGTGCCCGTCTGGGCAATGGCGGCCAGCCGGTCCTCGACTTCCTCGGGGAGGATCTTCTCCGGGTGGAAGCCCTCGAGTCCGAGCAGGATGGCTGTCATGGTGCCGTGGCCATGGCCGGTGGCGGCGAGGGAGCCGTACAGGTCAACCCGGAGCGACGCCACGCGGTCCAGATCCCCCGAGGCCTTGAGCTCCTCGGCAAACACCGCAGCAGCCCGCATCGGCCCCACGGTATGCGAACTCGAAGGCCCGATCCCAATCGAAAAAAGATCAAAGACGCCAACAGCCATTACTGAATCCTAACTAGGCACTGCGGTCGGGCGGGGAGGGGGACGGACATCCTCTGCATGCTGCTCCTTCGTCGCTTTGACGCATGCTGCCGGATGCTCGGCCCCCTCCCCGGGGGCCGTCACCGTGAGCGGCACTATGTGGTTGAGACGTCAATGCGGGGGCGAGGTGCCCACGAGGGGCCGGCGGAGCCGGGCTTTTCGAAAGCGTGCGTCTAAGCGAGGGACGAGCGAGCACGCGTGAAAAGTCCGGTCCGCCGGGCCCGGAGCCAACCCGAAAGAGATCGGCCCCGGAGCCAGCCGCAGCGGTCAACCTAGATTAGCAACCGAGGGGTAGAGCGGGTGGGCGGCGGCGAGGGCCTCGACGCGGGAGCGCAGACCGGACAGGTCCGCGCCGGCGTCGGCGGTCAGCGCCTCGGCGATGATGTCCGCAACTTCGGTAAAGGCGGCCTCGCCGAAGCCGCGGGTGGCCAGCGCCGGGGTGCCGATCCGCAGCCCCGAGGTAACCATCGGCGGGCGCGGGTCGAACGGAACGGCGTTGCGGTTGACGGTGATGTCGATTTCCGCGAGGCGGTCCTCGGCCTCCTGCCCGTTGAGCTCGCAGTTGCGCAGGTCCACCAGGACCAGGTGCACGTCGGTGCCGCCGGAGATCACGTTGATCCCCTTGGCGGTGACGTCCGGCTGGACCAGGCGCTCGGCGAGGATCCGGGCGCCGGCCAGCACACGTTCCTGGCGTTCCTTGAACTCGGGCGAGGCGGCGATCTTGAACGCCACGGCCTTGCCGGCGATGACGTGCTCCAGCGGGCCGCCCTGCTGGCCCGGGAACACTGCCGAGTTGATCTTCTTGGCGATGTCGGCGTCGTTGGAGAGGATGATGCCGCCACGCGGACCGGCCAGGGTCTTGTGCGTCGTGGAGGTGGTCACGTGCGCGTGCGGCACCGGCGACGGGTGCAGCCCGGCCGCGACGAGCCCGGCGAAGTGGGCCATGTCCACCATCAGGTAGGCCCCCACGGAGTCGGCGATCCGGCGGAATTCCGCGAAGTCGAGCTGGCGGGCGTAGGCGGACCAGCCGGCGACGATCAGGGCCGGCTTGTGCTCCTGGGCCAGGCGCTCCACCTCGGCCATGTCGATCCGGTGGTCATCCTCCCGGACCTGGTACGGGATGACGTTGTACAGCCGGCCGGAGAAGTTGATCTTCATGCCGTGGGTCAGGTGTCCGCCGTGCGCCAGGTTCAGGCCCATGATGGTGTCGCCCGGACGGATCAGGGCGTGCATGACCGAGGCGTTGGCCTGCGCGCCGGAGTGCGGCTGGACGTTGGCGTACTCGGCGCCGAACAGGGCCTTGACCCGGTCGATCGCGAGCTGCTCGACGACGTCGACGTGTTCGCAGCCGCCGTAGTAGCGCTTGCCCGGGTAGCCCTCGGCGTACTTGTTGGTCAGCACCGAGCCCTGCGCCTGCATGACGGCCTTGGCGGTGTGGTTTTCCGAGGCGATCATTTCCAGGCCGTCGCGCTGGCGGCTGAGCTCGGCGTCGATCTTCGCGGCGATCTCCGGATCCAGCGCGGACAGTTCAGCGTCCAGGCTCGGCGAAACGACCTGCTCGAATACCGCGGTGTTTGTACCTGCGGCCGCGGCGGCGCTCACAGTTCGCCGCCGTTCTTGGACGCGTAATCCTGCGCGGAGAGCAGCGGGCCGTCCGATTCGGCGGCGACCTTGAAGAGCCAGCCGGCGCCGTACGGGTCGCTGTTGATCAGGGCCGGGTCGTCGACGACGGCGGGGTTGATTTCGGTGACCTCGCCCGTGACGGGGGCGTACAGGTCCGAGACGGACTTGGTCGACTCGACCTCGCCGCAGGTCTCCCCCGCGGTCACCGCGGAGCCGACCTCGGGCAGGTCAACGTATACGATGTCGCCCAGGGCGTCCGTGGCGACCGCGGAGATGCCGATGGACACAAGGTTCCCGGCCTCCCGCGCAACCCACTCGTGCTCGTCGGAGTACTGCAGTTCAGGGGCAACTTTTGCCATGTGTTTTTCCTAAGTCTTGAAGTGGTCGTTGGTGCTAAATCAATTGTGGCCGGGTTGCGGAGTGACCGTGGCCGGGTTACGCGGCGCGGCCCGCCATCCTCCGCGTGCTCGCTCGTCCCTCGCTTAGACGCACGTTTCCGGATGACGTCCCCCACCGCTAAATGCCAGTTCAGTTCCGGAGGCCAATAGTTTTGGGCCAAACCGCCGTTCTCCGGAAAGAAACAGAGGCCGTCGATATCTTTTAGAGCCGACCCTCGGTAGGCGGTACGGGCCCCATCACCTTTGGCTTTCGAAGGCGATGGCTCCCGTTGGTTTTGGTGTTGTGGGTTGTTCTAAAAGGTGAGCTGTCCACGAGGGGGCGGCTGGCCGCGGTTTTCGAAAGCGTGCGTCTAAGCGAGGAACGAGCGAGCACGCGTGAAAACTGGGGCTAGTCGGTCCCGGAGCCGGGGACGGCCGGTCCCGGAGCCAGCCACGGCCCCGGGACGGCACGGCACGGGCTACTTTTGGCGCTTGTAGAACGGCAGTGCGACAACTTCGAACGGCTCGGTTTTGCCGCGCAGGTCGATGTCCAGTGCGGTGCCGGGTTCGGTGAACTCGACGTCGACGTAGGCCATGGCGACCGGGTAGCCCAGAGTGGGGCTGGGCTGGCCGGAGGTGACTTCGCCGACCGTGTTGCCGTCCTTCAGGACCGGGTAGTGGCCGCGGCCGGCCCGGCGTCCGAGGCCCTTGAGCCCGACGAGTTTGCGCCCGGCGGTGGAGCCTGCGCCGGCCTCCTTCTTGGCGGCCAGGGCAGCCTTGCCGACGAAGTCGCCGTCCTTGGACAGCGCGACGACGGGGCCGAGCCCGGCGGCGAACGGGTCGCCCTCGAGGGAGAGTTCGTTGCCGTACAGCGGCATGCCGGCCTCGAGCCGGAGCGAGTCGCGGGAGGCCAGGCCGGCGGGCGTCAGCTCGCCGTCCTCGGCGATGGCGATGAGCGCCTGCCAGAGGGCGGCGGCGTCGTCGTTGGAGACGAAGATTTCGAAGCCGTCCTCACCGGTGTAACCGGTGCGTGCCAGCAGCAGGTCCTGGCTGGCGCCGCTGACCATGAACGGGACGTCGACGGCGGCGTAGTACTTCAGGCCGGTGACGAGCTCGTGCTGGGCGGCGGGGACCAGGCGGAGCAGGATGGCTTCCGCTTTGGGGCCCTGGACCGCGATCAGCGAGGTCTCGGCGGAGGCGTCCCGGACCGTGACGTCGAACTTTCCAGCCCGCTCGGCCAGGGCCGCGGCGACGACTTTGGCGTTGCCGGCGTTGGGGACGACAAGGAATTTCTCGTCACCGCGGCGGTAGGTGATGAGGTCGTCGATGATGCCGCCGTCCTCGTTGCAGATCAGCGAGTACTTGGCCTTGCCGACCGCCATGGCGGAGATCTTGCCCACGAGGGCGTAGTCCAGGAAGGCGGCGGCGTCGGGGCCGGTGACCCAGACCTCGCCCATGTGGGAGAGGTCGAACAGGCCGGCGGACTTGCGGACGGCGTGGTGTTCGGCGAGTTCGGAGCTGTACTTCAGCGGCATCTGCCAGCCGCCGAAGTCCGTGAAGGAGGCGCCGAGCTTCTTGTGCTCTTCGTAAAGTGCCGTGTAGTTCTCAGTCATCGTTGGCTGTCCCTAGTTGTTAGAGGCGGAGTTGGCGGAGTCGTCGGAGTGGGCTGCTGTGTCTTCCTCGAAGGCTTCGAGGGGAGGGCATGAGCAGATCAGGTTGCGGTCGCCCGCGGCCCCATCGATCCGGCCGACCGGCGGGAAGTACTTGTCCTGCTTGAGCGTGTGCACCGGGAAGACGGCCTGTTCGCGCGGGTAGCTCCGCTCCCAGTTGGTGCTGATGACGGCGGCCGCGGTGTGCGGGGCGTTGCGCAGCGGGCTGTGCTCCACGGTGAAGTCGCCGTGGGCCACCTGGTCAATCTCGGCGCGGATGGCGATCATGGCCGTGATGAAACGGTCGATCTCGCCGAGGTCCTCGGACTCGGTGGGCTCCACCATCAAGGTCCCCGCCACCGGGAACGCCAGGGTGGGCGCGTGGAAACCGTAGTCGATGAGGCGCTTGGCGACGTCCTCGGCGGTCACACCGGTCTTGGCCGTGAGTTCGCGCAGGTCCAGGATGCATTCGTGGGCCACCAGGCCGCCCTCGCCGGTGTAGAGCACCGGGAAGTAGTCGTTGAGGCGGGCCGCAATGTAGTTGGCCGCGAGCAGGGCCGACTTGGTGGCCTCGGTCAGGCCCTGTCCGCCCATCAGCTTCACGTAGGCCCAGGAAATCGGCAGCACGCCGGCCGAGCCGTAGCGGGAGGCGGAGATCGGCGTGCCCTCGGCGCCGTTGGCCGGATCAGCCGCGTTGCCGGGCATGAACGGGGCCAGGTGGGCCTTCGCCGCGACAGGTCCGACGCCGGGTCCGCCGCCGCCGTGCGGGATGCAGAAGGTCTTGTGCAGGTTCAGGTGCGAGACGTCTCCGCCGAACTGGCCCGGCTGGGCCAGTCCGACGAGTGCGTTGAGGTTGGCGCCGTCAATGTAGACCTGGCCGCCGGCGGCGTGGATGGCATCGCAGACCTCGCGGACGTCGGCGTCGTACACCCCGTGCGTGGACGGGTAGGTGATCATGATCGCCGAGAGGGCGTCCTTGTGCAGCTCGATCTTGGCCTGCAGGTCAGCGTGGTCGATCGTGCCGTCGGAGGCGGTGGCCACGACGACGACCTTCATGCCGGCCAGCACTGCGGAGGCGGCGTTCGTGCCGTGCGCGGAGGCCGGAATGAGGCAGATGTTGCGCTGGTCGTCGCCGCGGGAGAGGTGGTAGCCGCGAATGGCGAGCAGTCCGGCGAGCTCACCCTGGGAGCCGGCGTTCGGCTGGATGGAGACCTGGTCGTAGCCGGTGATCTCGGTCAGCTGGGCTTCGAGGTCCTCGATCAGTTCGCGCCAGCCGGCGGTCTGGGATTCGGGCGCGAAGGGGTGGATGGAGGCGAACTCCGGCCAGGAGATGGCTTCCATTTCGGCCGTAGCGTTCAGCTTCATGGTGCAGGAACCCAGCGGGATCATGGTGCGGTCCAGGGCCAGGTCCCGGTCCGAGAGGCGGCGGATGTAGCGCAGCAGCTGGGTTTCGGAGCGGTGCGTGTTGAAGACCGGGTGCTGGAGGTAGTCGGAGGTGCGCTCGACGGCGGAGTCCAGGGCAAACGCAGTGTCCGTGCCTGCGGCACTATCCGCGACGCTGGCGCCGAAAGCGGCGACGACGTCGGCGACGATCGCCGCCGTCGTGGCCTCATCGGCGGAGATGCCGACCGTGTCGGCGTCGACGGCGCGCAGGTTGATGCCCTTGGCGTCGGCGGCGGCGATGAATTCCGCGGCCTTGCCCGGCACGGAGACGGTCACGGTGTCGAAGAACGAGGTGTGCAGCACGTCCAGTCCCGCAGCTTTCAGCGAGGCGGCAATGGTCCGGGCGTGGCCGTGGGTGGTCTCGGCAATGGCCTTCAGCCCGTCCGGGCCGTGGTAAACGGCGTAGAAGGAGGCCACGATGGCCAGCAGCGCCTGGGCGGTGCAGATGTTGGAGGTGGCCTTCTCACGGCGGATGTGCTGTTCGCGGGTCTGCAGCGCCAGCCGGTAGGCGGGGACGCCGGCGTTGTCCTTGGAGACGCCCACGAGGCGGCCGGGCATGGAGCGCTCCAGGCCCTTCTGGACGGCCATGTACGCGGCGTGCGGGCCGCCGAAGAACAGCGGCACGCCGAAGCGCTGGGCGGAGCCGACCGCGATGTCCGCGCCCTGTTCGCCCGGGGAGGTGATCAGGGTCAGGGACAGCAGGTCCGCGGCCACGGTGACGAGCGCGCCGCGTTCCTTGGCGTCCGCGATGACGTCCGAGTGGTCGAACACGCGTCCGGAGGCACCGGGCTGCTGCAGCACGACGCCGTTGATGACGCCCTCGGGCAGGCCCTTGGACAGGTCCGCGACCTCGACCTCGAAGCCGAGGGCCTCGGCGCGGCCCTTGACGATGGCGATGGTCTGCGGGAGGCAGTCGGCGTCGAGGACGGTCTTGCCGTCGTGGGCCGTCTTGTTCTTGTTGGCCCGTCGCATCATCAGCACGGCCTCGGCGACGGCCGTGGCTTCGTCCAGCAGCGAGGCGTTGGCGATCGGGAGCCCGACGAGGTCCTGGACCATGGTCTGGAAGTTCAACAGCGCCTCGAGCCGGCCCTGGGAGATTTCGGGCTGGTACGGCGTGTACGCGGTGTACCAGGCCGGTGCCTCGAGGATGTTGCGGCGGATCACGGCCGGGGTGACGGTGTCGTAATAGCCCTGGCCAATCATCTGCACTGCGGTCTTGTTCTTCGATGCCAGCTTGCGCAGTTCGGCGAGCACTTCCACTTCGCTCAGCGCCGCGGCGAGCGCCAGGTCGGAGTCCTGCCGGATGTCCTTCGGGACGGCGGTATCCACCAAGGCGTCGACGGTGTCGTAGCCGACAGCCTTCAGCATGGCGTCGACGTCGGACTGGCGCCGGGCGCCGATATGCCGGTCAACGAAGGACGTGGAGGCTGAGGTAACAGTCACAAGGAACTCCATAACTAAGGCGGCGCAGGGTACGCCACATTGATTCGGGTTCCTCCCCGCTCTGTATTGGACCTGAGAGTTTCCGCGCAGCCGCTTTCGCGAGGCTCCGCTTGCACCGTCGGTGAGCACAGCGCGCCGCGTGACGCACTTGCTGCTTTCCAGAGTTGCCTTGCCGCGGCGGTACATGGGCCTGAGAGATTCCTGGGGAGGGTTTGCTCCTACGGCGCCTGCTTGTACCTACTTGCAGAACTCTCCCGCCGCAGATCAAAGGCATATTCAATTGCTCGTGACCGCAGTCACAACTCCCATTGTCCTATGCCGGAGGCACGTCCGCAAACTCCGGTACCCGGGCCGCTTCAGCGTTACGGTAGAGCGGTGGCCAAGAGGCGGCGGCGCATGCGGCCACTGGGCAAATTACTACTCAAGGAGACAATTCATGCTGGAGCGAAGGCCCTTCGGGAACACTGGTTTGGAAGTCTCCATCGTGGGGCTCGGCGCCGGCCAGATCGGTGAAAGTGATGTCACCGAGGCCGAAGCCGCCGAGGTGCTCAACGGGGCATTGGATCTCGGCGTCACGCTGATCGATACCGCCGCCAGTTACGGGCTGAGCGAAGAGCGCATCGGCCGGCACCTCGGCGGACGCCGGGACGAGTTCGTATTGTCCACGAAGGGTGGGCCCAAGATCAACGGCCGACGGGACTGGTCGCCGGGCAGCGTGCTGGAGAGTATCGAACAGTCCCTGCGCTTGACCCGGTCGGAACGGCTCGACGTCTTCTATCTGCACTCATGCCCGCTTGAAATCCTGCGGCGTGGCGATCTGCAGGACACCCTGGACCAGGCAGTCGCCGCCGGCAAGATCGGTGTCGCCGGCTACAGCGGAGACAACGCGCCGCTCGCATTCGCTGTGGACTCCGGCCGGTTCGGTGCCATCGAAACCAGCGTCAACATAGCCGACCAGTGGAATCTCCGAAACGTTCTCCGTCCCCGGCTCGGCCCGGGAGTCATCGCCAAGCGCCCGATCGCGAACGCGCCGTGGCGCTTCGCTGAACGACCCACCGGGAACTACGCGGAGCTCTATTGGGAACGGCTGCGGGCCCTGGAGCTCGACCCAGGAGACCTGGACTGGGCCGAGTTCGCCCTGCGCTTCACGGTGTACGCGCCCGGCGTGGACACCGCAATTGCCGGCACGGCCAAGCTGGCCAACCTGCGCGCTAATATCACCGCCGCCGGACGGGGCCCTCTTCCGGCTTCTACGCTGGAAGGCATCGACCGCGCCTGGCACGCTGTGGGCTCCGGCTGGCCGGCCTCGACCTGACGGCCGGCAAGCCTAAAGCCGCCCTTAGCTGCGCAGGCGTTCGACGGCGGCCAGCAGGCTCTCGACGTCGCCGGCCACCTCGGCCGGCGCCTCGCCGGGTCCCCGCGCCAGCATGGCGTTGAAGTACAGCCCGTCCCCCATGTACAGCACGGGCTTGGCCATGGCGGGGCCCACATCAGCGGCAAGGAGCGCCAGCCAGCTCGCCTGGACCCCGGCCATCCGCCGCAGGGTCTCGGCGTGGGCCACCTCGGCCAACCGGGTGGCGGCCACGAAGACCCGGTCCAGCGGGGTATCGGCCCATACGGAGGATCTGATGAAGTACGCCGCCGCTCCTTCCGGTGCCGCGGCCATGGCCGCCAGGTCCGCGGCGAGGAGCCGGTCCAGGCGCTCAAGCAGCACCGAGATCATGGCCTCCTTGTTTGGGAAGTGGTACAGCAGTCCGCCTTTGGAGACGCCGGCCCGCCGGGCGACCGCGTCCAGTGTCGCGGCGCGCTCCCCCTCCGCAATGAGGAGGGATTCGAAGGCGTCGAGGACGGCTTCACGGGCTACGGGTTTTCTGGCCATGGCTCCCATCATGCCTGCCGTGACGCGAATTTCTTAACTGTACCGTCTGGACGGTACAGTTAACCGTCATGAGCACCGCATCCCTGTCCGCAGCCACCCGCACCGAACAGGCCCCGCGCGCGCCTTGGCGCGACTGGCTGGCCTTGTCGCTGCTGATGTTCCCGGTCCTGCTCGTAGCCGTGGACAACACCGCGCTGACCTTTGCCCTGCCGGCGATCGCCCGCAGCCTGGACGCCACCGGGGTGCAGCTGCTGTGGATCGTCGATGCGTATCCGCTGGTGCTGGCCGGCCTGCTCGTGGCGATGGGCAGCCTCGGTGACAGGATCGGCCGGCGCCGGCTGCTGTTCATCGGCAGCACCGGTTTCGCCCTGGTTTCCGCGGTGACGGCTTTCGCGCCCAGCGCGGAATGGCTGATCGCGGGACGGGCCGGCCTGGGCTTCTTCGGCGCCATGCTGATGCCGTCCACGCTGTCCCTGATCCGCAATATCTTCCCGGAGCCCAACCGGCGGCGGCTCGCGGTGGCGATCTGGGCCGCGGGCTTCTCCGGCGGCGCCGCGCTGGGCCCGATCTTCGGCGGCTGGCTGGTGGAGCACCTCTGGTGGGGTGCGGTCCTGCTGGTCGCCGTGCCGATCATCCTGCCCCTGCTGGTCCTGGGCCCCGCGCTGATTCCGGAATCGCGGGACCCCAACCCGGGCAGGGTGGACGCGCCCAGCATCGTCTTGTCCCTGCTGGCCATGGGTCCGGCGGTCTACGGCATCAAGATCCTGGCGACCGACGGCGTGGCGCCGGAGCCGCTCGCCGCCCTCGGGATCGGGCTGCTGATGGGGTACGCCTTCGTCCGGCGGCAGCGCCGGCTGGCGGCCTCGGCATCCTCTGCTCCGCTGCTGGACCTTAGCCTCTTCGCCAACCCGGTCTTCAGCACCGCGATCACCGCCAACGTCCTGGCCCTGTTTTCGTACAACGGTTTCATCTTGTTCCTCGCCCAGCATTTGCAGCTGCTAGAGGGGCAGTCGCCGTCAGAATCCGGCATGGCGATGATCCCGGCACTCGTCGCCACCGTCGTCGCCGGGCTGCTCGTGGTCCCGCTGGTCCGCAAGGTCCGTCCGGGGTTCGTGGTGGCGGGCGGCCTGCTCCTTAGCGCTGCGGGTTATGGCCTCGTGGCCTTCGGAGACCACGGCGCCGGGCCCGGCGTGCTGCTGGCCGCCCTGCTGGTGCTGTGCCTGGGGGTCGGCGCGGCCGAGACCATCTCCAACGACCTGATCCTGGGGGCGGCGCCGGCGGCGAAATCGGGCGCAGCGTCCGCCATCTCGGAAACCGGCTACGAGGTGGGCTCCCTGCTCGGCACCGCCATCCTCGGTTCCATCCTGACCGCCTCCTACCAGCGCAACCTGCAGCTGCCCGCCGGCGTCGCCGGGACGGCACCGGCGGAAACCGCGGCCCAGGCCGGCGAGACGCTCGCCGGGGCCGCCGAACTGGCGCATACCCTCCCGGCTCCGCTGGCCGAGGCCGTGATGGCTGCCGCCCGGGCCGCATTCGACTCCGGCGTTCACATCACGGCCGCCATCGCGCTGGTGCTGATGGCCGGCGCCGCGGCCCTTGCCGCCGTCGTGCTGCGCAAGGTACCGACGGCGAACTAGGCGTCAGGTGCAGGGCACCTCTGTTCAGATGGCAGCGGCCGGCAAGGCGTTAAATGGCAAGCGTCCGACGCCGGGACGGAACCCGGCGTCGGACGCGTGGAAGTAAGCGCGTAGAAGGAAGCGGCTACTTCTTGGTGTCCGGCGTGGTGACGCTGGCGGTGGCACGCATGGTTTCGGCGTTGACCATCCAGGCGTACTGCTCGAGCTTGGCAATGAACGCGTGCAGCAGGTCGGCGGTCGTGGGGTCTTCCTCGTCCACCTCATCGTGCACCTTGCGCATCGTACCGACGGCAGCCTCAAGGGCGGCGACGATCTTGTCGATCGCGTCCTTGGTGTTGATCAGGCCGGTCGGGAATTCTGCGAGTGCGGTGGTTTTGGAAACGGTGGAGCTGCGGCCGTCCGGCAGGGCGTGGAGGGCGCGCATACGCTCGGCCAGGTCGTCGGCAAAGCCGCGGGCGGCCTCGATGATCTCGTCAAGCTGCAGGTGAAGGTCGCGGAAGTTCGTCCCCACAATGTTCCAGTGCGCCTGCTTGCCCTGCACATGGAGTTCGATCAGGTCCACGAGAACGGCTTGCAGGTTGCTCGTCAGGGTGGGCGTTGCTTTCATGCATCCTCCTTGATAGGAACGGCTTGGCGTTATGCCTCAGACGCTACCCCACCGAGCAGACGGCACGCGATGGTCGCGGCGCAATTTCACGATCAGCTTACTAAGTAAGCTTAGTAAGCCTCCCGGGACCGGCTCAGACGGCCTGGTTCAGCATCGGTCCCTGCGGGAAGATGGCCCGGGTGATCCCCCCGGCGGTGGCTTCGGAAAGCTGGGCGAGGTAGTCGTTCCGGCGGCGCGGCGTGATCCGGGACTGCGGTTCGAAACCCTGGTCCGGGTCGTCCGCGTAGTGGGCGGTGAGGCCATCACGCATGAGGCGGATCGCTTCGGCGCGCTGCTGCGACACGGCGGCGTGCGTGGAGCCCAGTTCGGCTGCCAGGTCCTTGACCGTCCGGTCGCCGAAGTAGATCTCCTCGACGACGTAGCGCATCCGTTCCGGCAGCGACTTCACGGCGGCACGGAGGTACTGTAGCCGTTCGTCCGCGAGCACCGAGCTTTCCGGGGACAGGGTCTCCGCGGCGAGGGTGTCAACGACGGCGTCGTCGAGCGGTGTGAGGGTGCGCGACGCGTCCGCGAGGGCGGCTTCCACGACGCTTTGCTGGACGCCGAGCGCGGAGGCGATCTCGTCAACCGAGGGCGTGCGTCCGAGAGCCGCCGCCAAGGTTTCCTGGACGGACATGGTCTCTTTGATCCGGCGGCGTGCCGAGCGCGTGGCCCAGTCGCTGGCGCGCATCTCATCGGCGAACGCGCCAAGGATGCGGCGGCGCGCGAACGCGCCGAAGGGCACGCCAAGGTCAGGGTCGAAGGAATCGGCCGAGGTAATCAAGGCCACGGCGCCAGCCGACGCCAGGTCATCGCGCGAGAGGTGGGACGCCTTCGAGCACAAATCTGAGACGAGATAGCCGACCAGCGGAAGGTGCTGGGTGACCATCTCGTTGCGTTCCACGCGATTCAATAGTGTGTCCCCCCATGAGACGGATCAGGAGCTTTAAAACCCTGAGAGCCGCACCCACAAACGGTCCAGCGCTCCCCCCATGGGAGGCGGTGTTCGAAGCTCGGGCGCAGCACCCAGAACGAAACCTATCACCTGATCCGGCATCTGCGTGTACCCTCAGGGAAAAGCTTGGCGGAAAATGCGGAAAGCCGTAATTTGGCCGTGATGGCAGGGGAAATGGGGCCCATGGGTGCAGGGGATCTTTCGGCGGCGCTGTGGCAGGAACGGCGGCAGTTGGAACTGCTCCTGTTCAGGTTGGAAACCCAGCGCCTGCACGTGGCCGCCGGCAACACCCACTGGCTGACCTTCACCGCTTCCGAGGTGGAAGCCGTTCTGGACCGGCTGCGCTTCGAAGCGCTGGCCCGCAATGTCGAGTCCGCGGCGGTGGCGGCCGAATGGGGCCTGCCGGCGCAGGCAACGCTGGTTGAACTGATTGCCGGCGCGCCGCAGGGGTCCTGGCCCACCGTCCTGCAGGAGCACCTGGACGGACTGCGCGGCTTGATGGGCCGGCTTGGCGAGGCCGCCCGCGCCAACGAGGAGCTGCTTCGAAGCCTGCAACGGCCCGCGGGCCCGAACGATCCTGCCGGAATCCTCGAACAGCTGACGGTTGCCGGAAACATTGAGCGTGCCCTTGCCATTACGCGCCGCGCGACCCAGCCGCTCATGGCCCAGTACCTAGGCGACGACGCGAACTCGCACTGACAGCCTTTAGTCGCGGGCGGCCGCCGGGGGCAGCAGGCCGCGCAGCGCGTCCTCGGTGCCGGGACCGGATTCGGCGCCTGCTTCAGCTGCCGCCAGGTTCGCCGCAGCAATGGCCTCGATTACTTCCCGCCGCTGGATCGGAACGCCGCGGGGCGCCTCGATGCCGATCCGGACGCCGTCGCCGCGCCCTTCCAGAACAGTGATGACGATGCCGTCGCCGATCATGATCTGTTCGCCCGGCTTGCGTGTTAGTACCAGCATTCTCTCAATCTACCCTTCGCGGCCGGACGCTGCGGCCCACGGCGTCGGCCGGGTCGCCGGCCGGCCATCGATCCAGCCCACCGGCAGGCCGAGGGCGTCCACGCTTTCGGGCGTCCCGGTGTCCGCTGCGCCCACCACGGCCACCGCGGCCACCTCGAGCCGGGCCCGCAGCAGGCTCACCCAGCGGGCGGTGTCCTCGTGCTTGCGCCCGGCGTCGACCACAACCCAGAGCTGGTCCGGGGAAAGCGCCGAGATCGCCTGCAGCCGCGCCAGGGTATTGCGGGCCTTGCCGAGCCCGAAGGCGGCCAGCACCGTCTGCTCGGTCTCCACGGCGTGGGCGCGGGCCGCCGTCGCGCTCTGGCGTCCGTCCAGGTGCAGGTGGCCGTAAGCGCTCAATTCTCCGGCGGTGCGCACGTCCGCGCCGCCAGCGGCGATGGACATGGCCAGGGCGGTGTCCATCGCGTCGTCGCCGAGGCCGACCAGCACCACCAGGTCCCCGGTGCCGCTCAGCGGGACCGGGACCGGCTCGCGCGCCGGCGCGGCATTTCGCACGGACGGCGACGGCGGCACGCGGTCGTGGGCCGGTGCGGTGCGCTCCCCCGCGCCGTTCCCCGGGCGTGCTGCCCGGTCCGGGTCGGGCTGTCCCGCTCCGGCCGACGTCGGCCGCAGCCCGGATCCGAGCTGGTCCAGCAGTTCGGCGAAGTCCGGCGACTCGGTCGAGACCCCTGGGGTGCCGGTCCGGTGCAGGGTCAGTTCGGCGGCGTCGGCTTCGGCCAGCAGGGCGGCGATCGCGTCGCCCTGCAGCTGGTGGGCGGGGGCCGCGGCGATCCGCGTGCTGGGCGGCGTCTCCGTCCGCCGCGGCGCTTCCCGGACGGTATCCCGCGGGGCGTCTGCCGATGTGGCGGCGGCCCGCTCCACGATCTCACCCTCGGACAGGATGTCCGCATCCGGCACGACCTCGCCGGTGACGACGTCGTGCTTGGGCTGGACCTCGACGATGGCCTCGTAGCGGTTCGCCGCGAACAGCCCGGCGATGCCGGGACTGATCACGCGCTCGGCGGAAACGATGCGGGCCGACGGGCCGTACTGGGCCTCGGCCTTGCTGCGGATTTCCTCCAGCGAGGCTCCCTTAAGCCGATAGCGGTTCGGCATGGCGCACGACTCCTACAGTTTCGATCCGGACATTGGCGGAAGTGACTTCGCGGTACGACAGCACCGGGACGGACCCGGGCTGGGCTCCGATAAGCCGGTGGATGGCCGGACGCAGCGCCGGGGCGCAGACCAGGACGGCCTGCCGGTTGGCGGCGGCCGCGGAGTCCACCGCGTTGCGCACCGAGCGGAGCACGGCGTCGAGCCGGTCCTGTCCCATCACGATCTGGCTGCCGCCCTCGGCCGGCCGCATATCCTCCAGCATGGACTGTTCCAGGAGCGGGTCGATCATGATCACGTTGAGCACCGGGCCCTCCATGAACTTGGCGGTCAGCGCCGGACCGAGTGCCTGGCGGGCCGCCTCCACCAGCGACTCCGGGTCGGTGGAAACCTTGGCCCGGAGCGTAAGCGCCTCGTAGATGCGGGCCAGGTCGTTGATGGGGACCTGCTCGTCGAGCAGGCCTTGGAGCACCCGCTGCAGCTCGGCGAGCGAGAGCAGCGCGGGAGTCAGTTCGTCCACGGCGGAGGGGCTCTGCTTGCGGACGCCCTCGGTCAGCACCCGGACATCCTCGCGGGAGAGCAGCCGGGCAGCATTGCCCGTGACGATGGAGGACAGGTGCGTGACCAGCACCGAGACGCGGTCGATCACGGTGGCCCCGGTCATCTCGGCGTTGTGCCGCATCTCGGCCGGAATCCACTTCCCGGCGAGCCCGAAGACCGGCTCAATCATGGCGACGCCCGGGAGCGAGTCCAGTGAGTCGCCGAGGGCCAGCATCTGGCCGCCCGGGGCGGTGCCGCGGCCGGCCTCCACCCCGGCGATCCGAATGGCGTAGGTGGCCGGCGGGAGATCCACACTGTCCCGGGTGCGGACCGGCGGGATGACCAGGCCCAGTTCCATTGCGATCTTGTGCCGCAGCGATCGGACCCGGGCCAGCAGGTCGTCGGAGGCGCCGGAGACCATGTCGACAAGGTCGGGGGCCAGCAGGATCTCCACGGGGTGGACGCGCATGTCCTCCAGCAGCTTCTCGTTGGGGTCCAGCTGCGGGGAGTTCAGCGCGGCGGCCTCGGCGTCGCGGGCCTTTTCCGCCTGCTGCTGACCGGCGGCGGTGCGGCGCGAAGCCAGGATCAGGCCGGCGCCGACCAGGACGAACGGAATGGGCGGCATGCCGGGGATGAGGGCCATGGCGAGGGCGGCCACGCCCGCGATCATCAGGGCGTTGGGCGACTGCAGCAGCTGCGTGGAGGCCGTCCGGCCCATGTCCGCCTCCGCGTTGGACCGCGTCACGATCATGCCGGTGGAGACAGCCATCAGCAGCGCCGGGATCTGGGTGACAAGTCCGTCACCCATGGTCAGCAGGCCGTAGGTGTTGAGGGCGTCGCCGATCTCCATGCCGCGCTGCAGCATGCCGATGGCGATGCCGCCAATGAAGTTGATGATGATGATGATGATGCCGGCGATGGCGTCACCCTTGACGAACTTCGAGGCTCCGTCCATCGCGCCGTAGAAGTCGGCCTCTGCCGAGACCTCGGCGCGCCGCTCCCGGGCCTGGGTGTCGGTAATCAGCCCGGCGTTGAGGTCGGCGTCGATCGCCATCTGCTTGCCCGGCATGGCGTCCAGGGTGAACCGCGCCCCGACTTCGGCGACGCGCTCAGCGCCCTTCGTGACCACGACGAACTGGATAACCACCAGAATCAGGAACACGACGGCGCCGATGATCATGGAGCCGCCCACGGTCACCTTGCCGAAGGCCTCAATGACCTGGCCGGCGTAACCGTTGCCGAGGACCAGCCGGGTGGAGGCAACGTTGAGGCCCAGCCGGAACAGCGTGGCCACGAGCAGCAGCGAGGGGAACACGGAGAAGTCCAGCGGCTTCTTCACGAACATGCTGGTCAGCAGCACCAGCAGCGCCAGCAGGATGTTGCACACGATGAGGAAGTCCAGCAGCGGGGCGGGCACGGGAACCACCAGCAGCAGCACGATGCCCACGATGCCGATCGGCACCGCCAGCCGGGCGAGCCTGTTGTTCATGATGCGGTCCTTTCACAGACGCTGGTTCCAAAAATGTTCGCGAAGATGCTCATAGCGCGGCTCCGGCCATCCGGTGCAGCCCGGCTCCGGCGCCGCGGGCCTTGAGCGACATGACGAAGGCCAGCACCCCGGCCACGGCGTGGTAGAAATCCACCGGGATCTCCTGCCCCAGCTCGCAGGCGCCGTGCAGCGCCCGGGCGAGCGGGATGTCCTGGACCATGGGCACGTTCTTCGCCTCGGCCTCCTGCCTGATCCGCGACGCGACGTGACCGGCACCCTTGGCCACCACCCGCGGGGCCGACTTTCCGGGCTCGTACTTCAGCGCGACGGCGACGTGCGTGGGGTTGACGAGGACGACGTCGGCGTCCCCGATTGCCGCGATCATGCGGTTCCGGCTCATGGACAGCTGCCGGGCCCGGCGCTGGGAGCGGATCAGCGGATCGCCTTCGCTGCTCTTGTTCTCGTCCTGGACTTCCTTCTTGGACATCCGGGTCTTCTTCCGGTTCCGGCGCATCACCACGAAGAAGTCCACGGCCGCCAGCGCGATGCCGGCGAAGACGGCGAACTGGACCAGGGAGGAGATGCCGCTCCCGGCCGCCGCCACGACGCCGGACACCGGAAGGCCGCCGGCGGTGAGCAGCACCGGGATGAGCCCCTGAACGACGGAGTAGAGCACGAGGCCGACAACGCTGGCCTTCAGCAGCGCCTTGACCCCGCCCCACAGCGCCTGGGTGCCGAAGATGCGCTTCAGCCCGCTGAGCAGTTTGAAGTTCTCGAAGTCCAGGCGGAACTTCTTCAGGTGGATGCCGCCCTGCAGCGCCGAACCCACCAGGACGACAAGGAGCACGACGATTAGCAACGGTCCGAGGATTCCGGCGAGCGCGCCGAGGCCGTCCTCGAGGGCCTTCACGGCCCTTGCCGGATCCGGCTGCGCCATGACGCCCCGGACGCTGAAGAGCTGGTCCGTGGCCGCGTTGGCCCCGCGCTGCACGGTCGCGGGGATCATGACGGCGGCGGCGCCGACCGCCAGCCAGGCGGTGAGGTCCTGGGAGCGCGAGAGCTGGCCCTTGGAGCGGACCTCCCGCATGCGTTTGTCGGTGGCTTGTTCGGTTTTTTCCTGTGAATCCGCCATCAGCCCACCCCCAGCACAGTCTTGGCGGCCTGCCCGGCGAGGGTGGAGACGATCCTGGGCAGGGCGAGGAAGAGGAATCCTGCCAACGAGAGGGTCAGCATGATCTTGAGCGGGAAGCCCAGCGAGAAGGCATTCAGTGCCGGGGCCACCCGGGTCAGCAGGCCGAGCCCGACGTCGGCGAGGAACAGCACCACCAGCAGCGGGCCGGCGATCTGGACGGCGGCGAGGAACATGCCGGTGACGGCGGAGGTCATGGCCTGGACCGGCTGGGCCAGGTCAAGGCCGCCGGCCAGCGGCAGGGCGGTGAAGCTTCCGGTCAGGCCGCCGATGACGAGCTGGTAGCCGTCCGAGGAGAACAGCAGGGCGAGCGCCGCCATCTGCAGCAGCCGGGTGAACTGGGCGCCGTTGACCATCATCTGCGGGTCGAAGGCCTGGGCCATCTGGAAGCCGCTGAAGAGGTCGATCAGGCTGCCGGCGGACTGGACCGCCGCGAAGACCAGCATGACCAGGAAGCCCAGGACCAGGCCGGTGACGAGTTCCAGGACCACTCCGGTGAGGAAGCCTGCCGTGTCGCGGGCGACGTAGCCGGCGGAGAGCCGCTGCGAGACGGCCAGGCCCAGGCCGACGCCCAGCATGGCTTTGATCCGCCCGGGGAAGGCCTGGTGCGCGAAAGGCGGTGCCACGATCAGGAATGCCGTCATCCGGACGGTGGCCAGCAGGAGGACTTCCAGCCACGTCTGATCGATCGGGATGCCCACCTCACAAGCCTCCGAGCAGGGAGGGGATCTTGGCGAAGAGGTCGTTGGTGAACGCGACCATCTCCGAGATCATCCAGTGCCCGCAGATCAGCAGCGCCACCGCCACGGCGGCCAGTTTGGGCACGAAGGAGAGGGTGGCTTCCTGGAGCTGGGTGATGGACTGAAGCAGGGAAATCGCCAGGCCCACCACCAGCGCGGTCACCAGCACCGGGGCCGAGAGCTTGGCGGCCACGATCATGGCCTGGAGGCAGATGTCCAGGACGGCGTTGGCGTTCATCCCGAGCCTGCATAACTTTGGATCAGCGAGGTGATGATCAGGCCCCAGCCGTCCACGAGGACAAAGAGCAGGATCTTGAACGGCAGCGAGATCATCACCGGCGGAAGCATCATCATGCCCATCGACATCAGGGCCGCGGAGACGACGAGGTCGATCACGAGGAACGGGATGAAGATGACGAAGCCGATAATGAAGGCGGCCCGGAGTTCGGAAATCATGAACGCCGGGATGAGCGTCTGCAGCGGCACCGCTTCCGGCGTGGCCGGGTTCTCCATGCCGGCGGCGCGGGTCATCAGTGCGATGTCTTCCTCGCGGGTGTGCGCCAGCATGAAGTGCTGCAGCGGGCCCGAGCCGGCGCTGAGCGCGCCGTTGAAATCCAAGGTGCCGTTCAGGTAGGGCTGCACGCCGATGGTGTTCATCTCGTTGATGACCGGCCACATGACGAAGATCGACAGGAACAGGGCCAGGCCCGCCAGCACCTGGTTGGGCGGTATGGACGGGAGCGAGAGCGCGTTGCGGGTCATCGCGAGCACCACGAAGATCTTGGTGAACGAGGTCATCATCAGCAGCAGCGCGGGCGCGACGGACAACAGGGTGATCCCGATCAGGGTCAGGACCGCTGTGGATGGCTTTCCGTCCATGCCGTTGATCTCGATGTTGACGCTGCCGGTGTCCGGGCTGGCCGGCGGGGTTGGCGGAACCGGCGGCACGGGGGCAGTCGCATGGCCGGCGGAGGCGTTAAGCCAGAGCAGCAGGACGGCGCAGAGCACGGCGGCGACGCCGATGGCCAGGAACCTTGTGGTTCGGCTGATGCCGGTTCGGCTGCTGCTGGTTGACGGGACGCGGGCGGAGCGGGCGGTGGCAGGGCGGATCAATTGCGGCGTCCGCTCCTGAGAGCGGCAGCGGCCTGCTTCCAGGTGGAACCGGCCAGAATTGACCCGTGCAGCGGCGGGTGGGACGCGGCGGGCGCGGTCCCGCGCCCCGGGGCGGTCCGGGGGTGGGGTTCGCGGCGGATGGAGTTGCGGCGGGACAGCGGCCGGTCCGGTGCCCCGGGCTCGCCAGCCGCCAGGCTGCCGACCTGGTCCGCGGTCCCGGCCCCGTTTAGGGGTGCGGCGGAGGCAGCGGCTCCGGCTCCGGCTCCCGCGCTTGCGAGGATCTGCGCGAAGGCGCCGGCGGCGCCGGCGCGGCGGGGCTCCGGATCCAGGGCCTCTGCCGCCTCTGCCGGGATGTCGCCGGTGTGCAGGACGTTGACGGCGTGGTCGGTGACGCCGAGCAGGAAGCGCTGGCCACCGGCGTCGACCACCACTACGGAGGCACGCTGGCCGACGCTTTGGCGGCTGACGACGCTCAGGGCGGCGTCAGCGCGGCGTCGTCCCGTGCCTTTGCCGAGACGGCGCTGCAGCAGCCAGATCAGTCCAAGCACCGCGCCCAGGGCTACGGCTACCCGCAGCCCGAGGATCAGCGAGTCCATTCAGCTAAGCCCCTCGGCCACGTCGAGGATCCGGGTGATCCGCACGGCGTAGTCCTGGTCCAGGACCACAACCTCGCCGTGGGCGATCAGCCGGCCGTTGAGCAGAACGTCGGCGGGGGCGCCCGCGGAGCGGTCCAGTTCGATGATCTTGCCGGGTTCGAGCGAGAGCACGTCGCGGACGGACATGCGGGTGCGGCCGATCTCCACGGTCAGGGCCATCTCGATGTTGTTGATGCGGCCCAGCCGGCCGGCCACCGTGTCGCCGCCGCCGAAGAGGTCGCCGGCACGGTCCTGGCTGGTGCCGTGTTCGCGCAGCCGGACCGCGAACCATGCCGCCGGGCTGGTGCCGTCGGAGAGTTCGAAGACGGCAGTGTCGGGGTCCGAAAGCAGCCCGGACGCGTCGGACTCGCGCAGGTCCGAGAGCACGCCGGCGCCAAAGACCGAGCTTGCGCTTTCCATCGCGGGGCGGAGGACATCGGTGACGGAGACGACGCCGAGTTGGCCGCCGGCCATTCCGCCGGCCGCCTCGTCCAGGAACGTGCGGTCGCTGAGCATCAGGGCGAGATCTGCGGTCACGGAGCCGACGAAGGTCGCGGTGACGGCCTGGCGGGCGTAGGGGGCTGCGGCGCGGGCCGGGACCAGCGCGACGACCTTCAGGGCTACCGGGCTCGGCAGTTCCTCAACGAGCCGTTCCGCCGACGATTCATGCTTGGTCAGGGTGATGCTCATTGGTTATTCTCCTCGATTGTGACAATGACGGCTGCGGCCCGGGACCCGTTGCGGGCCGGGGCGGCGGTGGCCAGCCTCGTGCCATCCAGGGTGAGGTCGAACGGCCGGTTTTCCAGGTGCGGGAGGGTCAGGACGTCCCCCACCGCGAGGCCCAGCACCTGGCTGGGGGTGACGTACGACGTCGAGAGCCGCACCGAGAGTTCCACCGGGACGCGCTCCAACTGCGAGCTGATGCGGGCGGCGGCGTCCCCGCGGTTGTCCGTCGGGTTGACCTTCTTCAGCCGGCCCAGCAGGATTCCCGCCGGCACCGCCAGGGTGGCCGGGGCACTGATGTTGCCGACGTTGATCGTGAAGGAGGCGACAATCATGAGTTCGCTGGGCGCTGCGGCCTGGGCGAACTGGGAGTTGTACTGGACGGTGTCCACCCGGATGGTTTCGCTCAACAGCGGCCCGAGCGAGTAGCCGAGGTCCTCGAGGGCCTCGTCCATAAGTCCCTTGACCAGGGCCTGTTCAATCTGCGTAAACTTCCGGTCCGGCATCACCGTGTCGTTCGAGGCGCCCAGCATCCGGTTGATCCAGCCCAGGGCCGAGGGAGCGGGGAACTGCACCACCAGCTTGGAATCGTGCGACTCCACGGTGCACAGCACCATGGCGGTCACCGCCGGGAGGGAGGCGGCGTACTCGTCGTAGCTCTGCATGCCGACGTCCTCGAGCCGCACCACGGACTTCACGCGGACCTTGGCGGTCAGCTGGGTGCCCCACTGGCGGGCGAACGTCTCGAAGGCGAGTTCCAGGACGCGGCTGTGCTCTCGCGCCAGCGTCGCGGGACGCCGGAAGTCATAGACGCTGACGGTCCGCTCCCGTACCACTTCCCGCTCATCCAGAACACTCACGGTTGCCACTATCGGCAAGGGATCCGCCGTCGTAAGCAGTCTGCCCCAGGCAATAAACGGGGCGTCAGACAGCACGCGAAAGAGCCGCTATTTCTGGGTCAGCTTCAAGGCCTGGGGAATGAGGGCCCGGACGACGTCGGGCTTGTCGGAGATGACTACGATGTCCACCCGCCGGTTCCGCTCCATCAGCGCCGGCGTGGAATCGTCGTTGACCTGGCGGGCCGAGCCGAAGGCGACGGCCCCGATCCGCTGCGGCGGGATCCCGCCGCGGTCCACCATGTAGCGCAGCACGTTGACCGCGCGCGCCGAGGACAGCTCCCAAGTGGACGGGTACGCGGTAATGCCCTTCGCCGCGTGGCCTTCCACCATGATCTCCAGCGCCGCGGGGCCGAGGATGGGCGAGATGATGTGCAGCACCTGGGACGCGCGGTTGGTGAGCTCGGGCCGGTCGGGGGCGAAGAAAGCCTGGGAGCCGATGAGCTTGACCGTCAGGCCGCGCTGGTCGATCTGGAACTCCACGTTCTGGCTGAGCCCGGCGGCGGCCAGGCCGGCCTTCATCTTTTTCTCGAGGGCGCGCAGCCGGTCCACTTCTTTCTTCGCGGCGGCGAGGGCTGCGTCCTGGGCTTTCTTGTCGTCCGACTGGACGGCGGCAAAGGCCTCGAGGTCTTTGTTGACGAATTCGGGCGGGACCACGGTCCCGGAGGCGGTGTCCACGGTTTCCGAGGCCACCGCGCCGAACCCGGTGGCGAGCGAGTTGCGCAGTTTCTCAAACTTGTTCGCGTCGACCGTGGACATGGCGTAAAGGACGATGAAGAGGCACATGAGCACGGTGACCATGTCCATGTAGGAAGCCATCCAGCGTTCGTCGACGTGGTGCGCTTCGGGTTTCTTGCGGGGCCGGCGGCGTCCGCTCACGCTGCGGTGTCCATCGACTCCGCGGTGCCGTCACCGCTGGGCGCCTTGCGGCCCTTGTCGGCGCTCTTGAGCTGGTGCTCCGGGACCATGGAACGGAGCCGTTCGGCCAGCAGCAGGGGCTGGGCGCCGGACTGCACGGCGAGCATGCCCTCCATCACGAGGGTCATGCGTTCGATGTTCAACTCGGAGAGCCTGGCCAGTCGCGAACTGAACGGCAGCCAGATGAAGTTGGCCGAGAGCAGGCCCCACAGGGTCGCGACGAAGGCGGCGGCGATCATGTGCCCCAGTTCGTCCGGCTTGGAGAGGTTTTCGAGGACGTGGGTGAGGGACACGACAGTTCCGACGATCCCCACGGTAGGGGCGTAGCCGCCGAGGCTGGCGAAGAACTTCGACGACGCGTGGTCGCTGCGGGACTTCGTGTCAATCTCGTCCTCCATCTGCAGGCGGAGGTCCTCGGCGTCGGTGCCGTCTGCGATGTTCTGCAGGGCTCGGGCCAGGAACGGATCCTTGACGCTCGCGGCCTCTTCCTCAAGGGAGAGCAGGCCCTCGGCGCGCGCCTTCTCCGCGAAGCGGACCATCTGGTCGATGCTTTCCTGGGGCTTCGACGTCTTTCCCATGAACATTGCCGGCACGGCCTTGAACGCTTGGATCACGTCCTTGAGCGTGTTGCCGGCCAGCCCGATGGCCAGGGTTGCCCCGAAGACCAGGACCAGGGGCCCGGGCAGCAGCAGGCCGGAGATGCTGCCACCTTCAATGACCACCATGGTGACGACGGAACCAAACGCGAGGAGCAGTCCAATGATTGTTGCGGGATCCATGGCTTACTTCCTTGGTGGTTCAGGTGCGGAGGCGTCGGCGTCGTCGTCCGGTCCGGCAGGCGGGACCAGGCTCAAGGGGTAGCCCGTGACGGCGGGGAAATCCCGAGCCTTGTTCAGGACGTAGGCGCGGTAGTCGGCAATCAGCTCGACCACCTCGGCCAGGCTTTCAAGCACAACGTAAGCGGCGCCGTCGAGCGTGACCAGGTGGGTGTCCGGACTCTCGTGGATCCGTTCAATCAGGTCCGGATTGACCGCGAAGCGCGTTCCGTTGAGGCGTGTGACAACGATCATGGGCCGATTCTGCTCTGGGGACTGCCTGGCGGTGCGGCCAAGCGGCGGGTAGGGGTGTTCTCCCCTTACTGTCGGCCGCCCCCGCGCTTTCGTTAGGCGCCGCGGACACACGAAAGGGGTCCCCAAGGGACCCCTTCCATGTGGCACGCCGTTCCACGGCCGTGCCGTTCGCCCGCATTTCGCTACGGCAGCGGACACCCGCGGCGGAAACGGGCCTGCGCGCCCCGGATCCGGGGCGCATCAGGCCGCCCGCGCCGCGTTTTTCCAAAACCGGTGCGAAAAAACACGGCCGGCACCGCGTTTGCCGTCGCACGGGTGCATTCGAGGGGACAGCTCGGGCCTCGGAACTGGATGAGGCCCGTGGCTGTCTTCCGTGCGCCCCTCGCTGGCGACCTTGGACCGCGGTGCGCCAGGGGTTAGCGCTTGAGGTTGCCGAGCTCCTGCAGGACCTCGTCCGAGGTGGTGATGATGCGGGCGTTGGCCTGGAAGCCGCGCTGGGCGACGATCAGGTTGGTGAACTCCTGGGACAGGTCCACGTTGGACATCTCCAGCGAGCCGCCGGCCAGGGTGCCGATGCCCGGGTCGCCGGCCGCGCCCAGCTGGACGTTGCCGGAGTTGGCGGTGGCGACGTAGGAGGATCCGCCGGCCTTCTCCAGGCCGGCCGGGTTGGTGAACTTCGCCAGCGCGATCTTGGCCAGGACCTGCTTGGTGCCGTTGCTGAAGGACCCGATCAGGGAGCCGTCATTGCCGAGGGTGAAGGATTCCAGCTTCCCGGCCGGGGTGCCGTTCTGGCCGCTGACGGTGAGCGAGCTCATGCCGGCGAAGGAGGAAACCTGGCTTACGTCGATGGTCTTGCCCGCAACGTTGAGCTTGCCCGGAGAGGTCAGTCGGCCGTCGGTGAAGCTCATCCGGTCCGCGATGGTGGCGCCGCCGTCGGTGGACACACCCCAGCCGCCAGGCTGCTGGACAAAGGTGAGGGTGAGGTTGCTGGCGGCGCCGACGGAGTCGTAGACCTTGACCACGCGGTCGAACGACGCCGAACCGGCGTCCGCGGGCAGGTTGCCGTCCAGCGTCATGGAGGTCGTGGGGGTCGCGATCATGGTGTTGGGGTTAAGCGTGATGTCGCCGATGGCACCCGCCTGGTCCACCTTGCCGTTGTTGGCGGTCCAGCCCTGCAGGATGCCGCCGTCCGGGCTGACGAGCTGGCTGGCGGCGTCGAACGTCATGGATCCCGCACGGGTGAACAGCTGCTGGCCGCCCTTGCTGGTGACGAAGAAGCCGTCGCCGGAGATCATCATGTCCGTTGCGCGGCCGGTGCTCTGCGAGGAGCCCTGGGCGAAGTTGGTGCTGACGCCGGCGACGCGGACGCCGAGGCCGATCTGCGCCGGGTTGCTGCCGCCGGACTCACCCTGCGGCGCGGACGCGCCCTGGGTCAGCTGCGAGAGGGTGTCCTGGAACTGCGTGGAGGACGCCTTGAAGCCGGCCGTGTTGACGTTGGCGATGTTGTTGCCGGTGACATCCAGCATGGTCTGGTGGGCACGAAGGCCGGAGATTCCGGAGTACAGCGAGCGGAGCATGGGAACTGCCTTTCTACGGGAGGAAACTGGTCAGGAAGCGGCCGGCGCGGTAAGGCCGGTGATGGAGTCGAGGGGGATGGAGAGATCGCCGACCTTGACGGTCGGTACTGCGTCGGCGAAGGAAACCGAGCTGGCGATTCCGGTGCCGGTGGTGCCGTCGGCGAGTTTGTAGTCAACGGAGTGGCCGATCAGCTGTGATGCTGCCGAGCGCATCTGGAGGGAGAATCCCTCCTTGCTGTTGGAAGTCAGTTCGGTCATTTTTTCCATCATGGAAAGCTGGATGGTCTGCGCCATCATCTGGTTCGTATCCATGGGGGCGCTGGGGTTCTGGTTCTTGAGCTGGGCCACGAGGAGGGTCATGAACACGTTGGCGTCCATGGACTGCACGGGGGCCCGGACGGCGGCAGCCTGTGGGGTCGTCCCCGCGGCCGTAACCGGCTGCGGGGCGATGGGCTGGATAGTCATGGGTCGGGTTCCTTCGTGTCAGACGAGAATGTCGAGGGTGGTTTGGGGACCGTTCAGGATCCTGGTGCTGCGCAGCGACGCTTGGTCCGCCAGGGCATCCCACCGGTGCCCGGGCCGCGGTTCGCCGGGCCCGTTCCGGCCGCCGGGTCCCGAGTCGGCACCGCTGCCGGCTTCGGAGGCTTCGCGGCCGGCTGCACCCTGTCCCGCGTCCCCTCCTGCGTCCTGGCCCCGGCCCGCCGGTCCGCTGTGGTCCGAGAGGTCGAGGGTCGCACCAAAGCCGGCGTCGGCAAGTTCCTTGCGCAGTTCCGGCAGGATCCCGCGCAGTGCTTCCCGGCCGGTGTCTCCGGGAGCGAACAGTTCGATCCGAACGCCGGCGCCGTCGATGTGGGCGCGCACGGTCAGCGGACCGAGGTCCTCGGGGGTAACTTTCAGGGTCATGATGTGCTGGCCGTGCGGGGCCGCAGCGAGCGTGAACAGCGGCTTTGCCAGCTGCGGGGTGAGGGCGGGCTGCTGGGCCGGAGCCGGAGTCGCGGCCGCCGGTAGTGCCGTGCTGCGGGCCGGGCCCGGCGTGGGCGGGGCCACCGCTGCGGCGCCGGCAGCGGCCACGCTGTCCGTCGCTGCGGGAGCAGCCGGACGGCTCTCGGCGGGAGCGTCGGGGGCCCCGCCGGGGAGCCTCCCTCCGATCCCGACGACGACGCCGGGCAGGCCCGGTGCCGCCGTGCCGGCAGCGGTGGGCGCCGCTGCGGTCTGCGCCGCCGTCGGCGGAACTCCCGTCGCCGGAGCGGCTGCCGGGGGCAGCGCCGCAGCGGGATCCGCGGTCGCGGTCGTGGCTCCAGCCGCGGCAACAGCCTGGGCGGGAACGACGCCGGCAGCCGTGCCAGCGGCCGGCTTGCCACCCGCCGGGACGCCCGCCGGGCGGAGGGCAGCCTGAGCCGCGGCGGCCGGAAGGACGATGCCCGGAAGCGCCGCACCGGCTTGCGGTGGTGTGGCGAGGCCGGCTGCTGCGGGGCCCGCTGCTGGGTTGCTCGCCGGTTCGTGGCGCAGGGCGACACCGCCGGCAACGGACGCCACGACCGGTGCGGGCGCCGCCGCAGTCTCTCCCGCGGACGGGGCCGTCACAGCGCCGGTCGGGGGCGCCAGCCGCGGGTCCACAAAGAGCTGGCCGGAAGCTGCTGCTGGGCTCACAGATGGCGGGGCGATGCCGCCGGGTTCCGCCGTCGCGGGCGTTGTCTCCCCCGCGGCCGCGGCGGGCTGGATCGCTGCGGCGAACTGGGCCGAAGCGGCCAGGATGCCGGCATCGGCCGCTGACGCAGCGGCGGAGCCGTCAGGGGCAGCAGTTGCGTCCTGGGCGGGGGCGTCCGCCGGGGCCCCGTCTTTCGAGGTCTTGGCCTCGCCGGGCGCCGCGGCGGTGCCGGGCGCAGTAGCGGTGCCGGTCGCAGTAGCGGTGGACGAGGGGGCAGCCGTGACGGACGACGGGGCAGCGGAAGCTGCCTCGTGGCTCACCGCGTCGCTCAGCACGGACCCGAAGCCGCCGGCGTCGGGCGCCCCACTGTCTGTGCGCGCGCGGCTCCCTTGCTGGGCGCCGCGGGCGTGCACCGGAGACCCGGCGAGCGCAGTCGCCAGGTCCATCGAAGCCATGCCCTTCATGAGGCGCCTCCCGCCGGGACGATCCGCCGGATGGAGGTCAGGTTGGACTGTTGCTCCCAGGCGTCGCGGATCTGGATGGTCTTGCCTGGCACGGGCGCGTCGATGGCTTTGCCGTTGCCGAGGTAGATGGAGATGTGGTTCCCGCCGAAACTGATCAGCAGGTCGCCGGGCTTGGCCTCGGCGAGGGACGCCACCGGGGTTCCCTGCTTCATCTGGTCGCTGACGACCCGCGGAAGCTCGACGCCGAGGTCCTTGAAGACCCGCTGCGTGAAGCCAGAGCAGTCCATCCCGGTGGCCGGGTTGGTGCCGCCCCAGACGTAGGGCACCCCGATGTACTTCTTGGCCATGGCCACCACGTCCGTGCCGGTCGCGCTGCCTGCAGCTACCGGCACAGCGGGTGCCGGTGCGGTGAGCCCCTTGAAGGCGCCGATGCCCGCGGTGCCGCCCAGGCCCAGGCCGCCGGCCAGGGATGAGGGATCCGTTCCGGAGGCGCTTGCGCTTCCGCCGAGGGCCGCGGTGAGCGCCTCCGTGAAGGAGCCGGCGTCGCCGGTGCCGGTCCCGGTCGCGAGGGACGTGGCTGCGGCGGACTTCAGCGCCGCGGCGGTGCTTTCGGTCTGGGTGGGACGGGTGAGCTCAGCGATCATCGACTGGATGCCCTGCATGCGGCCCAGCGCCTCGGTCATGCTCATGAGCGCACCTGCTGTTCGTCCCGGTGCCAGATCGTCGAGGAAATCTCGTCCAGGGTGGACTGTTCGGCGCGCAGCTCCGCGGTGTTCACTTCGGCGTGGTGGCGGGCCTGCAGCTTTTCCAGGCCGACGGACCGGGTGCGGGCGGCGATGAATTCCTCGCGCGCCGCGGCCTCGTCCGTCTCGGCTGCGCGGGCCAGGTTCTCCAGGTCCGCCAGCATGCTGTGGGACGCCGCGCGGGACGCCGCGACGGCGCGCAGCGACGCGGAGCTGACGATGTCCTCGTCGGTGGCGGACAGCTGCCGGCGGGCCGAGGCTTCCCGGGCCCGGACCGAAGTGGACCGGGAACGGGCGCGGGCCAGCCCGGACGCCGCCTGGTCCTGCTGGATCTGGCGGAGGCGCAACAGCCCCGCGAGCGAGAATTGCCGGTTCATGCCGCGGCTCCCAGGATCGAAGTGAGGTGGTCCAGCTGACGCCAGGACTCGGGGTGGGGGGTGGACTCGTCCATCGGCTGCTGCAGGAAGCCGCTGACGGAGTCCTCATGCGCCAGGGCGGCATCCACCAGCGGGTTGGTCCCGGCCTGGTAGGCGCCGACGTCGATCAGGTCCTGGGCTGCCTTGCGGGCCGCGAGGACCCTGCGCAGCGTGGAGGCCGCGTCGAGGTGGTGACGGGCGTTGACCTTGGAGGCGACGCGCGAGACCGAACCCAGCACGTCCACCGAGGGGAAGTGTCCCGTCACGGCGAGCTTCCGGTCCAGCACCACGTGGCCGTCGAGGATGGACCGGGCGGCATCGGCGATGGGTTCATTGTGGTCGTCGCCGTCCACCAGCACGGTGTAGATGCCGGTCACTGAGCCGGCCTCGGCGGTGCCGGCCCGCTCCAGCAGCCGGGCCAGGACGGAGAACGTCGACGGCGGGTAGCCGCGGGTAGCGGGGGGCTCGCCGGCGGAGAGGCCGATCTCGCGCTGGGCCATGGCCACGCGGGTCAGCGAATCCATCATGAGCACAACGTCCTGGCCCTGGTCCCGGAAGGATTCGGCGATCCGGGTGGCGGTGAACGCGGCGCGCATGCGCATCAGCGCCGGCTCGTCGGAGGTGGCGACGACGACGACCGAGCGGGCCAGCCCGGCGGGGCCAAGGTCGTCCTCCAGGAATTCGCGGACTTCGCGGCCGCGCTCCCCCACGAGGGCGATCACGGATACTTCGGCGTCGGTGCCGCGGGCGATCATGGACAGCAGTGAAGACTTGCCGACGCCGGAGCCGGCGAAGAGGCCCATGCGCTGGCCCTTGCCCAGGGTGGTCATGGTGTCCAGCACCCGGACGCCGGTCTGCAGCGCGGTGTCGATCCGTGCGCGTTTCATGGCGTTCGGCGCCTCGTTGTCGATCGGCACGCGCGGTCCGCTGAGCAGCGGGCCCTTGCCGTCGATCGGGCGGCCGAGGCCGTCGATGACGCGGCCGAAGAGCCCCGCACCGGTGGGGACCAGCACGGTGCCGCCCTTGGCGCGGACCGGGTCTCCGGCGGCGACGCCGGCGAGGCGCCCGAGCGGCATGCAGCGCACGGAGCCGTCCAGGGCCGCCACGACCTCGGCGTCGAGTCCGGGGTTCTCCCCCACGGTGACCAGGTCACCGAGGGCGCAGTCCAGGCCGGACACTTCCAGGCCCAGGCCCATCACGGAGGTGACGGTGCCGACGCGCTGCGGCGCGGCCGCGGCGAGGGCAGCCGCGAAGTCGTCGCCCTTGGGGCGCCACTGGGCGATCATGGCTGCCCGCCGGAGAGCGAATCCGGGGCATCGGCGGGCCACTGCTGGTCCCCCATCAGGGCCGCCTTGGCACGGGCCAGGGCGCTGCCCAGGCTGGCGTCCAGCCAGCCCTGCTGGTATTCCACCTTCGCGTCGCCGCGCTGCAGGGACGCGTCGGCGAGCAGCGGAAGGCCGGCCGGCAGGTCCTGGCCTTCCTTGGCGAGCACCTCGATGTCGGCCGGGTGCAGCCGGATGGCCAGCACGGTGGCCGCGTCGTTTCCGGACAGGGCGCGGTCCAGGGCGGCGCGGGCCGTCCGGGTGCCCTCGGCAAGTTCGTAGCCGAGGATGGCTTCGGCCAGTTCCAGCGCGGTGCGGGCCAGGACCTCTTCGGCGTCGTGCAGGGCCTGGACGTTGCGGTGCGCGAAGTCGGTGCGGGCCACGGCGAGGGCGCGGACGGCACGGTCCAGGTCCTGCTGCCCGGCGGCGAGCGAGGCGGCCTGCTCGGCAGCCATCCGGTCGCGCCAGCGGCGCTGCTCCTTGGCGGCGGCGCGGACGCCCGCGGCGTAGCCCGCGGCGTGGCCCTCGGTGTAGCCGGCCTGCTCGTTGGCCGGTCCGCTGGACCGCAGCGAGGGGAAGACGATGCGGGCCGGGGCGCTTTCGGCGGAGCCGGCGTCCGTAAACGACCCGTCAGTAAACATAGTCTTCTTCGTCCCCGCGCTGGATGGTGATCTGGCCTTCGGCTTCGAGCTCGCGGATGGAGCGGACGACGGCGGCCCGCGCCTCCTCGATCTGCGAGGCGCGCAGCGGTCCCAGTGCCGCCATCTCGGATTCGAGGATTTCGAGGTTGCGGCCGGAGACGTTGGTGGTGATGGTTTCCAGCACCGGTTCGGTGGCGCCCTTCATGGCCACGGCGAGCACGGAGGCGTCCAGGCCGCGGAGCACCAGCTGCACGTCGCGGCGTTCCAGCTTGACGATGTCGTCGAAGGTCACCATCTGGGCGCGGATTTCCACGGCGAGGTCCGGATCCAGCAGGTCGAGCCCGTCCAGGACGGAGCGTTCGGTGCCGGCGTCGGTCCGGTTGATGATTTCCAGCAGCGGCTGGATGCCGCCGACCACTTTGGAGGCCTGCTGCGAGACGGCCGCGCCGCCGCGCAGCTTCAGGGTGTCCGCGACGATGCCGATGGCTTCCGGCGCGCCCGAGCCCATGGTGGCGATGCTGAGCGCGACGTCGGCCCGCAGCGAGCCCGGCAGCCCGGACATCACGGCCGAGGCCTTGCGCGGGCTCAGGTGGGCCAGGACCAGCGCGATGGTCTGCGGAAGTTCGCCGTCGATCAGCGCGAGGATCTGCACCGGTTCGATGTCTTCGAGGAACTCAAACGATTTGCCGGCCATGTTGACGGTCAGCCGGTTGATCAGGCCGGCGGCCTTTTCCGAGCCGAAGGAGGCCTCGAGCAGGCCTTCGGCGAGCTCACGGCCGCCGCGGGCCTGCCGCGGGCTGCTCAGGGCAGCCTCGTGGAAGTCCTTCATGATCTGCTCGGCGACCTCCGGATCCACCTTGCGGAGCCGGACAATCTCGGCGGCGATTTCCTCCGCCTCGGAGTCCGTCAACTGTGCCATCACCCGGGCCGCGTTGGGCGGACTCATCTGCATCAGGACGACGGCGGCGCGCTGGGTGCCGGTGAGGGTCGATTCGGCAAGTTTCATGCGGGCTGCCTGTCATCCATGAGGCTGCGGAGGTAGTCGGCTGCCTTCTCCGGGTTGGCGGCGACCATGTTGTCGATCTCCTGCATGCGGCGTTCGGCTTCAAGCACCTCCATCGGCGGCGCCGGCAGCGGCTGCAGCGGCAGGGCCGTCAGCGGGATGGCCGACGTCGCGGGGGCCGGATCGATGGCCGTGACAGCGGGGATCGCCGGCAGCAGGTCCAGGCGTTCGCCCAGGTCCACCGGCTCACGCTTCTGGCGGCGGCGCAGGATGATGGTGATGACCAGGGCCAGGATCAGCAGTCCGAGCAGGATGCTGCCGGCCGTGACCAGGGTTGCGAAGAACGCCTGCTGCTTCTGGGCCTCGAGGTCGGCCTTGGCCGCGTCGAGGGAGGCGTTGGCCGCATCCGCGGCCGCGGTGCTAAACGGGATCACCTCGACGGTGACGATGTCGCCCCGGGCCTTGTCGACGCCGGCGGCGGAGGTCACCAGCGCGGTGAGCGAGCCGATGTTCAGGCCGCCCGCGGCGGACTGGCTGACGGCCACCGAAATGGTCTGGCGCTTCACGGCGCCCGGCGGGATGACCCGGTCCTCGGTGACCTTGTTGACGGCGTTGTTCTTGGTCGCGGTCGTGGAGTCGAAGCTGCCGTTGCCGCTGGTTCCGCCGGGGACCGCGATGTTGTCCGGTCCGAGGACGCCGGCGGCACCGCCCGCGCCTCCGCTGTACTTTTCCGTCTTGGAGGATTCGCTCAGCGGCAGCGCGCCGGGGGTGTTGGAGAAGGTTTCGCTCTTTTGCTGGGCGGATTCTCCGGTGACATCTGCCGCGACCGCCACGGTGGAGTTGCCAGGACCGACCACGCGGTCCAGGACGGCGCGGACGGCGTCGCCGGTGCGCTGCTGGTAGTCGGCGGCCTGCTTGGAGGAGGATCCCGCGGCCCCGCCACCCACCGTGGAGAGGACGTTGCCCTGCGAGTCCACCACGGAGACGTTGGCGGGTTTGAGGTTCTCGATCGCGGCGGAGGTCAGGTGCACGATGGCCTGGACCTTGTCGCCGGAGAGGGTCACGCCGGGCGCGGTCTCGACGAAGACCGAGGCCGTGGTGTCCGGGGTCTTCGAGACGAAGACGGTCTTTTCCGGGATGGCGAGCCGGACCGCGGCGGTCTTCACGCCGTCCATGGCGGAGATGGTGCTGGCCAGTTCGCCTTCGAGGGCGCGCTTGTAGGTCACGGACTGCTGGAACTCGGAGGACGTGACGCCCATCTTGTCCAGCAGCGAGTAGCCGGTGGCCGCGGCGGTCGGAAGGCCGGCGGCGGCGGCTTTGAGGCGCTCGTCGTAGACCTTGTCCTGCGGCACGAGGATGGTGGAGCCGCCGTCGCTGAGCTCGTAGGGCACGTTGTCCTTGCGCAGCTGCTCCACAATGCCGTTCGCGTCCGTGTCCTTGAGGCCGGAGAACAGCGGCGCCAGGGTGGGCCGGGTGAGCCAGGCGGAGAGCGCCACAACGCCAACAATCAACAGTGCGGCGCCGATGACGGCGAGCGTGCGCTGGCCGGTGGTGAAGCTCTTGAGGCCGGCGCCGAAGCGCTGGAAGAAGACAGTGATCTGCGGAGGCATCAGGCCTGCATCCTCATGATCTCGTTGAACGCGTCAACGCCCTTGTTCCGGACCGTGGCCACGAGTTCCAGGGTGATCTGGGCCCGGCTGGCGGCGATGGTGGCGTTGTGGATGTCGTCGAGGTTGCCGGTCACGGCGGAGACGGCGAGCTCTTTCGACGTCGACTGCAGCTGCTGGAGGTTGTCCACGGCGCCGGTGAGGGAAGAGGCGAAACCGGAGCCGTCCGTTGCGGGCACCGAGGCGGCCCCGCCGAGGTAGTCCGTCGGCAGTACGCCCTGGACCGGAGCGATGGGGGAAACAGGCATCAGGATCTTCCAATCTCAAGGGCGGCGAGGTAGGTCTCGCGGGCGCGGTCCACGACCTGGGCGTTTGCCTGGTAGCCGCGCTGGGCGATGATCAGGGCGCCCATCTGCTCGGCCATGTCGATGTCCGGGTACTTCACGTTGCCGTTGGCGTCGGCGAGGGGGTGGTCCGGCTGGTAGACGATGCGGCCCGCGCCGTCACCCAGCTGGGTGCTCTTGACGTACACGCCCGTGCCCTCGGCGCCTTCGGCCGCTTCGACGTACTTCGCACGGAAGGCAGGGCCGGAGGTGGCGGAGGCATTGTTCATGTTGGCCAGGTTGTCCGAGACGGCGTCGAGCCACTTACGGTGCACGGTGAGCGCGGAGCCGGCGATGCCGATGGCGTCGAAGGTCATTAGTTGGTCCTCATAGCGGCGCGGACGGCGGTGAATTCCCCACCGATGGCGCGGGCGGCGAACTGGAAGCGCAGCACGGTGTCGATGTTGGAGAGGGTCTCGGTGTCCAGGTTGACGTTGTTGCCGTTGAGTTGGGTGGGCTCAAGCGAGGTCGCCGTCGTGGCCTCGGCGTGGCCGTCCCCGGACTGCACGGACGCGGCAAGGGCAGCTTCAAAGCTGACGCGCTTGGCGTGGTAGTTCGGTGTGTTGACGTTCGCGATGTTGTTCGCGATGGCGCGTTGGCGCAAAGCCAGCCCGTCCATGGCGCTGGCCAGGGCTGCGGAAGTCACGGATTCGAGCACAGAGTCCTGCCTGGGGAATTGTGGGGTGGCCGATCCGTGGCCGGTAAACGAGCGATCCGTGCTCTTACTGTGGTTATCGGCACTGTTCAGCGCCGCGTTAGAGAAAATGTGAAAGGTTTATTCGGGTTCTTTGAATTGACCGGCCGACGGCGGGTTTAGCTGTTCACGTCGAGGTAAATCGCGCCGGCAGGATCGCCGACGCCGGGCACCGAACTCACGGCTTGCAGCTGCTTGGCCACGTCCTGTTTCGCGGCTTCCAGACGCCGGGCCACCCGCTCCTGTGCTGCTGACAACGCCATGGCCCGGCGCCGCGCTTCGGGCGGCAAGGGGCCGCTAAGAGTCGGCGGGGACCAGCGCTCCACCGGCAGAGCGGCCACCGGCTGCTCCGGGGCGGACAAGGGACCGAGCGGATCCTTCAACGTCTTCTCCGCGGCGACGACAGCCATCTCCAGCACGTCCAGCACCAGCATCCACGCGGCGAGGGCCGGGTCGGGTGCGGACTGCGCGGCGCGGGGGTAGTCCTCCCAGTAGGCAGGCTCAGCCAAAACCAAGGCTCCCGCCAGCGGCGCCCGGCTGCGTGCTCCAGGCGCCGGCTGCAGCGAAGGGCGTGGCGGCCGGTGCGGCCTGTGCCGCCGACAGGCCGGCCGGCCGGGCTGCCGGGATGGCCGCGGCGGCCTCATGCCAGGCCTGGCGGAGGGGCTCCAGCAGCTCGATTGCTTCGCGGGTCAAAGCCGCGTCCCGCTGGATGTTGGCGTTGACCAGCGCCGTGAAGGCGTAGTTGTAGAGGCCCAGGAGACCGTCCGCGCCGTCCCACGCATCGGTCTTGAGCGAGGAGATCAGCTCGGCGATGATTGCTTGGCCGTGCAGGAGGTTCTCCGAGGCGACCTGCCAGTTGGCGGCCTGCTGGGCGCTCTCGGCGCGGCCGAGGTCCAGCAGGAGCCGGTCGTAGAGCATGGTGAGGAGGCGTGCCGGCGGGGCGGAGAGGACCGAGTCCGCGAGGTACTGGTTGCGCTGGGCGGCGCCGCCGAAGCCGCTGCCGCTGCCGCTGCCGTAGCCATTGCCGTAGCCGTTGCCGTAGCCGTAGGGGGTGCTGGTCATTACTGGGCGCTCCCGCCGGAGAGGCCCGCGAGCTGGGAGGTGAGCCAGGACTGCTGCGCCTTCATGTTGCTCAGCGCGGTTTCCAAGCCGGAGTAGGTGCGCTGCAGGGTGGCCTTGCGGGAGGCGAGCCGCATATCCCAGTCGCTGATCCGGTCAGCCAGATCCCGGACCTCGGACTGCTGGCCGGTGATCTTGGTGGTCAGCGTGCCCGTGTACTTGTCCGAGGCGTTGGTAGCCGCGGTCGCGATGCGGCCGGCAAGTTCCTGCACCTTGGCGGCGGTGCCGGCCGGGTCGGCGGCCAGGGCGGCGCCGAACTTGGTGGCGTCGAACTCCATCGAACCTGTCTTAGTGATGCTGATGCCGATCTCCGACGGCGACCGCGGCGGGGTGCCGACGGGCAGCGAGGCGGCGGAGAGGATGCTCTGGTTCACGGAACGCACGGTGCTGTCGCCGGCGAAGACTCCGGCGGAGACGCTAGTGCCGCTGGTGTTTGTGGTTGTGCTGACCGCGGTCTTGCTGGCAACCAGTGAGAGAATGCCGTTCACTCCGTCAACCAGGTCGGAGGCCAGCTTCGTGATGCCGGCGTTGTCGCGGGACACCGTGAGGGTCACGGGCGTGGTGGTGACGTCTTTGGCGGTGATGGAGACGCCGGGCAGCAGATTCGTAAAGGTGTTCGTGGAGGACGTCACGGGCTGCGCCGCGGTGGTGCCCGGCCAGAGCGAAATCTCTGCGTCCTGGGCGGTCTTGACGTCCGTGAAGGTGGTTCCCGGGTCCGTGATGGTGAACGCGCCGGCTGCGCCGGACTTCGTCGCGGTGAACTGGAGGCGGAAGTCTCCGCCGCCGACGTCGACCTTGCTGGCGGTGACGCCGGCACCGGCGGCGTTGACAGCGGTCACGACGTCGTCCAGGTTGTTGGAGGCCGGCGTGATGGTGTAGTTCGTGCCCCCGCTGTTGATGGTCAGGGTGCTGTAAGGCCAGCCGGTCACGGCATTCACCTTGGGGGTGACGGTGACCTGGGTCTGGGCCAACTTGGTGACCTGGAAGTCGAGGGATCCCGCTTTGGCGGCCGCGGTGGTGGTGGCGACGACTTTGTCGCTGTTCGTGGTCGCGGCGTAGAGGTCCAGGGCGCCGGGCTTGGCGGCGGCTGTGGCCTGGGTTGCCAGCGCGGCAACCTTGCCGTTGAGCCCTTGGAGGGCGGAGACCATGGACTGGATGTCGTAGGACTTGTTCTTGAGCAGCGTCTGCGGGAGGGCCTCCGACTGCATGATGGAGCTGATGAGGGCGGTGGTATCGAGCCCGCTGGCCAGTCCGTCGAGTGAGATTCCCATCGCTGCCTCTCCTTGCTGTCAAGAATGATTAATGCTGCTGTATCTGAAGTATCGGTCTTGCACGTAAGGGCCGGACGATGGTTTTGCCATCGTCCGGCCCCTCCGCAGCTGGATGATCGGGGGTGTCTCTTCGTCCGATCGCCGGTGGCAGCCCTACTGCTAAACTGCCGGATTTGCCTAGCGCAGGAGCGAAAGAACGCCCTGGCTGGACTGGTTGGCCTGGGCCAGCATTGCGGTGCCGGCCTGGGACAGGATGTTTGCCTTGGTGAACTTGACCATTTCCTGAGCCATGTCGACGTCGGCGATGCGGGACTGAGCGGCCTGCAGGTTTTCACCGGCAACGTTCAGCGACTTGATGGTGTGCTCGAGACGGTTCTGAGAGGCACCCAGGTCCGCACGGGAGGTCGAGATGTTCTTGATCGCCTTATCGATGTTTTCGATGGTCGTCTGCGCCGTAGTCGCATCGGTGACCGTGAAACCAGCCGCAGCGGTGCCAACCGTTCCACCGACAAGGGTTACGACGTCGGTGAGAGCCGTCTTGAGATCGGCGTTCTTGACCGTGATCTGCGAGGTGGCATCACCTTCGGCGCCGACCTGAATCTTCAGCGTCGCGGGACCGGCAACCGTACCGGCCTGGAAGAGGTTAATGCCGCCGAAGTTGGTCGACTCGGAGATGCGGGACAGTTCCCCGCCGAGCTGGTCAGCTTCAGTCTTGATAGCGGTACGAGCATCCGCGTTGTTGGTGTCGTTTGCGCCCTGGACAGCGAGGTCGCGCATGCGCTGCAGGATGGAGTGAACCTCGGTCAGGGCGCCTTCAGCGGTCTGGATGACCGAGATGCCGTCCTGGGCGTTGCGGGCGGCCTGGGCCGAACCGGTGACCTGTGCCTTCAGGCCCTCGGAGATGGACAGGCCTGCTGCGTCATCGCCGGCGCGGTTGATGCGCAGGCCGGTGGACAGCTTCTCCAGGGACTTGGAGAGATCGTTCTGGGTGGAGTTGAGGTTGCGGTACGAGTTGTTAGCCGCGAGGTTGTTGTTAATAACGAAGCCCATGGTATTTCCTCCGTGAGTGGGACTGTAAGCGATGGCCCGTCCGTGGGCCTTCAGCAGTAGCTATCGCCACTTGGGTTGCACAGGTAAGGAGAAATCCAAAATTCTTTTCGGAATTTCCCGGCCGTCAGAATCCGCGTGTTATCAGCCTTATTCCTGCTAACGGGTGCGCAAATCCTGCCGATAGTTTGTACGAACCCTGCAGAAGGCTGCACCGTCCGCACGATGCAGCAACGCCTCTGCACTCATGCATTACTCGCCCGCATTATCCATACACCTGAGGGAGCCGTCCGGACCATGGCCATCCACGAACTTTCTGCCCTGCTGTGGCGGGAGCGTGAACTTCTGGACGTTCTGACTTTCAAGTTGGAAGAGGAGCAGCTGCTGCTCACCTCCGGCAAGTCCCGCTGGCTGCCCCACGGCACCCGGGAAGTGGAGCAGGTCCTGGGGCACCTCTCCCAGGCAAGCCTGGCGCGCACCATCGAAGCCGCCGTCGTCGCCGAAATGTGGGGACTGCCCACCGACGCCACGCTCGGCGAGCTTGCTGAGGCGGCCCCGGAGGGCGCCTGGGCCGAGGTGCTCAGTGCGCATCTCGCAGCCCTGACCCGCCAGACTGCCCTGATCAAGGAACTGCGCGATGCGAATGAGCAGTACTTGCGCACCGCGGTCCGCTCCACCCAGGAGTCCCTCGCCGATCTGCGGCCGGCCACTCCCGGCACGTACGACGCCCACGGCAAGACCGGGGAATCCGCCGGCTCCCGCATCTTCGACAAGCAATTCTAAGGAAGCGACCATGAGCACCTTCGGCGCCCTGAATACCGCCTACCGCGGGCTGACTGCTGCCCAGCAGGGCATGAACGTTGCCGGCCAGAACATCGCCAACGCCGCCACCGAGGGATACACCCGCCAGCGCGTCGAGCAGTCCGCTCTGGCCGCGCCGGCCCGCGGACTCTTCAGCGGCGGCACGGTCCAGGTGGGCCAGGGCGTTTCGGTTGACGCCATCGCGCGGCTTGGCAGCAGCGTCCTCGATGCCGGCGTCCGCTCCGCCAGTGCGCAGGCTGGCTACGCCGGGATACGTTCCTCGGCCCTGCAAGGCATCGAGGCCACCCTGCAGGAACCCGGCGACAACGGCATCTCCGCCGCCCTCCAGGGGTTCTGGTCCGCGTGGCAGGGTGCCGCGAACCAGCCTGGCGAGGACGGCCCCAAGGGTCTGCTGCTGAACGCCGCCAACTCCCTCACGACCAAGATTTCCTCCGCCTACCAGGCCCTTCAAGGGCAGTGGAGCAGTGTCCGCGCGCAGGCTGCCGACGCCGTCAGCGTCGTCAATGCCGCCGCCAGCCAGGTGGCCGCCTACAACGCCACCATCCGCTCCACCCTGGCGTCTGGCGGATCCGCGAACGAACTCATCGACGCCCGCGCCAAACTCACCGAAACCATTTCCCGGCTTGCCGGCGGCACCGTGCGCGAACAGCCGGATGGCACAGTGGACGTCCATGTCGGCGGCAATGCCCTCGTAATGGGCACCTCCGTGCGGGAACTGGAACTCTCCGGCAGCCAGGCCGGGGATGCCCTCGGATCCACCGTGCAACTGCTCTGGAAGAACCCGGCGGGAGTGGCTTCCTCCGACGGCGGTGAAATCGCCGGAGCCCTCTCGGTGCTGGCCCCGGCTGCCGGCGGCAACGGCGGCGTCATCGCCGAGGCAGCTGAGTCTTACAACAAGCTCGCCAGCTCCCTCGCCCAGACCGTCAACACCGTGCACCGCTCCGGCCAAGCCGGAACCGGCGCCACCAACGTCGACTTTTTCACGGTCAGCGCCACCGGGCCTGCTGCTCTCGGGCTCAAAACCCCCGCCAGCACCGACAACATCGCCCTCAAGGCCCCGAACAAGGGCGCGCTGGACACCAGCATCGCGGACCGGATTTCCCAGCTTGGTACCGGACCGGCCTCACCGGACAAGCTGTGGTCCGGCATCGTTACGGGGATCGGCGTCGAGTCCCGCGGCGCACAGCAGCGCGAGTCCCTGACCACCGCGGCCCAGGCGTCCGCGGCGACCAGCCGCGCCTCGCAGGCGTCGGTGAGCCTGGACGAAGAAAACGTCAACCTGCTCTCCAACCAGCACGCCTATCAGGCGGCGGCCCGCGTGATGACCGCCGTCGACGAAGCCCTGGACGTCCTGATCAACCGCACCGGACTGGTAGGAAGGTAATCATGCTGAACCGGGTAACAAACCTGACCATGAATGCGAGCGCCCAGCGGACGCTGCAGTTCCAGCAGGCAAAGCTGGCCGAGCTGCAGGAAAAAGCCACCTCGCTGAACAAAATCTCCCGCCCCTCGGATGACCCTGCCGCTACGGCCCAGGCTTTGGCGACGCGGTCCCTTCAGGCGGCCAATGCCCAGTACGGCCGGAACATTGACGACGGCAACACCTGGCTGACCGCTGCGGATTCTGCGCTGGAGCAGGCCACCAACGTGATGCGCCGGGTCAAGGACCTCACCGTGATGGCCGGCAACGGCTCCCTGAACCAGTCCGGCAAGGACGCGATCGCCGCCGAGCTGGAGTCGCTGAAGACGGACCTGATTTCGATCGCCAACTCCCAGCATCTGGGCCGGAACATCTTCGCCGGCAACTCGGACGCCGCTGGCGCCTTCACCACCGGAACGCCACGCAACCCCAGTATTCCCAGTGACACCGGCACGCCGCCGACTTTTAACGGCACGGGTGCCAGCGCGGTGGAGCGGCGGATCAGCGCCACCCAGACCGTCCGGGTTGACGCCGACGGCGCCACGATCTTCGGCAACGGCACCGGTTCCGTCTTCGACATCGTGGGCAAGCTGGCGGCCGACCTGCGGACCGGCACCGATATCGACCCGCGGGTGGCCGCCGTCGACACCGCCTTCAAGAACATCGTCAACGGCCGTGCTGAAATTGGAACACGGCAGGCACAGCTGGAACGTGCCGGAAACGTCAACACCGAATTGGAGGCTTCCTTGGACGCCCAGCGGACCGGCATCGAAAAAGCTGACCTCGGCAGCGTGATCATGGACCTGAAGCTACAGGAGACCAACTACCAGGTGGCCTTGGCCGCCACGGCGAAGGTCCTGCAGCCCACCTTGATGGACTTCCTGCGATGAACTCCGTCCTCAGCAGCACCCCGGTGACCTTCACTGCCCCGATGCCGGGGTTGGAGAAGGTACACGACTTCGCCCTGCGGAACATCGACAGCGCCCCTGGCCTGTTCGCCCTCGAATCCGGCTCCACGCCGGTGCGGCTGTTCCTTGCGGACGCCGCAGTCTTCGTCCCCGGCTATACGCCGCCGCTTCCGGCCGCCGCGCTGGAAGCCCTGGAGCTTGCCGACGGCGATTCGCCCCGGGTGCTGGTGGTGGTCAACCACTCCCCCGCGTCCACCACGGTGAACCTGATGGCACCGATCGTGTTCAACCCCGCCAGCGGGCGTTGCACCCAGCTCGTGCTGGACGGCAAGGAGTACCCGCTTCGGGCGGAGCTCGGCGCGCTGTAGCCGATACCGCCGTCGGGCCCCACAGGCTCAGCAGAGCCTGGTCACCAGAAGTGCGCCACGTCGATGACCAAGCGGGAGCCCGAGCCAGGCCCGGCCAAGGTGAAGACCCGGAAGGGCAGTCGCGCGCGGACCCCCAGTCCCAGGCTGGTATATCCCTCGAAGCTTCCGGCCCACGCCACCTGCCGGAAGGTCTGGTACCCGGCAACATTGCTCAGCTCGGCCTTGTTGGCCGGGTTGTAGGTGGACTTCCCGGCCGCGTCGTAGGCCGGCGCGTTGGCGGTGAGCTGGATGAAGGCCTGGCCGCGCAGCGGGATCGGCAGGCCGGAACCGTCCTGCACCACCTGGGGCACATACCGCACCGAGTAGCCGGCCGCCGGTCCGTTGAGGTCGATGACGAGGCGGTCGAAGCAGTAGTGCTGGCCAGTCCGGACGTTGACCACCTTCGCCTGGCTCATGGCGGCGTCGGCCTTGGCGAGCGATCCCCACACGAGTCCGCAATAGGGTGACGCCGCGGCCGGCCCGGGCGCCAGGAGCCCCAGCCCGGCCGCCGTCAGCAAGGCCACCAGCCAGACGGTGAGCCTGTTCGCTCGGGATTTTGTCACGACAGCCGCCCCCTCGAATCATCCGGACATCCACCTCACCCGGATACCTCAAGAGTAGAACCGCCCGTCTGGGTTGACGAGAGGTCGTTAGCCCCAACTAACTGGCAGCAGGTGTCGTTTTGAGGGTTCAAAACGACACCTGCTGCGAGTCAGTTGGGTTCGGCAGCGGGCGGGTACGGCAAAGCGCCGGGCCCTGGCGGGCGTCCGGCGCTTTGCTTTGGGTAAATCAAAATTCTCGAAACGAGCCCGGGGGTCCGGGCGGGAGGGCTTTAGCCTTCGCAGTCGCGGCAGTACTTCAGGCCGTTCTTTTCCTTGGCCACCTGGGACCGGTGGCGGACCAGGAAGCAGGAGGAACAGGTGAATTCGTCGGACTGCTCAGGAACAACAATGACGGTCAGTTCTTCGCCGGAGAGGTCGGCGCCGGGAAGGTCGATGCCTTCAGCGGTGTCGTTCTCGTCGACGTCGATAACAGCAGTCTGGGCACCGCCGCCACGGGATGCCTGAAGGGCCTCCAGCGATTCAGCGGGAGACTCTTCTTCTGTCTTGCGTGGGGCGTCGTAATCGGTAGCCATAGCGGGGTTCACTTTCGTTGCTGCGCAGCGCCATTTCAGGCACCTCAGTGAAGCAGTTTAGGGCATCATCCTTGGAGATGAAGAATAGTGTGGTGAAAGCGACATTAAGCGTCGCCGGACAGGGTCAATCTGGAGGCAATGATGGCTACGAAACTGAACAAACAAGCGCTCTCCCTCGCCCGCCGACTGGTCAAAGACGGGAAGGTCCAGCGGGACACCCGGGACGACTGGAGCGAGCACGCACCGCCAGCCGAGCAGGAGAACAAGTTCATTGAAAAGAACGGATTCGCGGAGTTCTCCCACTGGCATCTGGGGGTGGACCCGGACGCTTCCGAGGGAACCAAGGGCAGCGTGACCTTTCCCTTCGGCGACTTCAAGAAAGTCCACCGCTGCGCCGTCATTTCGTTGGAGAGCCGGGCCGCGCAACACGGCCACGACGATATCGCCGAAGCCGCCAGGAAGCTCCTCGAAGAAATCGACGCGGACTAGCGCCGGGTTCCGTCCGGGCTCAGGCCACCGGCCAGACGATGAGGGTTTTCCAAACCGCCGGATCCGGTTCCGTGGCAGGGTCGCTGAGGTAGTACTCCCACATGGCGTCGCCCGGAGTGAGGCCTTCCGCCTGCATCCTGGCCATCACGGCATTGTAGGTCTCCGGCAACGTCTCGTATGGCCCCACGTGCATCGCCTCGAGCGCCCGCCCGGCAGGCAGCGTGCCCGCCGTCACGCCGGACTCTTCCGCTTGGGCTCCCCCGCCCGGATACGGCGCGGCCAGCGGAAAGCCTGCCTCGACGTCGACGACGTCCGTGGGCATGCCGCGATACAGGGCAAACGGCGGCCCGGCCAGCTGGACGTTTTGCTGCTGCACGGCCGTCATCACGGAACGGTAGGCGCGGTCGAAGAATTCGCGCAGCGCATTCATGGGCACGGTCTCGCGCAGCACCGCCGTCGGCTTTTCCTCGAGGTCGGTGGACTTGATGTCCGGCGTCAGTTCCGGATGTGGATCAGTCATAGGCCTACACTTCGCCGCGACCTTGGGACGGTCAAGGGCCGAACGTCCCGCCGGCGGTCGTCGCGTCTGGCAGAAAGTGGACTCGGGGGCAGCCCCGGCAGGTCCTCTTCGGCTACTTCCCCACCAAGGAAGATGCCATTCCGGGCCTCCGGGGAGCCGGCCAGCTCTGAGCCAGCCGATAAGCGGACTTGCCGTCCAGCCGACGGGGTTCAAGCCACACCTCATAGCCCTCTGCGGCTTCGATCAGCACCCGGTCCTGGAATCCGTCGGCGGCGATCCACAGGGCGGAGGAATCCGCCATGGCGGCGTCGACGAGTCCTTCGCGGACCACCGCGCCTTCCCTGCGGACCTCCACTACGAGGCCGACCAGGTCGTGCCAGGCGTGATGGCAGTAATAGGCCACGGACGCTTCCTTCCTACGGCGTTGGTCAGGACCGCCGCGACTACCGCGCGATGATCACGTCGAGGGTGCGCGGACCGTGGACCCCTTCGACGCGTTCAAGTTCGATGTCGCTGGTGGCGCTCGGTCCACTGATCATGGTGAGCGGCCGGGTGCCGTCGATCCGCCGCAGCGCCTCGGGGAGGATGCCGGCGATGTCGGCGGCGTTCACGACGCAGATGTGGTGGTCCGGGACGAGGCTGATGGCGCGGCGGCCCTGGTTGGGGCTCCCGTCCAGGATGATCGTCCCCGTTTCGGCGACGGCGACGGCGCTGGCAGTCACGACGGCGTCGGTGGCGTCCAGCTCGGCAACGGTCAGCGGCTCAGAGACGGAATCCACGCGGCGGCGATCGCCGCCCCGGGCGGAGCCGATGCCGGCGGTCCAGCCGGCGTCGAGCCCCGCCGGCACGACGTAGCTGCGGGCGTCCGCGAGCAGTTCGGCGATCCGCACGGGCACCTCGGCCGCGTCCACCACGCAGACCCGGGCTTTATAGTCGACCAAACGGTCCACCAGCAGATGGATCAGCGCATCCTGGTCCAGCTCGGATGATGCGAGGTATTCCCGCGGAATCTGCGGTGCTACGGGTGCGTCCCGCAGCGCGGAACGGATCCGGCCGAGGATATCTTCGCGCGCGCTCATGCTCCGTCTTCCTTGTCCTGGGCGTTGTTGTGGGTATCCGCGGGGGTGCCGCCGGATTCCGGGCCGTGGTGTTCCTTGGCCCACCAGTCGCGGAAGGATCTCTGCGGCGGCGCCGGGATGTCGCGGCTTTGGGTCCAGCCGGCGGCGATGCCGGGCAGCTTGGTGATCTTTTTGTCCGGACCGGCCACCAGGCGGCCCACGGGAAGGCCCTTTTCGAGCAGCCCGAGCCGCTTCCCCGAGGACAGCGCCCAGGATGCGGCCTTCATGCCGACGTCCATCTGGCTGGGCAGCTTCTTCTTTCCGCGCTTGCTGTCCACGTCCACGCTGCGCAGGTGCACCAGGATGTCCGGAATGTTGATCTTCACCGGGCAGGCGTCGTAGCAGGCCCCGCACAGTGAGGAAGCGTAGGGCAGGGAGCTGTTTTCCTCCGACTCGATGCCGGTCAGCAGCGGGGAAAGGATGGCGCCGATCGGGCCGGGGTAGGTGGAGCCGTAGGCGTGGCCGCCGGTCCGCTCGTACACCGGGCAGACGTTCATGCACGCGCTGCAACGGATGCAGTGCAGTGCGGAGCGGCCAAGCTCGTCCGCGAGCGCGGCGCTGCGTCCGTTGTCGAGCAGCACCAGGTGCACGTTTTGCGGCCCGTCCCCCTCGGTGACACCGGTCCACAACGAGGTGTAGGGGTTCATCCGTTCCCCGGTGGAGGAGCGCGGGAGCAGCTGCATGAACACCTCGAGGTCCTGCCAGCTCGGCAGCAGTTTTTCCACGCCCATCACGGTGATCAGGGTCTCCGGCAGCGTCAGGCACATCCGGCCGTTGCCCTCGGATTCGACGACGGCCAGGGTGCCGGAATCAGCGAGCGCGAAGTTGGCTCCGGACACGGCCACCTTGGCCGTGAGGAACTTGCGGCGCAGGTGCGCGCGGGCCGCCATGGCCAGCACCGCGGGGTTATCGGTCAGCTCCGGGTCCGCGCCGGGCATTTCGCGCAGGAAGATGTCGCGGATTTCGGTGCGGTTCTTGTGGATGGCGGGGACCAGGATGTGGCTGGGCTTGTCGTGGTCCAGCTGCACGATCAGCTCGGCCAGGTCCGTTTCGAACGCCGCGATCCCCTGCTGTTCGAGGTATTCGTTGAGCCCGATCTCCTGGGTGGCCATGGACTTGACCTTGACCACTTCTGTTTCGCCGGTGTCCCGGATCAGTCCCGCGACGATTTCGTTAGCCTCGTCGGCGTCGCGCGCCCAGTGGATGACTCCGCCCCGGGCGGTGAAGTGCTGCTCGAACTGTTCGAGGAGTTCGGGGAGCCGGGCCATCACGGATTCCTTGATGGCGGATCCGGCGTCGCGCAGCTGTTCCCAGTCGGGCAGTTCGGAGACGACCTGGAGACGCTTGTCGCGAATGGTGTGGGTGGCGTGGCCGAGGTTGGCGCGCAGCTGGGCGTTGCCCAGCTCGCGGTGCGCCGCCGTCGGGAACGATTCGGCGGCATGCAGGTTACCCGTGCCGAAGACGGGAAGGGAGGGCATGCCCAGGAAGGTGCTCATCGTGTTGCCTTTCCGGTGGAAACGCGTACCTCGCCGGTGACGGACGCCGGCGCTTCCGCGGTGCTGGCGAGGATTTCGGCCAGGTGCAGGGTGGTCACGTCGCTGCCCTGGCGGGACAGGCCGCCGCCGATGTGCATCAGGCAGGAGGCGTCCCCGCCCGTGCACAGCTCGGCGCCGGTGGAGCGGACGTTGGCGGTCTTGTCCTCGAGCATGGCCGAGGACACGTCGGCGTTTTTCATCGAGAAGGTGCCGCCGAAGCCGCAGCACTGGTCGGCTTCGGGCAGCTCGGCCAGCTCGATTCCCTGGACGCTGCGCAGCAGCCGGGCCTGGCGGTCGCCGAGGCGGAGCAGGCGCATGCCGTGGCAGCTGGGGTGGTAGGTGACCCGGTGCGGGAAGTAGGAGCCCAGCTGGGCGCCGGCGTCGGTCACGCCCAGCACGTCCACCAGCAGCTCGGAGAGCTCGTAGGTCCTGGCGCCGACGGCGGCAGCCCTGGCTTCCAGCGCGCTGTCGCCGCAGGAGCGGGCCACCATCGGGTGCTGGTGCTTGACCGAGGCGACGCACGACCCGGACGGCGCGACGGCGACGTCGTAGTCCCCGGTGTCGAAGGCGCGCACGTGGTTGGCGACGACCGGGACGGCTTCCTGGAGGTAGCCGCTGTTGACGTGCATCTGCCCGCAGCAGGCCTGGCCGGACGGGAACACGACCTCGTGCCCCAGCCGTTCCAGGATGCTCACGGTGGCCTGCGCGGTGCGCGGATACATCGCATCGACGATGCAGGTGGCGAACAAAGCGATTCTCATGACAGCCTTTCGAGCAGCGCCGACGTGTGTGGTCTGACCATAGTAAAGCACGTGATGCCCGCCACTCCCAACCTGAACAGGGAAGTGAACCCCCTCACACGCCGAATGAGATCTGCGCTACACTCTCATGGTCCGACCACAGTGGTCTGACCAAAGAACTCGTCGTCTCTCAACGCAGAGGAACTTCCGTGGACCACTTCACCCCCACCACCGACCCGGTGCTGAACAGCGTGGCCTGGTCGGCCATCGTTGGCTTACTGCCGCTGCTCACCTTCTTCATCCTGCTGGCCGTTGTGAAGACCAAGGCCCACGTGGCCGGTGCCTTCGCCCTGCTGGCCGCCCTCGTGGTCGGCATCGCCGCCTTCCACATGCCGGCCGGCCTGGCGATCCTTTCGGCCACCCAGGGCGGGGTCTTCGGCGCCTTCCCGGTGCTCTGGATCGTCGTCATGGCCGTCTGGCTTTACCAGGTGACCGTCCTCAGCGGCCGGTTCGAGGACCTGCGCCGCGTCTTCGACGTGATCGGCGGCGGCGACGTGCGCCTGCAGGCCGTTCTGGTGGCCTTCTGCTTCGGCGGCCTGCTTGAGGCCCTCGCCGGCTTCGGCGCCCCGGTGGCGATCACCGCCACCATGCTGCTGGCCCTGGGTCTCCCGCCGCTGCGTGCTGCCGCCGCCGTACTGGTGGCAAACACCGCACCGGTCGCGTTCGGCGCGATGGCCATCCCGATTACGACCGCCGCCGGACTGACCGGCCTGCACGCGACCGACATCGCATCCATCGTGGGCCGCCAGGCTCCCCTGCTGGCCACCTTCGTGCCGCTGATCCTGCTCTTCATCATCGACGGCCGCCGCGGTCTGAAGGACTGCTGGCCCGCCGCGCTGGTGGTCGGCGGCTCCTTCGCCGTCGCCCAGTTCCTGTGCTCCAACTTCTTCTCCTACGAACTCACCGACATCCTGGCCTCGCTGGTCGGCCTCGGCGCCGCCGTGGTGTTCTTCCGGATGTGGAAGCCGAAGGGCAGCGCGGCCGCCCGCGAGCGCCTTGGCGTTGCCGCCGACGCTGTTGCCCGCGGCACCGCCGCCCGGAGCAGCGGCTCGCAGGATGCCGGCAAGGCCGGCGTCGTGACCGCCGAAAAGGCCACGGACGGCGGCCTTACCCCGACGCGCACGTGGCTGGCCCTCTTTCCGTACTTCCTCGTGATCGTCGTGTTCGGCATCGCCAAGCTCTGGAAGCTCGGGGTCGACCTGCCCGCGTTCCTCGCCGCCACGGACATCAAGATTCCCTGGCCGATCCTGCACGACGCCCTGGTCAACGCCGAGGGCAAGCCGGTCTCCTCCACCGTGTACACCTTCCAGTGGCTGTCCAGCCCGGGCACGCTGCTGCTGATCACCGGGCTGCTGGTGGCGCTGGTTTACTCCAAGTACGACGACGGCGGCCGCTTCCGCCTTTCGGTCGGCGACGCGGTCCGGGAGATCGGACGGACCATCTTCAAGATGCGCTGGGCAGGGCTGACCATCATCACGGTGCTCGCCCTGGCGTACGTCATGAACAACTCCGGCCAGACGGTCTCGATCGGAACCTGGCTGGCCGGCACCGGCAGCTTCTTCGCCTTCCTCTCGCCCGTGCTCGGCTGGCTGGGCACCGCCGTGACCGGCTCGGACACCTCCGCCAACGCGCTGTTCGCCAAGCTGCAGCAGACCGCGGGCCTGAAGGCGGGCATCGATCCGAACCTGCTGGTGGCCGCCAACACCTCCGGCGGCGTCGTGGGCAAGCTGATCAGTCCGCAAAACCTCGCCATCGCGGCGACAGCCGTCAACCTTGACGGCCAGGAGTCGGTGATCCTGCGTAAGGTGGTCGGGTGGAGCGTGGCTCTCCTGCTGGTCCTGTGCACCCTTGCCTTCCTGCAGTCCACCCCCGTCCTGGGCTGGATGCTGCCTTAGCCGCCAGCCCCCACGCAATCAAGAGTGCGGGCCGCGCCACGGCCCGCACTCCCGCCCGGAAGGAAAAGCCCGTGACAGCCGCCGAAGCAGGAGCAGCCCCCCGCCGTCGTACCTATGACGCGCTCCTGCAGGACATCGAGGCCGATCTGCGCTCCGGCAAGATCAAGCTCGGCGACCGCCTTCCGGGCGAGCGGACCCTGGCGGAAAGCTACGGGATCTCCCGGGCCTCGGTCCGCGAAGCCATCCGGATCCTGGACGCCATGGGCGTGCTGCGCAGCTCCGTCGGCTCCGGGCCAACCTCCGGGGCCATCGTTATCTCCGACCCGTCCGCGGGCCTGTCCTCCGCCCTGCGCCTGCATGTGGCCAGCAACCGGCTGCCCGTCGAGGACATCGTGCAGACCCGCATCCTGCTCGAGACCTGGTCGGCCCAGGCCGGGGCTGCCCGCGGCGGCACGGAGGAAGAGCTGGAGCAGGCTGCCGCGCTGCTGGACGCCATGGACAATCCCGGGATTGACCGGGCGACCTTCCACGAACTCGATGCGCGGTTCCATGTCGCGCTGAGCTCGCTCGCCGGGAACGCCGTCGTCGCCACGATGATGGACTCCCTCAGCGGCTCCATTGTCGGCTACGTCAAGGGCGCCATGGACGCGATGGAGTCCTGGCCGGACGTCCTGTGCGAGCTGCGGAGCCAGCACCACGGCATCTTTGATGCCGTCCGGGCGCGCGACGGCGAGCTTGCGGGCCGCCTGCTGCGCGAACACATCGAGTGGTTCTACCTTCGGGCGCAGGAAGCCACCCCGCCGCAGTCCCCTCCCACCCCGTAACACCTTGGAGCACCGCATGACCGCCACGGCCGCCGCCGCACCCCTGATCGACCAGCTGAACCTCGACACGGTCAGCACAAGGGACCTGGACCGCCGGGCCATGGCGCACGACGCGTCCCACTACCTGCTGATCCCCCAGGGCGTCGCCACCCCGCGCAACGCCGACGACGTCGGGCAGCTGCTGCGCCGCAGCCGCGAGCTCAACCTGCCCGCCACTTTCCGTTCCGGCGGCACGAGCCTCTCCGGCCAGGCGCTCAGCGACAGCCTGCTGATCAACACCCGCCAGCATTTCCGCGGCATTGAGGTCCTCGACGGCGGCGCCCGCGTCCGCGTCCAGCCCGGCGCCACCATCCGCAGCGTCAACGCCCGCCTGGCCGCGTTCGGCCGCAAACTCGGCCCCGACCCGGCGAGCGAAATCGCCTGCACCGTGGGCGGCGTGATCGCCAACAATTCTTCCGGGATGGCCTGTGGCACGGAGTTCAACACCTACCGCACCCTGGAATCCATGGTCTTGGTGCTGCCCTCGGGCACAGTCATCGATACCGCCGACGCCGACGCGGACGCGCGCCTGCGCGAACTGGAGCCGGAACTCCACGAGGGCCTGCTGCGGCTGCGCCGCCGGGTGGCCGGAAACGCGGAGTCGGTGCGCACCATCACCTCGCTGTTCTCGATGAAGAACACGATGGGCTACGGGGTGAACTCGTTCCTGGACTACGAACGCGCCGTCGACATCCTGATGCACCTGATGATCGGCAGCGAAGGCACCCTCGGCTTCGTGGCGGAAGCGGTCTTCCGCACCGTCGAGGTCAAGCCCGCCGTCGCCACCGGGCTGCTGGTCTTCAACACGCTCGCCGCAGCCACGGCCGCCCTGCCCGAGCTGGTGGCATCCGGCCTGGCGACCATCGAACTGATGGACGCCGCCGCGTTGAAGGTCGCGCAGCTCGCTGCCGACGCGCCCGCGGCCATCCGTTCGCTCCCGGTCGAGGGACACACCGCGCTGCTGGTGGAACACCAGGGCGCCGACGCCGCGGAACTGACCGGCAAGCGTCACAACTCGCAGCCGCTCTTCGCGTCCCTGGACCTGGCCTCGCCGTTCGCGCTGACCACGGACCCGAAAGACCGCGCGGCACTCTGGCACGTGCGCAAGGGCCTCTACACGACGGTGGCCGGCGCCCGCCCCTCCGGTACCAACGCGCTGCTGGAAGACATCGTGGTTCCGGTTCCGGCCCTGGCGGACACCTGCGGCGAACTGACCCGGCTCTTCGCCGAACACCGCTACGAGGACTCGGTGATCTTTGGCCACGCGAAGGACGGCAACGTCCACTTCATGCTCAACGAGCGCTTCGACGACCCCGCCCAGCTGCTGCGCTACCAGGCGTTTACCGACGACATGGTGGACCTGGTCCTCGGCGCCGGCGGCTCACTCAAGGCCGAGCACGGCACCGGGCGCATCATGGCCCCGTTCGTGCGCCGCCAGTACGGCGACGAGCTCTATGAAGTCATGCAGGAGATCAAACGGCTGATCGACCCCGCCAATCTCCTCAACCCCGGCGTGCTGCTCGCGGAGGAGCCGCTTTCCTACGTTCAGAACCTCAAGGTGGCGCCGACGGTGGAGGAAGAGGTGGACCGCTGCGTCGAGTGCGGCTACTGCGAACCGGTCTGCCCGAGCAAGGACATCACCCTCACGCCCCGCCAGCGCATCGTGCTGCGGCGCGAGATGGCAGCCGCGGAACTGCGCGGCGACGACGCCTTGGCCGCCCGGCTGCGCAAGGACTACGAGTACGACGGCGTGCAGACCTGCGCGGCCGACGGCATGTGCGTCACCGCCTGCCCGGTGCTGATCAATACCGGGGACCTGGTCCGGCGGCTGCGGAAGGAAAACGCGAACGCCGTCGCGGAAGCCGGCTGGAGCGCCGCGGCGGACCACTGGGGCGCGGTCACGTCCGGCGGCGGCGTGGCCCTGACCGTGGCGAAGGCGATGCCCGCGCCGCTGGCCAAGGCAGCGACCGCCGTCGGCCGTGCGTTGCTGGGCGCGGAGACCGTTCCCGCCTACGACGCAGTGCTGCCCGGCGGCGGCTCCAGGCGCCGGCCGCGGCGCGACCCGGACAGCGTCGCCGTGTTTTTCCCCGCCTGCATCGGCACCATGTTCGGCCCCGCGGACACGCCCGGTGGCGCTGAGGGCGGTGCGGGCGGCCCCGCCAAGGGCTCGGCCCAGGCGTTCCTGGAGCTCTGCGAGCGCGCCGGCGTGGGGCTGACCGTTCCGGACGACATCGGCAGCCTGTGCTGCGGCACCCCGTGGAAATCCAAGGGCTTCGCGCAGGGCTACGCGGCGATGTCCGCGAAGGTCCTGGACGGCCTTTACGAGGCCAGCGGCCAGGGCCGGCTGCCGGTGGTGTGCGACGCCGCCTCCTGCACCGAGGGCCTGGAGACCATGAAGCGGCTCGCGGCCGAGGGCGGGGAACGGTACGCCGGGCTGCGGTTCGTGGACTCGGTGGAGTTCGTGCACCAGCACGTGCTCGGGCAACTGACCGTCACCGCGCCGGTGGGATCCATGGCCCTGCATCCGACCTGTTCTTCCACCCAGCTGGGGACCAACGGTGCGCTGATGGACATCGCCCGGGCCGTGACCGGGGACGTGTTTGTGCCGCTGAACTGGGGCTGCTGCGCCTTCGCCGGCGACCGCGGCCTGCTGCACCCGGAACTGACCGACTCCGCCACGGACAAGCAGGCCCGGGAAATCAACGAACGCGAGTTCGACGCCTACGCCTCAACGAACCGCACCTGCGAACTGGGCATGTCCAAGGCCACCGGCCACTCCTACCGGCACCTGCTGGAAATCCTGGAAGAGGCCACCCGTCCGGAGGGGTGAGGGGCGGGTGAGGAGCGGGTGAGTGGCCGGTTCGACGGTTCCGTGCAAATTCGACGTTTCAAGGCGTCGAATCCGCGGGGAACCGTCGAAGTGGCGGAACGGGGCCCTAGACTCGGCGCATGTCTGGTATTGGGGGAACGAAGGCAGTCCGCTCCATTGCGGCATTCACCATCAGCCTGCTGCTGGCCGCGGGCCTGGGCGGCTGCACTTACGAGGATCCGGGCGATCCGCAACGCACGGCTAGCCAAAGCCACGCGGCGGCGCGCAGCACTGCGACGACGGATCCCGATCTCCTGGCGGTGGAGGCGCGCAACTACGCGGAACTGGAGCGGCGCTTAGCGAAGGCTTTCGGGTCTGTGATCCTGGCCGACTCGGGCCCCGCCGACGGTCCGGGAGTGGGGTTCAGCAAGGCTGCGGCCGTCCCGGCGGCCGGTCAGCATACTGTCACCATGGCCTGCGTCGGCATTCCGCATGCCCAGATCTACCTCTCCCAGGACACGGAAAGCGGAACCGAGCATACGGTATTCGAGGTTGACTGCTCACGGACCCAGACGCAGGTAGTTCAGCTGGCGGCAGGGCCCGTCGGCGCCCAGCTCACCCGCGTCCACCCGGACGGCGCCTGGACCGGGGCGGTCGCCGGGATCAGGATCACCGCTCCATGAGACTCGAGGGCTGGAACATCACGGTCTTCCTGCTACTCCTGGTGGCTGCAGCCGTTGTGGTGCAAGGCGTGACGTTGCTTGTCGCGTGGGCAGTGCGGCTGCTCCGGCGGCGAAGCAGCGGAGGCGGCTCCGGGGCACCCCCTCCCTGAGGCTTGCCTCCTCGGTCGGCCGCCCTGGCAGCTCAACCCGGCCTTCCCCAGGGACCCGTTTCGACGGTTCCCTGCACACTCGACGTTGAGAAGCATCGAGTGCGCAGGGAACCGTCGAAACGGCGGCGCAGGCAGGCTCCAAGCGCACAAAAAACCCCTCCATCCCGGGCAAAATCGCCGGGATGGAGGGGTTCGTGGGGCCCCCTGTCGGATTCGAACCGACGACCCCCGCTTTACAAGAGCGGTGCTCTGGCCAACTGAGCTAAGGAGGCAATCCGCCGTCGTCGCCTGACCGAAAATCCGGCCCGACGCTGACTGCTAGATAAGGGTAGCCCACGGACCCCCGCCGGAGAAAAATGCCGGAAACAAGACAGCCCGGCCCCGGACGGATCCGGGGCCGGGCTGCTGTTTCGTGCGGCGGTTACTTCTTGGCGTCCACCGCGGCCTGCAGGAACTGCTCGAACGGGGTCTGCGCGCTGGCGCCCTTGCCCCACTGCTTGCCCTCGACGAAGACCGTCGGCGTACCCGTGACACCGATGGCCGCCGCCTCCTGGGTGGTGTACTTCACGTACGGGCGGTACGTCTTGTCATCCACGCACTTGTCGATGCTCTTGGCCCCGACGTCGGTCGCCATCGTCTTGAGCTCCGCGTCGGAGAGGCCCGCAGTGCCCTCGGCCGGCTGCTTGGCGAACAGGGCGTCAACGAAGTCCGAGTACTTTTCCGGGGATTCGTTCACGACACAGGCCGCGGCATTGGCGGCCCGCGAGGAGTAATTGGTGCTGGAGCGGCTGTCCAGGAAGCCCAGCGGACGGTACTCGACCGTAATCTTGCCCTCGTTGCGCAGCTTGGTGAGGGTGGGGTTGTATTGCGCCTCGAAGTTCTTGCAAACCGGGCAGATGAAGTCGATGTAGAGGACCACCTTGACCGGTTTGCCGGCCTCGGCCTCGGCGCCGGGTGCCTTGATGTCGGCGGGAGGCGTCGCGGCGGGCGAGGGCAGATCCGCGACATTGACGGTGGCCGGTTCGGTCTTCGCCACTGCGGTGTTGGCCAGCAGGGTGACGCCGCCGTGGACGTTGCCGTTGGCCGGCGTCGGGCCGGAGTCGGCTACCGGGGCGTTGTTCTTGATGTTCGAGGTGACCACCAGGGCCACAATCACGATGATGGCGACGACGGCGGCCACGATGCCCCAGCCGATGAGCAGCTTGTTGCGCTTTTCCTTCTTCAGCTGCGCCTCGCGGATCTCACGGGCTTTCTCGCGGGCCGCGGCGGTGCGCTCCGCTTTGGACTGACGGGGTTCGTTTGCGGCGCTCATTGGTTCCTCGTGTCGATCGGCCTGGGATGGTCCACTGGGTGGCAACTTCATCATTTTAGGGGAGAAACCTGAGGAGCTTGCGCTTTCAAGTTTCCTTCCGTGTGCCCAACGGACGAATAGCACAGAAGATTCCGCCCGGCTAGGGTGGATGAGAGCCACAAGCGACCCCAGGGGGCACCAATGCAAGCAACCGAGAGCGTTGAGCAGCGCGCCGAGCAGGAGACTGCACAGACAGCCGACGGGGGGCAACACACCGAGCCCGCCACCGAAATGCACGCCAACGCGTCGGAGCCAGGCGCCACCTTCGATTTCATGGTGGTGTCCAACCGCATGCCGGTCGACCGGTGCTCCCCGGATGAGCCCGGCTGCGAGGACGGCTGGCGCCGTTCCCCCGGCGGCCTGGTGACCGCGCTGGCGCCGATGATGACCAAGACCGATGGCGCCTGGGTGGGCTGGCACGGCGCCCCCGACGAGCACCTCGAGCCGTTCAGCCACGGCGGCATCGACCTAATCCCGGTCCAGCTCAGCACGCGGGATATCGAGCTCTTCTATGAGGGCTTCTCCAACGCCACGCTCTGGCCGCTCTACCACGACGTGATCGCCCCTCCCGAGTTCCACCGCGCCTGGTGGGACTCATACCGCAAGGTCAACAAACGGTTCGCCGACGCCGTCGTCCGCCATGCCGCCAAGGGCGCCACTGTCTGGGTGCAGGACTACCAGCTGCAGCTGGTCCCCAAGATGCTCCGCGAGGCGCGCCCGGACCTCAAGATCGGCTTCTTCAACCACATCCCGTTCCCGCCGCCGGAGATTTTCGCGCAGCTGCCGTGGCGCCGCGCAATCATCGACGGGCTCCTGGGCGCGGACCTGGTGGGCTTCCAGCGCAGCAGCGACGCCGGGAACTTCATGCGCTCCGCCCGCCGCTTCCTCGGGGCCAGCGTCAAACAGCAGCAGGTCCACGTGAAGGGCGCCGACGGCGAAACCACGCACATTGCCCGCGCGCAGGCCTTCCCGATCTCCATCGACGTGAAGCAGATCAGTGAACTGGCGCGGAAGCCGGAGATCATCGAGCGCGCCAAGCAGATCCGCCGCGACCTCGGCAACCCCAAGACCATCCTGCTGGGCGTCGACCGACTGGACTACACCAAGGGCATCCGGCACCGGCTCAAGGCCTACGAGGAACTCCTGCAGGACGGAAAGGTCACGGTGGAGGACGCCTCCCTGATCCAGGTTGCCAGCCCCAGCCGCGAACGCGTCGAACAGTACCGACTGCTGCGCGAAGAAGTGGAAGGCACCGTCGGCCACATCAACGGCACCTACGACACGATGCAGAACACCGCCGTCCGGTACCTGCACCACAGCTACCCGATCGAGGAAATGGTGGCCCTGTACCTGGCCGCCGACGTCATGCTCGTCACCGCCCTGCGAGACGGCATGAACCTGGTCGCCAAGGAATACGTCACGGCCCGGACCAACAACGACGGCGCCCTGGTGCTCAGCGAATTCGCCGGCGCCGCGGACCAGCTCAAACAGGCGCTCCTGATGAACCCGCACGACATCGACGGCCTCAAGGACACCATCATGAAGGCGGTCAACATGCAGCCCGCCGAGGCCGCTCGCCGGATGCGCGCGATGCGCAAGCAGATCCTCACCCACGACGTCGACCTCTGGTCCGCGGACTTCCTCAGCGCGCTCAAGGAAAAGGTGGTCCGCGATGACTCCTGAGCCCAACCCAGCCCGGACCAGCCTCTCCCTCTCCCCCGAACTGCTGGCGGCCGTGCACCGCGTCGCCGGCACGGAACAGCTGTTGGTGGCCATGGACTTCGACGGCACCATGGCCCCGCTGGTGGACCATGCGGGGGACGCCCGGGCACTGCCCCGCTCGGCCGCCGCCTTCGCCGCCCTCGCGGAGTTGCCGCGGACGACGACGGCGCTCATCTCCGGCCGGGCCCTGGACAGCCTGCGGGCGGTCGCCTCGCCGCCGGAGAACACCCTGCTGATCGGCAGCCACGGCGCGGAAGTCTGGATGGGCCCCGGTTCCACCGAACTCCAGCTCGACGACGCGCAGCGGGAACTGCTCGCGGACGTGCGGCGGATCCTGGCCGAGATCGTGGACGTCGCGCCCGGCACCCTGCTCGAAGACAAGCCCGCCGGCGTCGTGCTGCATACCCGCCTGGCCGCCGACGACGTCGCCGAGGATGCCGTGGCGGCCGCCAAGGCCGCTCTGCAGGACCGCGCGGGCGTCTTCCTCAAGACCGGAAACCGTGTGCTGGAAACCGCCGTCGTGCACGCCTCCAAAGGCGAGGGGATCTCATTCCTCCGCCAGGCCACCGGGGCCACCGCAGTCGTCTTCGCCGGCGACGACACCACGGACGAGGACGCCCTGGGCAGCCTCATCCGCGGGGACCTGGGCGTCAAGGTCGGATTGGACTTCACCCAGGCTGAGTTCCGGGTGGAGGCGCCTGTGCATGTCTCCGAGTTTCTGGAAGCGCTGCTGCGGGAACGGCGAAAGGCCGTCGGCGCCTAGGCAGTCGCCGCTCCGCTCCTGGACGCCTTCACCACGGCGCTCCCGGCACATCCTGTTGACGACCGCCTGCCCTCGCTAGACTTGAATTGCGCCGCACAAGACGCAGATTTCGTTTCGGGAAGGAACGATCATGACCAAGAACAGCGGCAAGGAAAACACCTCGGATGCAGCCGGTTCCGGCACGAACCCCGAGGAAAAAGACCTCCGGGGCCGGTACGTCGAAGGCGACTTCGGCAAGTCCGGCGCACAGTCCGGCCGGCACGCGGACGACGAGGAAGGCCAGTACATTGAAGGCAACTACGGCGCGGCGGGATCCGAAGGTGGACTGCCCGAACCGCTAGGCGACAAGGCCCGGGAATCGGGACGCTACGTCAGGGCGGACTACGGCGGGGCCGGATCTGCGCCGGCGCGCACCGCGGACTCGGAAGTCGGACGGTATTCCGAGGGCAACTACGGGACCGATGGCACGGTGGACCCCACGCGCAAAGGCCGCCCGCGAAAAGAGTCGGAACCGAACCAAACTGACTCCCATTAGCTGACGATCAAGTTAGCTGACGATCAAGGCCTCAACGCGCATTAGCTGGATGCGGACTCCGGTTCGTAACCAATCAGCCAGTGAAGTCCGTGGCGGTCGACGACCTGGCCGTCTGAGGCGCCCCACGGCTTCGGGCCCAGGGGGTCCACCACCCGGCCGCCGGCCGAGAGCTTGTCGAACCACTCGTGCAGGACGGACGGCGAGGCGGTCCCCAGGAGTGAGAGCATCAGGCCTTCGCACCGGACACCCTGCTGGCCCGCCGCCACATCCGATCCCGCCAGGGCTACAGGGCCGTTAAGCTGCCCGTGCGCGATGGCATCCGGCGGGCCGTCGGTGCGGTTGAACTCCTGATACGTAAACAGGGACAAGCCCCCGCCGAAAACGTCCGCGTAGAAGCCAAGCGCCTCCCGCGCCGTGCCGGGGAAGCTGACATAGATCTGCAAGGCCGTCATGGGCACAGCATACAGACCGCCCGGAGAGCCTGAGTGGGCAACCTCACCTGTGACATCCGTAACTTTTTAGCCCAAAAGCCAAAAATCTGACATACTCTGTATGTGATGTGGCGCACAACTACCGTGCGGCGTCATTGGATGCTCCTCGGCCTTGGCCGGGGAGCATGCGCATCCACCTCCGGATGCCACAACTGAATATGAAGAACCATTCACTACGGATCGTCCGGCACGTACCTGCCGGTGAAGGGATTGATAACTGTGGCTACAGTTACTTTTGATAACGCTACGCGTCTGTACCCGGGCACAGAGAAGCCCGCTGTTGACAAGCTCAACATTGAAATCGCCGATGGCGAGTTCCTGGTCCTCGTTGGACCCTCCGGCTGCGGAAAGTCCACCTCGCTGCGCATGCTCGCAGGCCTTGAGGACGTGAACTCCGGCCGGATCCTGATCGGTGACCGCGACGTCACGGACGTCCCGCCGAAGGACCGCGACATCGCCATGGTCTTCCAGAACTACGCCCTGTACCCCCACATGACGGTCGCAGACAACATGGGCTTCGCGCTGAAGATTGCCGGCGTCAGCAAGGAAGAACGCGCCGAGCGTGTCCGTGAAGCCGCCAAGCTCCTGGACCTCGAGCCGTACCTGGACCGCAAGCCGAAGGCCCTCTCCGGCGGCCAGCGCCAGCGTGTCGCCATGGGCCGCGCAATCGTGCGTAACCCGCAGGTGTTCCTGATGGACGAGCCGCTGTCCAACCTGGATGCCAAGCTCCGCGTGCAGACCCGCACGCAGATCGCGTCGCTGACCCGCCGCCTCGGCGTCACCACCGTCTACGTCACCCACGACCAGGTCGAGGCCATGACAATGGGCGACCGCGTCGCTGTGCTCAAGGACGGCCTGCTGATGCAGGTGGACACCCCGCGCAACCTCTACGACAAGCCGAAGAACGTCTTTGTCGCCGGCTTCATCGGCTCCCCCGCCATGAACCTGCTCGAACTCCCCGTTGTCGACGGCGGCGTGCAGTTCGGGGGCACCGTCTACCCGGTCCCGCGCGATGTCCTTGAGGACGCTTCCGGCTCCACCGTCACGCTGGGCACCCGTCCGGAAGACCTCGAGACCGCGCCGCAGGGCGAGGGCCTCCAAGTCGAGGTCGACGTCGTCGAAGAACTCGGCGCCGACGCCTACGTCTACGGCCACACCACGCTGGACGGCAAGGACCACGACATCGTGGCCCGCGTCGACGGCCGCCGTCCCCCGATGAAGGGCGAGACCGTCTGGGTCCGCCCGCAGTCGGGCCACGTGCACCTGTTCGACACCAAGACCGGCCTGCGCCTGGGCGACTAGTCCCCACCGGCCCCCTAACCTCGCTTCACTTCGGTTAGGGATCCCTGCCGGCGTGGGCCCACCCACCGGCCCCCTAACCTCGCTTCACTTCGGTTAGGGATCCCTGCCGGCGTGGGCCCACCCACCGGCCCCCTAACCTCGCTTCGCTTCGGTTAGGGATCCCTGCCGGCGTGGGCCCACCCACCGGCCCCCTAACCTCGCATCGCTTCGGTTAGGGATCCCTGCCGGCGTGGGCCCACGTCAGCATTCGACGGCGGTCCTCCTCCGGGAGGGCCGCCGTCGGCCGTTAACCGGCAGATTTTAGGCGAGGCCCGCCCTCGTACGGGAGAATTGCGTTATGACCGAGGAAAACCGCATGACCGAGGACAACGGTGCCCAGTGGCACGACGAACCCACTGACTACGGCCAGATCGGCAAGCTGCCCCGGTACGAGGCCGCCAGCGCCAACGACAAGGCCGTCTCCAGTTCGCTGAGCATCACCGCCGCGGCCACGGAGCCCGAACTGCTGGACCTGCCCTGGCACATCGCCTTGGAGGACTGGCCGGCGGAATACCTCGCCGCCCTCCCCCGCGGCATCTCCCGGCACATCGTGCGGTTCGCCCACCTGGGCGGCTCGGTGATCGCCATCAAGGAAACCTCGGAGCACATCGCCCGGCATGAGTACCACATGCTCCGCAAGCTCGCCCGGCTGGATGTCCCCTGCGTGGAGCCGGTCGCTGTCATCACCGGCCGCACTACCCCGGAGGGCCGGCCGCTGAACCCCGTGCTGGTCACCCGGCACCTGAAGTTCTCCATGCCGTACCGCGCGCTGTTCTCGCAGATGCTGCGCAAAGACACCCTGACCCGCCTGATCGACGCCCAGGCCCTGCTGCTGGTCCGGCTGCACCTGATCGGCTTCTACTGGGGCGACGTCTCGCTCTCCAACACGCTCTTCCGCCGCGACGCCGGCGCCTTCGCGGCCTACCTCGTGGACGCCGAAACCGGCGAGCTGTACCCGGACCTGTCCACCGGACAGCGCGAGTACGACCTGGAAATCGCCCGGGTCAACATCGCCGGAGAACTGATGGACCTGCTCGACGGCGGCCTGATCGAGGAAAAGGTCGATCCGGTCGCCACCAGCGAGCTCATCATGGAGAGCTACCGGCGGCTCTGGACCGAGCTGACGGAAAAGGAATCCTTCGAAATCGGTGAGCGCTGGCGGGTGGCCGCACGCATCCGCCGGCTCAACGAACTGGGCTTCGACGTCGAGGAATACGCCATCAAGACCACGCAGAACGGCTCCACGATCCAGCTTCAGCCCAAGGTGGTGGACGCGGGGCACCATCAGCGCCGGCTGCTGCGCCTGACCGGCCTCGATGCGCAGGAAAACCAGGCCCGGCGGCTGCTGAACGACATGGACTCCTTCCGGGCGGACAACAACCCCGGCATGGACGAGGAATACAGCGCGCACCTGTGGGTAAGCCAGATCTTCGAGCCGATCGTCCGGTCGATCCCGCGCGACCTCTCCGGGAAGCTCGAACCGGCGGAGGCCGTGCACGAGATCCTGGAGCACCGCTGGTACATGTCCGAGAAGGAGAACCGGCACATTCCGCTGGCCGAGGCTGTGCAGTCCTACATCGATTCCGAGCTCCGGCACCGCCGGGACGAGGCCGCGATCATGCTGAACCCGGACACCGAACTGCTCAAGATCCTGGAAGTCGAAACCGAGGAGTCCCGGTACGGCGACGACGAGGCGATCGACGAATACCCGGACTCCGACGACTGAACACCCGCTTCCCGGCCCAACTAGCTCGCATTAGTTGTCGCTTTGAGAGTTCAAAACGACAACTATTGCGAGCTAGTTGGGTGGAACCGGTTCCGGCACAGCCGGGCTAAATCGCCTTGCCGGGGTTAAGGATCCCGGCCGGGTCGAAGAGCTCCTTGATCCGGCGCTGCAGTTCGCGCACCGGTTCCTTCTGCTCCAGGCCCAGCCAGCGCAGCTTGTACTGGCCGACGCCGTGCTCCCCCGTGATGGTGCCGCCCATCGCGAGGGCCACGGTGACCGAGTTGTCCAGGGCCGCTCCCAGCCGTTCCATGGCCGCGGCGTCCACCGCATCGCCGGCCCGGTCCACCCAGAAGGTGGGGTGCAGGTTGCCGTCACCGGCGTGGGCCACCACCTTGAGCTTGACCTGGTGCCGCACGGCCATCGCCTCCAGCTCCGCAATGTAGTCCACCAGCCGGGACCGCGGCACGGCGACATCCTCGCCCACCCGGTATTCGTCGTCGACCTCGACGCCGCGGCTGTTGCGGCGGAGCTCCACCAGCTGTTCGGCCTCGGCACTGGCTTCCATGGTCACCACCGCTCCGCCTGCGGCCAGCAGCGGCCGGATCGCGGCGGCCTCCGCCGCGGCGCCGAAACCGTCGGTCTGGATCAGCAGCAGCGAGGCGCCCCGCGAGGCCAGGTCCGAGCCGTGGGCGTCGTCGAGCTGGGCGAGCGAGCCACCGTCGAGCAGTTCCATGATGGCCGGCTGCACGCGCGCCTTGCCCACCGCGAGGACGCCCGCCGCGGCGCTGCGGAAGTCGGGATAGAACGCGGCGATGGTGTGGACTTCCCGGGGCAAGTACTTCAGCCGCACCGTGATCCCGACGACGATCCCGAGGGTGCCCTCGGAGCCCACGAACAAGCCCGTGAGGTCGTAGCCGGCCACACCTTTGAAGGTCTGGTGCCCGGTATGGATCAGCGTGCCGTCCGCCAGCACGACGTCGAGCGCCAGCACGGAGTCCCGCGTCACCCCGTACTTCGCGCAGCGCAGGCCGCCGGCGTTCGTGGCGACGTTCCCGCCGATGGTGGAGATCCGGTAGCTGGCCGGGTCCGGCGCGTACATCAGGCCGTGCACCGCCGCCGCGTCGTTCAGTGCGGCGTTGATGACGCCGGGTTCGACGACGGCGGTCTCGTCGTCCGGGTTGAGGTCCAGGATGCGGTTCATCCGTTCCAGGCTGAGGACCACGCAGCCTTCGCTGGCGTGGGCGCCCCCGGAGACCCCGGTGCCCGCGCCGCGGGGCACCAGTGGAATCCGGTGGGCGGCACAGGCACGGACGGCGGCCTGGACGTCCGCCACCGATTCGGCCAGGACCACGGCCTGCGGGAGCTGGTAGTCCAGTACAGGCGCCTGGTCCACGGCGTACGCCGCCAGGGCCGCCTCATCCACGGTGACCTTCGCCCCGCCCAGGGCGGACGTCAACTCCTCAACAATGCCGCGCATGCGCTCTCCAGTTCTCCGTCGAATCCGGCCGTCAGTCTCGGCCTTCAGTCTAGGGTGCCGGCAGCGCCACGCCCGGCAGCACCCAGAGGGCGGCCGCTGGGCCGCCACTGCGGAAGAGCGCGCCTGCGGACCCCGGCTCCACCACGATGTCGCCGGCAGCAAAGACATGCGGTTGCGCCAGCGCAGCGAGCTGCCCGGCGGAGAGCAGGCCAGTGGCGAGTTCGACGTCTGCGGCGGTCCTGGCCACGACCACCAGCACCGTGCTGTCCGCGGTTTCCCGCACAAAGGCCAGCGCGTCCCCCTGCGCGTGCAGCCAGCGGAGTCCGCCGCCGGTGAGGGCGGGCTGTTCCCGGCGCAGCGCGGTAAGCGCGGCATACGTGCCACGGAGGTCGGCCAGGATCCGCGTGGGGTCGGTCCAGGGCATGGGCGTCCGGGAGAACTCCCCGTTATCGCCCTTGAGCCCGAACTCGTCCCCGGCAAACACCACCGGCACGCCGGGCAGGGTGAACATCAGCACGGCGCCCAGCTGCTGGCCGCCGTCGATCATGACCGTGGCGGCCCGGGCGGTGTCGTGGCTGTTCAGGGCATTCATGTTCTGCTGCCGGACGTCCCAGCTGAAGGCGGCGGCCAGATCCTGGTGCGTGGCGAGGAAATCCTCAGCCCCGATCCGGTTGGGCCCGGGCAGCGGCGTGCCGAAGAAGTTGACGTGCCCGGCGTCGCCGGAGAGCCAGGCCCACAGCGGGCGGGTGAAATTGGAGTACGTCATGGCGCCGTGCCAATGTTCGCCGCTGAAATCCGGAGCGGCGTCGTTGGTCGCCTCCGCCAGCAGCGCCGCGTCCGAGTTGATTCCGCGGACCCGCTCCGCGATCAGCCGGGCCACTTCCTGATTGAGGTCGGTCTCCCCGAGCCGTCCGGTCATGTTGCCGACGTCGATCCGCCAGCCGTCCAGGCTGAACGGCGGGCGGAGCCAGCGGGCCACCGGGGATTCGTCGTCCAAGACGAACTTGTCCCGCAGGCCGGCCGAGGACCAGTTCAGCTTGGGCAGCGACGGCACGCCGTACCAAGCCTCATAGGAGCTGTGGTCCTCGTTGAAGTAGTAGTAGCCGGCTTCCTCGGAGTCCGGTGCCGCCAGGGCGCGCTGGAACCATTCGTGCGCGTCGCCGGAGTGGTTGGCGGTGAGGTCCCCCAACACTTTCAGGCCGCGGGCGTGGGCCGCTTCCACGAGTTCGACCAGGGCCGCGTCGCCGCCCAGCAGCGGGTCCACCATGGAAAAGGTCGAGGCGTCATAGCGGTGGTTGGACCGCGCGGGAAAGAACGGCGTCAGGTAAATGATGTCCGCCCCGAGCCCCTGGATGTGGTCCAGGTGTTCCGTGACACCGTGCAGGTCGCCGCCGTAGAACTGGAAGGGTGTCTCGGCGGACGAGCCTTGCACTTCGGTGCCGTCCCAGTCGCTGGGCACGGCCCAGTCCGGGACCGGGTGCGCCGCTGCCCGGGCCGAGCGCGCGAAACGGTCCGGGAAGACCTGGTACATGGTGCCTTGGCGCAGCCACGGCGGGCCGGCCGGGAACGTAGTCAGCCGGAAGTCCGCGTAGTCGGAGACGTCCCTGCTGAACAGGCCCTGCGCGTTGAGGGTCCAGTACCGCGCGTCGGCCTCGATCAGGAACCGGTAGCGGGCCACCGGGTTGGTGACTGCCATGTCAGCTTCCCACCACACCCAGCCGTCGGCCTCGCCGATGTTCACGCAGCCCGTGTACCGGGGTTCGCCGTCGTGCACGGAGCGGAGCCAGACCCGGCTGGCCCGGCCCCACGCGTCCGGGATACGGATCCGGAGCCGGGCCGCGGCTCCGGCCTCCACCGTTTGCGGTGCGTGCAGGCCGGACCCGTCGTGGTGCGGCAGCAGCCCGGCCATGCCAGCGCCGGACATGCCTAGCCCTTCACCGAGCCCTGCGTGAGCCCGCTGACGATGTAGCGCTGCAGGAACAGGAACAGGGCCATCACCGGGATGGCGCTGATGACCGCGCCGGCGGCAAAGACACCCCAGTTCTCGGAGCGCTGCTGCGCCACGAAGGAGTAGAGCCCGACGGCGAGGGTCTGGCTGTCCGGGTCCGTGAGCACCACGGACGCGATCACGAATTCGCCGGAGATGCCGATGAAGGACAGCAGCCCCACGACGGCCAGGATCGGCGTGACCAGGCGCATGATGATGCCGAAGAAGATCTGGCTGTGGCTCGCCCCGTCAATCTTGGCGGCCTCGTCCAGGGACTGCGGCACGGTGTTGAAGAAGCCGTACATCAGGTAGGTGTTCACGCCCAGGGCGCCGCCCAGGTAGACCATGATCAGGCCCATCTGGCTGCCCAGGCCCAGGGCGGGGATGACCTCGGAGATGCCGCTGAGCAGCAGGAAGATGGCGACGACGGCCAGCAGCTGCGGGAACATCTGCAGCAGGAGCAGGCTCAGCAGGCCCACCCGGCGGCCCGTGAAGCGCATCCGGGAGAAGGCATACGCGGCCATCGCCCCGAGGAACACCGTGGCCGCGGAGGTCACGCCGCCCACCACCATGGTGTTCAGGAACCACTGCGCAAAGGGCCGCGAGGGCATGTCGAACAGGGCGGTGAAGTTCCCGAAGTCGATCTTGCTGAACAGCGCGTTGGAACCCACCAGGGTGCCGGTGGAGTTCAGTGCCGCCGAGAGCACGTAGAGCAGCGGGAAGACGGCGAAGATCGTCACGATGACGCCCACCAGGTGGCGCCAGCCCTTGTCCTTGAACCAGACGCCGAAGGGGCGCCGGCGCTGTAGCGACTTGAGGTATTCGACGTCGGTGGTGCCGGTGGTGATGCCCTGCTCGGCCTGGTGCGCCGGAGCCGCGGTGCGCGGTGCTGACCCGTTCATGAGTTCACGTCCTCGAGTGCCTTGGTCTGCTTGAAACTGATGGCCGAAACGGTGGCCACGATGATGAAGATGATGATGGCGAGGGCGCTGGCCAGGCCGTAGTCACGGCCGGTGCCCTGCCCGAAGGCAACCTTGTAGACGAGGGTGATCAGGATGTCGGTGGCTCCGATGTCCCGGTCGGTGTCGGCGAACCGGGGTCCGCCGCCGGTGAGCATGAAGATCACGTTGAAGTTGTTGAAATTGAAGGCGAAGGAGGAGATCAGCAGCGGGGCGATCGAGACCAGCAGCAGCGGCAGCTTGATGGAGCGGAACACGCGCCACGGGCCGGCGCCGTCCATCCGGGCGGCCTCGTCCAGTTCGTTGGGCAGCGACTGCAGGGCGCCGGTGCAGACCAGGAACATGTAGGGGAAGCCGAGCCAGAGGTTGACCACCAGGACGCTGATCTTGGCCAGGACCGGATCCGTAAGCCAGCCGATCGAGGCCCCGCCAAGCAGGGTCTGGTTGAGCCAGCCGAACTCCGGGTTGAGGATGCCGGACCAGACCAGGCCGGTGAGGAACGCGGGGAAAGCGTACGGCAGGATCATCAGGATCCGGTACACCTTCTTGCCCTTGAGGTCTTCGCGGTTGAAGGTGATGGCCAGGAACAGGCCCATGGCGAAGGTCAGCGCGACGGAGGCCACGGCGAAGGTGAAGGTCCAAAGGATGACGCCCAGCAGGGGTCCGCGCAGGCTCGGGTCGGTGAAGGCGCGGGCGAAGTTCTCCATCCCGACGTCGATCTTCCAGCCCGTGGACAGGGTCTCGCCGTTGTCCGCCGCGAAGGCGCCCTTGCCGTTGTCGCGGTAGACGGCACCCGTGGTGGTGTCGGTGAAGGTGTCAGCGGCCGCGTCGTACTTCAGCGCCGGCTTGAACTGGTAGGCGTTGCTGCCGTCCGCGGTGCGCAGCGTGCCGTCCGCCGGGTTCGCGGAGACCGGCACGGTGATGTCCAGGATGCTTTGCTGGTTGGCCACGATTTCCTGGAAGTTCAGGGTTTGGTAGCCGTCCAGCGTCTTGGCCTTGCCGGTGGAGTCCTTGACGGCCCCGGAGACTTCCTCCAGCGGCTTGTCCGTGCTGCCCAGCGAGACCTTTCCCTGCGGGTCCGTGAAGAGCAGGTAGAAGGAGTTGTCCTTGGCCAGCACGGAAGTCTTGTAGGCCGGTGAATCCGGGACGCGCTTCTGCGCGGTGAGCTGGATGGCGGCGATCGCGTCATCCTTGGTGCTGTTGTGCCCGTCGCCGTAGTTGGTGAAGGCGATGTAGCCGCTGAACATGACCACGAAGACCTGGAAAACCAGCAGGAAGAGCACGCCCGGGGCCAGGTACTTGGCGGGCAGGCCGCCCTTGCGCAGGTAGATCCAGTTGATCACCACTACGACGGCGGCGGAGACTCCCAGGGCCAGCCAGGACTGGCTCAGGAAGAGCATGATCAGGACGTAGACAGCGAGGGCATCGACAAGGCCCAGCAGCACGATCTTGGCGATGGTGCCCTTCACCCCCTCGGGGCCGGTCCGGCGTTGGCGGAGGGTTCTGGCCTGCCGGCCGGAGGTTGTGGTGGCGGGGTCCGGGGCGGACGACGCTGCGGGCTCGGTGTCCTCGCGGAGTTCGGTTTCTGACATGGCTGTCTACAGTCCTTGGGAGAAGCTGGGGTGATGCAGGAACGGGCCGGGCAGCCTGGTGGCCGCCCGGCCCGGTGCTGCCGGTTCCCGGCGCGTGGAAGCGTCAGGAACCGGCGCGGGGACTAACCCTTGATTTTGCTCTTGATGCTGGCTGCCATCTTGGCCCAGTCAGCAGCCGGGTCGCCCTGGCCCTTGATCAGGGCGAGCTCGGTGGCTCCCCAGTCAGCCCAGACAGCACTCATTTCCGGGATAGCCGGCATCGGGACGCCGGTGGCGCCGATCTTGCCGAAGGCGGCAACAACCGGGTCGCTGGCTGCCTTGTCGAAGGAGGCCTTCAGTGCCGGCGGGCGGCCGCCGGCCTTGTACATGGAGTCCTGGGCTGCCTCGGAGGTCAGGTAGTTGGTGACGAACTCATTGGTGGCCAGGGCGTTGGCGCTCTTGGCGCTGATGAAGAAGCCGTTGACGCCGATGAACGGCTGGGCCGGCTGGTCGCCGGCGGTCGGCAGCTCGTCAACGGCGAACTTGATGCCCTTCTTCTGTACGTCCGGGAGGTTCCACGGGCCGGTCAGGTAGTACGGGGACTCGCCGGCGAGGAACTTCTCCTTGGCGATGTCACCGGTGATGTTGGAGTTGATGATCTTTTCGCCCTTGTCGCCCCAGGCGGTGAGCTTCTTGGCGAACTCGACGCCGGCAGCGTCGCCGATCAGGAGCTGCTTCGGGTCGTAGCCGCCGTCGGCAGCCTTGCCGAAGACCTGCGAGCCCATGGAGGCCTGCAGCGGGTACAGGTGGTACGGGTCGCCCTGCTTCGGGTCCATGCCGACGAGGAACGGGAACTTGGCCTTGCCGTCTGCGACTGCCTTCTTGCCGTTGGCAATGACCTCGTCCATGGTCTTGGCCGCGTCGGGCACGATGGCCGTGTTGCGCAGCAGTGCGATGTTTTCGATCGCGTAGGGAACACCGTAGACCGAGCCGTTGAAGGACATGGCCTTGATCGAGGACTCCTGGAAGGCGTCCTTCTTGTCGCCAAGCTCGACGGGTGCGATCACGCCGTTCTGGACGAACTTGCCTACCCAGTCGTGCGGGCCGACGATGAGGTCCGGGCCCTTGCCCGTCGGGACCTGGGTGATGAAGTCGTCGCGCACAGCTGCGAAGTCCTTGACGACGAGCTTCACGTCGATTCCGGTGTCAGCCTTGAACTTCGCGGTGATGTCCTTCAGAGCGGGTGAACGCTCGGCGTCGACCCACATGGTGATCGTGCCGGCGCCGCCGGACTTGAGGTCCGGCTTCGCGGAGGCGGAGGCCGTGGCCGTGGCCGTGGCCGGACCGGAGGCTGCTGCGCCGCCGCAGGCGCTGAGCGCCAGCGCTGCAACAACGGAGATCGCACCGGCCGTGAATACCCGGCGGCTGGTTCCGGTTGTGAGGGTGTTCTGCACCTTCATTGGTGTCCCTTTCATAAAATCCTGCATCCACGCGTAGGGCTCTTCGGAAGTCTCCTGGGCCCGGTGGCATCGTCGGTGATGTGGCTCACAGCTGCAAGCGCTTCCAAGCTACACGGTGATGGACGCTTTGGAAAGTCATTCTAGCGTGGCGTGTCGCGGGGCGGCGACCACGCTGGGAGACTGCGAGACACCTCCAGAAGGCCTAGTGGCGCGGAACATACGGGCCCATGCCGCGGATCCACCCCAGGCTCCCCGAGCAGACTCAAAAGATTTATTGACTGGAAGCGTTTTCAATTTCGACGTCGGGGACTTACGATTACCGGCATGTCCGTTGATTCAGTACTCACAGCCCCCGCCGCACTGGCCGGCCCGCTGACCCTGGTGCACGCTGCAGATGACACCCCCGGCTGGTGGCGCTCCGCCGTGATCTACCAGGTGTACCCGCGCTCGTTCCGGGACCTGAACGGCGACGGCGTCGGCGATCTGGCCGGCATTACCGCCGAACTCCCGCAGCTCGCCGAGCTGGAGATCGACGCGGTCTGGCTCTCGCCGTTCTACCGCTCCCCGCAGCGCGACGCCGGCTACGACGTCAGCGACTATTGCGACGTCGATCCCCTGTTCGGCACCCTGGCGGATTTCGACGCCATGATGGCCGAGGCCACGCGCCTCGGGCTGCGGCTGATCGTGGATCTCGTGCCCAACCACTGCTCGGACCAGCACTCCGCCTTCCAGGCGGCGCTGGCAGCCCCCGCAGGCAGCCCGGAGCGGGACATGTTCATCTTCCGGGACGGCCGCGGTGATTCCGGCGAGCAGCCCCCGAACAACTGGCAGTCGCACTTCGGCGGACCGGCGTGGACCCGGATCATCGAACCGGACGGCACCCCCGGCCAGTGGTACCTGCACCTTTTCGACACCTCCCAGCCCGACTTCAATTGGGACAACGACGCCGTCCACGCCGAATTCGAACGCGTCCTGCGCTTCTGGCTGGACCGCGGCGTCTCCGGCTTCCGGGTCGACGTCGCCCACGCACTCGTCAAGGCGCCGGGCCTGCCCGAATGGGGCGGCCGCGCCGACGGCAACAGCTCGCACGGCTTCCCCGGGCACGAAGCCCCGATGTTCGGCCAGCCGGCGCTGCATGACATCTACCGGACCTGGCGCCGGATCCTGGCCGAATACGGCCCCGACCGCATCCTCTGCGCGGAAGCCAACGTGGACCCGCTCCCCCGGCTCGCCGACTGGGTCCGCCCGGACGAAATGCACCAGGCCTTCAACTTCCCTTACCTGCACGCCGGCCTGGACGTGCACCGGATGCGCCACGTCATCACGGAGTCACTGACCGCCCTGGACGCCGTCGGTGCGCCGAGCACCTGGGTGCTGTCCAACCACGACGTCGTCCGGCACGCCACCCGCTTCGGCTACAACGGACCAGCGCCCCGCGACGGGGACGGCATCGGCCCCGGCGACGTGCAGCCGGACGAGGAACTCGGACGCTCCCGGGCCGCGGCGGCCTCCATGTTCATGCTGGGCCTGCCCGGCGGCGCGTACCTCTACCAGGGCGAGGAACTCGGCCTCCCCGACGGCATCGACATTCCGGACAGCCAGCGCCAGGACCCCACCTTCGGTCGGACCGGCGGCGAGCGTCTGGGCCGGGACGGCTGCCGGGTACCGCTGCCATGGCGTTCCGGCGAGCCCCACGCGGGCTTCGGCGCCGGAGCGGATCCGTGGCTGCCGCAGCCGGCGAGCTTCGCCGAGCTGGCCCGGGACGCGCAGGCCGCGTCGCCGTCGTCGCACCTGTCCCTGTACCGGCGGATGCTGGCGCTCCGGCGCGAGCTCAGCCTCGGCCAGGGCTCCCTCAACTGGATTGAAAACTGGTGCACGGACACCTCGCTGGCCTACCTCAACGGCACCACCGCGGTGCTGCTGAACGTCGGGCAGGAGCCGCTCGAACTGCCCGCCGGACAGGTGCTGCTGCGCAGCTCCGTGTCGGGGGAACAGGGTGAAGACGCCCATCGGTTAAGCTCAGGTGAAACTGTTTGGCTGGAAATCTACATCGAGGACACGGAGAGCTAAAAATGCCCGGCATCAAGGACGTCGCGGAACGGGCCGGCCTCTCCATCGCCACCGTTTCGCGCGCCTTGAGCGGCAAGGGCAATGTCTCGGCCCAGAGCCGTGAGCGCGCCCAGGCCGCCGCAACCGAGCTCGGCTTTGTCCTGTCATACCACGCCTCCAGCCTGGCGTCCGGGCGGAACCACAACGTCGGCGTCGTGGTTCCGTCCGTGCACCGCTGGTTCTTCTCCTCGGTGGTGGAGGGCGTATCCGCGACCCTGCTCGACGCCGGCTACGACCTCACGCTGTACAACGTCAGCGAGGGCGAGGAGCGCCGGCACAGCGTGCTCAACGACTTCCTGCTGCGCAAGCGCGTGGACGCGGTCATTGCGGTCTCCCTGGAGCTCAGCGAGGCCGAGATCCAGCAGCTGCTCGCCATCCACCGCCCCATCGTGGGGATTGGCGGGCCCCTGCCGGGCGCCTCGACGATCCGGATCAACGACTCGGGCATCGCCGAGGCGGCCGCCCGGCACCTGATCCAGCTTGGCCACAGCAGGATTGCGCATATGACCGGTGACGCGGCGTATGAGAAGGACTTCCGGCTGCCGGGCACGCGCCAGGGCGGCTTTACCAAGGCCATGCGCGACGCCGGGCTGACGATCCGTCCGGAATGGCTGGTCTCCGCCGACTTCACCATCCAGGGTGCTTACGCCAGCGCCCGTCAGCTGCTCGGCAGTTCCCCGGAACGCCCCACAGCGGTCTTCGCGGCCTCGGATGAGATGGCGATCGGCACCATCCTCGCCGCCCGCGACTTCGGACTGCGCGTTCCCCAGGATCTGTCCGTCATCGGCATCGACGGCCACGAACTCGGCGAACTATTCGGCCTCACCACCATCGACCAGGATCCTCGCGGTCAAGGGGCGATGGCGGTCCGCCGTCTGCTCGCAGGGCTCGACGGCGGCGCGGACACGGCGGCGGCGGACACCGAGTATCCGACGAAATTTGTGATCCGTTCCAGCACGGCCGTCCCGCCGGCCGACGCCGCACCCTTGCGCTAGCTGTACTCTGCCGGCGCTTCTGTAGCTTCTGGTGCTTCTAGTGCGCAGGGCGCGTCCAAGGGAAGTTCCATGATGATCTCCGAGCGGTCCGGATCAAGCGGGTAGGGTTCCCGCCGTCCGGTGTCCTTGAACCCGTGCCGGGAGTAGAACGCCTGGGCACGGCCGTTTGCCTCGTGCACGCCAAGTTCCAGCACCACGGCGCCGAGCTCATCCCGGGCACCGGCGATGGCCCGCCGCAGCATCTCGTCGGCCAGGCCGGAGCCCCGCAACTCCGGGCCCACGTAGACGCTGAGCAGCACTGCCTGGCGCGGACGGTCAGGATCCTGCGGGACCTTCGGCACAACGCGCATCAGTGCCCGCAGCCTGGCAGCGGCAAGGTCTTCACCGGCAGGCACTTTGACCTCGGCAGGCACCCCGCCGGCAAGGAGCGGCGAGGCGGAATGCGGGCTATCAGCCGGCTCCGCGGCATCTCCGGCCACGAGGGATACGCAACCCGAAGCCGCCATCAGCGCGGCGCGCTCCTGCCATTGCCGGTCCGTTTGCTCCCGGGCCGAGTCGAGGGTCTCCACGTAAGCCGTGGGCGCATCCTCCAGCATTTCCAGCCGTAGGGCGCGGTACTGTTTCCACTCCCCCGCTTCGAACCGACGGATCACGGGCCGGGTCACCGGCAGCTCACCGTCAGTCATCGGCGCCGCCCATAAACCGGACGAACCGCTGCAGCACGCCGGGCCAGCCCGCCTGGTAGTCCGCTCGCGTAGCGGCGGGGTCCTGCGCGCCCTCCCAGCCGCTGTGCACCAACCGGAGCTCGGTGCCGCCCTCAACGGCCCGGAAGGCCACCCGCAGCTCCGTGGACCACAGGGCCTGCGTCCCGGGATGCCAGGTGGCGTGGAAGGACAAGGGTGGCTGCCAGTCGTCGATGGACCCCCAGATGGCGGTCCTGCCGTCGTCTGCGGTCTCAAGAATGAGGCTTTCCTCGAACTCAACATAGGAGCCCGGGCCGTAGACGCTGTGGCCCTCGAGCGGCCACCAGAGGTGCGTGTGCTCGGTGAAACCCATGAAAGCCCGGGCCACGGGGCCGGGGACAACGACGGTGCATACCACCGGCTCCAGCCCTTCGGCCGGCTCGGGTTCCGGGGCTGCCGCGGCGTGGCTGAAGAGGTTATCCATAGGCATCAACTTTACAAGGGTCGGTTGTGTGCACGCCGGGAGTGCGGGAGGGGCGCTATACGTTTTTGGGGTGTTAAAAGGCTCAGGCCCCGACACTGTGTGTCGGGGCCTGACTGTAATGGTTGTCCGGCGGTGACCTACTCTCCCACACCCTCCCGGGTGCAGTACCATCGGCGCTGTGGGTCTTAGCTTCCGGGTTCGGGATGGGACCGGGCGTTTCCCCCACGCTATGACCGCCGTAACCCTGTGTCCGCGCCCCCGGGGCCCTGGTG